>NZ_BDAW01000028.1 GCF_001625085.1 Nocardia acidivorans NBRC 108247
GCTTCGCTCCAACGTTCCACTCAGTCCAGAACCGGGGGCGGGCCGCACCATGGGGTGAATGTTCTTTGGGGCTGGGGAAATCGGTGCGGATGAGAAGCTGGGCTGACGCCGTTAAGCTGCCCGCATGGCAGGCAGGTGGAATGCGCTGGGGAAGCAGTTGGGGCTCGTGGCCAAGGAGCAGGGGTCGCAGCTGGTGAAGCAGCAGGGTCCGAAGTTGATCGGGCGGGTGGCGCAGTCGTTGGCGCGGGGGCGGGCGGTGGCGCGGAAGCCGAGTGCGCCGACGGTGCGGCCGACCTCCTCGGCGGGGGTGCCGTCGCGGGAGCGGGCGCGGCAGATCGTGTACAGCCCGCAGTTGGACGGGCGGGCGGATCCGGGGGAGATCGTATGGACCTGGGTGCCGTATGAGGAGGATCCGAGCAATGGGAAGGATCGGCCGGTGCTGGTGGTGGGCCGGGAGCGCGGCACGCTGCTGGGGTTGATGCTCTCCTCCAATGAGGATCACGCGCATCACGACAATTGGGTCGGGATCGGGCCGGGGGCGTGGGATCACGCCGGACGGCCGAGCTGGGTGCGGCTGGATCGGGTGCTCGATGTGCCGGAGGGTGGTATCCGCCGCGAGGGCGCGATCGTGCCGCGCAAGACATTCGACCTGGTCGCGCATCGGCTGTGCGCCGAATACCACTGGTACTAACCAATATTTATCCGAGTGTATTGACGGATCCGAGTAATAGCCCGAGACTCTCCCCGTGCGGGCGGGTGAAATGTTCGCGGGCTTTCGGATCGAACGCAAGCTCGGCGCGGGCGGTATGGGTTCGGTATATCTGGCGCGCCATCCGCGACTCCCCCGGCAGATCGCGCTCAAGGTGCTCTCGGAGACAAGCAGTTCCGATGCCGAGTTCCGGGCGCGCTTCCTGCGCGAGGCCGAACTCGCCGCGCGGCTGGCGCATCCGAACGTGGTCGCGATCCTGGACCGCGGTATGGAGGGCGAATCCCTCTGGATCGCAATGCAATACGTACAGGGCTCGGACTCCGCCGAACTGCTGCGCAAGTTCCCACTGGGCCTTCCCGTCGAGCGCGCGGTGCATATCGTCACCGAGGCGGCGCGCGGACTCGATGCCGCGCATGCGGCGGGAATGCTGCATCGGGATGTGAAACCCGCCAATATCCTGGTCTCGCCCAGCCCGGACGGACCGGATCGGGTACTGGTCACCGATTTCGGAATCGCCCGCGCCATAGGCGAATCCACCGAGCTCACGGTGGCCGGAGAGGTATTGGCGACGGTCGCGTACGCCGCACCCGAGCAGCTGCGCGGTGAACCCCTCGATCATCGCGTCGATGTCTACGCCCTCGGTGCGACGCTGTACCAATTGCTCACCGGCTCGACACCTTTCCCCTACACCTCGGCGGCGGCGGTGATGCAGGCGCATCTGGCGGAGCCGCCGCCGCTACCGAGCATCGCCAATCCCGCACTGCCGCAATACCTCGACCGGGTGATCGCGCGGGCGATGGCGAAGGAGCCGGATCAGCGCTATCAGAATTGCGGCGAACTGGCAGCCGCGGCCGCCGCGGCGCTGCGGGGCGAGCAGGTCGCGGAGGTTCCGCGCGCCCGCACCGGCGGCAAACGGCTGCTGTCGACCGCGATCACCCTGGTCGCGCTGGCGCTGGCGATCACCGCCACGGTCTTCGTGATCAGCCGGGACGGCTCCGAAAGCACCTCTCCCCCAACGGCTTCCCCCGCTCCGATCGCCGATGATTCCGGCCCCTGGGGTACGGTGGGATTCGCCGTCGCCGCCTTCCCCAAGCTGCTCCCGCATTCGCCGACGAGCAGCGGATTCCGCGGACTGTGGTGTGAAGCCCACGATCAATCCAGCCATGTGGTGCCCCTGGATGTACGTCGGCCTTTGGTCTGGCTCGAGTGCAGCGCCGACGGCGATCCCGTTGACATGATCTGGCTGGACTGTATGACCAGCCGTTTGACCTGGCCGGATAAGACCTGGGAGATCACCGCATCGGGTGAGCGGCAGTGGACGCGCGGTAACAGCACCGGCCGAATCATGTGGGGCGACAACCAGGTCAACGGTCATCGCCAGGGCAATGTGCGCATTAATTTCGATGATCCGGGGCGCAGCTTCTGTGTGATGGAGTTGTTCAGCTCGACCGTCTCTGGACAGGACATCCTCGACACCTGGTGGCCCGATGCTCCGATCTAGATTCGCGGCCCTCAGCCCGGGCCGCCGAATATTCGCCGCGCTGTCCTGCCTCGTCGTCGCAATCCTGGTGGCGGTGCTGTCGTGGGGCGCGCGCACGGTGCCCGGAACACCGGTCTCGGCCGATATCTCGTTGAGCGACTTGGACTTCGGCGAGTTCGGTGCGGAGACGCTCAGCGAGCCACGCAATGACAAGGAACGCTACAGTCGGCTCATCGAATCGGCGCGCATGTCCGAGGCGGTGGCCGATCCACGGGAGGTCGACGCGTCACTGAGCCCGCGCGCGCCCGCACCGATACCGCGCGCGGCCGATACCACCGGCATTCTCGCCGATGTGGCCAGCCCGATTCTCACCAAATACGGGATGCTGGCGGGATATTCGGTGGTCGGCTGCCCACCGGCCAACTGTCCGACCTTCAATCGCCCATGGTCGCTGCGGATTACCGCACTGCGATTGCCCGATGATGCGGCGGCCCGCAGCGCGGCCACCGAGATCGAGGCGGCCGATTTCGCGGTGAGCCCGGACAATGTCGCGGTTACCCTGCCGGAATATCCTGCGGCACACGGCCATTGGCGTCCCACCGTACCGACCCTCGGCATAATCCTGGCGCACGGACCATTCGTCGTCACCATCTTCGTCACCTATCCGAATCCGGATCTGGGCGAACTGAGCACACTGGCCACCAAGGCACTCTCGGTGCAGGTGCCGAGACTGGACCGCTTCGCGCCGACCCCGGTCGCGGAAATGGCGAATCTGCACCTGGATTCGGACAACATGCTGCGCCGCATGGTGCCCACCACGCGCGGCGAGTGGTCCTATCCGTACATCAGCAAGCTGCAAACGGAGAACGCGGCGGGCGAAGGCATCTACGTCGAATCGAGCGGGGTGGTGTTCGGCCACACCGGTGCCGCACATGCCATTCCCGGGGCCGCCCAAAGCGCCGGAATACCCGCCGACGCCATCGAGAGCATTGCCATGATCGACCGCAATTGGATGATCCGGCTGCGCGATGCGCCCAGTGCCCGCCGCCTGGCGGCCGAGGAATCCAGCTACGGCCGCAACCAGTCACCGATGGCGGATCCGGCCGTGCCCGATACCAAATGCCTTCGGCGAGAAGGAATTGTGCCGGTCTACTACTGCGTCGTTCGGGACGGCCGCTATGTGGCGGTGGTGAACGCGACCGATGAGAAGACCGTTCACCAGCGTGCCGCGGCACAGTACGCGCTACTCGTGCGGAACAGGTAGGGCCGCGAGTGCGCACACTCGGGCCGGGTGCCCTGGTCGCCGGATATCGCATCGAACGACGTATCGGCAGCGGTGGAATGGGCAGCGTGTACCTCGCCCGGCATCCGCGACTGCCACGCTATGACGCGCTGAAGATCCTGTCGCACGGGGCGGACGAGGAGTTCCGGGCGCGCTTCCTCCGTGAGGCCGAATTGGCGGGGCGGCTCGATCATCCGAATATCGTCGCCATCTACGACTGCGGCAGCGATGACGACATGCTGTGGATCGCCATGCAATTCGTCGACGGCTATGACGCGGCGAAGCTGTTGAAGGAGCAGGAACGAGGACTACCCGCCGAACGCGCGGTGGCCATTGTGACCGGGGCGGCGCGGGGACTGGACGCGGCGCATCGCGCCGGGCTGCTGCATCGGGATGTGAAGCCCGCCAATATCCTCATCGCGCCCGGCGGGGCGGACGGGACGGATCGGGTGCTGGTCGCCGATTTCGGAATCGCGCGTGCGACAACGGAATCCGGTGGGCTGACGGCGGTGGGTCAGGTACTCGCGACGCTGGCGTTCGCCGCACCCGAACAGATCAGCGGCGGTGCCCTCGATGAGCGCACCGATGTGTACGCGCTCGGCGGCACGCTCTACCAGTTGCTGACCGGTGCGGCGCCCTTCCCCCGGGACACCGTCGCCGCGGTCATGCACGCGCATTTGACCGCGCCCCGCCCCGCACCCAGTGTCATCGAGCCGGCGCTGCCCCGGGCGCTCGATTCCGTTGTGGCACGGGCCATGTCGATCGATCCGGCAGGTCGCTACCGCAGTTGCGGCGAGCTGGCGGAGGCGGCGGCCGGGGCGCTTTTGGTGCCGAACGCACCGTTGCGGCGCGGATGGATTCCGGGCCGGGATCGGCGGCGCGGCGCAAGCGGACGTGACGGCGCGAGCGGACGTGACGGCGCAAGCGGACGTGGCAGCGCAAGCGGGTACAGCAGGGCAAGCGGGCGCGGCCGGGTCGGGCGCGGGCGTGCGGTGGTGTTGATCGCAGCGGTGACAGCGGTGGTAGCGGTCGCCGCTGTCGTCCTGGTGGCCACCCATACCTCCGGTTCCGATGCCGCTACCGCCACCGGTACCTCGACCACCGTCGCCGGATCTCCCTGGCACGCTTTCGGTTTCATCGCCGATGCCTTTCCCGCACTGCTGCCGTCGACGCCTTCGGGTCGCGGGTATCAGAACCTGCGCTGCACCGCCTCCGATAATGCGAGCAAGGCGGTGTCCATCGACGAGGCCCTGGATCAGCCGGTGCTGGTCTGCACGAACGGCGATATCAGCCTCTGGGCGACCTGCAATACGAACCGCTCGGCCATGCCCGCGCTGGAGATCACCGATAAATCACTCGGCAATGCAGCCTGGTCGCGCACATCCGGCACCGGGGCGGCGGAGTGGACGACCTTCGAGACCGACGGACAAGCCCGGGGCCAGTTGAAAATCCACTTCGACGACGCCGCGCGTAGCTTCTGCAAACTGCGGATCACCGGCGCGAACTCCGGTCGCGAACTCTACGACCAGTGGTGGCCCAACGCCCCGATCTAGCGAGGACCAGGTTGTGACGAACGAACACACGCGGCGGGCGCTACGGCGCGCGGCGACCATCGCGGCGAGCCTGACCCTGCTGGCCGGCCTGCTCAGCGGCTGCGGCGGTGATGTCGTACCGGGCAGCCCGCACCCGGCCGCACCGGATCTGTCCGGACTCGACGTGGGCGAGCTGCCCACCGAACAGAGTGCCGCGCCCGCCAATGACAATGACACCTACGGGCGGGTCCTGGAATCCGTGCGCCTGGGCGAGGCGGTGATCAAACCGACCGATTTCGACAAGGATCTGGTCTACGGCGGTTCGGCACTGTTGCCGACCGCCGGTCGCGCCGCCGTGCTCGCACCGGAGATCGCGCTCGAACCCATCGCCGAGCTCGGCATGATCGCCGGTTACGCCGTCAACGGCACCGATGATCCGAACGCCCGCGGGCCGAAGATCGGCGAGTCCAAGGTGCTGCGCCTGACCGTACTGAGCTTCCGTGAGGACCCGACCGCGCGGCTGGTGGCCGGGCGGATCACCGCCGCGGCCGCCGCCCTCAGCCCGGATACCCGCCGCGTCGACATCCCGGGATTCGCCGACGCGTACGCCGTTTCGCGACCGCGGTCACCGGTGCTGGTCACCGCCATCGCGCATCAGTCGTACGTCGTGGTGGTGTATGTGGCCGATCGAGTTCCGGATACCGTCGCGCTGGCCGCGCGCACCGCGGCCGCCATCACCGCGGAGCTTCCGCTCCTGGACGGATTCACGCCGACAGCATCGGACAAGCTGTCCGCCATGCCATTCGACAGCGACGGGATGCTGCGCCGACTCCTGCATCCCGATCCCGGGAAATGGCCGTACCCGGCGGCGGATCCGCTCGGCGCGACCCCGGTGGATACGACCTGGTTCGCCTTCGCCAATGGCACCGGTGTCGTCTACGGGCCGCGCGCGCTATCCCACCTGTTCGGGCGCGGCCCGGCCACCGGTGAGACCAATCACGATGACGTCGAACGCGCCGCCTTCGCCGGTAATTGGTGGCTGCTGCGGCTACCGGATGAGAATCATGTGGCCACCATGTACGCCCGTGTCCTGGCCAAAACGGCTGCGAATGGCGATATTCCGGCCTCCGCCCCCGTGGGAGTCCCCGGCTCCGCTTGTTTCCGGGCGAAGGACGCCGATGACAACCATCGCGAAACCCGCTACCGCTGCTATGTCTCCGACGGCCGCTACTGGGCGGTCATCACCGCCCAGGACGAGAAGACCGTCCGCCAACGCGCCGCCGCCCAATACGCGGTACTCGTCCGCAACCGCTGACCCCCGTGCATAACCGCCACCCCCACAACGGCAGACCCAACCTGTCGGCCCCTCGACGGACTCGGGGGACCGGCACCACCTCTCGCCACGGCCCCGAGCCCCGCTCCGCGAGACAGGGGCCCGGTGATCTCGAAAAGCTGTCAGCTCAACATGTTTCGCGACCGGCCGAACAGGAGCCCGTAGACCAGAGCACCCAGCACACCGCCGACGAGTGGGAAGACGATGAAGACCCACAGCTGCGCGGGCGCACCATCCTGGAAAAATGCCACCGCGATACTGCGCGCCGGGTTCACCGAGGTGTTGTCCACCGGGATCGAGATCAAGTAGATGACGGACAGCGTGCCACCGATCGACAGACCCGCCAACGGCACATCCGAGAGCTGATCGGTGGAGGCCAGCACCACGAACACCAGCAGCGCGGTCAATACGACCTCGACGGTGATCGCCGCCGCCAGCCCGTAGCCATTGATGGTGATCCCGGCGAGTTCGACTCTGGACGGGCTGTGCGCACCCCAGCCGTTCGCGCCCAGACCATCCTTGGCGCGGTCATAGGACGGCAGGTTCTTGGCGATCGCGTAGATCACGGTGCCGGCGAGCAGACCTCCGATGATCTGCACCACCCAGTACAGTCCGGCGACCGCGATCGAAATCCGGCCCAGCAGTAGCTGACCCACCGTGACCGCCGGATTCACATGGCAGCCCGAGATCGGGCCTATCGCGTACACCAGGAACATCAGCGTGAGGCCGAAGGCCAGCGCCACACCGAGCGCACCGACCCGATTACCCGCTAGCACTGCGGTACCCACGCCGCCGAGCACCAGTACGAAGGTGCCCAACGCCTCCGCGAACAGTTTCCTGCCCAGTGCGATCGGTTCGAAATCGGCGATTTCCTCGGTTACTTCCTGCGCTGTGGGAGACATCAGCCACCTTCCCGGATCGACCCGCCCTGAAGGGAGAGCACCTGCGTTCTGCTGCATCACGCGTCACGCGAGTCGAGTGATCTCCACTTCCACTTCCAAATCAGTCGACCCGCTTCCGCTGAAGATACCTTTCAACGGGGGCACATCCGCGTAATCACGGCCAACTCCGACCGAGACATGTTGCTCGGTGACGGGGATATTGTTGGTCGGGTCGTAGCCCCACCACTGGCCGGTCCAGGCCTCCACCCAGGCGTGCATCTGTCCGGCGACGGTGCGTCCCACCTCGGCGGCGGGGTCGGGGTGCAGATAGCCGGAGACGTAGCGACTGGGAATTCCCATGGTGCGCAGCAACAGCAGGGTCAGGTGCGCGTAATCCTGGCAGACGCCCTGCCTTTCGGCGAACGCCTCGACCGCGGAGGTGTGCACATCGGTGGTTCCGGGTAGATAGTTCATTTCGCGATGCACCCACTCGGCTCCGCGCACAACGGCTTTGGCGGGTGGGACGCCGCGCGCGAGCTGCCGGGCGACCGGGGCGAGTCTGCGTTCGCGCGGGACATACGCGGTGGGCGTGAGCAATTCGTCGAAGCAGTCGATGACCTCTTCGGCGCGTAACTCCTCCCAGGACAGTTCCTCGGCGGGTCCGGCGAAAGGTTCGGTCTCCACCACCGATGCGCTGGTGACCTCCAATTCGGTATGCGGGGCATGCAGGTCGAAGGCCGTCACGATGGTGCCCCAGTAGTCGACGTAGCGAAAGGAGCGGGTGGAGGGCACCGTCTCGACCCGATTGAGGATGACGTTCTGCCTGCTGTCGGCGCGCGGAGTCAACCGCGCCTCGTTGAACGAGCGGGACACCGGCGTGTCATAGACATACCCGGTGGTGTGCACCACTCGCATTCTCCAGCTCATGCCGCGCCCCGGGGGTACGTGCCCAACGCGCTCATGCTGTGTCCTTTCCGGCATGAACGGGCGCACCGCGTCTTTACGCGGGCTGCCTCCTTCGTGCCCAACCCGTTCATACCGTGTCCTTTCCGGCATGAACGGGCGCACTGCGTGGTTACGCGGGCTGCCTCCTTCGCGCCCAACCCGCTCATACCGTGTCCTTTCCGGCATGAACGGGGGCACCGCGTGGTTACGCGGGCTGCCTCCTTCGTGCCCGACCCGTTCATGCCGGCTCCTCGACCCTCGTACCGTTGCGGCCGTGCAAACCGGTCCAGGCGACCCAGGATTCGGCGTGGAAGTACTGCGACGCCACGGCTTCTCCGACCTCGTGGCAGGTTTCCTGAAGCCAGAGCAGGCGGCTGGGGAGATCCTCGAGCAGGACCGAGGCGGGTAGGTATTCGAGTTCGCTCCGCGCCCGGCCCAATAGTCGATGCGCCTCCTGCCGGGCGGCGAAACGACTGTTGGGGCGTTGATCCAGTTCCTGTAGGCAGGTTTCGGCCACCTTCAGGGAATGGAATACCGAACGCGGGAAAAGCCGGTCCAGCAGGATGAATTGGGCTATTTGATTGGCATCGAGAACGCCACGATGCGTTCGCAAATAGGGGTCGTGAGCTCCGGCCGAGCGCAATACCGTCACCCAGGCCGGGGAAGAGGTGCGATCACCCGCACGTGAAAGCAATAGGCGCACAGTCATATCGACGCGTTCTATGGATCGGCCCAGCAGCAGAAAACGGTAACCGTCGTCCCGGCTCATTGTGGAATCTGATAGCCCGGCGAACATGGCGGCCCGATCGGTGATGTAGTGACAGAACTCGTGCGGCCCGAGCGCGCGTGCGGCGCGTTCGGCGGCGGCGAGTCCATTATAGGTGGCATTGAGACATTCCCACATTTCAGTGGAGGCGACTTCTCTTGCGCCCCTGGCATTTTCGCGTGCACGACCGACGGAATCGACTATCGAGCCGTCGCGATCACGGCCGAAGGCGACGCGCTCGGTCACCGACCAGACATCGAGCTCCTCCTCCGGTGGATCAATACTCAAGACCCGCAACAGGACTCGGGAGGTTCGATCCGGGTCCACCGTGGCGTCTTCGAGTAATTGATGTACCGCGACATCGAGAATACGCGCCGTGTACTCGGCGCGTTCTATATAACGGCCGATCCAGAATAAAGATCCGGCATTGCGCGCCAACATAATTCAACCGCCTAGCTATATCTGATCCGCCTCCGCTGCGCTGCGGCTTTCGTGGCCCGTCCCGCCGCTTCCCGCCTCCGCTCCCCCGCTCCGTCACTCCAGAACCGGGCGGGCCACGAACTTCAGGTTGGAACCGATGGAGCGACTGTTATTGCTGTTGTTGATTCGCCCGTACGGGCAGGGATTCCGGCGACTGATCGCGTTCACCGGGAAGGGCCATTTCGCCGACCAACTGATCACCGGACAGTTCCCGCTCGGCCACAGAGGTTCTCGGAGCCAGCACCCAGGTGTCCTTACTGCCACCGCCCTGGCTGGAGTTGACGACCAGGGAGCCCTCGGGGAGTGCGACCCGGGTCAAACCACCCGGCAGCACCCAGATGTCGTCGCCGTCATTGACGGCGAAGGGGCGGAGATCAACATGTCGGGGTGCCAAGCACGGGCCGATTTTGCTTGGCACAGTGGACAATTGGACGACGGGCTGGGCGATCCAGCCGCGCGGATCGGCGCGCACCTTGCGGCGCACCGCGTCCAACTCCTTCTGGGTGGCATCCGGGCCGATGACGATGCCGTAGCCGCCGGAGCCCTCCACCGGTTTGACCACCAGCTCGGCCACCCGATCGAGCACCTCGTCGCGCTCGTCGGGTTCCCAGCAGCGGTACGAATCCACATTGGGCAGAACGGGTTTCTCACCCAGGTAGTACTCGATGAAGGCGGGCACATAGGTGTAGACCAGCTTGTCGTCGCCGACGCCATTGCCGACGGCATTGGCCAGCACCACCGTGCCCGCGCGGGCCGCGTTCAGGATTCCGGCGATACCGATCATGGAGTCCGGGCGGAACTGCATGGGGTCCAGGAAGGTGTCGTCGATACGGCGGTAGATGACATCCACCTGCCGCTCGCCCGCCGTGGTGCGCATATAGACGGAACTGTCCCGGCAGAACAGGTCCCGGCCCTCCACCAGTTCCACGCCCATCTGCCGGGCCAGCAGCGAATGTTCGAAGTAGGCGGAGTTGTACACACCCGGGGTGAGCACTACCACGGTGGGATCCGCCTCATTGGGCGCGGCGGCCGCGCGCAGGGCGCGCAGCAGATTGCTCGGATAGTCGCCGACCGCGCGCACCCGATGCGAGGCGAACAGGTCCGGGAAGACGCGCGCCATGGTGCGGCGGTTCTCCATCACATACGAGACACCGGACGGTGAGCGCAGATTGTCCTCGAGCACCCGGAAGTCGCCGTGCTCATCGCGAATCAGATCGATACCGGCGACATGAATGCGAACGCCATTGGGCGGAATCAATCCGGTGGCCTCGCGATGGAAATGCGCGCAGGAGGTGACCAGGCGTTTGGGGATGACCCGGTCGCGCAGAATCGTCTGTTCACCGTAGACATCGGCGAGGAACGCCTCGAGCGCGCGCACCCGCTGTTTGATGCCGCGCTCGAGTTTGGTCCACTCCGTGGCGGCTATTACCCGGGGCACCAGGTCCAGCGGGAATGGCCGCTCCTGGCCCGAGAGCGAGAAGGTGATGCCCTGATCCACGAACGCGCGGGCCAGCGCCTCGGCCCGGGCCGCCAGGTCCGATGCGTCGATGGCGGCCAGGGCGGCGAAAATGCCCCGGTACGGGGCGCGCGGCCGGCTCGCGGGATCGAACATCTCGTCGTAAGCCTGCGCATAGCGCCCTGGACGGTATCCGGCGAAGACTCCGGTGTGCGCACCGTCGATCTCGGCGCGGCCGTTCGGTTCGGGAGCGGCCGCGGCCGCTCGTGCGGCTGCGGCGGGGGTCATGCAAAAATAGTCCATCACGCAGGAGCAACACGCAGTTGGACCGGGATAAATTTCTCGTATCGGGGGGATTGCGAGCGGGGTCGATTTCATACCCCGAAGCGTTGCCTGGTAACCTCGACCGTCGGTGCTGCGCTACAGGCTGCATAGTGCGCCCGAAGAACTTTGCTTCCCGCATAAACCACCACACGAAGGAACACGAGGAAACAAGCGTGGCAAACATCAAGTCCCAGATGAAGCGGATCCGCACCAACGAGCTTGCGCGTCAGCGCAACCAGTCGGTCAAGTCCGCGCTGCGCACCTCGATCCGCAAGTTCCGCGAGGCCGCTGCCGCGGGCGAGAAGGACAAGGCGATCGAGCTGCTGCAGTCGGCGAGCAAGAGCCTGGACAAGGCCGCCTCGAAGGGCGTCATCCACGCCAACCAGGCCGCCAACAAGAAGTCCGCGCTGTCGCTGGCCTTCAACAAGCTCGGCTGACAACCCCGGTAGACATACCGAACTTCATGCTTGGAACAGCCACCGTGGCCACGATGACCACGGTGGTTCTTGTTGTATCAGCCCTGGGGACTTGCTGAGTCGCGCGGTTCCCTGCAAGATGGCTGCCATTGGGCCGGGGGCCCGTTCGAACGTCGGGGGACGTTGTTCACCACCTGCGTTGGGAGATCTCTTGACACCGCTACGTCGTACGAATTCGTCCTTGATCCGTGTGGCGGTGGCCGCCGGCGCGGTCACGCTCGCGGTGATCGGCGGGGTTGGCACGGCTGCCGCCCGGCCGATCGGACCGTTCGATGTGGGCGGGGCGATCGAGGTCGAGTACGACCAAGCGGGTGGGCCCGGATTCTTCGGTGATCCGACCGGACCCGAGAGCGATGCCGCGGGCGGGGGCAAGAAGCAGGAATTCGCCAATAACGTCTCCATCTACTGGACACCCGCGACCGACGCGCACGCCATCGGCGGGGCCATCCGCGAGAAGTGGCGCGCGATGGGCGCGGAGGCCGGGGCGTTGAAGTTCCCGACCACCGATGAGGGCGCGACCGGGAAGCCGGGACGCTTCCAGCACTTCCAGGGCGGGTCGATCTACTGGTCCATCGGATCCGGCACCCATGTCGTGAGCGGCGCCATTCGCGACAAGTACGCGGCGGCCGGGTGGGAGAACAGCCCGCTGGGGTTCCCCATCTCCGATGAGGCCAAGACCAACAAGGGTGACGGGCGCTACCAGATGTTCGAGGGTGGGGCGATCTACACCTCGCAGAAGGGCGGAACCCGGACCATCTGGGGCGCGATTCGCGACGAGTGGGTGCGCAACGGCTCGGAGAACGGGCGCTACGGGTACCCGACCAGTGATGAATTCGATTACAAGGACGGCAAGGCGCAGCAGTTCGAGGGCGGTCAGATCACCTGGACACCGTAGAGCGGTCAGATCGGACCCGATACAGCAAAGCGCTACCCGTCATTCCGGCGAGCTTTCGGCCGGAATCCACACGGCCCGGTCTGGCTTTCGCGGTGTGGATCCCCGCCAATAACATGCTGCGATAACGACGGGCGACCCCATGCCGGATGACGACGGGCGACCCCATGCCGGATGACGACGGGCGACCCCATGCCGGATGACGACGGGCGACCCTGAGGCCGGTCCATCCTCAAGCGCGACCGATGCGGGAACCGGTGCCGTTCAGGCGGATTCGCGGAGGTCCAGAATTCGGGCGAGGGCGTGTTCGAGCGCGTAATTGGTGTCCGCCGCACCGCTCAGGCCGACTCGCCGCACCGCTCAGACGGACTCGCTGCACCGCTCAGGCCGATTCGCTGCGCCGCTCAGACGGATTCGCGGAGGTCGAGGATGCGCGCGAGGGCGTGTTCGAGCGCGTAATTGGTATCCGCCGCACCGCCTTTGACATCGGCGTTCAGGCCCGCGACGATCTTGAGGGCCGCGCCGATGGACGCGCCGTTCCAGCCGCGGGCCTGGGCCTGGGCCTTCTTCACCTTCCACGGCGGCATGCCGAGATCGCCCGCGAGTTTGAACGGGTCGCCGCGGCCCGCGGAGCCGACGCGGGCGATGGTGTGCACCGAATCGGCGAGGGCATCGGCGAGCAGCACTGCGGGGACACCGCGGTCGGTGGCCCAGCGCAGCGCCTCCATGGCGGCGGGGCGGTCGCCGGAGACGGCCAGATCGGCGACGTCGAAGCCGGTCACCTCGGCCTTGCCGGAGTAGTAGCGGTGCACCGCGGCGATATCGATCTTGCCACCGGTATCGGCCACCAATTGTGAACTGGCGGCGGCCAATTCGCGCAGATCGGAGCCGATCGACTCGATCAGGGCCTGCACCACGTCCGCCGAGACGCGGACGTTCGCGGCGCGGAACTCATTGCGCACGAACTCAATTCGCTCACCGGCCTTGGTGAGTTTGGCGGCCGGATGCACCACCGCGCCCATCTTCTGCAGCGCCGGTGCGAGTGCCTTGGCGCGCCCGCCGCCGGCGTGCAGCACCACCAGCACCACGCCTTCGGGCGGTGCGGAGGCGGCATCGGTGAGCACCGCGACCGCATCCTTACCCGCCTCGGCGGCGGCCTCGAGCACGATCACCCGATCCTCGGCGAACAGGGAGGGGCTCAGCAGCTCGGCCAACTCCGGGGCGCTGGCATCGCCCGCCCGCAGCCGATCCACCGGCATCGAGTCCGGCTGGGACGAGGCGGCCCGGGCCTGCGCGGTAATCGCCGACACCGCCCGCTCGATCAGCAGTTCTTCATCGCCGAGCACGAGATGCAGGGGTGCGGGTCGTTGGCTCACGCGCTCGATCCTACGAGCCCGCCCCGACAACCCCGGCACCCGTCACCCCGCGCCGAGTCGCGTACGCGATCCCGCGATGACGAGAACGCACAGCACCGCGGCGATCACCCCGGAACGGACTCCGGTGGGGAGTGTGATCGAGGCGCCGAGCGCGGCGGCGTGATCGGCGACGGTGAGCAGCCACCAGAGCGGTGGTGCGGTGCAATACAGCACCAACTCCCCGAGCGGGGCCCAGCCGCAGGCCAGCAGCGCCCCGATCGCTCCCAATACAGTGATCGGCGCGATCACCGGTTCCACCAGCACATTGACCACGATGGCCACCAGGCTCAGATGCCCGGTGATGGCGATGACAACGGGTGTGGTGACCACGAACGCGGCGGCCGCCACCGCGAACGCGTCGGCGGGCACCCGCCACCAGCCGTGCGCGCGAAGCCGATCCGACCATCCGGGCGCGAGCACTATGAGCCCGGCCGTGGCGAGGACCGAGAGCGCGAACCCGGCGTCCACCGCCAATCGTGGCGACCACGCCAGCAGCGCGATGATCGCGGTGCACAGCGCGGGTAGCGCCTGTTTGCGCCGCCCGGTGCACAGGGCCAGCAGCGCGACCGCGCCCATGACGGCCGCCCGGAGGACGCTCGGCGAGGGCCGGGCCAGAATCACGAAGAGCAGCAGGGCGATTCCGGCCGCCACGGCTCCCACGCGCGGGTCGACGGTCAGGGTTCGCATCGAAACCACCACGGCCCCGAGCAGAATGGTGATATTCGCGCCGCTGACAGCGGTCAAATGCGCCAAGTCCGTCTCGCGGAAGTTCTCCCGCACCTGCTCGGGCAGCCGCGAGGTATCCCCGATCACCAAGCCCGGCAACAACCCTGCCGCATCGCCGGGCAGCGCGCGCTGTGCGGCCAGCGCGAAGTCCGCCCGCACCCGCCCGGCCCCGCGCTGCCACCAGGGTGGGACCCCCACCGCCGACGGCGGCCCCTCCGCGCGCAGTACGGCGACCGTCAGATCCGCCCGCCAGGCCGCCGACACCCGAGCCCGAAACACCACCTCCTGTCCCGGCAGCAATCCCTTCCAGCCCACCTCGGGCGCCAGCACCGTTACCGCACCCCCACCCCGCACCACTTCCCCGCCCACCCGGAACTCGACCAGATCAGCCCGCACCAGCACCTTCTTCCCCCCGAACCGCTGCTCCCCCAACTCCTTCGGATCATCCGCGACCACCACACTCACCCGCACCCGTTCCTCCTTCCCCACCGCCCGCAACGGATGCCCCTGCACCCGCCATTCATGCCAGGCCCCCGCCCCCGCAAACCCGGCCCCCACCGAAAACGCCCCCAACAACACCCACCCCATCCCCTTGCGCCACCCCCGCCCCTCCGGTCGAATCATCAACCCCCACAACCCCACCGCCAACAACAAACACCCCACCGCCGTACAAACCCCCACCCGCCACCCACCCACCAGTGCCACAATCGTCGCCCCCCAACAACACACCGCGGCGGGCACCAACCGAGCATCCAACTCCTCCGGCGCTTCCTCGCCTTCGGCGGCGGCTCGCCGGGCATTCTCATCGACAGCCATCACCCCGCCGTTCTTTCGCTACCACCGCCGGACCGGTCGCCCGGAGGATGTCCCCGGCTTCCACCGGCCGGACCACCTCGGCGCTGCTTGCGCCCGCCGTCTTGATTCGGCCACGCGGGCGGCCGGATACTCCCGAGATCGGCTGTGCCACCGAGGGTGTGGATTCCGGCCAAAAGCGCGCCGGGATGACGGGGGACGACGCGACCCCACCGTCGACGTCAGCAGGAAGCCGCCGCAGCCCGCCGAGATATGTGCCGTTCATATGGTCACCGCCGTGCGGAGGCGGTTCAGGCGGGAGGGGCCTATGCCTTCTATTTCGGACAGTTGGTCTATCGAGGTGAAGCGGCCGTGTTGGGTGCGCCAGGTGAGGATGGCGCGGGCGGTGATGGGGCCTACGCCGGGGAGGGTGTCGAGTTGGGCTTCGGTGGCGGTATTGAGATTGACCTTGGCGGTGGGGCCGGTGGTGCGGGACGGGGCGGTGGATGTCCCCGCGGTGGAGGGGGTTCCGGTCGCGCTGATGACCTTGCTGCCGACCTGGACCTGCTGGTTCGCGGGGCGCGGGCCGGTGCGGCCGATTACGAGTTGATCGCCGTCGCAGAGGTGCTGGGCGAGGTTGAGGCCGGACAGGTCGGCTTCGGGGCGGGGAGTCGCCGCTTTGAGGGCATCGGCCACTCGGGCTCCGGAGGGGAAGCGGCGCAGGCCACCGTGCTCTACCAGTCCAATGACGCTGACGACCAATTCACCGGTGGAGGCGGGATGGCCATTCACATCGTTCGGTGACCCGGCTGACGGATTCGGTACGGCCACGGGAGCTTGCGGCCCCGGAGCCGCACCGGGTGGGACGGCGGGCGCGGCTGCGCGGCCGGTGGACACGGTGGACCCGCCGGATTTGGGAGCGGAACCGTTCGGAGCGGCTCCGGGTACCGCGGCTGCGGCGTTCTCTCCCGGTGCGGTGGCCGCGCCGGGCATCGCGGTTTCTCCGACGGTAATCGGTGGAACCGGTTGCACTACCGGCCTTTCCCGGAATGAGACGAGTGCCGCCAGCACAACCGCGACCGCCGCCACTGCCGCCAGCACGAGTGCACCGCGCGGACCCGGATCCCACCTGGTTCCACGAAAACGCTCGGGCACCAGGCGCTCATGCCAGAGCGAGACCGGGCCGCACGGCTCGGAAAGCCATGCGGGCGTGGATGACCCATCGGCACCGTGCGTGTCGGCCTGCGGGTCGGGATCATATCGGCCTGCTGAGTCCCGCGCGCACGCCGAGGAGTTCGGAAATCCCGCGCGCTCATCGGAGTCCGAGTCCCGCTCGCGTGGGGACGGATTCGGCTTCGTAGCCGCACCGGGCTCCGAACGCCGCTCATTGTCGGACGGGTCGGTGTCCCAGCCGTCGGCGTCGCAGTTGCGGATGGTTCGGCCGGGGGTGGCGAGGGATTCGGCGTTCCAGCGGGGTGGGTGGGGCGGGGTCGGGGTGAAGGGGGGCGGGTCGGTGAGGCCGCCGAGGCGGCGGCTGACCTCGCTGCGTTCGTCGGTTTTCGGCATGCGGTCGACGGTATGACCGGCGGTGGGTTCAGCCTCGGGGGCGACCTGGGGTTTTCGCTTGCCTGTGGATACTCTCCAGCGTTGTGGAGAGCGTGATTCCAGATTCGGCGCACCGCACCGGCAGCGCTACGACCTGCTAATTCATCTTCTCAGCCGCAGCCGCCGGGTACGACGAGCGCGCCCACCGCGCCCATCCCCAGGTGCACTCCGAGGGTTGGTCCGAACTCGGTGACGATCAGTTCGCGAATGCCGGGGATGAGGTCGCGGAGCTGACCGGCGACGGTGCTCGCGGCCTCCTCCGCACCGAGGTGCTGGACCGCCACCGCGGCTCCGTCGTCACCGGCCGCATCGACCGCCGCCGCAACGAGTTTGGCGAAGGCTTTGGAGCGGGTACGGGCTTTCTCCCGCAGTTCCAGCCGGCCCTCGACGATCTGCAGAATCGGTTTGGTCACCAGCTCGGTGCCGAAGAACGCCGCCGCGGTGCTCAAGCGCCCACCGCGCCGCAACTGTTCGGTGCGGTTGACCACGATGAACGCGCGCCCGCGACTGGCCGCGGCCACCGCCGAGTCGTAGACGATATCCAGGGAGGCCCCGGAGCGGGCCCGGCGCGCGGCGGCCAGCACCGGCAGTCCGGTGCCGAGTCCGGCACTGAGCGAATCGACCAGCCGCACCCGATCGGCGGCGTCCATATCGCGCACCGCCTGCCGCCCGGCCTCCCAGGTTCCGGAGAGTTGCCGCGAAATATGCACCGCGACAACACCGTCTCCGCCGCTGAGGTCGAGCGCCCGCTCGTACGCGGCCTTCAGATCACCCGGTGACGCCCCGGAGGTCGTGACCGTGGACGAGCTGTAGTCGATATCGCAGTCGTCCACGCCCTCCCGGATCTCCCGGTCGTCGACGAGCACATGCAGCGGTACCGCGAGCACGCCCAGTTCGGCGACGAGATCAGCGGGCAGGCCGGCCGACGAGTCGGTGACAACCACGACGGCCATCGGCTAGCGATCCTCCTCGCGCGCAACGCCTTTCATACAGTCCGAACCTGCCCGGCGGTCACTTCGGAAAGCACCTTCACCATGGCCTGGGCGACGGCGACATGCCCCTCCCAGCCCCAGTGGATGCCATCGGGATTGGCGTCACCGTGGAAGACGTTCTCGCGCACGGCTTCTCCGAGATCCACCAGCGGCACCGAATGCGCCTCGGCCCACTTACGCGTCGCCCGCACCATGGGTTCGCGTCCACTGTGATGCCGTGCGTACGCGTCACACTGATGCACGGACGGCAGCACCGCCACCATGGGCAGTTCGGGCCGCAAGCCCGCCAGCGCGTTTCGTGACTGTTCGAGGTAGTCCACGCTCACCGCGGGCGGCAGCGCCACCGGCCATCCCAGTGGAGAAAGCTTGGGCTGCAACCAGTTGTACGCGGTCCGCACCTGCCGCCGCGCGAAAGACGGTCGCACATAACGGATCAGCTCACGCAGCGCGGTCGGCAGCGGTGACGGCAGGGAATCCATCCCGCCGGTGGCGAACACCACGGCTCCGGCGCGCGGCACGCTCGCCCACACCCGCGGATCACCGATCAGCGCCCAGTAGGCGTCGCGGCAGGTCCAGCCGATGCGCGCGACCAACTCCACATCCCAGCCGAGTTCGGCCGCAACGAGATTCGGCCAGATCTTGGGATGGTTCGCGGCCAGCCCGCCCTTGGGTCCGAAATAGGACAGCGAGTCAGCGATGACCAGCAGCACCGGGCGTTCGCCGGGCATGGCCGGTGCGGGGGTGTCAGAGGACATCGGGAGCTACCTTCGCCAGCGCGTTCCATACATCGAGACGCCAGCCGGGCCGATCCAAGCTCGGACCGTGACTGGTCAACTGCACCCAGCTGGTATTGGCCAGCCCGCCCAGGGCGGGCCAGTTCACCGGGGGGAGGTCGAGAATGGCCGCGGTCAGCGCCGCGATCAGCCCGCCGTGCGCGACCAGGATGATGGTACGGCCGGGCCAATCCGCGCGCTCGGTGAACAGTTCCTGCACCACCGGCAGCGCTCGCGCGCCGACCTGCAACTTGGATTCACCGCCCGGCGGGGTGAAGGCGGCGTCGAGCCGCCATTCCTTGCGCGCCCCGGGGGAAATGGCGTCGACCTCGTGATGGGTCAACCCCTCCCACTGGCCGAGGTCGGTTTCGCGCAGCCGGGTGTCGGTGACGACCGGCAATCCGGCGTGTTCGCCGACGCACAGCGCCGTGTCGTGGGCGCGCCGCAGATCCGAGGAGATGATGGCGATGACATCACCGGTCGCCATCTCCGGTGCGCAGTCCTTGGCCTGGCGGCGGCCGATATCGCTGAGTTCGGTGTCGATCTGGCCCTGCATGCGGTCGGTGGCGTTCCATTCGGTCTGCCCGTGCCGCAACAGGATCAACCGGCGGACGCCGGCGAGCTTGCTCACTACTCGGCTCCGGCCTCATCGTCTCCGGCAGCGGCTGCCTGGGCGCGCTGGTCTTCGAGTCCTTCGACGGGCACCTGCGGGCAGTCCTTCCACAGGCGCTCGAGGCCGTAGAAGTCGCGCTCGTCATTGTGCTGGATGTGAATAACGATCTCGACGTAATCCAGTAGCGCCCAACGGCCTTCGCGGGTGCCCTCGCGGCGCACCGGCTTGTACCCGGCGTCGCGCAGCTTGTCCTCGACATTGTCGACGATGGCGTTGACCTGGCGCTCGTTGGGCGCGGACGCGATCACGAAGCAGTCGGTGATCACCAGCTGTTCCGAGACGTCCAGAATCACTACGTCCGATGCCAGCTTCTCGTCGGCCGCCAATGCGGCCACCGTTGCCATCTTCACCGCTTCGACGGATGCGCTCACCCTGTTGCTACCTTCCCGTTGCTGTCCGGCACATACAGGTGCCGCTTGGATATGTATTGCACGACCCCGTCTGGGACGAGGTACCACACCGGCCGACCTTCGCTCGCCCGTTTCCGGCATTCGCTCGATGAGATCGCCAGGGCGGGAATCTCGATCATGGTGACGGCGTCGGCGGGGTAGTCGCGAAGGTGTTCGGCCAGATGGTCGATATTCAATTCGTACCCCGGACGACTCACTCCGACGAATTTCGCCAGTTCGAACAATTCGGCCCAATCCTGCCAGGTGAGGATGCTGGCCAGCGCGTCGGCACCGGTGATGAAGTACAGATCCGCTTCCGGATACTGTTCTCGCAGCTCACGCAGGGTGTCGACGGTGTAGGTTTTTTTGCCGCGGTCGATATCGGTACGGCTGACCGAGAAGCTCGGATTGCTCGCGGTGGCGATGACGGTCATCAGATAGCGGTCCTCGGCCGAGGAGACGTACCGGTCGGCTTTCTGCCAAGGCTGTCCCGTCGGGACGAACACCACCTCGTCCAGCGCGAACCGATTCGCCACCTCACTGGCCGCGACCAAGTGCCCATGGTGGATGGGGTCGAAGGTGCCGCCCATCACCCCCAACTTGCGGCGCCCGTTCGTATGCACAAAAACCGAGCTTACCGGGGGGCGATTGGATTAACCCGGCAGTGGCGTTCCAGACCATGCCGACCGAGCGGTTCGCCCGGCCCCCCGACCCGCCCAGCGCGCATACCTGTGACGCCGATCCGCCCGGTGACGACCGCGCATATGCCGAGGTACACGCGCCGATTCCGACTGCGGCCACCAAATTCCGGCAATGAGCAGGGGCCCCGCCACCGCCAACTGCCCGAGCACGACCATCGCGAAGGTGACCCACTGCCCCATCCCGTTCACAGCCCACCACCGAAACTGTGCAGCCGCGGCAGGACCAACTCCGGCTCGCCGACAATAAGATGGCAAACCCGCCGCACCACCTCGGGCGCACCGACATGCTCGAGCGTCGGGGTAACCACCGCCCCCGCACCCGTGCGGCGCACCACAATCAGCAACCGCGACACCGGTTCCCGCACCTGGGCCCCAACCCGCAAGGTCTTGACGAGGTCGTACCCGTGCTCCCCCGCCAACTCGAGCAGATCCAATTCCGCCCGCTCCCAAGCACTTCCGCTCAATTCCAACCGCAGATAACCAACCGCCTTCGGCAGCGACGACCTCAAAGGCTTCGGAGCCATATACGGACGAGTCATCCCGAACCTCCCTGTGTCGGTGTGAATGAACTCAGCTTGGGTGCCGCGCCGGGCACAGGCGACGGCCGATAGCGCACCTGCCGTACGTGCAGAATCTGCCGTTGACAAGCAAAGATTGCTCTGATCGGCGTTGCGGGTTTCGAGCCGCGACCTAAAGTTCCTGCATTGGCATCGACGCGGGGAGGGCCCGATGGACGATGAAAGCAGCGGTGCGATATGGGAATTCGCACCCTTTCGCCAACTGTTGGCGGCAGGCCGAATCGGCCCGGCGCTGGCGCTGGTCCGAAAGGCGATGGGGCTGTCACAGGCTGATTTCGGCGAACTGCTGCACTGGGATCGTGCCCATACCGGCCGGGTCGAACGTGGCGACGTCGCAACGGTTTTCGACGTACGTGAACTGCGGCGGATCGCCGACGCGCTGGGACTTCCACGCCTGGCGCTGCTCCCGCTCTTGCTCGAATCGGACGATGCGCGGACGATCGGAATCGGGGGCCGAGAAGGAGCCGATGACGTGGATCGACGACAGTTCGGACTAGCGGCCGCCGTGGCGGGTACCGGAGTAACGGCGTGGGCGACACCGATTCAGGTCAAGCCAGCGCATCTGACCTACATCAAGACACTGACCGAGCAGTTGTGGGTGCATGACAATCTGCACGGTGGTGGCGGGATCGCTCGACGTGCGAATCGGCAATATCGATTCGTTCGCCGACTGATGGACAACGGCATCTACAGTCCGTCGGTCGGTCTCGAACTCACCAGCGCCGTGGGATGGCTGTCGAATACGGTGGCCTGGCTGGCCAGGGACTGCGGCCGACCACAATTCGCACGACAACAGCTTATGGAATCGGTACTGCTCGCCGAGCAGAGTCGCGATTTCACCCTGCTCGCCGCGACCGTTGGCGACCTCGCCACTCTCGCGGCTGCCGCCCCCACCACGAACCTCGAACCGGTCCGCCTGGCTCAGCGTTCGACCGAGCTCGTTCGCAGCGCGTCATCGGTCCGACTGAACGCGCTGAAGGCCGCGGAGGAGTCGACGGCATACGCGGCGGTCGGCGATCACCGCGAGTTCGAACGTGCCCTGGGCCGGGTCGACCGGGAACGTGACCGCGGCCTCGACGGCGACGACCACCCCGCCTGGCTGAATCACGTCACCGAGGCCGAACTCCGAGTTCATGAGGCGCGGGGCCGAAAACTCTTGGGCCAGCACACCCTGGCCGCAGAGCTGTTCCGCGAAAGCATCAGTCGCCCCGAGAACCTCCCGCGCGATGAAGCCTCCTACCGCGCGTACTACGCCGCCTCCCTCACCGGCTTGGGCGACACCACCTCCGCGATCACCGCCGCCCACACCGCCCTCGACCTCCTCGAATCCCAAGTGAATTCACCCCGCCTGGTCGCCGAACTCCACCCGGTCAACCGCGCGGCCCAACGCCTCCGCACCCCCGAAGCCCAACACTTCACCCAACGCTTCAACACCCTCACCCGAGCCGCTTGATCCAGGCCAACCCCGGCCAACGCCTCGTTTGTCTTGCCCACGGCCCGTCCTTCCCCGCGCAACGTGAGTTTCGGCCCCTGCCCGCGATCCGATCCGGTCAGCAGTCTCACGGGCCATGTGCTGGCCCGCCCGGGGGTGGCGCAGACCCGAGTTCGGCCCCTTCGTGGGGACGCGCCGGCGGGGAAGGCGCTGGCGAGCGTGACGACCGCAATCGCCGACCTTCGGGCACAATTCGCCATAACCGCAGGTGCGGCTCCCGACGGCCTCCGGTTTCAACCGGTCGCGGGAGACTCGTTCGGACGTTTCTCCGAACAGGGCGGCCGGAGCTCGGCAAATGCTGTGTTGATCCGACTTGCATGCCGTATGTACGGCAATATGCTGTCTATTGTGACGAATTTGCGGATCAGTGATGCGGCGTCGCTCATGGGGGTCAGCGATGACACCGTGCGTCGCTGGATCGAGCAGGGGCGGCTCGAATCGATCCGGCTCGAGAACGGGCGGATGGGGGTGCGCGGGCAGGACCTGGTCGAGGTGTTGAAGAGTGCGCATGCCGAAACACCCGCACCGGGTGTGATTGTCGCGGCTTCGGCCCGGAATCGGATGCGCGGCATCGTGACTCGCATTGTGAAGGACACCGTCATGGCCCAGGTGGAAATGCAGGCCGGGCCGTTTCGGCTGAGTTCGCTGTTGAGCCGGGAATCGGTGGACGAACTCGGTCTCGAGGTCGGCAGTATCGCTGTCGCCTCGGTCAAATCGACCCATGTCGTGGTCGAGATACCAGAAAGTTGATGAGGATGAAGACATTCCGCACCCTCGGCGCGATCGCAGCCGTATTCGCTGTCACCGCCGGGCTCGCCGGATGCGGTTCCGACGATAAGACGACAAGTACGCCGTCCGGTTCGGATCAGATCAGCGGAACGGTCACGGTGTTCGCGGCTGCTTCCTTGACCGAGACCTTCACCAAGTTGGGCAAGGACTTCGAGGCCGCCCATCCGGGTGTGAAGGTGGTGTACAGCTTCGGGGGCAGCTCGGCACTGGCCGAGCAGATCAAACAGGGTGCGCCCGCCGATGTGTTCGCCTCGGCGGCCCCGGCGAATATGCAGCAGGTCGTCGACGCCGGTGATGTCACCGGACAGCCCGCCACGTTCGTGAGCAACCGGCTGGAGATCGCTGTACCCAAGGGCAATCCGGGGCATATCACCGGGCTGGCGGATTTCGGCAAGTCCGATCCCAAGCTCGCGCTGTGCGCCGAGCAGGTGCCGTGCGGCGCGGCCGCCAAGAAGGTGTTCGAGACCGCGGGCATCACCCCGCAGCCCGATACCCGCGAACAGGATGTGAAGGCCGCACTCACCAAGGTGACCTTGGGCGAGGTCGACGCGGCGCTGGTCTACCGCACCGATGTGCAGGCCGCCGGTGACAAGGTCGAGGGCATCGACTTCCCCGAGTCGACCAAGGCCGTCAACACCTATCCGATCGCCCCGCTGGCCAAGGCCCCGAACACGGCCGCCGCCAACGCCTTTGTCACCTTCATCAAGTCCGATCAGGCGAAGAAGGTGTTCGTCTCCGCCGGATTCGACACCCCGTGAGTGGTTCGGTGATGCGCGATGCCGCGAGGCCGACTCGCCACGAAGACCGTTCACAGGTCGACAAGGCCCGCGACCGAGCCTCGGTGCCGGTGGCAATCGGCACCCCGGGCAATCGCGATTCGGCGGGGCAGCCCGCACGGCACTCCGCCGACCGTGGCAGCCTGACCCTCGGCCCCGCCTCGGTACCGGCGGCCATCGGCACCCCGGGCAATCGCGATTCGGCGGGGCAGCCCGCACGGCACTCCGCCGACCGTGGCAGCCTGACCCTCGGCCCCGCCTCCGTGCCAGCGGCAACCGGCACGCCGGGCAATCGCGATTCGGCGGGGCAGCCCGCACGGCACTCCGCCGACCGTGGCGGCCAGACCCTCGGCCCCGCCTCGGTACCGGCGGCAATCGGCACGCCGGGCACTCCCCATTCGGCCCATCGGCCCGCACGGCACCGGGCCGATGGGCGGGTGCGTACCGCGCATTGCCGATTCGCCGAGATGCCTCGATGAGGGCTACCTCGGCTCGGCGGCGGGTAGCGCGTAGACGACGACCGGTCATCCTCGTGCTGCCCGCCGTGTTGGCGCTGGCCTTCCTGATCACGCCGCTGATCGGCTTGCTGGCGCGCACGCCCTGGCCCACCCTGACCGATCGGCTGTTCAGCGCCGAAGTCGGTCAGGCGCTGCGGCTTTCACTGATCTGCGCGACGCTGGCGACCGCGATCTGCATAGTGCTGGGGATTCCGCTGGCCTGGCTGCTGGCGCGGGCGCATGTTCCGGGGCAGGGCATTATTCGCGCGCTGGTGACCGTGCCGCTGGTGCTGCCGCCCGTGGTCGGTGGTGTGGCGCTGCTGCTGGTCTTCGGTCGGCGTGGGCTGCTCGGGCAGTACCTCTACAACTGGTTCGGGGTCTCGCTGCCTTTCACCACTCCCGGTGTCGTGGTCGCGGAAGCCTTTGTGGCGATGCCGTTTCTGGTGATCTCGGTCGAAGGCGCGTTGCGCGCGGCCGATTCGCGATATGAGGAAGCCGCCGCGACCCTGGGCGCATCACCCTGGTACATCTTCCGCCGCGTCACCCTGCCGTCCGTGCTGCCGGGCGTGATCGCCGGAGCGGTACTGTGCTGGGCGCGCGCCCTCGGCGAGTTCGGCGCGACCATCACCTTCGCGGGCAACTTTCCCGGTAAGACCACCACCATGCCGCTGGCGGTCTACCTCGCGCTGGAGACCGATCCGGATGCCGCGATTGTGCTCAGTCTCGTCCTGCTGACGGTTTCGGTCGTCGTGCTGGTCAGTCTGCGGGAGCGCTGGATTCGAGGTTCGGTATGACATTGCGAGCCGAATTGCGGGTCGAGCGCGAGCGTTTCCGGCTCGATATCGCGCTGACCGTCGAGCCCGGCGAAGTGGTCGCGCTGCTCGGACCCAATGGCGCGGGCAAGTCCACCGCCCTGCGCGCGCTGGCCGGACTGCTGCCGCTCACCGGCGGGCGGATCTCCGTGAGCGATCAGGTGTGGGATGAGCCGCCCGCGGTATTCGTGCCCGCCGAGCATCGCCAGGTCGGTGTCGTATTCCAGGATTACCTGCTGTTCCAGCACCTTTCGGCGCTGGAGAACGTGGCCTTCGGGCTGCGCGCCCGTGGTGTGCGCCGCGCCGATGCCCGCACGCGCGCCGCCGAATGGCTGGACCGGGTCGGCCTGACCGAGCGCGCGCACGCCACCCCGCGCGCACTCTCCGGCGGGCAGGCGCAGCGGGTCGCGCTGGCGCGAGCCCTGGCCACCGCACCCCAATTGCTGCTACTGGATGAGCCACTCGCCGCGCTCGATGCGAGCACCCGGCTACAGGTACGCACCGATCTCTCACATCACCTGCGCGACTATTCCGGGCATACCGTCCTGGTCACCCATGATCCGCTCGACGCCATGGTGCTGGCCGATCGGCTGATCATTCTCGAGGATGGTGCGATCATTCAGCAGGGCGAGCCCACCGAGATCGCCCGTCGACCACGTTCGGAGTATGTGGCGAATCTGGTGGGACTCAACCTGTTTCGCGGCACCGCCGCCGGAACGACCGTCGACATCGACACCGGCGGCAGTCTCACCATCACCGAAAACGCCACGGGCCCGGTATTTCTGGCGTTCCCGCCGACAGCGGTGAGCCTGCATCCCGAGAAACCCATCGGCAGCGCGCGCAATACCTGGCCCGTCACGGTCGCGGGAATGGAGCAGCACGCCAACATCACTCGCGTTCGCCTGGACGGCGCGCCCCCTGGACTGGCCGATATCACCCCGGCGGCCGTCGCCGACCTGCGCCTGCAACCCGGGATGCGGGTCTGGGCGGCGGTCAAGGCCACCGAGGTGCACGCCTACCCGGCCTAGTGGAACCCGTTGTCGGCGTGCACGATCACCGTGGCGGCGGACACGGTCGGGCCCGCGAGCATCGCGGCGGTGAGCAGATGGGCGAGGGAACGTCGGCGCATGCCATCACGGTGCGACCTGGCCGAGTTGCTGCTCGCCGAATGTGACAACCGGGCACGGCGCCGCTCCGAACGCCGCATCCGTGCAGCCGGGTTCCACGCGATAAATCGTTGCGAGCCTTCGAATTCGAGGCCACCGCTGTTCCAGGTTCTCACCGAGCGCGAGGAAACAAATTCGGTGGCCATTGCTTCCACCGAGGCGTTCTCCGGCTGGTCGAAGACCTTTTCCGAACCACGGCTCTGCGCCGCAATCGTCGACCGGCTCACTGTCGGCGGGCAGATCATCGAAACCGGTTCCGACAGTTACCGTCTCGCCCGCACCGCCCGCAACCATGCCGCCGGCACCACCGCACAATCACCCGCACAGCAGAAACCAGTAATCACCGACACTCAACAGACACTGGAAACCGTGCCCTGACCAGCAGACTATCGGCGAATCACGACACCACCAGACAACCTCGATCGGCAAACACCGGGCCACCCACACCGGCGGACCCCGGACGGACCAGCGCAGGAAGGCGCGTCACCAGCGAGCACGCCCGAGGGCCCCGATTCGCATCACCCCGAGTGACGCGATCGAATGCGATTACCTGTTGCCGGGTTTAGGGGCGATTGGTCATTTCGACGCAGCGGGTCGTGGCCGTGACCAGTTCGCGAATGATCAACCCTCATCCTCAGGATTTGTCACTGTCTCATTCGCGTACAGCCGCACGGCGCGTTCAGCGGCTGGGGCGTTCGCGAACCGTGCCAGGATCTCTGCATGTGTCTCGGATGCGACCTGAGCCGTGACGGTGTCCTCGCCTTCGTCGTCCCAGTCGATCAGCTGCTCGTAAGCCGCGAGGCCGACTTGGATAGCAGGATCGTCCGCATAGTCACGTTTCGCTCGATCGAGGAATTCCCTGATCTCGTAGCTGTGTTGGCCGCCGTAGTCGATCGGGTATCGCTGTGACGGCTCCGATGGGGGAACCCAGCGCAGCCCGTGAGCGTCGACAAAGTCGTTGACCGCGCTCAGTTGGTCCAGGGGGGTGGCAAGGTTCGGTAGCTGACCCCGATAGATTTCGCCGGCCAACGATGTCTCACCGAATAGCTGCTGGAACTGTCGATCCGCTGACCGCTCCGGTGTCGGGGCCCCATCGACTATGGCGTCCCAGACGGGCTGCGCAATCAAGGCGAAAACAATGACGGCACCATCCAAGACGGTCGATGCGGAATGATGGTCGCTACCGATCGCGGCGTTGGTGCGTTCTATGAGTTGCAGCAACTCCTCGATGTCGCTGTCAGAAGTCAGTTGCTCGCCTTTGTTGATCTGGTTTTCGGCAAACAACCTGCTGTCGCGGTGCCGTTCGACGAAGTACCGCAGAACAAGTTGGGTGTTCAGGTTCTCGCGGACTCCCTCGATGCTGCCGGTTCGGTCGTAGGTGCCCGTGATGCCCAACGTGATCGGACGGTAGCCATCGCCCTCACATTGCAGGACGACCAAAGTGGCGTCGATGCCCGACAAACTGACGCCGGTGATCATGCAACTGCAGTCGTAGAAACCCATTGGTGCCGAAACCCGTTCCTCTGTGATGCCACACCTTATGCGGCCGACCGGTCTGCGGCTGGTCGACAGCTTCGTCCACGGTAGCCACTTCCCATCCTTGGTAATCCACAGTCGGGACTACCTCCGGGTGCCGGCACTTCGAGGTCGCCCACAAAACCTTCCGACCCGCCCGAGAGAGCGGACATGCCACCGGAGCGACAGCAATATTCACCGATACACCCGCCCGGGATCGAGCCCAAGTGACGCCAGGATTCACCGACAACTGACGTCAGAATTCATCCTTACGGCCACGTCGGGATTTCGGCAACGTGGCGACGATCGCCTCGTAGGACTGGTCGATGAGTTCGCGGAGCTCGTCGTCGGGCACCTTGCCGCCGACCTTGATCAGGTTCCAGCCGTACCTGCCGATGTAGTGCGAGACCGAGACATCGTCGGGGTAGATGGCGACGAGTTCGTCGGCCTCGGTCCGCGTTCCGCATTTGAGACTCACCGCCTCACCGCTCCCGATGAACGCGAAGATCTTGTCCCCCGCCTTGGCGACGATATCCCCCTCCCACGGTTCGTCCTGCCAGGCACCGGGTTTGGTGAGGCAATAGGTGAGAACGTCCACGGCGGTCTCCTCTAGACGGGCAATAGTCGGCCGACGACGGTGGTGAGTTGGCGGGCCGAGCGGCATTCGTGCATCTCGATGACTTCGGCGTATTTCTTGGCGGCGGAGTCGCCTGTGCCCCACAGCTTCTCGGCTTCGGGGTTGAGCCAGTAGGCGTGTTTGGCCACGGCGACGAGTTGTTCGAGGGTGGCCAGGGCCGGGTCGCGGTAGTTGTTGCGGGCGTCGCCGAGGATGAGCAGGGAGGTGCGGCTGGTGACGGCGTCGGGGAAGTTCTCGGCGAAGCCCTCGAGGGCGGAGCCGTAGTCCGAATGTCCTTCGATACCAACGACATCGGCTTCGGTGAAAATACGGCGGGTGATCTGATCGAGGGGGGTCACCGAGTCGAAGAGCTGGGTCACCTCGTCGGAGCGGTCCACGAAGGCGAAGATGCGCACCCGGGAGAACTGTTCACGCAGGGCATTCACCAGCACCATGGTGAAGCTGGAGAATCCGGCCACCGAGCCCGAGATATCGCACAGCAGTACGAGATCGGGACGACCGGGGCGCGGCTTGCGGGTCTCCAGGTGAATGGGCACACCGCCGGTGGACATGGATTTGCGCAGCGTCCTGCGCAGATCGATCTCACCGCGCCGGGCCCGGCGACGACGAGAAGCCAGGCGGGAGGCCAGGATTCGTGCCAGCCGCTGACTGGAGCGGCGCAGATCGTCGAGCTCATGCTGCGAAATGCGCAGGAAGTCGGCGTCCTCGGCCTGCCGGGCCACACCGTAGGTCGCGACGCGCTCGCGGCCGATGCGCTCGGCGACGCGGCGGCGGGTCTCGGCCTCGACGGTGCCGCGGAAGGATTTGATGCGCTGGCGGGCGGTGCGCCGGGCGACCTCGGTATCGAAGTCGGAGTTGTCCATCCCCGCGGTGAACCCGGCGATCAGTTTGGCCACCAGGATCTCGGGCTGGAGATCCTTCATGGTCTGATACGCCGAGAAGGACGGGCCACCCGACGCTTGATACTGGCCCATCTGTTCGACCATCTGCGCGGCCAGCGCTTGCAGCGCTCGCTCCCGCTCCTCGGAGGGACTCTGAACGAGCAACTCCGCCAGCATCTTTCGCAGTTCGATAATGTCGACCGCGCCGTCCGGCTTGTACGGGATCTCGACCTCTTCGGCTCCGACGCGCTCACCGAGCGCGGCCGGGAACCACAGATCGAACAGCCCGTCGAAGGTGGCGCGCTGGGTGGTGCGCCTCAGCAACGCGCACGCCAAACCCTCGCGCAGCACCTCGCGATCCATCAGATCCAGCACCGTGACAACCTGTGCGGCATCGACGGTTTCGGAGGGTCCGACCGGAATTCCCCTGCCGCGCAGTGCCTCCACGAATCCGACCAGATGCCCGGAGAATCCGTGCTCGGCCGCCGGCCCGGGCGCGGTGGCGGGTTTGGCGGCTCCCGCTGTCCCGCTCACCGCCCGCACGGCCGCCGAGACCAGCCCGCGCGGGGTGTTCGATGCGCCCGCCATGGCCTCAGGCCAGCTTCAGCTCGGACTGCGCGCGCAGATGATCGGCCTGATGCTTGAGCACCACACCAAGCGTCGCGCGCACCGTCTTGTCGTCGAGATCCTTTGCGCCCAAGGCCAATAGCGTGCGCGCCCAGTCGATGGACTCCGCGACCGAGGGCAACTTCTTGAGCTGCATCCCGCGCAGTACGTGCACGACCCGCACCAGTTGCGCGGCCACGGCGGGTTTGAGCTCGGGAACGCGGCTGGCCAGAATGCGGCGCTCGAGATCCTCGTCCGGGAAGTCGATGTGCAGGTAGAGGCAGCGCCGTTTCAACGCCTCGGACAGCTCGCGCGTCGCGTTCGAGGTCAGCACCACGAACGGTTTGCGGGTGGCGGTGATGGTGCCCAATTCCGGGACGGTGACCGAGAAGTCGCTCAGGATCTCGAGCAACAGACCCTCGATCTCGACATCGGCCTTATCGGTCTCGTCGATGAGCAGCACGGTCGGTTCGGTGCGCCGGATGGCGGTCAGCAGCGGCCGTGCGAGCAGGAACTCCTCGGTGAAGACATCGGATTTGGTTTCGGCCCAATCGTTCTCCGACGACGCCTGGATCCGCAGAATCTGCTTGGCGTGATTCCACTCGTACAGCGCCCGCGCCTCGTCCACGCCCTCATAGCATTGCAGGCGAACGAGTTCCGCCCCGGCGACCTCGGCGACCGCCTTGGACAGCTCGGTCTTGCCGACACCCGCCGGGCCCTCGATGAGCAGCGGCTTGCCCAGCCGGTCCGCGAGGAAAACCGAGGTGGCGGTGGCCTTGTCGGCCAGATAGCCGGTTCCGGCGAGGCGCTCGATCACATCGTCGACCGACGAGAAGATCGGCTCCTGGATCGGTGCTGTAGGAGCCACGGATGCTGCCCTTTCTTCGAAGTGCTAGACGGGCCGGATCTGGCCGTCGCCCCACACAATCCATTTGGTGGAGGTCAGTTCCGGCAGGCCCATGGGGCCGCGCGCATGCAATTTCTGAGTGGAGATGCCGATCTCCGCGCCGAAGCCGAATTGCTCGCCGTCGGTGAAGGCAGTCGAAGCATTGACCATGACGGCCGCGGCGTCCACCCGGCCGGTGAATTGGCGTGCCGCCGCGAGATCGCCGGTGATGATGGCCTCGGTGTGGCCGGTGCCCCAGAGGTTGATGTGCTCGACAGCGGCATCCAGATCGGGCACCACCTTCAAAGCGATATCGAGCGAGAGGTATTCATCGGCCCAGTCGGTATCGGTGGCGGGCACCAGACCGGGCAGATCACCGTGGATGGTGACGCCCTTGTCCTCGAGGGCCTTGATCAGGCGCGGGACCGCGGTCTCGGCGATGGCCTCGTCGATGAGCACCGTCTCGGCGGTATTGCACACGCTCGGGCGACGGGTCTTGGCATTGATCAGAATGGCCTCGGCCATCGCCAGATCGGCAGCGCGGTGCACGAAGATGTGGCAGTTGCCGGTGCCGGTCTCGATGGTCGGCACCAGGGCATCGCGCACCACGGCATTGATCAGGCCCGCGCCGCCGCGCGGAATGACCACGTCGACCAGGCCGCGGGCCTGGATCAGATGGGTCACGCTGGAGCGGTCGTCGGCGGGCAGCAGCTGTACCGCGTCCTGCGGAAGGCCCTGTGCGGCAAGCGCTTCGCGCAGTACGGTCACCAGCGCCACATTCGAGCGCACCGCCGAGGAGGAGCCGCGCAGCAGCGCCGCGTTACCCGACTTGAGCGTCAGCCCGAAGGCGTCGACGGTGACATTGGGCCGCGCCTCGTAGACCATGCCGACCACCCCGAGCGGCACCCGCGTCTGCCGGATCTCCAGACCGTTCGGCAGCGTCGAACCGCGCACCACATCGCCCACCGGATCCGGCAGCCCCGCGACCTGACGCAGTCCGGAGGCGATCCCGTCGATGCGAGCCTCGGTCAGCCGCAGCCGATCCAGTTGCGCCTCGGCGGTACCGCCCGCGCGCGCGAGTTCGATGTCCTCGCCATTGGCGATCAGCAGCCGGTCCTTGGCGGCGAGCAACGCATCGGCGGCGGCGTGCAGCGCGGCATCCTTCTGCGCCGTGGTGAGCTGGGCGAGCGTGCGCGACGCCACCCGGGCCCGGCGCGCCGCGGCATGCACCACCTCGCGGACGTTGTCCAGTTCAGTGGTGGTCGAAGCTGTCATGGGTACAGCCTACTTACCCGGTCATAGCGGTCATTCAGCGACTTCGCACCGGATGCCGATCGGACCCGCCGCCGCGCATCGCGTGCCGCGTGCCCCGGCCGGGTGGATTGCGCGGCAGCCGCGCATTGCGCTCCGAGCTGAATCAACTCGCCCGGCGAATCATTCACCCGGCCGCAGTCGGTGCCCCGGGCTAGTTTGGGCAGATGACCGCGAGCATCAAGCTGTCCTCCGCCGCCGGACGTTGGGTTCTGCTGGCCACCGTGCTCGGTTCCGGAATGGCGATGCTCGATGCCACCGTCGTGAATGTGGCGCTGCCCAAGATCGGGGACGAATTCGGCTCGTCCATGGCCGGATTGCAGTGGACCGTCAATGCGTACGCGCTCACCCTGGCCGGGCTGATTCTGCTGGGCGGTGCGCTCGGCGATCGGTACGGGCGGCGGCGCGTCTTCATTGTCGGCGTCATCTGGTTCGCGCTCGCCTCGGCGCTCTGCGGTGCGGCACAGGATGTTTCGATGCTCATCGCGGCGCGAGCGCTCCAGGGTGTGGGCGGCGCGCTGCTCACCCCCGGATCGCTGGCGATCATTCAGGCGTCGTTCGAACCGCAGGATCGGGCCCGCGCGGTCGGGGCCTGGTCCGGACTGGGCGGTGTCGCCGGTGCCATCGGCCCGTTCCTGGGCGGCTATCTGGTGGAGTACGCGGGCTGGCGCTGGGTCTTCCTTTTGAATGTGCCGCTGGCGCTGCTGGTCATCGCGGTCGCCGCACGGCATGTACCCGAAACCTACGACGCGCAGGCGCATGGGAAATTCGATGTGTTCGGCGCGGCCATGGCGGCGCTGTGCCTGGCCGGAATCACCTACGCCCTCACCACCGCACCGGAGCGAGATGCCAACCGCGCCTTGGTGATAGGCAGCGCGGCGATGGGCATTGCCGCGGGTATCGCCTTCGTGCTGGTCGAACGCCGCCGCTCGGCCCGCGCCGACGGACCCGCCCCGATGGTGCCGGTGGATGTGTTCGCCTCCAAACAGTTCACGGCCATCAACGGCGTCACCTTCGTCATGTACGGCGCGATGAGCGTGGTCTTCTTCCTGCTGGTGCTGACGTTGCAGGTGGTCTCCGGATTCAGTCCGATCGCGGCGGGCACCGCCATGCTGCCCGGCACCATCCTCATGCTGCTGTTCTCCGCGCGGGCGGGCGCGCTCGCGCAGAAGATCGGCCCGCGCAAACCCATTACCGCCGGGGTCCTGCTGGCCGCCCTCGGCATGCTGCTCATGACCCGCATCGGCGAACACTCCTCGTATCCGACCGTGGTGCTGCCCGCCGCGATCATCTTCGGCATCGGCCTCACCCTGGCCGTCGCCCCGCTGACCGCCACCGTGCTGGCCACCGCCGACGAACGGCACGCGGGCGTGGCGAGCGGGGTCAACAATGCGGTGGCCCGTGCGGCGGGACTGCTTGCGGTGGCGGCCATTCCGCCCCTGGCGGGCCTGACCGGCGACGCCTACGGCAACCCCTCGACCTTCCAGCACGGTTTCCGCATCGCCCTGATCACCTGCGTCGTCCTCATGGTCGCCGCCGCCGGGCTGGCCTTCCTCACCGTCCGCGACGACGCGCTGGCCACCGCGCCCGCCGACGCCGAGCCGCTGTGCAAGGTGAACTGCCCCATCGGCGCACCCCCGCTCGAGCCCGGCCGCGCGGTACCCGCGACCGGCCGCGACGACAGCTGAGTCGCGACCTACCCGTATCGGCACCTCGGCACGACTACCGTGGCGATCATGGCGCGGATTGTGGTGGTGGGCAGCATCAATATGGATCTGGTGACGACCGTCAAACGACGACCGGAGCCGGGCGAGACGGTGTCCGGGGAGAAGTTCTCGCTGGTGCCCGGGGGCAAGGGGTCCAATCAGGCGATCGCGGCGCAGCGGGCCGGGGGTGAGGTCGGGTTCGTCGGGGCGGTCGGGGACGATGTCTTCGCCGATGAGCTGCGCCGGGTGCTGGTCGATGCGGGCGTGGGGGTTTCGCGGTTGCGGCGGGCGCACGGGCCCAGCGGCGTGGCGGCCATCATCGTCGACGACGGCGGGGAGAACAGCATTATCGTGGTGGGCGGGGCCAACTCTCGGCTGACCACCCTGGACGAGGACGATCTGGAGGCCATCGCCCAGGCCGATGTACTGCTGTGCCAGTTGGAGATTCCACTTCCCACGGTGCTGCAGGCGGCCCGGCACGCCCGCGCGCACGGCACCACGGTGATTCTGAATCCCTCACCGGTGCGCGAACTTCCGGAGCAGGTGTGGGCCGAGATCGATATCGCGGTGGTGAACGAGGGTGAGGCGGCGCAGCTGGGCGCGGCCCTGGACGCGGTGCCGCATGTGATCACCACGCTCGGCGCGGACGGCGCGATTTATCGCGGCCCGGACGGCATCACCCTGCCGCAGCCGGGAGTTCGGGTGGAGGTGGTCGACACCACCGGAGCCGGAGACACTTTCACCGGTGCGCTGGCGGCGCATTGGCATGACGGCCCGGAGATCGCGCTCGCCTGGGCGTGTACGGCCGGGGCACTGGCGACCACGAAACTCGGTGCCAGCGCGTCGATTCCGACGCGCAATGCCATCGAGCGGCTGCTCTCGCGCTGACTCAGGCGGCCGTGGTGCTCTTACCGGTGTGTACGGCCACCAGCTCGGCGAGCTGCTTCCCGGCGCGCTCCAGCGGTTCGGTGGAGCGGGTGGCCAGTGACATGATGACCGCGCCCTCCACCGCCGCCACGATGGTGGTGGCCAGCGAGCGAGCGGTATCGGGCGCTACGGCCTCGGCCTCGAGCCGGTCGGCGAGGATGCCCTCCCACTCCAGGAAGGTCGCGCCCGCGACATCGGCGGCCTCGGGGGATTCCGAGCGCCCGAGCGCCGCGGCCACCACCGGGCAGCCCGCGGTGAAATCGCTGGAGACCACCACCTCGCGCCACATGGCGGGGAAGGCGGCGAGCACGGTGGCCAGATCCGCGCCCGAGGTCAGGGTGCGCATGAGCGCGCTCGACGCCTGTCCGGCGGTGCGGGTGGCCTCGGCGATCAGTTCGGATTTGCCGCCGGGGAAGTTCAGGTAGACCGAGCGCCGCGAGATCCCGCTGTGCTCGAGCAGTTGCGCGATGCCGGTTCCGGCGATGCCTTTACACCGCATGAGGGCGATGGCGCTGTCGATGAGGCGGTCGCGGGCTCCCATATCGACTTCCTTCCTTGCTGTATACCGATCGGTGTACTACCGTTCGAGATATACCGATTGGTCTACCACTCGAGTGTAGACCGCAGCCACCGACTCGACGACGAACCGGGGTCCACCCACATGCCTGCCGAGCACACATCCCTGCACGATCCGCTGCCGCTGGCCAGTGGCCAGGTGTTGCCGAACCGTCTGATGAAATCCGCCCTGAGCGAGGGACTCGGCAATTCCGCCTTCGCCCCCGACGAACGGCTGCAACGACTCTACGCGCGCTGGAGCGCCGGCGGGTACGGGTTGATCGTCACCGGCAATGTCATGGTCGACAGCCGTCACCAGGGCGAACCCGGCAATGTGGCCATCGAGGACGAACGGCATCTGGACGCGCTGACCCGCTGGGCCGAAGCGGGCAAACAGGGCGGCGGCAAGCTGTGGATGCAGCTGAATCATCCGGGCCGGCAGGCCAATCCACTGGTGACCCGCAATCGCGCGGTGGCCCCGTCCGCGATAGGTATGAGCATTCCGGGCGTGCCCGCACCGCGCGCGCTCACCGAGGACGAGATTCTGGACATCATCCGGCGGTTCGGCACGGCGGCCCGCGTTGCCGAGGCCGCCGGATTCGACGGCGTGCAGATCCACGGCGCGCACGGATACCTGGTGTCGCAGTTCCTGTCTCCGCTGTCCAATCAGCGCACCGACGCCTGGGGCGGTGACGCCGAGCGGCGCAGGCGGTTCGTCGTGGAGGTGGCGCGCGGTATTCGCGGTGCGGTGAGCCCGGGCTTCGGCGTCGGCATCAAACTCAATTCGGCGGACTTCCAGCGCGGCGGGTTCACCGAGGACGAATCGCGCGTGGTCATCGAGACGCTCTCCGCCGAGAGTCTGGATCTGATCGAAATCAGCGGCGGCAGTTACGAATCCCCCGCCATGCTGAATCGTCCGCGCACGGTCAACGCCAGTACGAAGGCGCGTGAGGCGTACTTCCTGGAATACGCCGAATCCGCGCGCAAGGCCGCCGGTGCGGTACCGATCGCGGTCACCGGCGGGTTCCGCTCCCGCACCGTCATGGCCGAGGCGATCGCCGAGGGCCATTGCGATGTGGTCGGCCTGGGCCGCCCCGCCGCCGTAATCCCCTCCGCCGCGGCCGATCTGCTCAATGGCGCGGAACGCCTGCACGCACCCGCGATCTCGCTGAAACTGCCGTCGCAGCTCGCGGCCAATAACGGCCTGAAGGCCTTCGACGGGGCGCTGGACCTGCAATGGCATACCGACCAACTGCATCTGCTGGGTGCGGGCGATGATCCCGATCTGGACCGCTCCCCCTGGCGCACCGCGGTAACCATGCTGCGCCGCAATGGTTTCGACGCCCTGCGCAGTAAGCGCTCGGCGGGCACGCCCACCCCGGACCGCACCGCCGCCAAATTCCGCCGTGAGCGCGCCCTGGGTCGCTACGTCATGAACCCGGCCGTTCGCGCGCTGAGCCGGGTGGGTGTGCGCACCGCATTGGCCACCGAGATCGAGACCATCGGGCGCAAGACCGGTCAGCCGCGCCGCGTCCCGGTATCGGTGCTCTTCGACGAGCGCGGGGCCTGGGTCATCTCCCAGCACGGCTCCCGATCCGGCTGGGGCGCGAACCTCACCGCCAACCCGGAAATCCGTGTGCGCCAAGGCAATGACTGGCGCACCGGCACCGCCGAATTCCTCCCCGAAGACGATGTGGTGGCCCGCGCCCGCACCTTCGCCCCGCACCCACTCCTGGCCCCGATCGCCACCCGCACCTTCGCCGCCCTGCAAACCACCCCGATCACCGTCCGCATCACCTTCACCGACAACTGAACCGCCTCAGCGCGTACGCCCGGACAGTGTCAGTAGAGATGCGAAGGCATCGGCATCGACGAATTCCGGCGATGCGCCGGTAGCGGTCGAGGGTGCCCGCGTCATACGCAGCACCGTGGACCGCAGGACCCGCCGGGCGATGTCCGAAGGCGGTTCATAGGTAAGGCCGAGCGCGCACGCCAAGTCCCACGTGTGGATGACCACATCGCCGATGTACTCCTCATAGAGGGTCGCGATGTCGATCTCCGACTCGAGCCCGGGCACCCGGCAGCGCCGGGTCGGGTCCGTGATCGAGGAGAACGCGACCTCCACGAGCCCGGCGGCGTATCGATAGCCGACCTCCAGTCCGGCGCTGCCGTAGTAGGGGTCGGCGGCCGCTTCGGGAGATGTCCCGTCCAGCATTCCGCCCCACTGCCCACCCGAGATCGGCTCGGCCGCAATGGCGGTGGCGACGGCGATACTCCGGTCGATGAGGTGGCGGTACACACCGCGCACGTCCCGGGCGGAGCTCGGCGCCATGCACCCGAGGTCACCCCGGGTGACCTCGGACAGATAGGAGGCCAGGTCCTCGGTCAGGCTGTGCAGTACGGATACGTCCACGGCTGGTTCTCGCTTTCACCGTCGGTGGTCTCCACACACCGGTCGGTGCGAGAGACTGACTGAACGCGCCGGGTACCGGCACTGGATTTCATCTACCACAGTAGATCATCTACCACGGTAGAGCATAGCGGGAAGGATGTCGATGCCCAAGGAGAGCGAGGCCGGGGACGAGCCGGATCTGGCTGCGCTGATCTTTCGGGTGCTGCCACAGCTGGCGGCACTGGAGGAGCCGATCCTGCGCGAGGCGGGATTGTCCATGTGGGAGTACGCGATCGTGACCGAGCTGGCCTCGGCGGAAGTCGTGTCCCAGGTCGAACTATCGGCCCGCACGCGGCGCGATCCGACTCGACTGGGCAGGCATCTGGACGATCTGACCGCGCGCGGAGTGGTGGCGCGTGCCCGCGCGGCGACCGATAAGCGCCAGCGCACCGTCCATCTGACCGACAGCGGACGCGCCCTCTACGCGACGGTCAAGCAACGCGTCCGAGCCAAGGAGGACGAGTTCCTGTACTCGACCCTGGCCACGCGCGAAGCCACCAGCTTCCGAAACCTGCTCGCCCGGCTCGCGGCGACCAGCACCACGGCAGGCAATCCGTAAGCACGGCAATCGATGACGGCCGAATCGGCCGAATTGCGTTATCGGATATTAATTTTCGTGTGATATGTTGAATGCGAATCCTAATTTTCCTGTCTAACATCGGTTTTCCCGACTGTTTCGGAGGAGAATTCAATGGATGGCGGACCCAGCAGAACCGCGATGATGGCGGCGGGCGGGCGCGCGGCGCATCTCATCGTGGACAGCGCGCCCTACCTTTTTCAGGACACGGTGGCCGCCGATCTGCTCGGCGCGCAGGCCGAGGAGGTCATCGGCTATCACCGGCGGTTCGGCGATCATGTGGTGCTCAGCGGTACTCGTGCGCAGGTCAATGCCCGGAGCAGCTATACCGAAGCGCGTGCGGGCGCGGGTTTTCCACAGTACGTGATCCTCGGGGCTGGTCTGGACACCTTCGCCTATCGCTCGGCTCTCGCCCACCGGATCGCCGTTTTCGAGGTCGATCATCCGGCGACTCAACAATGGAAACGAGAACTCCTGGAAAATGCCGGGATCGATGCCACCGCTTCGCGATTCGTCGGTGTGGATTTCGAACGGGATGATCTCGCCGCGGAATTGTCGGCGCACGGATTCGACTCCGGAACACCGGCATTGGTGAGCTGGCTCGGGGTGAGCATGTATTTGAGCGAGGCGGCGATCGACACCGTGCTCGCCGTGCTCGGCGGTTTCGCGCCCGGGACAGAATTAGTGCTGGAATACGCGCTACCACCGGAGCTGCGCGATGAATCCGGTTCCGCCTTCGCCGAATTCGCCCTGCCCGCCGCCGCGGAACAGGGTGAGCCGTGGCTGAGCTGCTTCACCCCGCAGGCCCTCACCGAACTCCTCGACAGGCACGGATTCACAGTGGCCGAACATGTTTCCCAGCGCGATGCCGTCACACCGGAGCTCTGGCAGCGCACCGACACATTGCGCCCGGCGGATCTGTGCCGGTTGGCGCGCGCCACACTTCGAAGCTGATCCGGGTCACCCGACAACGCCGACCCGTCTGGCATCGGGTCCGCGCTGTGCGGGTGGCTACAGGTTCGGGCGGACCAGGATTTGGATGTGGTCGTCCGGATGGCGGAGGGATTCGATGGCGTCGGCTACGCCGTCGAAGCCGACCTGGGTGGTGACCAGGGATTCGGCGTCGATGACGCCGTCGGCTATGCGGTGCAGGGTTTTCGCGTACTCCTCATGCGGGTAGACCATGCACATTTGCAGGGAGATGTCCTTGTAGATGCCCACGATCGGGCGGATCACGTCATCGGACATGATCGAACCGATCTGCAGGATCGCGGTCTCCCTGGGGACCTTGTACATGAGTTCGTTGAGCAGGCCGGGAACACCGGCGCAGACCCAGACGTGCAACTTCTGGCCCGGCGAGGCCAGCTCCTGCCACACCTCGACGGGGTCCACGACGCCCGGGTCCACGACACGGTGCGCACCCAGGCGCAGGGCCGCTTCTCGACGCAGTTTGGACGGGTCCGAGGCCACGATGGGCGCCACCCCGCGCTCGACCAGGGCCGCGACGGCACCCAAACCGACGGGGCCGCAACCGATCACGATGCCGGTGCCCTCGGGGCCGATACCCGTGCGCCCCACATTGCCGAAGCCGACCGCGAGGGGTTCGGTCATGGCGGCCACATGCGGCGGGACATGTTCGGGAATGGGTTCCAAGGCCATGGCCTGCAACACCATTCGCTCGCCGAAGCCGCCCGGATAGTCATTGGAGTAGCCGACGCCGTGAATGCCACCGGCCGCGTCCAAGGCCCAGGGCAGGGCAACGACGTTCTGCCCCTCCACGAAAGGGGTGTCCGGCCCCGCACCGATGACGCGGGCGGAAAGCTCATGCCCCATCACCATGTCGCGGCACGGATCGAACAGGAAGGTGGGCACGCCGCTGTCGCGGGACGCCTGTAGGAATTCGCCGGTGTAATCCAGGGCCGCCCTGTCCGAACCGCAGATGCCACAGGCGATGGTCTCCACCAGCACCTGACCGGGGCCGGGTACCGGATCGGGCACCTCGTCGACGACGAGTGTGCGATTGCGCATCACTACCGCGCGCATGTCACTTCCCTTCGGATTCGGGGGTCAGGGCGGCGGCCAGCGCCTGGCCGTGCCGCTCGAACGCGGCCTCCACACCCGCGCGCATACCGGACATGAGCCGTTCGCTATTGGCATTGGCCCAGTCCAGCGAGGCGACACGACTGCGGTTCGCACCGGTGAAATGCGGAATCACATGCTCGGCGAAGAGTTTCACCGACCGCCGAGAGGCTTCGGGATCGGCGACATTGAGCGCCAGCACCAGGAAGGTGCCGAACCCGCCCGACTGTTCGGCCAGTGCCTCGATGGCCGCGATGGCGTCATCGGGTGAGCCGATGGTGGCGCGACCGAAGGCGGGGAAACCCGGTCCGGTCCACAGGTCGACGGCCGCGGCGGCGGTATCACCCCACGGCACCTCCAAACCGCTGAGCCGCTTGATGTAATCCACCAGATGCCCTACGCCCCACTCGGCTTCGCGGCGCGCCTGCTCGCGGGTCTCGGCGAGATGCATGGGCGCGACCAGCCGCCACTTCGAGCGATCGACGGTATGGCCGTTGGCGGCCATGGTCTGCTCGTAGACCTTCCAATTCGGCAGCAGCGCTTCATACCCCGAGGGATCGGAGGCGGCCAGCGACAGCAGTCCCGCACCGTGCTTACCGGCCAGCACCGAGCCGGACGGCGAAATGGTCGAGGCCACAGCCATTTCCAGGCCACCCCGCTGGTACGGCAGCAATTGCAGCCGCGCCTCGTTGAGCTCGAACCACTCCGTCTTGGCGGTGACCACCTCACCGCGCAGCAAGCGCACGATGGTTTCCATGGATTCGTGCATCATGTCGCGCTGCCGCGGCTGCGGCACGCCCATCATGGAGGCGTCCGAGGCCAGCTGACCCGGGCCGATGCCCATCATGACCCGTCCCTTGGTGAGATGGTCGAGCAGGCAGAGCCGGTCGGCCAGCATCATGGGCTGGTGGTAGGGCAGGGAATTCACGCCGGTGCCCAGGCGAATCCGGCTGGTGCGTTCCGCGGCCGCGGCGAGGAAGACCTCCGGTGCGGCGATGATCTCCATTCCGGCGGAATGATGTTCGCCGACCCAGGCTTCCTGATAGCCGAGTTCGTCCGCGAGCTGAACCAGTTGCAGATCCCGCTGAATCTGCAAGGTGGGATTGCCGTTGAGCGGATGGTAGGGCGCGATGAAGAATCCGAACCGCGTGGGTCCGAATGCGGTGGGCAGAGACAACTTTCGACGCTCCTTTGCGATGTATTCAGTTGTGCTCCGAAACGGCCGCGTATCCGCCGGGGCTCTGGCGGATACGCGGCCGGGTCTGTGTGAGCGGTCAGCCCCTAGCCCACTCGTGGCCCCAATAGCTGTCCGCGGTCATCTCCTCCGCGACGTAGTCGTCGCCGACCAGCATTCCCTCGCAACCGAATTCGAGATCCCAGTTGCCGGGGGTGCGGACGTAGAAGGAGATCATCTTGTCGTTGGTGTGGCGGCCGAGCGTGGAGGAGAGGTGGTAGCCCGCTTTGGTGACCCGATCCAGGGCGCGGCCCACATCGTCGAGCGAGTCGACCTCGACCATGATGTGTACGATGCCCGGACCGTCCGGACGCGAGCCCGGAATCAGCGCGAGGCTGTGGTGGCGCGGGTTCACACCCATGAAGCGAATCCAGATCGGGTCCCCGGGCGGGCCGACGCGGAAGGAGCCACGCGCGGCGAAACCCAGTACCTCGGTGTAGAACTTGCGCGCGTCCTCGATATCGCGGACCGGCAGCACCACGTGGCCCAGGCCCAGATCGCCGTTGACGAAGCGTGCGCCGTGCTTGGTGAGCACGGGGGTGTGATCGAGCAGCGGGCCGTGGAAGACCTCGACGGTGAAGCCGGACGGGTCGACGAAGCTGATGGCCTCCTCGACGTGCCGGTTCGCGGCGTCCTCCACACTCAGTGTGGCGACGGCGATTCCGGCCTTCTCCAGGGTTTCGCGCACCAGGGCGAGCGAGCGGGTGTCGGCGACCTGCCAGCCGATGGCAATGACCTCGTCGCGATCGCCGGGCACCAGTTCCAGGCGGTAGGTGTGCTCGTCGGTGCGCAGGTAGACCGAATCCGGATTCGGCCCGTTTCCCTCGGCGAAACCGATGGTGTCGAAGGCGAATTCGCGCCACGCGTTCACGTCCGCGATGCGGGCCCGCACGTAGCCGAGGGAGCTGAAGGCAGCCATGGTGTACTCCTCGATCTTTCAGGAATAGGTGACCGAGACGTCGTCGGTCACCGGAATCGCCTGGCAGGCCAGCACATAGCCGTCGGCCAGGTCGTCGTCTTCGAGAACTTCATTGCGCCGCATGGTGACTTCGCCGGAGACCACTCGGCACACGCACGCGCTGCACGCGCCTTCCCTACAGGAGAAAGGTGCTTCCAGGCCCTTGGCGAGCAGCACATCCAACAGTGTCCGCTTGCGCGGCCAGGTGATTTCGTGGTTTTCACCGTCGAGTTCGACTTCGACGGTCGCAGTTTCACCATCGGCCGCGGCGGCTTCGACATCGACGGCTGTGCTGTCGGTTTCGAAGGGATTGCCGGACAGCGAGACGAATTTCTCCGAATGCACGCGTTTGCGATCCGCGCCGAGTGAGGTCATGGCCGCGCTCACCGCAGCCATGAACGGGGCGGGTCCGCAGACGAACGCCTCGCGCTCGGCCCACGGCTTGGCCAGCGCGGCAAGCTGTTCCACCGTCGGCAGGCCCTGCACCGACTGCAACCAGTGCAGTACCAGCAGTCGATCCGGATGCGCGGCAGCCAGTTCCGCGAGCTCGGCCGCGAAGATGATCGAGTTCTCGTGCTGATTGGCGTAGATCAGCGTCACATGACCGGAGCCCTGCGCCAGTGCGGATTTCAGAATGGAGAGCACCGGGGTGATACCGCTGCCGCCGCCGAACAGCAGCAAATCGGTATCGAGGGTGCTCGGGGTGAACAGGCCGGCGGGCGGCAGCACATCCAGGGACATGCCCTCGACGGCGTTGTCGCACAACCAGTTCGAGCCGTAGCCCTCGACCGTCCGCTTGACGGTGACCTTGAGCGGCCCCTCCTCGTGCGGTGCGCTGGACAACGAATAGCACCGGCTCACCGAACCGGTGAGCGCACTCGGAATGCGCAGGGTCAGGAACTGGCCGGGCTTGTACCCGAACCGCCCGGCATGACCGTCCGCCGGCGCGAGCTCGAGTGACACCGCGTCGTCGGTCTCCCGCACCACGCGCACGATCCGCACCGACGCGACGCCACCGGCACGCTGCGCCGGCTCCGGCTCCGGCTCGATGTCAGTCACCGTCATCGCAATTCCATTCCTATGCTGTCCAATTCGGTCGAGCTGCCCTCGTCATCCCGGCGCGCTCGTGGCGGGATCCACACGTCTCGAGTGGGTCACCGTTTATCCCGGCCACATGCATGCCGGGATGACGGGGAATCCTTCATGCCAAGGTTCGGCCCCTGGTTTGCACATCCACATCGCGGGTGCTGGCGCTCAGCTCACCCGCGGCCACCGCGGCGTCGATGCTGTCGCGCAGGGCGTGGCAGGTGTGCGACTTCAGGCCGGCGGTGGAGAGCCCCGTGCAGGCCGCCACGGCGGCGTTGTTCCACTGCACGCTGGTGTGCTGGGGGCTGAACTTCTCCACCAGTACGCAGGTCCCGCAGGACCGGCACGAAACCTCGTCCATGGCAGTGCCTCTCAGGCGTTGGCTTCGGCGGTGTCGGATTCTCGGCCAGCCGAGGCGCGCTTGGCCAGGTTGTCGGCCACTTCGGCCTCCCAGGCGGTGACCGCGCGGGTGGTGTCCACCTCGAATTCGAAGCGGGTGGTCATCTCCTCGGTGACGGCCGCGGCATCGGTGTAGAACTGCTCGTACCAGCGACGCAGCTGGTAGACCGGCCCGTCTTCCTCGCACAGCAGCGGATTGTTGATGCGCGACTTGCGCTTCCAGATATTGGCGTCCTGTTCGAAGCCCTTACCCAGCCCGCCGACGAACTTCTCCGCGATCTCCCGCGCCTGCTCCGGCGAGACGCCCTCGGGCTTCTTGGCGATGGCCCCGTACATGAGCACGAACTGGTTCTCGTTGACCGGGTAGTGGCAGTTGATCAGATAGCCCTCCACGACCAGACCGTTGGCGCTCTCGCTCTCGAGATAGTCGATCATGTAGGACGGGCCGTAGTAGGCGGCCTCGGATCGCAGAACGTTCTTGCCGCCCAAGGCTTTCGCGGTCGCGCCCATCATGTCCTCGCGCGAGACCGAGGTCATGTACTGGCTGGCGATATGGCCCTCGAAGACATTCTTGAAGAACGTCGGGAAGCCGTAGTGCACATAGAAGAAGTGCGCCATATCGACCACATTGTCGATGACCTCGCGGCAGTTGGCGTCCACGATCATCGAGTTCCAGGTCCAGTCGGTCCACTGGTCGTCGAAGGCGGCGTCGATACGCGGGATGGCCACCTCGGCCGGGGGCTGCTTGCCCTCCGGGTCGTTCCACACGAAGAGCTGCTTGTTCTCGACCATGGTCGGCCACGCCTTGGTGCGGGCCAGCGGCGGGACGCGGCGCGCGTACGGAATGCCGGTGCACTTGCCCTTGCCGTTCCAGCGCCAATCGTGGAACGGGCAGGCCAGCGAATCACCCTTGACGGTGCCGTCTGCGAGATTGCCGCCCATATGCGGGCAGTACGCGTTGAGCACGTTCAGGGCGCCGTCCTCGGCGGCGAACACCACGATCTCGGTGCCGAATGCCTTGATGGTGTGCGGCTTTCCGTCACCGAACGAGTCGGCCAAACCCAGACAGTGCCAGCCACGCGCGAATCGAGTGGGCGGGGCGCCCGCGTCGATCACGCGCACCTCGGCATCGGTGGTGGTGGTCATGTTGATTCCTCTCCCTTGCCTTGTATCGATGGTTGCGGCCCATGTGACGCCGACGACAATGGCTGTCCCACTGGCCGGGAGGTAGCTACTGGTGTGCGAGACGCCCGAATCCGGCTCGATAGAAGAGCAGCGGGGTGGCCTCGGAGTGCTCGTCCAGACCGGTCACGCGGGCAATGACCACCGTGTGGTCACCACCGTCGACCTCGTCGCGCAATTCGCAGTCGATGGTTGCCAGCGCACCGGTCAGCAGCGGTGAACCGTTGTGCGACGGGGTCCACTCCACGCCCGCGAACTTGTCCGCGCCGGGGCGGCCGAGCTGACGGCACACCGAATCCTGGTGGTCGGCCAGGATATTGACGGTGAAGCGCCCGGCGCGGCGAATGCGCGGCCAGGTGCTCGAGGTGCGCGCGGGGAAGAAGCTCACCAGCGGCGGATCGATGGACAGCGAGGCGAAGGACTGGCACGCGAAGCCGACCGGTTCGCCGTCGTCGATGGCGGTGATCACAGTGACCCCGGAGGCGAAGCGCCCGAGAACTGCCTTGAATGCGGTCGGATCGATCGCGGCGGCGCCGCCCACGTGCTCGGCTGACACCCGATCCACCTCCAGCACCGGTTCCACGGTGACTCCCTCTTTATTTCGGTTCGAAATATGGCTGCCAGTCATAACACCAGGTCAGCGCCGGGAGGCGTCAATATCGGGGTTCGGTCACCGAGACATGAATCCGTAGAACGGGACAAAAGCTACGTAGTTCTCCCGATTCCCCCGCGTGTGGTCCAGGGCACTGTGATGGGTAGCACAAGGCCCGAAACCGGAACATACCTAATCGGCATATCCCTAGACTGGATGTCTGCACCAACGGAGGCTCAAATGTCCGTCGCCATGCTCCCCTCGGCGGAGGCACGAAACACCCACGCCCCTATGCGCGCCAAGGAATCTCGCAACACCGGCGCCGAAGTTCCGGTCTCGATGATCGAGCGCATGACCCTCATCCTGGACGCTTTCGACGCCTCCACCCCCACACTCACCCTGCTCGGCCTGGTCGAGCGCACCGGTCTGCCGCGCTCCACGGTTCACCGGATCCTCGATCAGATGATCAAGCTGCGCTGGCTGGCGCACACCTCCGGCGGCTACCGCCTGGGTATGCGCGCCCTCGAACTCGGCGGACTCACCGCCGATCACAATGAGATTCGCGATGCGGTCAGCCCGCTGCTGCACGAACTGAGCCAGCGCACCGGCATGGTCGGCCACCTCGCGGTGCTCGACGGCCGCGATGTGGTCTACCTGGACAAGGCCGGCGGCCGCTTCGCCGCGAGCCTGCCCACCCGCCTGGGCGGCCGGATGCCCGCGCACGCAACGGGTGTCGGCAAGGCCATGCTCGCCTGTCTGGAGCCCAATATCGCCGAGGCCGCACTGCGCAATCGCCTGCCGCGACTGACCCCGCGCACCATCTGCGAACCCGAGGCGCTCTCGCGTGAACTCGCGCAGATCCGCCTGCGCCAGGGCGTGGCCATCGACCGGGAAGAGGCCGTGGCCGGAATCGCCTGTGTCGCAGCCCCGCTGCGTGGTCGCGGTACCGCGCCCGCCGCGCTCTCGCTCTCGGGTCGCGCCGACGGTATGAGCTATGACCGGCTGGCCCGCGTCGTGCTCGAGGTGGCGCACGAGGCCGGGCGCACCCTGTTCCCGCGGCGCGCGCACTGGCGCTGACCGGACCCGATGCTCAGGATAGAGAAGGCAGGCATATGCGGGGGCGAATCCCTTCAGCCATGACCGATGGCGCGGCACGCGGAGCGCATGACGAAGAGCCGCAGGCGATTCCGGACCTGCCCACCACGGCGTGGGCCGTGCTCGGCATGCTCTCGCACGCCGAGGAGCTCTCCGGGTACGACCTGAAGAAGTGGGCGGACTGGAGTCTGCAGTTCTTCTACTGGAGTCCGTCGTTCAGCCAGATCTACGCCGAACTCAAACGCCTCGAGAAGCACGGTTACGCCACCTCGCGCACCGTGGTCTCCGAGGACGGTATGCGCGGTAAGCGCATGTACGCCATTACCGCCAGCGGCCGGGAAGCCGCCGCGCACTGGGTGAACCACTCCCCCGTCGAGGCTCCCGTGCTCAAGCACAGCGTGATGTTGCGGGCCTGGCTGGGCCATCTCGCCGAACCCGATCGCATGCGCGAGATCCTCACCCAGCACATCGACTACGCCGAGAAGATGCGGCGCAGGGCGCAGATCGACGCCGATGGCGCGGACACGAATCCGGAGTGGGCGTACCCGAGCGCGGTACTGCGCTGGTGCGTACGGCATTACGAGGCGGAACGCGAATTCGCGCAGGATCTGCTCTCCGATTTGGACAAATTGGCAAGGCAGCGTACGCGCCGCAAGTCGACCAAGGAACACAAACAATAAAGTTCCTACCGTGATCCTCGAAATTCTCCACTCAGCGGATTCCTCCATAGGCGGCGGCCACGGGCTGTGACACGGTTCACGAAATCGTGTTACCTACCCACTGGAGGACGCAATATGTCCACCTCCGTCGCCCCCGAGGTGCCGCCCGGCGCCAACGATGACACCGGTCGCCTCGACGGTGCGTCAAAGCTTCGGATTTTCTCCGTCCTCGCGGTGATCGTGCTGTTCACCGAGGTCGCGCCCATGCAGTACGTGATGGTCTCGGCCGCACTGCGCCAAATCGCGCCCACATTCCCCAGCCATGGCGCGAACATCAACTGGGCCATCATCATCTTCGGCGTCGTCGGCGCCGCCACCTCGCCGGTCATCGGCAAGCTCTCGGACATCGTCGGCAAGAAGCGGATGTTCCTGGTCTGCGGTGTGCTGTTCATGATCGGCTGCGCCCTCTGCGCGGTCACCAGCAATTGGATGCTGTTCCTGATCGGCCGCGGCCTGCAGGCGACGGCCATTGCCACTGCGGTCATCTCGTACGGCCTCATTCGAGACCTCATGCCCCGCAAGCTGGTTCCGGTCGGCCTCGGCATCGCCTCCACCGGCCTGGGCGTCTCCGCGCTGGCCGGTCCGCTGATCGGCGGCTGGATTGTGGAGAACCACAGCTGGCGCGCCATCTTCTGGTTCCTGTTCGCCTTCACCGTCGTGATGATTCCGCTGGTGATCGCCATCGTGCCGGAGTCCAAGCTGCGGGTGCCGCAGAAGCTGGATCTTGTCGGCGCGGTACTGCTCGGCGCGGGTCTGGTGCTCACGCTCATCTACCTGGACAACGGTCAGCAGTGGGGCTGGAGCAAGCCGTCCAGCCTCGCCTGGCTCATCGGCGGCATTGTCTTCCTGGCGCTCTTCCCGATCGTGGAGATGCGCGTCAAGCAGCCCATCATGGATATGAAGCTGCTGTTCACCCCGCGCGTGAGCGTGCTGCTGTTCATCGCGCTGCTGGCCTCGTTCATGATCGGCTACCAGTCCTACGCCACCGGCTATATGACGCAGTCGCCGCCGTCCGCCGAGGTGGTCGAGCAGGTCAAGACCGCGACCTGGGATCAGGTGAAGGCCGGTGCGCTGCAACAGGCGCAGGCCCAGGCCGAGGCGCAGGCCAAGGCCGCGCTGCCGCCGGGCGTGGAGCTGCCGCCGGGTGCGGTGGTGGTGCCGCCGGAGGCCGTGTACTCCCAGTTGCCGCCGAATATGGTTGACGTGCAATTGAATCCGGGCTACTCGTACGGTGACGGATTCAGTCTGCTCGAGTTCGCCACGCACATCACCCTCGCGCAATCGTTGATCGCCATGCTCTTCGGCTTCCTCGGCGGGCTGTGGATCCGGCGCTCGGGTGGGCGACAGCCGCTGGTGTTCGCACTGGTGATCTTCGTCGGCGCGGCCATCGCCTACGGTGCGACCTCGCACGGCTGGGGTATGCAGGCGCTGATCAGCGCGGTGTTCGGTATCGCCTTCGGCCTGTACTACGCGGCCACGCCGAACCTCATGGTCGAGGCGGTGCCCGCGGAACAGCAGGGCATCAGCGCGGGCATGCTGGGCGTCATGCAGGCCATGGGCGCGGCCGTCGGTCTCGCGGTGGCCACGGCATTCCTCAATGCCAATCCGGTCAAGGCGGATGTGACGGTGACGGGTGCGCCCACGGTCACCAAGGAAATCCCGATGTTGTTCGCGGACAAGGGCTATGAGATCAGCTTCTATGTCATCGCGGCCACCTCGGCGATCGCGCTGATCGGCGCGATCATCATGAAGGCCGGACGCTCGGCCGCCACCGGCGGCACCGCGTACTGATCCTGAACGAATCACGGCCCGCAGGCGTATCGCCTGCGGGCCATGTTCTTTTCCGGTGAGCGGGATCCCACCTCGCTGTTCCGCGCCCCTCATATTTCTATTAGGCATAACAGAGGAGGTGGTCGACGATGACCGGTGCACTCGACACAATCGCCACGGCGGTGGCCGCGATCGCGGCGGGCGGCATGGTTCTGGTGGTGGACGACGAGGACCGCGAGAACGAGGGCGATCTCATTCTCGCCGCCGAGAAGGCGACGCCCGAGAACATCGCCTTCCTGGTGCGCCACACCAGCGGCGTGGTGTGCGTCCCCATGGCGGGCGAGGACCTCGACCGATTGCAGCTGCCACCCATGACCGCGGTCAACCAGGATCCCAAGGGCACCGCCTACACCGTCTCGGTCGATGCCGTTTCCGGTGTGAGCACCGGCATTTCGGCCGCCGACCGCGCCCGCACCATGCGCACGCTCGCCGATCCGCGCACCACTCCCGAGGAGCTGTCGCGCCCCGGCCACGTCTTCCCGTTGCGCGCGAATCCCCGTGGGGTGCTCGCCCGTCCGGGCCATACCGAGGCCGCCGTGGACCTCATGCGTCTGGCCGGACTACGCCCCGCCGGCGTGATCGCCGAGGTCGTCAATGACGACGGTTCCATGGCCAGGCTCCCCGAACTGCTGGTCATGGCGGCCGAACAGGGGATCCCGATCATCTCCATCACCGATCTCATCGCGTACCGCCGCGGCTTGGAGAACGGCATCACCCGCATGGTGGAGACCCGGCTGCCCACCCGCTTCGGTGACTTCCAGGTGCTCGGTTATGCCGACGAGCATTCCGGCGCAGAGCATTTGGCGCTGGTCTACGGCGATCCCTCCGGTGCGGACGCGCTGGTGCGCGTGCACTCCGAATGCCTCACCGGTGACGCCTTCGGCTCGCGGCGCTGTGATTGCGGTGAGCAGCTCGACGCCGCGATGGCGGCCGTGGTCGAGGCGGGCCGCGGCGTGGTGGTCTACCTGCGCGGTCAGGAAGGCCGGGGTATCGGGCTGCTGAACAAGTTGCGCGCCTACGAACTTCAGGATCAGGGCGCGGACACCGTGGACGCCAATGTTCAACTCGGCCTGCCCATCGACGCCCGCGACTACGGCGCGGCCGCGCGCATCTTGGCCGATCTCAGCGTGAATTCCGTTCTGCTGCTGAGCAATAACCCCGCCAAGCAGTCCGGCCTGGAAGCCCACGGCATCGCGGTGGTGGCCCGCGTTCCGCTGCGGACCCAGCCCACCGAGCACAATGTCCACTACCTGCGCACCAAACGCGATCGCATGAGTCACCACCTCGGAGAAATCAACGCGGCGGGATAGCATCTCGGCAGAGTCATGACCGAAGGATGTGCCATGTCTATGCCGGGGTATGGGCCGCCGGAGCCGGGGCGCGGGTTGCGATCACCGGTGGCGGTGTCCTGGGTTTCGGCGGTGCTGGGCATCGTCTGCGTGATCGCGGCCATCGCGATGTTCCTGCTGTACTCCGGGGAGCATCGTGCGGTGCAGCGCGCGGGGAGCGCCGAAAACCAGCTGCGACAGGATCTTTCGGAGGCCGACCGGAACGCCGATCGGCGGGCGGCGGCGCAGCGGGCGGCCTGTGATTTCGCGGTGTCCATGGCGACCTACGACTACAGCGATATCGAGAAGTATCGGGTGGCCATGCTGGACGGGTCGACCGGTGAGTGGCGGCAGTCGTTCACCCAGAACTGGCCGTCCCTGCGGTCGGTGATGACGCAGACGCAGAGCCGGAGCAAGGCGGGTGAGACGCACTGCGGGCTCTCCGCGCTCAGGGCGCACGATGCCGAGGTGCTGGTGTACACCACGCAGGTGGTCACCACCGCGGGCAGCGATTCGCATGCCAGTTCGCTCTCCACGGTGACCCATCTCGACGAACAGGCCGACGGCCGGTGGCTGGTCAGTGAAATGAAGGTGCCCACGGCATAGCGGGCCGGGCGGTATGGTCGCCGCATGACGGCGTTCCACGCATCTCGGGCGAGCTTCCTGAGCCGCCGGGTAGTCCCGGCCTATCTGCGGATCATCCGGGCCAATCGGCCATTCCTCACACCCGGGCCCGCGCGCGAACATCTCCGCGACCGGAGCCTGCGGCCCAAGACCTACGGTCCGCCGCGGCGATTGCGCTCGGATGTGGTGGTGTCGGTGGATCACAGCCGGGGCCTGCCCATCTACACGCTCATCCCCCGCACCGGACGGCCGCGCGGCAATGTCGTCTACGTGCACGGCGGCGCGTGGGTCAATGAGATCGCGGTGCAGCATTGGCAGCTGGCGGCCGATATCGCCGCCGAGGTGGGCACCACGGTGACCGTGCCGATCTATCCGCTGGTGCCGTTCGGGACCGCCGCACAGGTGGTGGCCGCCATGGCGAAGCTGGTGCTGGACAACAGGTCTCGCTATGGCGAGGTATGCCTGGCGGGCGACTCCGCGGGCGGTCAGATCGCGCTCTCCACCGCCCAGGTGCTGCGGGACGAGCACGGGGTGGCGCTGCCGGGGACCGTCTTGATCTCTCCCGCGCTGGAGCTGTCGCTGAGCAATCCCGAGATCGATGTGGTGCTGCCCAGCGATCCGTGGCTGGGCAAGGAGGGCACCCGGGTCTTCATCGACCTCTGGCGGGGAGAGCTGCCGCTGACCGATCCGCGGGTCAGCCCGCTGCTCGGGGAGATGCGCGGACTGGGACCGCTGACCGTTTTCAGCGGCACCCGCGATATCGTGCTGCCCGATACCCGGCTGCTGGTGGAGCGGGCGCGCGAGGCGGGCGTCGCGGTCGACTATCACGAGGGGGCGGGGCTGGTGCACGTCTACCCGCTCACCCCGACCCGGGAGGGCAGGCTCGGCAGACAGCAGATTCTGGATGCGTTGAGCAAAGCCCTCGCACCGGCGAAAACGACTGCGCCGTAATTACTTCGGCGGGTTCTCCGCGAGCCATCGGCGCGCCCGGGTGGCCGAGGCCCGTGAGAGCCAGGCGTCCTGGATGACCTCGGTCAACTCCCGCAGGCTGAGTTCCCGCAGCCGGCAGGCACGCAGCAGCACCGAGGTGTGGCCGTTGAAATGCGGTGTGGTGAAGAACGGCGAGTCCGGATCCTGCACCAGGGCTTGCTTATCGGATTCCGACGGTACCCAGAAGATGATGACGTCCCGATAGCGCTCCCCGGTCTCGGGATCCACCGCGTCCGGCCGCGGGGTGCGGAAGAAGACGAAGGACTTCCCGCCGACCTGATAGACCGGGTTGTCGGCCACCGGACCGCGTACGACGGTGACATGCGGCATGCTCTCGGCGATCGCGTGAACATCGGCGAGGCGAGCGCGGCGCGCTGTGGACGGCACGCGGTCCAGTCTAGTTTTCCAGGCCGCTTCACAGGCGGCGAAGACATTCGCCGGAGTTCGCTAATTATTCGCCGCGCGCATGACTCGACCCGGCAAATCGGACAGTCCCGGAACGACGCGGCAGGTCCGCCGGAATCCTGTTGTAAGCGGGGGCACAGTGCTCGACAAGCGCTTACCAGACGGCGCGAACTGCGTTTATGGCCCCGGTGGTAGCAGGGAGCGTCGCGAATCACATAGGTTGGACCCATGGCGCGGCGTGGCAATGGAAACCTCCCCGCGGAGGTCACCAGTTTCGTAGGCCGCCGCGACGAGCTGGCTACCGCCAAAAGGCTGCTGCCCACCACACGGGTCTTGACGCTGCTCGGTCCCGGCGGCATGGGGAAGACCCGATTGTCTCGGCAGATCGGGCAATTGGTCGCGCGCGCGTTTCCCGACGGGGTGTGGCTGGTCGAGCTCGCCGATCTCCAGGATCCGAATCTGGTGACGCTCAGCGTGGCCGAGGCGCTGAATCTGCGCGATGAGTCCACCGCACCGCTGCCCCGGCTCACCGAATTCCTCGCCGATAAACGACTACTGCTGATTCTCGACAATTGCGAACACCTCATCGAGGCGTGCGCGGCGCTGGTCGGCCGGATCATCGCCACCACACCGGATGTGCGGGTACTGGCGACCAGTCGCGAAGTGCTCGGCATTCCGGGCGAACAGGTGATGCCGGTGCCGCCGCTCACCGTGCCCGACGCCGATACCGGCGGTGAGAGCGATGCGCTGCAACTGTTCATCGAACGCGCGAGCGCCGCCAATCCGGGATTCAAGGCGACCCCGGCCAATCGCGCGGTGCTGGCCGAGATCTGCCGCCGGCTCGAAGGTATGCCGCTGGCACTGGAATTGGCGGCGCTGCGGTTGCGCATGTTCACCCCCGAACAGATTCTGCACCGGCTCGACGACACCATGGGGCTGCTCAGCGCCGGACCGCGCACCGCGCCCGAACGCCAGCAGACCATCGAGGGCGCGATCCGCTGGAGTTACAACCTCTGCACGCCCGCCGAACAGTCTCTGTGGGAACAGCTTTCGGTCTTCGCGGGCGGTTTCGACATCGAGGCCGCCGAAACGATCTGCGACCTCGGCGCGGGCTCGCTGGTGGGCGCGCTCACCGGGCTGGTCGACAAATCCGTGGTGGCGCAACGCTATGACGGCGATGCCGCGCGGTACTCCATGCTGGAGCCGATTCGCCAGTTCGCCGCCGATCGGCTCGCCGAGCGCGGGGACGCGCAGGCGGTGCGGGCGCGGCATCGCGCGCACTACCGGGATCTGGCCATGCGCGGGCAGACCGCGTACTGGACCGCCGATGATGTGCAGTGGTTCCGCGAGCTCACCCGCGAACACGCGAATCTCCGTGCGGCACTGCGCTCCGGGCTCGAGGACGAGCCGCTGGAGACCATTGCCACGGTGACGGTGCTGCGGCCGTTCTGGGAGCACAATCGTTTCCTCTCCGAGGGGTACCGCTGGCTCACCGAGGCACTGGAGCGTAATCCGGAGCCGACGGCCGAACGCGTCAAGGCGCTCTCCTCCGCGGCCTCGCTGGCCGCCCTGCTCGGCGATCGGGAGTCGGCCGCCCGGCTGGTGCGCGACTGCCTGGAATTGGCTGTCACGCTGGAAGACTCGGAGATCATGGCGGAGGTGACGCTGGATCGCTCCCTGCTCGCCTTCGCCGACGGCGATCGGCAGCGCTCACTCGAATTGGGTCGCGCCGCCATCGAATTGGCGGTCGAGCACGATCAGCACGCCATCGAGATGGACAGCCACGCCTTCGTCTTCATGTGCGCCATGGTGCAGGACGCGCCGGGCCGCACCGAATTGGCGGAACGCTTTTTGAAGCTCACCACCGCCAGCGGCTCACATCTGCTGGGCGGACTCGCGCTGTGGACGGTCGGCATCGATCACTGGCGGCTCGGCGAGTTGGCCGCGGCGGCCGAATTCCACGGTCGCGCCATCGAACAGCTGGCGCTGTTCGAGCGCTGCGTCTGGCTCTCCTCCGCCTTCGAGGGCCTGGCCTGGACGGTCTCGGCCAATGGCGACTACGAGCGGGCGGCGCGCCTGCTCGGCGCGGCGGAATCCTTGCAGCGCAGCACCATTCGCCTGGCGCATACGATCACGATCGCGGTCGGCGACAAGGAGCGGCTCACGGTGCGAGATGCCTTGGGCGAGGAGGCTTTCCGCGCTGCCTTCGGCGCCGGGGCGAATTTGCCCCTCAATGAGGCCATCGACTACGCGCTGGGCCGCAGCGCCGCCCGCGCGCCGGAACCGCCGGAGCCCGTGACCGAGCGCGCTCCGCGTAAATCCGCCGCGAGGGCCGCGGAGACCAATATCCTCACCCGCCGGGAGAAGGACGTCGCGCGCCTGGTGGCCGCCGGTCACAGCAATAAGCGGATTGCGGCGGATCTGGTCATCTCCATTCGCACCGCGGAGACGCATGTCGAGCACATTCTCACCAAGCTCGGCTTCACCTCCCGCACCCAGGTCGCGGCCTGGGCGCACGAGAACGGCCTGTGATCAGTAACCGGTAGTGCCGTCGATGCGTTCGCGCAGCAGATCGGCGTGACCGTCGTGGCGGGCGTACTCCTCGATCAGGTGCAGATAGATCCAGCGCAGTGAGATCTCCACGCCGGTGCGCGGATGCACGGTGGCGTGATCGAGCGGCAGCGCGGCGATCGCCCTGTCGCACAGCGCGACTTCCTCGAGGTAGCGGGTGTAGTCGCCCTCGGCCTCGGCGGGGACGATATCGTCGAAATCGCCGTCCAGATTGGTGTCGTCACTGTAGATGTACTCGAGCCGCTCACCGGCGGCGCGCATCCGGAACCAGCCGCGCTCGGTCTCGGTCATATGCCGCAGCAGGCCGAGCAGCGACATAGAGGACGGCTCCACACTGCGGGTGGCGAGCTGAACCCCGGTGAGCCCCTGGCATTTCCACAGCAGAATATTGCGGCCCCGGTCCAGCATGGATTGCAGCATGGCCCGCTCGTCACCGACGAGCAGCTGGGTGGTTCGTTCGACTTCGGGCGCTGTCCACGTCATATCCGCACTGTATCGCCGCACCCGTCGACCGCAACCGAAATACCGCCGCACCCCAGCGAAACCCCGCCACAGCCCGTCTCGACGAAAAACGCCTCGCGCCCGCCACCGGAGCGATCCGGGGCGGGCGCGAGGCGGTGATTTACAGGCCGTTCTCCAGGAATTCGATCACAGCCCGTTCGAAGGCGTCCTTGCGCTCCACCATCACCCAGTGCCCACAGCGCGAGAAGATGCGCAGATCGGCATTGGGGAGCTGGCGGGCGGGCAAGAGCGCGCCCTCGACCGGGGTGACGCGATCATCGCGCCCCCACAGCATGAGGACCTCATGCCGCAACGACTTCAGCCGAGCCCAGAGCGGCAGCGGCTCAGCCATTTTCGGGTTGTAGAAGGTGGCGTAGGCATCGCGCAGCGCGGCCTGGCCGCGCGGGTCGGCCGCGGCCTTCAGCCGGGTCGCCACCAACTCCTCGGTGAGGGTGGCCTCGTTGAAGACCATCGCGCGCAGGAACCCCATCGCACGCTCGTCACTCGGGTTGGCGTTGTACTCCATCAACCGCCGAATGCCTTCGGACGGTTCGGGTCCGAGCACATTCACCCCGACGCCGCCGGGAGCCATGAGCACCACGCGGCCCACCCGATCCGGATGGTCCAGCGCCAGCATGGCCGCCACACCGCCGCCCATGGAATTGCCCAGCAGGTGCGCCCTGTCGATGCCGAGCTCGTCGAGCAGCCCGATCACCGCGTCGGCCGCGATGCGAAGGTAGTTGCGCTCGTATACTTCCGGGCGTCCGCTCGCGCCGAAGCCGGGCTGATCCAGGATCAGGCAGCGGAAGTGCTCGGCGAGCACGGGCAGATTATTGCCGAAGTTCGCCCAGCCGGAGACGCCCGCGCCGGAGCCGTGCAGCAGGACCAGCGGTGCGCCGGTGCCCGCCTCGTGATACCGCAGCCGGTGGCCGTCGACGGTGACCCAGCGCTCGGTGTTCTCCACTGTCAGCGTCATTTACAGCATCCGATCCGAGACTTCGAGGCCCATCGCTCCCTTACCGAACATGGCCAGCGCGCGCTCCACGTCGTTGATGGCGTGCACGCTGCCCGCGTGCGCGTCGCGCCAGTGCCGCTCGATCGGATTGGGCTTCTTGATGGAGTGGCCGCCGGAGTTCTTGAACAGCAGATCGATTGCCTCCAGAGCGCGTTCGGTGCCGCGCACCTGATCGCGGCGGGCGCGCAGGCGGATCTCGAACGGAATCTCCTCGCCCGCTTCGGCATAGCGCAGCTGTTCGGCGGTATTGCGCTCCATCTGGAGAATCGCGGCGTCGATCTCGCTGGCGGCACGGGCGATTCGCACATGCGCGAACGGATCGTCGGCGACCTTCTGGCCACCGTAGGACAGGCGCACGCGCTCACGCTGGCGCTCGATATGCGCCTCGTAGGCGCCTTCGGCCGCACCGATGATGGGCGCGGTGATGGTGTTGGAGAAGACGCTGCCGAACGAGATCTTGTACAGCGGAGCGGTATTCACCTGCTGGCCGGGTCCGATCAGATTGGCCTGATCGGTGGCGGAGTACATGCGGTAGGCCGGGACGAAAGCCTTCTCGATGACGATGTCGTTGGAGCCGGTGCCCGACAGGCCGGACACATTCCAGACGTCGTCGATGCGGTAGTCGGTGCGCGGCACCAGCACCGTGAAGTAGTCCATCCCTTTCTCGGTGGGCAGCAGCGCGCCCAGGAACACCCACTGCGCGTGATCGCAGCCGGAGGAGAAGCTCCAGCGCCCGGACAGCTCGAAGCCACCCTCGACGGCGACCAGTTTGCCGGTCGGCGCGTAGGAGGACGACACCAGAATGTCCGGGTTCTCACCCCACACGTCCTGCTGTGCGCGATCGTCGAACAGCGCCAGCTGCCACGGGTGCGCGCCCAGCACCGAGGTCACCCACGCGGTGGAGGGGCAGGCCGTCGCGACCGCGCGCACCACGCGGTAGAAGTCCACCGGGGAGGCTTCCGCGCCGCCGAATCGCTTGGGCTGCAACATGCGGAACACACCGGCCTCGGTGAGTTCGGCGATGCTGGCGTCGGGCACCCGCCGCTGCTCTTCGGCCTGCACCGCGCGTTCCCGGATCGCGGGCAGCAGATCGCGAACCCGATCGAGCACCTTGTTAGTCATGCGGGTGTTTCCTCCTCGTGCAGTGGTTCCTGCACCCGACGCTATGGCGCGCGGCACTATGCCGAGTCGAAAAGTCCCGGTCAACGGAATTCTCGGCAGGTAGCTGCCACGGCCTTGCGGTCGGCGGAGCGGCTACTTGTGCGCATATTCCCAGGTGATGTCCTCATCGAGCGCTTGGCGAATGCGCTCGGCGAGTTCGGGTGTCCAGTCGGCGGGTTGGGCGACCTGCGCCCAGGCGTCCAGCACGGTGGTGCCGTAGCGATGGCCGTGTCCGGAGGGGACCTTCTGCGCGTGCGCGAGATCGGCGCTGATCTGCCAGAAGGTGACGATGGGCCACCAGCGAATGGATCGCGAGACATCCGAACCGCGCGGCTCCTTCAACCAATCGGGTTGGGTGAACAGCAGGTCCGGGGACCACCAGACGATCGGATCGGAGGCGTGCTGGAGGTAGCCGATGCGGGGCGAAAGCCATTGCCGGTCGGGGCGTTTCAGGTCGTCGGCGGTCGCGCCGAAGCGCACGGCGAGGCCGTCCGCGTAGATGGGCAGGATCTCGGGTGTGCCGGGGTCGCGGCGTTCGGTGAACTGCGTCCACAGGCGATTCGAATTGGGCGGGCCGACCCACAGCACACCGTCGACCAGGGTGCGAATGTCGTCGAGTCCGGTGAAGGCGGCCTCGGAACCCTGCGAGCCCAGGCTCTCGCCGTAGATCAGCAGTTTCGGGCGATGCTCCGGCGCCAGGGTGGCCCAGCGTTCGTGGACCGCGTGCACCACCAGGCGTCCGGCATCGGCGGCCTTCTGCTTATCGGAGAGGAAGGACAGCACGCTCGGCAGATAGGAGTACTGCGTGGCCGCGATGGCGCTGTCGCCGCCGTACATGAATTCGATGGATTCGGCGGTGGTGGAGTCGACCCAGCCGGTGCCGGTGGTGGTCACCACCACGAGCGCCTTGCGCTCCCAGGCGTTGGTGCGGTCGAGTTCCTTGACCACCAGGTCGGCGATGTCCTGCTCGGTCTCGGCCGACTCCAATCCGGCGTACACGCGAATCGGTTCGCGCGCGGGCTTTCCCGTCACCTCGGCGATGCGCGCGGCGGTCGGCACGTACGAGACGAACCAGCGTCCCTCCGAGCCGAGGGTATGCCAGGGCGCGAGCGATTGCGGGCTGCCCGAGCGTTCGGGCAACTGCGGCTGTATCGCCGATGGCGAGGTATTGCCGTTGCGCACACTGAAGGCCGAATTCGCCACGGAGAAGAAGGCTTTCGCGAGTACGCCCTGGAACAGCAGGACCGACAGCACCACGATCACCAGCACCGCGCCCGGGACCGCGACCGCGCGGGGAATCCGCCAGTCGATATTGAGCACCCGGATGAGCCAGCGGAAGAACCAGCGCACCGTGCGATACGCGCCGATCACCAGCGCGACGGTGGCCGCGGCCAGCAGTTCGGTGCGCAGATAGCTGGGGGTCGCGGTCGGGGCCATTCCCATCAGCGTTTCCAGATCGCGCTGCCAGCGCGCGGAGCGGGCCAGCACCGCCGCGGCACCCACGGCCGCGCCGATGATGATCACGATCTTGGTGATTCGACGCGCTCGGTCCGAGGGCTGCCACAGCCCCGTCCATCGGTTCACCGACGCGGGCAGCCGGGGCCGCACCCAGCGGCGGAACGCCCAGTCCAGGACGCAGCCGACGCCGTAGCCGATGATCGCGTTGATACCGCTGACCAGGCCCTGGAAGGTCCACTCGCGCGGCAGCAGGGACGGCGAGACCGACCAGGCGAAGAAGATCGCGCCGACCACCACCCCGGTGTAATTGGGTCGGATGGCGTGCTCGACCGCCGGCAACCAGCCCCAGATCCGCGTAGGCAGCGACTCCCCCGGCCACGACTCGGTAGTCATACCGCGAGTCTTCCCGCCTCCGGCAACCCTTCGGCTATGCGACACGCGCACCCGCCCCGCCGATACGCCCGCGGGCGCGGCGCGCGGTGCGAGAATTCCGGCGCGTCCGCTCGGGTCGCGGAATCTACGATTGCGCTACGCACGACTTCGGGAGGATTGGCGCGCATGCGAATCGAGGGTGACCGGTCCACCATGCTGGTGCCGTGGGCGGTGACGGCCTGGGGCGGGATCGCCGCGGTGCTGACGGCCCCGATCGCCGCGGCGATCGTCGGGATTCTGCTGCGATTCCCGATTCCGTTCGGCGACTACGCCAGCGGTATCGGCGACACCATCAACGCCGGGATGGCGTCGGTGTTCTACCTGGTGTGGGGCGAAGGGGTGGCATTGGCCGCGTTCGGCGCGACCGCCGGATATTTCCTCTCGAAAGCCTTGGGGCCGTGGTTGATTCGCGGACTGCTCTGCTCCGTGGTGGCGGGGTTCGGTGTGGCGCTGATCGGCGCGCTGCTCATCGCGGCGTTCGGGTAGGGCTCAGGAGCCGGTCCAGGACAGCAGCTTGTCGACGGGCCAGGTATTGATGATGCGCTCGGCGGGCACGCCATTGTCCAGGGCGCGCTGCGCGCCGTAACCGAGGAAGTCGAGTTGGCCGGGGGCGTGCGCGTCGGTGTCGATGGCGAAGTCGCAGCCGATATCGAGGGCCAGGCGCAGCAGCCGGGTCGGCGGATCGCGGCGTTCGGGTCTGGAGTTGATCTCCACGGCGGTGCCGTGGTCCCGGCAGGCCGTGAACACCTGCTCGGCATCGAAGGCCGACTCGGGTCGCACCCCGCGATTACCCTCCACGAGTCTGCCGGTGCAGTGCCCGAGAATATCGGCCTGACCGCCCGATACCGCTCGCACCATGCGCCTGGTCATGGCCGCGGCATCCATCTTCAATTTGGAGTGCACACTGGCCACCACGATATCGAGCCGTTCGAGCAACTCCGGTTCCTGATCCAGGCTGCCGTCATCGAGGATGTCCACTTCGATCCCGGTCAGAATCCGCATGGGCGCGAACTGCTCCCGCAACTCGTCGATGACATCGAGCTGCTGCCGCAACCGGTCCGCGGTCAGACCGTTGGCCACCGTCAATCGCGGCGAGTGATCGGTCAGCGCGCAGTACTCGTGCCCGAGCGCCCGCGCCGCCGCCATCATCTCCGCGATGGGCGCACCCCCGTCCGACCAATTCGAATGCACATGCAAATCCCCCCGCAGTGCCGCCCGCAATTCCCCGCCACCCAAATCCTGTGCCGCATTGCGCAATTGGACCAGCACATCGGGCTCCCGCCCGGCCCAAGCCTGCGCGATCACCGCCGCCGTCTTCGGCCCCACCCCCGCCAACGACTGCCACCCGTCGGTCCGGCCGAGCTCCTCGCGCTGCGCCTCGTCCAGCGCCTCGACCACATCGGCGGCCTTGCGATAGGCCATCACCCGCCGGGTGTCCTCACGGGCACGGTCCTTGTAGAACGCGATCTGACGCAGAGCGACGACAGGGTCCATATCTCCAGTGTGCCCCCGGGCACCGCGCGCCCGCGTGCGGCCCGGCGTGCAGCCGCAGCGGCGCCTGCGTTGGGGCGGCCCGCCGATCGGCGACGGTATGAGCATCGACGGCGGAATTCACGTCTGGAGCTTCATCCCGGTACCGGGCGGCACGCCGGTGCGCACCGAGGAGAACTGGAGCGGAGCCCGGGTGGAGGCGGATGCGCCCTCCTCCACCCGGTATCTGGGCGCCGGTCTCGAAGCCTGGCTGGCCAACCCGCGCACCGCCGCCGAAGACTAGCCGAAAGGCGCGGCGGCGCAGCCTATTCCGTGCGGGCGGCTGCGGTTCCGGCGCGGCGGCCGAAGAAGGTGCCGTCGCCGAGGGAGGTACCGGAGATATAGCCGAAGCCGTGCAGGCCGTTGGCCGCGCGGCCCGCGGCGAAGAGCCCGGGGATGCGATCGCCATTGAGGTCCAGGACATGGCCGTCGAGATCGGTGTGCAGGCCGCCGAGGGTGAAGACCGAGGCTCCGGTGCCGCGACGGTCGCCCGCTTCGGCCGGGGGACGGATACCCGCTTTCACATCGATGGCGGCCAGCGGCGGGGTGAGCGGGCGGAGCCAGCGCGGGTTCTTGTGCAGATCGAGATCCGCTCCGCTCGCGGCGAATTCGTTGTAGCGGGCAATGGTGGCCGTCAATGATCCGGTCGGCAGGCCGGTCGATTGCTCCAGTTCTTCGGGGGTTTCGGCGACATGGGTGGGTTGCACGCCCCAGCGCTGGGGTGCGGGAACCTCTTCGAAACCTTCCTCGTCGACGATGACCCAGACCGCGGTGTCACCCCCGGCCCAACTGCCGCCCATATTGTTTCGATACAGCGCGGCCTGGCCGATGCGCCCCGGATAGGTGTCCTCATTGATGAAACGCTGACCGCGCGCGTTCACCACCATGCCGCGCGCGGCCAGCCCGGGAATCAATGACATACCCACTTGACCGGAGGACATATGCCGCACGGCCGCACCCAGCGCCTGCGCCATCCGAATCCCACTGCCGTCATCGGTTCCGGCGCTGACCTTGGTGTGCCCCAACAGTTCCGGGGCGTGCGCGGCCAGCATATCGTCATTGTCGACGAATCCGCCGGTGGTGAGAATGACGCCGCGATGAGCGCGAATGGTGATCTCGGTGCCGTACCGCCGCGCGACCACACCGGCGACCACACCGTCCTCGTCCACGATCAGCGTGATCGCCTGGGTGTCGAACAGTGTTGTCGCACCGGCTGATTCGGCCGCAGCCGCCAGGCACTCCATGAGCAGCTTCCCACCGAAGTCATTGGCGGTGGGCCGATGCCCGCGCGGCGCGGGTTGCGCCGATTCGGTGAAGGGCCAACTGTTCTCGCCCAACCACATGAGCCCGTCATCGGTGGGCGGCACCCAGGTGGGCGCATCCCACATGGTCGGCTTGAACGGCACACCCCGATCCACCAGCCACTGGAAATGCTCGACACTGCCCGCGCTGTACTCGTCGATCTTGGCGAGATCCGCGCCCGCGCCCATGGCGGCCTTCAGGAACGCGGCCATGGCCTCGGGTGTGTCGTCGTATCCGCAGGCGATCTGAATGGGCGTTCCACCGCCGAGATAGATCTCGCCGCCGGACATGGCCGAGGCCCCGCCCGCCCCGCCGGAGCGGTCGATGATGAGCACCCGCGCCTCGGTGCGCGCGGCCTCGAACGCCGCCGCGGCGCCGGCCGCCCCGTAGCCGACGATCAGTACATCGGTCTCGAAGTCGTAGTGGCTCACCTCGACGGCCGCCCGGGGCGTCACCGAATTCCGCGCTGTCATGTCCTGCACGGTGCCCGCTCGGAGCCGTCGGACATAGCGCCCCATCTTGCTCACCGACTCTCAGATCCCGATGACCGGGACTGTGACCAGTACTGGAGCAGCGCACTGGGGATGGTGTGTGAACGGCGTCACTGTGGTTGGGGGCGTCGCACGAGTTGGAGGAGAGTCAATGCGGATTCTGGTCACCGGAGTCACCGAGCTGAGCGGTCGTTCCGTGGCGCGCATGCTGCTCGCGGCCGGGCACGAGGTCGTCGGCCTGGACCGGCAGCGCAACCGTCTGGTGGACCCGCGCGTCGAGGTGATCGTCGGCGATCTGTCCGATAAGCAGGTCTGCGCCCGCGCCGTCGCCGGTGCGGATGCCGTGGTGCACCTGGCGGGCCGCGCGGTCGCCGTCCTCGCCTCGGCCGCGCAGGATGCCGGTGCGCGTCTGGTGATTCCCATTGCGGCGGGCTCGGATTCGACCGTCGAGAAGACCGTGGCGGGCAGTGGCGTGGACGCGCTGATCGTGCGCACCGCCCTGGTCGCGGGCCGCCGGATGGATTCGGGCAGCTGGCGCGTACTGGAGAATCTGGCCGGAGCCCGCGGCAATACCGCATTGCAGGTGCTGCACTACGACGATCTGGAGCGCTTCCTGGTGCTCGCGGCGCTGTCCCAGCGCGGCGGTGTCGTCGGCCTGGCCGCCCCCGGTGAGGTTTCCGGCGACGACGTGCGCGCGGCGTTGCGCGAGGCGGGCGTGAAATACAGTGCGTGGCTGCCCCGTTCGGCCTCGAACCGCGCCCAGGTCGATACCGCCGCCGCCCGCGAGGAGTGGGGCTTTCGCTTCGGCTGGACCGCCCGCGAGACCATCGCCGATGTGGCGCGCGGTCTGCACGGCCGCAAGGCCGCCGGTTCGGGTATCCGCGCGCGGCGCGGCGCGATTCCGCTGCCCGCGCACGTGGTGCCGCAGAACGCGCCCACCTCGGACGGCTACCAGCTGAAAACCTCCGCGCCCGAAGGACTTCAGGGTGAGTTCGACGATCTGATGGATGACCGCATCCCGGTCTTCACCGCCACCAACACCTCCGAGGCGCTGCCCGGCCCGCTCACCCCGCTCACCATCGACCTGCAGGCGGGCGCGATCCGCCTGGGCAATGAGGCGATGGGCCATATGATCGCCATCGAGGGTGTGGCACTGGAGCATTGGGTGTCCCGGGTCACCGGCGTCATGGGCCACAATATGTACATCAACGCCTCCATCGGCGTCTTCTCCGCCGAGAATATGCCCGGCTGGGATGAGGAGAGCGTGCGCCGCGATGTCTACGGCGCGATCGGCGATGTGGAGCTGCATCCCAAGGGCCGCCCCGCCATGGGCTCGGGTTTCGCGGCCAAGCTGGGCACCTTCAAGGCGCTGGGCCGGGTCGGCGCGACCGCGCTGAGCTACCGCAAGACCGCCGAGCTGATCAATGCCGCCTCGCATGCGGAAGCCCTTGACCGGGACCGTATCTCGGAGCTCACCGATGAGCAGCTGCACGCCCGCTCCCTGCTGTGGCGAGATCGCCTGAATCAGGCGTGGCAGGCCGCCTCCATCGGCGTCATGATGACCGGCGCCGCCACCGCCGCGCACAAGGGCGAGGTGAAGATCAACCTCGAACGCCTGGAGTCGGCCAAGACCATGCTCGCGGTGGAGCGCCTGGCGGCCCTGTGCCGCAAGGACTCCGGGCTGCAGGCCATCGCCAAGAGCGGTGATGTGGCCGCGGCCCGGGAGAAGTCGCCGGAGTTCGCCAGGGCCCTGGATCAGGAGCTGGCCCGGATCGGCCATCGCGGCCCGGGTGAGTGCGAACTCATCAACGCCACCTTCGGCGATCGCCCCGAACTGCTGGTGACCGCCGCCGGTCGCGCCGCGGAAGTGCCCGCGCCGCACCGGGAACCGGTCGCCGAGCCGACCTCTCGCACCGCCAAGATGGCGGTCGGCGCGACCGTCTACCGCGAGCGCGCCCGCGATGCCGTTGTGCGCGTGACCAATTGCCTGCGCCTTGTCACCCAGGAGCGAGCGGCGCGCCTGATCAAGGCGGGCAAGCTCACCGAGATCGAGGATTCGGCCTTCCTGACCCTCGACGAAATCCTCTGGGCCCCGGCCGATCTGAAGGAACGGGTGGCCCGCCGCCGCGCCGAGCGGATTCGCTTCCAGGGCGTGCGCATGCCCGATGTCATCAATGGCGTCTGGGAGCCGGAGGAGATCTCCGGCGCGCTCGCGGTCGGTGAGACCCTCTCCGGTCTGGGCGTGAGCCCGGGTGTGGTCGAGGGCACCGTCAAGCGGATCCTGTCCCTGGACGACGATATCGAGCCCGGTGACATCCTGGTCGCCGCCGTCACCGATACCGGCCACACCGCCATGTTCGGATACGCGGGCGCGGTGGTCACCGATATCGGCGGCGCGGCCTCGCATGCCGCGATCGTGGCCCGCGAATTCGGCGTGCCCTGCGTGGTGGACACCAAAACCGCCAGCACCAGCCTGAAGGACGGACAGCGGGTGCGGGTCGACGGCGCCGCGGGCACCATCACCCTGCTCGCCGACGCCGAGTGATCCGAACGGGTCCCCACCACCCCGGGCCGCAACCCGAATCCCGGTGGCCGGGACCGGAAGTCCGCAGGCCGGTCAGTTCGCCGGGATCTCATCCCCCTACACCATCCGGCCAAGAATCCAGGTGCACCTGCTCCTGCCCGGCACCCCAGGGCGACGTGGGCACGCAGGCCGTCAGCCGATCACGCCCGCTTGGCCCATGAACCCGGGCCGGGTACCCACTATCCGGCCCGTGATTGAAAGGAATACCCATAGTGACGATTTCGCGCGCAGCACGCGGCACCCTGACCGGTGTAGCCGCCGCGCTCATCGCCGTCTTCCCGGTCGCGATGACACCCGCCACCGCCGCCCCGATCGCGATCGGGCACCAGGCTCCGGTCGGTGCGGACTTCAAGCTCCAGGCCGCACCGAACGCCCGTGACATCGGCGGCGTCACGGCGCAGAACGGAAAGATCAAGTCGGGTCTGGTATTCCGCGCCGATGCGCTGAACCGGCTCACCGACGCCGATCTGTCGACGCTGACCGCCGCGGGCATCACCAAGGTGATCGACTTCCGCAGCCCGACCGAGCGCGGCGCGAACCCGGACAAGCCGCTGCCCGCCGGGATCACCTCGGTCCAGTTGCCCGTGTACGACCCGGCCAATGACTTCTACGTGTTCTTCGGCAAGCTCGTGCAGGGCGGTCCGGACGCGCAGCAGGCGGCGCTGGGCGACGGCAAGGGCGCGCAGTACATGCGCGACTACTACAAGTGGATGATCAACGACGCCTCCTCGCGTGACCAGTTCGGTCAGGCGCTGAAGGAGATCGCCACCACCTCCGGCGGCGTGCTCTACCACTGCACCGCCGGTAAGGACCGCACCGGTCTGATGACCGCGTTGCTGATGAGCGTCCTGGGCACCCCGCAGGATCAGATCTACAGCAACTTCCTGCTGTCCAACGATCGTCTCGCGGGCAGCAACAAGGCCACCCTCGACGCGCTCGTGGCACAGGGTCTGGTCAAGGATCGCACCCTGTTCGAGCCCGTGCTCGGTGTGCAGAGGGACTACCTGGAGGCGGCGCTGACCCAGGCCGTGGCGTCCTACGGTTCGATCAACGATTTCATCTCCAAGGGTCTGGGCGTCGACCAGCAGACGTTCAAGCTGCTGCAGGACAAGCTGATCGAGAAGGGTGGCGTCTCCACCGGCTCGTTCGGTAGCTGATCCGCCTCGAATGCCGGCGCCACGTGTGGGATGACGCCGGCATTCGCATGTCCGGACACGGCAGACGGCATGTCCGGGACACGCGGGCATACCGCATGCGAAAATTCGCATGGTGCAGGAGATCTGGCATCTCGACGGGCGGCGCACCCGCTCGATCAGCGCGGAGAATCCCACCGGCGAGCCCGGTGCGGGCGGGCGTGCCCTCTCCGGGACCGGGGCCTATGCCGCCGCCGGACTGGGCCGCGGCTGGAAGGTCTCACCCTCGGTCGATGTGGAGCCCGGTCAGACCGTCACCCTCGCCGATATCACCGGACCCGGTGTGATCCGGCATATCTGGCTCACCACCGATCGCACCCTGCTGCGGCACTTCACCCTTCGGATGTATTGGGACGGCGCGCTGGAACCGGCCATCGCGGTACCGCTCGGCGATTTCTTCTGCAATGGCTGGGAGCAACTCGCACTGGTCAACTCGCAGATGGTTGTGGTCGCGCCGGCGGGCGGCCTGAACAGCTACTGGCCCATGCCGTTCGGTACGAATGCGCTCATCACCCTGCACAATGGCACCGAACGCACGGCACCGGTGTACTACCAGATCACCTATCTGGAAGAAGAGGTGCCCGCGGCGGCGGGATATCTGCACGCGCGCTGGCGCTGTAGTGATCCTCTGGGTTCGCCCGCGGTCCATCCGCTCGTGGAAGTCACGGGCGGTCCCGGTCGCTATGTCGGCACGTATTTGGCGATCGAACCGCGAGTGCCCGGCTGGTGGGGTGAGGGTGAGCTCAAGTTCTATCTCGATGACGACGGCGAATTCCCGACCGTCTGCGGGACCGGCACCGAGGATTATTTCGGCGGCGCATGGAATTTCGATCTCAATGGCGCGCAGCCGCCCTACTCGACGCCGTATCTGGGCCTGGTGCAGGTGCTGCCGCGCGATCGCATCTACGAGCCGCAGCAGCGATTCGGCATGTACCGCTGGCACATTCCCGATCCGATCTGTTTCGAGCACAGTCTACGCGCGACCGTGCAGGCGCTGGGCTGGCGCGAGGACGGGCACTATCTGCCACTGGAGCACGCGCACATCGCCTCGACGGCATTGTGGTACCAATCGGTCTGAATCCGGAATCCCCTAATGCCACCGCAATCAGGACGAAATGTGATCGACGATGTGATTGCTATTGGGTAAAACACATCGACCGGACGGCGATCGGGTGCATGGTATTTGTATGCGCGCGTTGGTGGTCGAGAAGCCAGGGCGGTTCTCGGTCGAAACAGTGCCGGATCCCACGCCTTCGGCGGGGGAAGCGGTGGTACGGGTCGATGCCGTCGGGATTTGCGGTACGGATATCCATATCGTCGAGGGTGAATTCCCGCCCACGCCCTATCCGATCATCCCCGGGCACGAATTCGCCGGGGAGATCGTGGCTCTCGGCGCGGGCTCGTCCGGGGTGCGTATCGGTGATCGGGTAGCGGTCGATCCCTCACTGTTCTGCGGCAGATGTCATTACTGTGCGATCGGGCGCGGAAATCTCTGCGAGAACTGGGGCGCCATCGGCGATACCGTCGACGGCGCCATGGCCGAGTATGTGAAAGTGCCCACGGCCAACTGTTATCGACTACCCGGGCATCTGTCCGCCGCGCACGGTGCGCTGGTGGAACCGCTCTCCTGCGCGGTGCACGGATTCGATGTGCTGCCACGGCAACTCGGCTCGCACTATCTGATCTACGGTGCGGGCACCATGGGTCTGCTCATGCTGCAATTGGCCATCGCGGCCGGGGCTGCCTCGGTCTCGGTGGTCGATACCAATGCCGATCGGCTCGCGGTGGCGCGCACGCTCGGCGCGGACGCGGCCACCGTCGCCGCCGACGCCATGGATCGGCCGGAGGGCTGGGAGATCGTCATCGATTGCAGCGGAACCATTGCCGCGATCGAGGACGGCCTGTCGCGGGTGCGGCGCGGCGGGACGTATCAGCAATTCGGGGTCGCGGCGGCCGACGCGCGCGCGGTCATCTCCCCGTTCCGCATCTACAACGACGAGATCACCATTGTCGGTTCGATGGCGGTCCTGCACAGTTTCGGGCGAGCCGTGGATCTGCTCGGGGAAGGCGTCATCGACGCCGACACCATGATCACCCACGATTTCGCGCTCGACGAATTCGGTGATGCCCTGCGGACTTTCCGCGCGGGCACCGGCCGCAAAATCCAGCTGCATCCCGGACGGGCGGCACGATAGGGACGGGTGAGGACCAATGACGGTCGTTGCCGGAGTGGACTCTTCGACGCAATCCTGCAAACTCGTGGTGTGTGACGCGGACACCGGAACGGTGTTGCGGCAGAAACAGATCGCGCATCCCGAGGGCACCGAGGTGGCGCCCGCGCTGTGGTGGGACGCGCTACGCGCGGCCTGCGATCGCATGATGCGCGATGTGGAGGCGATCGCGGTCGCCGGACAGCAGCACGGGCTGGTGGCGCTGGACCGCACCGGAATGCCGGTGCGGGATGCGCTGCTGTGGAACGACACCCGCTCGGCGGAGGCGGCCGAGCAGTTGGTCGCCGAATTGGGCGGGCCGCAGGCGTGGGCGGATGCGGTGGGCAGTGTGCCGCTGGCCGCGCACACCGTGGCCAAGCTGCGCTGGTTCGCCGACCACGAGCCGGAATTGGCGGATCGCACCGTTCGGGTACTGCTGCCGCACGACTATCTGACCTGGCAATTGCGCGGCGGGGATCCCGATTCGGAGCCGACCACCGATCGCGGGGAGGCTTCCGGAACCGGGTACTGGTCGCCCGCCACCGGGCACTATCGGACCGATCTGCTCACCATGGCGCTGCGCGGCCGAAGTCCCGGTCTCCCAACGGTTCTCGAACCCGCAGGGGTGGCCGGGCATACCCCGGGCGGGCGGCTGATCGCGGCCGGGACCGGCGACAATGCCGCCGCCGCACTGGGATTGGGCATCGAGGACGGTGATGTGGTGGTGTCGCTGGGCACCAGCGGAACCATCTTCACCCGCTCACCCTCCCCCAGCGCCGATCCCTCGGGCGCGGTGAACGGCTTCGCCGATGCCACCGGGGCCTTCCTGCCCCTGGTCTGCACACTGAACGCGGCCCGGGTGCTGGAGGCCACCGCGGTCCTGCTCGGCACCGACCTGTCCGGGCTGGAAGTGCTTGCCGCCCAATCCCCCGCGGGCGCGGACGGTCTCACGCTGCTCCCGTACCTCACCGGTGAGCGCACGCCCAATCTGCCCAACGCCACCGGCAGCCTGCACGGTCTGCGCCCCGCGACCATGCGCCCGCACCATCTGGCCCGGGCCGCCATCGAGGGCATGCTCTGCAATATCGCCGAAGCCTTCGATCATCTGCCGACCACGCCCCGGCGCATCCTGCTCATCGGCGGAGCCTCCCGCTCCCGCCTGATAGCCCACGCCGCGGCCACCATCTTCGGCCGCACCGTGGCCGTACCCAACCCCAGCGAATACGTGGCCCTGGGCGCGGCTCGCCAAGCCGCCTGGGCCCTGCGCGGCGGCCCCCGCCCACCCCGCTGGCCGGTCCCCCAATCCACCGAGTTCCACACGGCCACACCGGCAACGGGCGCGGCGATCCGCGCCCGCTACGCCCAGATCCGCGACAGCTACTACAACTGACCGCCGAGACAGACGTGCCTCGTCCACACGAGGACGGCACGTCATCCCGGCGTACGCGCCCTCGTAATACCGGCGTGCTTGTGGCCGGGATCCACGCCGCGCTCAGCTGAATACCACCGGTTCGTCGAAGAGGTAGTCCGCCCAGGTGCGCTGACGCTCCAGATAGGTGCGCAGTGCGTCCCGGGTGATCTCCTGCTTCGACCGTCCCTCCAGTAGGGCCTGCGCGTGCAGCGCAGCCTCTTCGTGCTCGCTGAGCCGCAACGTCCATGCCACGGCGCAAGTTGTACCACCTCGCCGCCCGCGTGTCCTCCGATCGACCGCGCGAACCTGGACGTGTGATCAACCGGACTTCGCGCGCCCTCATGCGCCGCGCGCGGCGCGGTGCTGTTCGGCGGCGAGGAAGTGGGCTGTGGCGCGGGTGGATTCGTAGAGGGTGCGGTAGTGGCGGTAGTAGGGGGCGTAATGGGCGGTGGCGGCGGGGTCCGGCTCGATGGTGGCGGTGATCGGATTCCAGGCGGCGGTGTCCACGCCGATGGCCTCGGCCGCCAACAGGGCATTGCCCAGCGCCGCGCCCACGGTATCGGCGGGCAGTTGCTGTGGCAGGCCGGTGATATCGGAGACGATGCGGGTCCAGAGGCCGCCCTTGGTACCGCCGCCGACCGCCACCAGCCGGGTCGGGGTGCCGCCCGCCGCCACCATGGCCTCGAGATTGTGCCGGACCCCGTAGCCGATGCCCTCCAGCACCGCACGGTAGATGTCGGCGCGGTCATGGGTGAGGGTGAGGCCGGCGATGATGCCGCGGGCATCCGGATCGAAGAGCGGGGTGCGCTCACCTGCGAAGTAGGGCAGCACCAGCAGACCTCGACTGCCGGGCGGAACCGCCGCGGCCTCGTCGACCAGATCGGTGAAATCACCCCCGGTGAGCGTGCGCAGCCAGTCGGTGACCGCACCGGAGGTCGCCATCCCGGCCGCGGAAGTGTATGTGCCGGGCCAGGTTCCGCAGGTGGTCCAGAGCCCCGGATGCGGGCGCGGTTCGGTGAGCACCTGGGTCAGGAATAGCGTGGTGCCGTACATGATCATGACGTCACCGGGTGCGCGCACGCCCACACCGGCAGCCTCGGCCCAGGCGTCGATGGTGCCGGTGGTGACGGGCAGCCCCGCCGGAAGTCCGGTCGCCGCAGCGGCTTCGGGGGTGATGCGACCGACCACCTCTGTGGGCCAGGCCAATTCGGGCAGCGGCAGACCCGGCGCGACCGAATCGGCCCAGTCGGTCGCCCACTCGCACGCCATCAGGTCGTACATGGGTACGCACTGACTGGCCGATTGATGGTCCAGCACATAGCGCCCGGTTAGTCGATGCACCAGAAAGGAACTGGCCATCAACAGCATTCGGGTCTGTTTCCACACCTGCGGCTCGTGCCGGGCGAGCCAGCGCAGTTTGGGTCCGACGGCCTGGCTGGTGAGCGGGGATCCGCACCGCTCCAGCACGGTGTCCGCACCCAATTCCGCTGTCAGCTCCTCGATTTCGATGCCCGCGCGGGTATCGACGCCGTAGAGGATGGCAGGTCGCAAGGGCCGCCCGTCGCGATCGGCGGGCAGCAGACACGGCCCGATCCCGCTCACCGCCAGGGCGTCGATGGTCTCACCGCCGACGGCGGACACCAGTTCACGCGTGATGGCCACGAAGTCCGCCCACCACACCGTCTCCGCGTCATGCTCCACCCAGCCGGGCCGGGGCGTGGAAACCCGGTGCGGCCGTTCGGCTCTCAGCGAGACCATCCCGTCGTGGTCGACCAGCACACCCTTGGATCCGGAGGTTCCGATATCGATTCCCAGCAGCATGATCAGCCCGCCCTGCCGAACTCGTCCATCGTCACCCCGAGCAGTTCGCAGGCCGCCCGCACCTGCCCGGCCACCGCGACCGCGTCCCGATTGCCGCCCACCGGTCCGCGACCGCGCACCACGGCGTGCCCGGGGGCGGTGAGTTCGGCGACCAGCCAACCCTCCACCGTCCGAAGGAATCCGACAATTCTCCCGTGCACACAGTCACGACCATCGGAGATGCTGATAACGCCGATCCGGGCCATTGCCTTGCCTCCCCACACCGGGTGGACTCTCGACTCCCCTTCAGAATCTCAGCTCACCGGGGCTCGCATGCCCGAAACCGGAAGATCGACTTCCGGAAGATCGACTGCGGACGGGAAGGACAAGGGGACCAGCCGCACTCCCCGCCGACCCGAACCCGCCCGGGTGATCCGATACCGTTCGGAATCGCGGATGACCTCGGCGAACGTGTGCCATACGTCCGCGATGCCTCGAATCACGGTGTGGTCGTCGACATACCGGCGGAGTTGGTCGCGGTTCGGATCGAAGATCCGCCGGAACCGCCCCGCCGGCACCCGCTGGCGCAGGCACCGAGTGCGGGTCTGGCGGCGTGAGTCGGGGGAATCGGAGAACGCGGGCCGTCCGGCTCAGTTCGGCGGCCCGGTGATTCGTGCTGTGGCCCCGTAATTCGTGCTGTGGCGCGGTGATTCGTGCTGTGGCGCGGCGCGATTCAGCGGCGTTTGAACAGGGACCTGCTCGCGAGATGCTGATCCACGGCGAGCAGGTACGCCACCTGTGATTGTTCGCGCAGCACCCGTCTGGCTTTGATGCGCCCGGCCACATACGGCGCGACGGTGAGGGTGAGGCCCGCCGCGGCCACCACCGGCTGCCCGGCCGTCGCGACCGGACCACCGATAATGGTGCCCGAGGCCAGATCCACCTTCAGGCCGAGCATTCCGGTGCTCGATTCGACGCCGAAGGCGCGCATGGCGCGGCGCAACTCCTCGAGCTGGGGTTTGGTAGTCGAACGGTAGATCGAGTGCAGATGCGCGTGTGCGGCAATGGGATTCTCGATGGCGGCGAGCGCGGCCAGCTCCTCCGAGAGCGAGCCGACGTGTTTTCGGAAGGCCGCCAGCTCACCGGTATAGCGTTCGCGGAAGTCGATCAGCTTGCGCACCGGGACATCGGCGATATTGGTGGGCCGGAGTACGGCCTCCACGGCGAGGTGGATGTAGGCGTGATCGAGATCGCCGATGGCGGGTCTCCTCGCCCCCTTCTCCAGCAGGAGTTCGTACAGCCTGTCGAGGGTGCCGACGGCGCTATGGGAATCGAGGTCGTCGGTGACCGGGGAGAGCAGCGCGCTCGCCGCCATCGCGTCGGCGAGCGCGGTCAGATAGATACGGGCGAAAAGGGGGTGCAGGCCGACATGGGTGACGCCGTCTTCTTCGGCGATGACCGCCAGCTCCATGCGGGTGAGCGAGAACGACAGCGAGCGCGTCATCTTGGGTCCGATCCCGCCCGCGTACACCCACACCAGGCCCGGATATCTGGCGCGCAGACCGGTCGCCGCCGGAGCCGCGGGCGCCGACTCGATTGCGGCACGCACCGAGAACCGGCCGCGCAGCTCCCCGCCACCGAGCTCGGCGATCTGCGCGAACAGCTCGCCGACGGTGTCGAGATCCTGTTCGCTCGGCTCCAGATCGAAGAGGAAGCCCGTCTCCGCGCGCAGCTGTCGGACCAGGTCGGAGTCGCTGTCCATGGTCAGTCGAGGCCGGATCCGCCCCACCTGATCCCAGGTCAGCATGGCCAGCTTCAGCCATTCCTCGCTTCGGAAACGCATCCTGGGGTAGTACAGCGCAATCGTCGGCACCGCCCCAGCATGACAGCTCGCCTACCGCCGGGGTTCACGATTCTTTACGACTCACGTTGTGCGCCAGTGCATTCGAATTCGCAGATGCACAGTCGCCATGCGGGCCGCAACCTCCATGCACAACTAGGACCTGTTCCGTCCTAATCGGCTCGGACAATGGGTTCATGACGGAGATCTCCCTGCGCCAGCTGAACCGAACCCTGCTCGCGCGCCAAATGCTCGCCGAGCGCGTCGATATGCCCGCGGCAGACCTCATCCGCCAGCTGATCGCGGTTCAGGGTCAGGAGGCCAATTGGCCCTTCATCGGCCTCTGGAGCCGCCTCGCCGACTTCGCACCGGCGGACCTGGATTCGCTGCTGCGCGATCGAACCGTGGTGCGCGGCACCATGATTCGCCGCACCGTGCACCTGGCGCACGCGCAGGACTACCGCTGGCTGTATCCGACGGTCCGCCCGATGGTCGAACAGACCCTGCGGCTCGCCTACTACCGCGAAGCCTTCGAGAATCTCGACCACGCCGAATTCCGCACTGCCGGGCGGAAACTCCTCACCGGCCGCACCCTCACCCGCACCGAGATCGGCCGCACCCTGGCCGCGGATTTCCCCACCCCGCATCCCGATCGCCTCTCCGCCATCCTCGGCCTGCTCACCCCCGTGGTGCACCACGCCGAGGCGGGCACCTGGGGTGCTTGGCGCAACCGGCGCGTCTCGATCTCCCTGGCAGAGGAGTGGATCGGCGCACCCCTGGCGGATCGCCCCGACCCCGAACAGATGATCCTGCGCTACCTGGCCGCCTTCGGCCCCGCCACCGTCGCGGACGTCCAATCCTGGTCCGGAGTCACCAAATTGGCCGAGGTGATCACCCGCCTGCGCCCCCGCCTGCGCGTGCTCGTCGACGACACCGGTCGCGAACTCTTCGACCTCCCCGACGCACCGATAGCCGACCCGGACCTACCCGCCCCGATCCGCTTCCTCCCCGCCTTCGACAATGCCCTCCTGGCCCACAAGGACCGCCGCCGAGTCATCCGGGACGAGGATCGCGCCCGCATCACCAAGATCGCCTCCGGCGGCGTCCCCATGTACCTGGTCGACGGATTCGTCCACGGCCGTTGGGATCTGGACGGCCCCGACCTCCGCATCACCCCCTGGCATCCGCTCGCCGACACCGACGAAGCCCCCCTGCGAGCCGAAGCCGAACAACTACGCCGGACAATCGCCCCCGACCAGAACGGCACCGTACTGATCGCCAAGGCGCACTAGCCACCCCCAGACCGCCACCCACCGCGCCTGATCCGCCACGTGCATGTAACCACGCAGGGGCCTACTCGACATTTGCCTGCGCCATTCCATGCGCATCACTGAACTGGGTGGGGGCTCTTGGGCTTCAGGCGACCAGGGCTGACCGGAGCGCCTCGAGTTCGTGTTGTGTGAGGCCGTTGGCGAGTAGCCAGTTGGCTGCGCCGCCGTGGTCGGCGTGGAGGTTTTTCAGGAAGCCGAGCATTACCTCGGTGGTGATGGCCAGGATGCCGGTGTTCGCCTGCGGGAGGCCCGCGTAGGACGGGAGGGCGTCGAGGCGGTCGCGGACCCGTGGCATACGCTCGTTGGTCAGGACGTAGTCTTCGGCGATCGCCTCCGGGGGGACGCCTACCGCGTCCAGGAGGATGGCGGCCAGGACGCCGGTGCGGTCTTTGCCCGCGGCGCAGTGGAACAGGACCGAGCGGCGGTCGGGGTCGATGATCAGGCGGACGGCTTCGACGATGTGATCACCGCTGCCCGCGAGCAGCAGACCGTAGAGCTCGGTCAGGTCCACGCGGGTCTTGTCTGGGACGAGATCCCTTGCGGCGAGCGAGGACCGGGGGGACTTGCGGATCGGCAGGTTGGCGATGTCGACGGCCGCGTCCGCGAACAGGCCGTAGCCTTCGCGCTCCACCTCATCGGGCAGGCGCAGGTCGATGACCGTGCGCAGGCCCAATGGCTCCAGGAGCCGGGTGAGGTCGTCGCAGGTGGCCTGTTGCAAGGTGCTCGATCGGAAGACCACGCCGAAACGTGTGGTGCCGCCGCCGGTTACGGGCAGCCCGCCCAGGTCGCGGACATTGTCGATCTCGGCGAAGTCGATCCAGCGGGTGTCGGCCGGGTCGGCCGCGGGCTCAGTGGGCACGACCGGCCGCTGCCTCTTCGGCGCGGGTGAGACCGCACAGGCCGATCAGGTCTTCGTGCAGTTCGAACCAGACGGTGTGGTAGCTGTCCATGATGGGGCGGGCCACATAGGTGTGGTCACCCTCGGCGATGCGCTCGATGGCGCGGTCGAGGCGGGCGGTGTAGCCGGTCAGGCGCGGGGCCAGGTCGCCGAGGCGCTGCACCAGGGGACGCAGGGCGCGGTGGGTGTCGGCCAGGCGGGCGAGAACGGCCGCGTCGTAATCGGAATCGGCGTGGTCGTTGACCGTGGCCGGATCCTTCATCTGCCAATCGGTGATGATCACCTTGAGATCGGCGTTGTAGACACAGAATTCGTCATAGGCGGCGGTCAGCGCGGCGGCATCGACGGTGGCGCGTTCCTCGGTGAGCAGTTGCTCCAAGCGGGGGCGGCCCTCGGGGGTGAGGCGGAAACCCGCGGGGGTGCCGGCGCACAGGCCCGCATCCACGAGACCCGCGCAGCACGACGCGATCTCGGCCGCGTCGGCGAAGAGGCTGAGCGCCAGATTGTCGGCGTTCACGCGGCCCTTGATGCCGACCAGGCGCAGCAGCGCGAGTTCGGTGACGGGGGTGTGCCCGGAAACCTCTTCCTGCTCGGTGCTTTCCGGGGTGGCGGTGCGTGCTTCGAGGCGGTCGGCCAGCTGTGCGCCGTCGACGCCCGCCCACTGGGCCAGCTGGGCGACATCGTCGAGAATGATCCGCTCGACCGGTTTGGCGACGATCTCACCGTCCAGGATCAGGCCCGCGCCGCCGTCGACGGTGACCGTGCGGCCGACCAGCGCGTCCACCACGCCGGGACCACAGCCGACCACGCAGGGGCGACCGAGTTCGCGGCTCACCAGCGCGGCATGTGAAGTGGTGCCGCCCAATTCGGTGACGATGGCGCGGGCGGCGATCATGCCGTGCAGATCGTCCGGGCTGGTGGTGGGGCGCACCAGGATGACATCCTCACCCGCCTCCGAACGGGCTTCGGCCTCATCGGGATCGGTCACGACCACACCGGAAGCCAGTCCGGGACAGGCGGATTCGCCGCGGGCCAGCGGCTCGAGACCGGCGGCCTCGCCCGAGGCGGGGCGCAGCACCTCGCGCACCTGATCGGCGGTGACGCGATCGAGGGCCTCATCGGCGGAGATCAACCCCTCGGCGACCATGGCGACCGCGGTGCGCACCGCGGCCCGCGCCGAGCGCTTGGCGGCGCGAGACTGCAACATCCACAGCGTCCCGGCTTCCACCGTGAACTCGATGTCCTGCATATCGCGACCGTCGCGCTCGAGCAGTTGGGTGGCGGCGATCAGACGCTCGTGCACCTGCGGCTGGGTGGCGGCGAGCTCATCGAGGGGACGCGGGGTGAGGCGGCCGGAGACCACATCCTCGCCCTGCCCGCCGATCAGCCATTCGCCGTAGACGGGGCCGTCGCCGGTATTGGGATTGCGGCTGAAGAGCACGCCGGTGCCGGAGCGCTCGTCGAGATTGCCGAACACCATGGCCTGCACGGTGACCGCGGTGCCGAGGGTGTCCGGCACACCGCGATTGCGGCGATAGGTCTTGGCGCGCGCGGAATCCCAGGAACGGAAGACCGCTTCGATGGCGCCGCGCAGCTGATCCCACGGATCGGCGGGGACCGCGGCGTTCGCGTCACCGAGGACGGTCTCGCGGTACTGATGCACGAAGCGCTGACGAGTGTCGTTGGCGTACACCGGATTCGAGGTCTCCTCGGCGAGCGCCCGCTGGACCGCGTCGGTCATGCCGAGGTTCAGGACGGTATCCATCATGCCCGGCATGGAGATGGCCGCTCCCGAGCGCACCGACACCAGCAGCGGCTTGTCGGCCGAACCGAAGCGCCGTCCGGTGCCGCGCTCGATCATGGCGACCCCGGCCCGCACCTGCGCCCAGATCTCGGCGGCGATCGCACCGCGCCGGGTGTAGTCCGCCCAGCCCGCGGTGGTGATGACGAACGCGGGCGGCACCGGCAGCCCGAGGGCCCGCATGTGATTGATGCTCCACGCCTTGCCGCCGATCCGCTGCCGCGACAGCTCGCACGCACCGTCGAGTTCGACAACGGTCACGGCGTCGGCCGCCACATCGGGTCGCTGCGCAAGCTCCGCTCCGGCGGTCATGTCACTCCTTCGATGTTCTGAATTCATCAGCACTCCAGCGCTCGCCACTCACCGCGGCCCGCCGGGCCATTGCCGCACACAGACACGGCGGTATGTCTCTGCCATCGAGCGTGCCGCGTGACACCCCTCACCCCCAACTGCCATCCCGATCAGCGGAACAGCCCGGCGGGCGGGGCCGCGGCCCACCCGGCGTGCGTATCCGGCACGCCCGGTCAGCGGGATGGCACGGCGGAAACGGGCAACCGGGACGGGGTCTTGCGGCAGGATGGGCGCATGGATCGGCGGCATGCGGCGGCCATCGGTGGCGGTTCCGCGAGCGCCCCGGTATCGACAATTCCGGCCCTGGTGGCGGACCGTGCGCGGCGGTATCCCGATGCGGTGGCCATTGCCGGGCCGATGGGGCGGTTGACCTTCGCCGAGTTGGCGCGGGAGGTGGGGGCGGTGACGCGGGCCGCCATCGCCTCGGGGATCGAGGCAGGGGATCGGGTGGGAATCTGGGCGCCGAACAGCAGTCGATGGATTGTGACGGCGCTGGGCATGTTGGGCGCGGGGGCGACACTGGTGCCGATCAGCACGCGGTTGCGCGGAGCGGAGGCGGCCGAGGTGCTCACCCGCAGCGGGGCCAAAGCGGTCTGCACGGTGCAGGAATTCCTGGGCAATGACTATCCGACCATGCTGGCCGAGTCCGGATATCCGCTTTCGGCGCTGGAACACCTTATCCTGCTGGATGATTCGCGCGGCGAGGATGCCAGGACATGGGATATCAGCTCCTGGGCCGGATTTCTCGCACCGGGCACGGTGGTCGCACCGGAGGCGGTGGCCGAGCGTGCCGCCGAGGTCGATCCGGAATCCATCTCCGATATCCTCTTCACCTCCGGCACCACGGGCGCACCGAAGGGCGTACTCGCCACGCACCGGCAGACTTTGGAGGTCTTCGCCCGCTGGGCCGATGCGGTGGCACTGCGCCCGCGCGACCGGTACCTATTGGTGAATCCGTTCTCGCACACCTTCGGATACAAGGCGGGCATCATCGCCTGTCTGCTGCGCACCGCCACCATGATCCCGGTCGAGCGCTTCGACGCCGATGCGGCATTACGCCTCATCGAGAGTGAGCGCATCACCGTATTGGCCGGTCCCCCAACACTCTTCACCGACCTTTTGGCGGCCGATCACCGCGACTACCTGCTGGGTTCACTGCGCCTGGCGGGGATCGGCGGCGCACCCATCCCCACCGCATTGGTGGAGCGGATTCGCACCGATCTGGGTGTGCCCTACGTCTTCACCGCCTACGGCCTCACCGAATCAATAGGCGTGGTCACGGTCTGCCCACCCGACGCCCCGGCCGAACTGCTCGCGGGCACCGTCGGGAAGGCTTTGCCCGGCACCGAGATTCGCATTGTCGACCGGGTTGGAGCGAATACGGTCCCGGGCGAGCCCGGTGAGATCATCCTCAGGGGGCCGAATGTCATGCGCGGCTACCTCGACGATCCGGAGGCCACCGCCGCCGTCATAGACCCCGCGGGGTATCTGCGCACCGGCGATGTCGGCACCCTCGACCAGGACGGCTATCTGCGCATCACCGACCGCCTCGAGGACATGTTCATCGTCGGCGGGTTCAACGCCTACCCCGCCGAGATCGAGCGGGTTCTCCTGCAACACCCCGATATTCGCGACGTAGCGGTGATCGGGGTCCCCGATGATCGGCTGGGCGAGGTGGGCCGCGCGGTGGTCGTGCCGCGAAGCCCCGCGGCCGCCGATGCCGCCGCGATCATCGAATGGTCGAAGGGGCGGCTCGCCGGTTACAAGGTGCCGCGCGAGGTGGTGTTCCTCGAGCGGCTGCCGCGTAATGCGGGTGGGAAGGTGATCAAGGGGCGGCTGTACGGTCCGGGCCGCCCGGCCTGATCACACCCCGAGCACCGCCCCTGCGCCCACCGAGACAGATGGGCGATACTCGGCTCGACGATGGATCCGGGAATCTCGGTATCGAACCACCGATCCACATTCTCCCGGCGATGCGGGTGCAGCGGGGGCGAAATACCAGTTCACAGCGCATTTTTCGAGCCACGGGCGATGGCCCCGCACCCGATGAGCGCGGGGCCGTCGAACCTCCGGCCGCCGTACGCGGTCAGCGGTGAAGTCAGATTTCCTTGCGCATCTGCGCGGTCAGCGGCTTCATATAGGCCGAGCCGAGCAGGCGGCGCATCCAGTTCATCGCCTTGGCGTCGGTGCCGATCAGAATGAGCGGCTTGTTCTTCTTCATGCCGTTGGCGATGATCTGCGCGCACTGCTCCGGCGTGGTCTTGGCCAGGCCGTCGAAGTTCTGCGCCAGCGCGTCCCGGTCGCGATTGGCCGAAGCCCTTGCCTTCCAGGCGATTTCGGTCTTGATCATGCCCGGATGCACCGAGGAGACGCCGACATTGTGGCCCGCGATGATCATCTCCTGGCGCAGCGCGTCGGTGAAGGCGTGCATGGCGTACTTCGAGGAGCTGTAACCGCTCTGGCTCGGGCAGGCCACCAGCCCGAACATGGAGGACACATTGGCGATATGCCCGTCACCGGAGGCGATGACATGCGGCAGGAAAGCCTTGGTGCCGTTGGCGGTGCCCCAGAAGTTGATATTGAAGATCCATTCGAAGTCTTCCCAGCTGACGTCTTCGACATTGGCGGTCAACGAGACTCCGGCATTGTTGACCACGATATTGACCTTGCCGAAGTCGGCGACGACATCATCGGCGTGCGCGTAGACGGCGGCGCGATCGGTCACATCCAGCCTGTAGGCGCGGGCCTTGGCCCCGAACTTCTCGCACAGCGCCGCGGTCTCGGCCACGCTCTCCAGATTGCGGCCCGACAGTGCCAACTGCGCGCCACCCCGCGCCAGTTCCAGCGCCAGCGCGCGGCCGATACCCGCACCGGCGCCGGTGATTACGGCGACTTTGCCGTGGAAGTCCTTCATAGCTGTTCCTTTTTACTGAGTGGTGAAGCCGCCGTCGGCGATGAATTCCGACCCGGTGCTGTAGGAGGACTCGTCCGAGATGAGGAACAGCACCAGATTGGCGAGTTCCTCGGGTGTTCCGGGCCGCGCGATGGGCTGGGTGGACGCAATCGATTGCGAGCGTTCGGATGTCGCGACCATCTCGGTAGCGACAATGCCGGGGTGCACGGAGTTGACGCGAATATTGTCGACCGCGAACTCCTGCGCGGCGGTCTTGGACATACCGCGCACCGCCCACTTGGAGGCGACGTAGCCGAGGATGTTCGAGTAGCCGATCAGCCCACCGGTCGAGGAGATGTTCACGATCGATCCGACACCGGCCCGGCGCATGGAGGCCACGACCGCCTTCATCCCCAGGAACACACCGACCTGATTGACGTCGATTACCTTGCGGTAATCGGCCTCGGAGAGCTCCTCGATCGGATCGACGTGCACGATGCCCGCATTGTTGACCAGGCCCGATACCGGTCCGAAACGCTCCTCGGCGACGGCTACCACCTCGGTCCAAGCGCCCTCGTCGGTCACGTCCAGGGGTAGGAACAGCGCGTTCTCCCCCAGCTCGGCGGCCAGTGCCGCACCCTCCTCGAGCAGGACATCGGCGATGACCACCCGGGCGCCCTCGGTGGCGAGCCTGCGCGCGAAGGCCGCGCCCATACCGCGCGCACCGCCGGTGACGATCACATGTTTGGAGTCGACTCGTCCCATGATCACTTCCCCTGGTTCGCGGGCGCGCGGCGAGCCGGGCGCTTGGCGGTAACGGCTTCGGCCGCGACGGCTTCCGCGGCCGCGGCGACGGATTCGACCGGTTCCTGATCGGCCATATGGTTGGCGGCGATATAGCCGAAGACCATGGCGGGGCCGATGGTCGCGCCCGCGCCGGCGTAGTCATTGCCCATGACGGCGGCCGAATTATTGCCCGCCGCATACAGGCCCGCGATGACCGCGCCGTTCTCGTCGAGCACGCGCGAGTGCTCGTCGGTGACCAGGCCGCCCTTGGTGCCGAGGTCGCCGGGCACCATTTCGACCGCGTAGAACGGGCCGCGGGTCAGCGGTGCGAGGGTCGGATTCGGCCGCACCGTCGGATCGCCGTAGTAGCGGTCGTAGGCGGAGTCACCGCGCCGGAAGTCCTCATCGCGACCGGCCTCGGCGAAGCCGTTGAAGCGCCGCACGGTCGCGGCCAGCTTGTCCGCCGGGATGTCCAGCTTGCGCGCCAATTCCTCGAGGGTGTCGGCCTGCTTGATGATGCCCTTGTCGAAATACGCCTGCGGCAGTGGACGTTTGGGGAAATTGCCCAGGAACAGGTACCGGTCGCGGAAGTTCTGATCGAAGATGAAGTGCGCCGGAATGCTGCCGGTGCCGTTGGCCTCGTCCTCGTACATCTTGTGCACGACATTCACATACGGCGCGGATTCATTGACGAAGCGCTCACCATTGTTGTTGACCATGATGGCGCCGGGCTGCGAACGCTCGGCCAGGCAGAAGAACGGCGGGCGGCCCTCGGGGCTGCGCACCGACGGACCCCACCAGGCGTCATCCATGAGATCGACTGCCGCGCCGACATTCTGGCCCGCGACAATGCCCTCGCCGACATTCTCGATGGCGCCGACGGTCCATTCGGTGGACTGCGGACCGGAGATGTACTTCTTGCGCATCTCCAGGTTGTGCTCGAAACCACCGGCGGCGAGCACGACCCCGCGCTTGGCCTTGATGACCACGGGGCGGCCCTCATGCTCGGCACGCACGCCGACCACCACGCCGTCCTCGGTAATCAGTTCGGTGAGCGGCGTGTTCAGCCACACCGGCACCCCCGCGTCCCGCAGCGACAGCCACAGCCGGGCCGCCAGGGCCTTGCCCAGACTCAGCGGCAGCGCGCCCTTGGCCAGCGCCAGCGCGGTACGCGCCCCGACCTTCACGGCCGTCTTCTTGCCGGTCCAGGTCCGCGCGATCATATTCAGGTCGTGGAAGTCACTGACCGTGATGGCGATTCCCTTGGGCGCGGACATGGTCGGCTGATTGATCTTGTGCAGATCGCCGCCGAGCAGTCGGCCGTCGATGACGGCGGGCTCGATACTGCGACCCTGCGCCAGACCGCCAGGGAACTCCGGATGGTAATCGGAATACCCACGGTCGTAGACGAATTCCCAATACTTGGAGCGAGCCCCGATGTAGGAGAACATCTCCGGGCCGTGATCCAGGAACGCCTGCTGCTTGGCCTCGGGAACCCGGTCGCCGACAACGGCTTTCAGATAGGTCTTGGCCATGGTCGGGCTGTCCGGCACGCCCGCGGCCCGAAGCACCGGGTTGTTGGGCACCCACACGCCGCCGCCGGAGCGCGCGGTGGAGCCGCCGAACAGCCGGCTCTTCTCGATGAGGGTCACCGACAGTCCGCGATAGGCGGCGGTCAGGGCGGCGGTCATACCGGCCGCGCCGGAGCCGACGACAACGACGTCGAATTCGAATTCCATTGCGTATCAGTCCTTAGTAGCCGCAGCTGGTGAGCATGCCGCCGTCGACGACGAATTCGCCGCCGGTGCAGTAGCTCGAGGCGTCCGAAGCCAGGAAGAGTGCCACCTCGGACACCTCGACCGGCCGACCCCAGCGCGGAATGGGCAGATCGGAGAAGAAACCATTGCCGTCCAACCCGGTGGCGCCCGCCACGGAGGCGGTCATCGGGGTGGCGATACCGCCGGGATGGATGGAGTTCACCCGGATACCCGAATGCCCCAGCTCCCGCGCGGCCGACTTGGTGAGCCCGCGCAGCGCGAACTTGCTCGCGCTGTAGGCGGACAGTCCGGCAGCGCCGACGAAACCCTCTACCGAGGACACGTTGACGATGGAACCCGCACCGGTCTCGATCATGGCGGGCGCGACATGCTTGATGCCCAGGAACGCACCCGTCACATTGATGCCCTGCATCAGGTTCCACTCGTCCAGACTCATATCGAGCAACTTCACGAAGCGAAGAATGCCCGCGTTGTTGATCAGCACATCGAGGCGTCCGAAACGCGCGATCGTCTCGGACACCGCTGCCTGCCAATCGCTTTCACTGGTGACATCGTGATGCACATAGTGGACCGCAGCGCCGATCTCGGTGGCCAGCGCCTTACCGTCGTCGTCGAGCACATCACCGAACACGACCCGCGCGCCCGCGGCCACGAAGCGGCGCACATGCTCGGCGCCCATACCGCGCGCGCCGCCCGTAACCAGGGCGACCTTCCCGTCCAGCTGTCCCACCGGTGATCCGTCCTTCCTCAGCATGTGAACCGACGCTAAGACCGGGGGCTGGGTGCGGCACGGTGTGGTCCCGGCCACTGAGACAACCGAATGACCTGAAGGTTTGAGTCCTGAACTATTCCGGTTAGGCATAGCGGCCGCACCGGCCCGGAACAGGGCCGCGAGGAGTACCCGAATGAAGTTCGCGATGATCTCCGAAGCACAGCTGACGGACCCCACCCCCGAGCACAAGGCGCAGGTGCCGCGCGACAGCGTCGAACAGGCCGTGCTCGCCGTTCGGGTCGAATTCGACACCGTCTGGGCCGTCGAGCATCACGGGCTCGAGTGGTACGCGCATATGAGCGCACCGGAGATCTTCCCGACCTGGGTGGCCGCGCGCACCGAGCGGATTCGTCTCGGGCACGTCGTGGTGTGCATGCCGATGGGCACCGTGCCGCAGGACGCCTGTATGGAGACCATCCGACAGTGGGGCGACAAGGTCATTCCCCACTTCCGCACCGAATAGCACCGAGAAGCACCGAGTAGATCGAGTAGAAGGAAACGAAATGGCTGATCTCACAGGCAAAGTCGCCCTGATCACCGGCGCGGCGCGCGGCCAGGGTGCGGCCGAGGCCCGGCTCTTCGTCGAGCGCGGCGCCAAGGTGCTCATCACCGACGTGCTCGAGACCGAGGGTAAGGAACTCGCCGAATCGCTCGGCGACGCAGCACGTTTCGTCAAGCATGACGTCTCGGATGCCGACAGCTGGGATGCCGCGGTGGCCGTGGCGGTCTCGACCTTCGGCAAGCTCGACGTGCTGGTCAACAATGCCGCGATCTACACCATGAAGCCGCTCATGGAGACCGAATCCGCTGAGCTGGAACGCATTCTGAAGGTGAACCTGATCGGCGCGTTCAACGGCATCAAGGCCGTGGTGCCCGCCATGCAGGCCGTCGGCGGCGGCTCCATCGTCAATATCTCCTCGCAGTCCGGACTCGAGGGGCTGATGAACCATGCCGCCTACGGCTCCTCCAAATGGGGTCTGCGCGGCTTGAGCAAGGTCGCCGCGCTGGAGCTGGGGCTGTCCCAGATCCGGGTCAACTCGGTGTATCCCGGCCCGATCGCCACCCCGATGGTGCCGTACCTGACCACCGGTCCGGGCAGCTTCCCGAACCTGCCGCTGGAGCGCAGCGGACTGCCCGAGGAGGTCGCCGAACTGGTCGCCTTCCTGGCCTCGGATGCGGCGGGATACATCACCGGCGCCGAGGTCTCCATCGACGGCGGTCTGGCCGCAGGCAAGTTCATTCCGCGCGGCATGTAGTTCCTCCGCGCGGAGCCGTCTTCGAACGCTTCGCGCGGTCGGTGCGCCGCCCGCACCTGCGAGGCGGGCGGCGCGCCATTCCACCCGACAATTGTTGCCCAGCGAAGGAGTCCACGATGCCACTCCCACCCGAATGGCAGGTCTTCGTCGACGCGGCCACCGCCGCCTTCCCCGAACTGGGCACCAAGGTGGTCGATGCCGCCGAGGCGCGCGCCTTCCTGGCCGCGCGCCCCGCACCGCCCGCCGCCGAACCCGTCCCCGTCGCGGCGGTGGAGGATTGGCTGGTGCCCGGCCCCGTCGACGCACCCGAGGTGCCGGTCCGGATCTACCGGCCGCTGGACGCCGAGCAGACGCCCGGGGTGGTGGTCTTCTACCACGGCGGCGGCTTCGTGCTCTGCAATCTCGACAGCCATGACAAATTCTGCCGCGTCATGGCGAATGCGGCCGGGGCGCTGGTGATTTCGGTGGACTACCGCCGCGCACCCGACGCCCGCTTCCCCGCCGCCACCGCGGACGCCTACGCCGTACTGCGCTGGGTCGCCGACAATGCCGAGGCCCTCGGCGGCGATCCCGCCCGCATCGCCGTCGCCGGTGACAGCGCGGGCGGCAATCTCGCCACCGTCGCCGCACTCCAAGCCCGCGACAACGGCGGACCGGATCTGGTCTTCCAACTACTCCTGTACCCGATGCTCAACCCGGCCTGCGATACCGTCTCCTACACCGAGAACGCCACCGGCTACTTCACCACCGCCCCCCAAATGCGTTGGTACTGGCAGCAATACCTGAACTCCCCCGCCGAAGCCGACGATCCCTACGTCAATCCCATGGTGGCCGACCTCACCGGCCTCCCACCCGCCCACCTCGCCACCGCCGAATTCGATCCGCTGCGCGACGAAGGCGAGATCTACGGCAAACTGCTCCGCGAAGCGGGCGTACCCACCGAGATCCAGCGCTGGGACGGCACCATCCACGGCTTCATGTCCATGGCCTGGCATCTCCCGGAAACCCAGCGCGCCAACGCAGCCGCCTTCGCGGCACTGCGCCGGGCGCTCGCCCGGACGACCTCCCACAGTCGCTGATTCGCTGGCGCGCCGCCGCGAGATGCGCGTCGACCATGGTGCGCACGAGCGTCTCCACGATCGCGAGGCCGCGGCCGATATCGCGCCGGAAACCGGTGCACGTACTGAATCCGGGCATTTCGCTCACGGGCTGAGAGGTCTTGGTTGCGGTGCGGTCAAGATCGGGCGGAAATGGCGGGGGCGGCGGACAATGGGGTACCGGGACCGCGCGGTGCGCCGGTGAGCAGGGAGAACGGTGATGCCGGAGAAGTTTCCGTCACCCGCGGGGTGGACTCCGCCGGGGGCGCAGTTTCGTAGCAGCGGAGGGTTTTCGCGCACCATCGCCGGTGCGCTCATCGGTCTCATTGTCACGCCGATCGGTATCGGCTTCGCGGCACGGGGGGCCGCCGGGACCCGGCAGTGGGTGATCCTCGGCGATCTCACCGACCGTCTGGGCGCGACCGTGCAAATTCTTGTGGCGGCGGTGCTGTTCCTGTTGGTGGCCGCGCTGGCCGCCTATTCCGCGGCGGGAACCATTGTGGCGGGGCTGGTTTGGGGCGTCCTGCCGGGAATCATCTATCTGATCTTCCCGGACGACACCTTCCGCCTGATCGGCGATCTCCCGGTCTCGGACGATATGCACATAGCGCTGTTCCAATGGCTGCAAACCGGATTCCCACTGATCGTGGGCATTCTGCTCATCGGCGCCGGAGGAGCCGCGACCCTCCGGCGCCGATAGCCGTCATCCCTTGACGCACAACACCTGTCGCAGCGTGTGCACCACATCCACCAGATTCCCCTGTGCCGCGATCACCTGATCGATGTCCTTGTACGCGGCCGGAATCTCATCGACAACCCCCGCGTCCTTACGGGATTCGACCCCTTCGGTCTGCTTGACGAGATCCGCGACGGTGAACTGCCGCTTGGCGGCATTACGGCTCATCCGGCGGCCCGCACCGTGCGACGCGGAGTAGAACGAGTCCGGATTTCCCTTCCCCCGAACCACATACGAGCGCGTACCCATGGAACCGGGAATCAATGCCAGATCACCCGTCCCTGCCCGCACCGCGCCCTTGCGGGTAACCAGCATCTTCATCCCGTCGATGACCTCCTCCGCCACATAATTGTGGTGGCAGGAAATCGGCTGATCGAAAGACACCTCCCGCTCGGAGAATTCATCCCGGACCGCCTTGCACACCAGCGCCAACATGACCGCACGATTGCGCGCCGCATACTCCTGCGCCCAGGTCAGATCCCGGCGATAAGCATCCATCTCCGGTGTTCCGGAAACGAATACGGCGAGATCTTTGTCCGGCAGATCCCGGTTATGCGGCAATGCCCGCGCAACCGCCATATGCCGCTCCGCCAATTCCTTACCGATATTCCGGCTTCCGGAATGCAGCAGAATCCACACCTGCCCATCCAAATCCAGACAAACCTCGCAGAAGTGATTGCCGCCTCCCAGCGTTCCCATCTGTTTGTGCGCCTTGGATTCCCGCGAATGAACAGCCGGATCCAACGCATCGAAGGACTTCCAGAACCGGTCCCATCCCGAACGCAGGGTACTGCTCGCGCGATGCCCGGAGACCTCGGCATTGAGCCGATTCACATTCACCGGATCCTGGTGTGCGGCAAAGCCGACCGGAACCGCGGCCTCGATGCGCGAGCGCAGGGCATGCAGGTTGTCGGGCAGATCCGAAGCCTTCAGCGAGGTCCGCACGGCCTCCATTCCGCACCCGATATCGACGCCGACCGCCGCGGGCGAAACCGCATCCTTCATGGCGATGACCGAGCCGACCGTGGCCCCCTTGCCGAGGTGTACATCCGGCATGACCCTTACCCCGTATACCCACTCCAGCGCGGCGATATTGCGCAGCTGTTGCAGGGCGGCGGGCTCGACCTCGTGCTCGTGGGCCCACATGAGGGTCTGCGCTCGAGTTCCGCGCAGCTCGACGGGAAACATTGGACTGTCCTTCCTTCGGATTGCTTCAAAGGTAGGGGCAACCCCGTCGAAGCGCACCGGATTATTTCGAGCGACAGCGCGCCTCAGCGAGTGCGCAGACCATCGAGGATTACGGCGAAAGTGCGCTCACGCCGCGCCGAATCCATGGTGTCCATATGCACGGCGATGAAGAATCCTTTGAGGATCGACATGAGATCGTCGAGCCCGATGTCCTGGCGCACCGCACCGGCCTGCTGTGCGCGGGAGAGTAATTCACCGATGGCGGCCTGCAATTCCCGGGTGGGCCCCTCGTACGCGTGCGCACCCTGCGGTCCGAGCGCATCGGCGAGATCGCGTTTGACCCCGCCGCCGGAATCCATCTGGCGCAGGAAGGCGAAGAAGGCCGGACCCGGATCCGCGGCGGCCAGTCCCTCGCGGGCCCGCCCGGTCATCCGGTCCACGCGATCCACGATCGCCGCCTCGAAAAGCGCTTCCTTGGTGGGGAAGTGGCGATACACGGTGCCCGCGCCGACCCCGGCGCGTCGCGCGATCTCATCCAGGGGTACCGAAATGCCTTCCGCCGCAAAGGCTTCCTGTGCGGCGGCCAGCACCCGTTCGCGATTGCGGCGGGCGTCGGCGCGGAGCGGGCGTTCGGTCATCCCCCGCAGCCTACCCATTGACAAGCGGGTCGAGCGCCCCGCATATTAACCGGGTCGTACGTTCCGTTTAATTCCGACACCGTGGAGACCCCATGTCCGCTAAGGCAGAAACCCCTCGTGAACTGGTAGAACGACTCTTCCGGCTATTGCCCGAACGCGATGCCGACGCCTTCGTCGCCCTCTTCGCCGCCGATGCCGTCTTCGAGATCCCCTTCGTCCTTCCCGGCTTCCCGAACCGCTTCGAGGGTCGCGAGGAGATCCGGGCACACCTGGAGCGCTGGTGGTCGCCGCAGCGCCTCTCCGGTGTGGTGATCCACGGTATCCACCCGACCATCTACGAGACCTCCGATCCCGAAACCCTGTGGGTGGAGAACGATGTCGACCTCACCCGGCCCGGTACGGAGCGCGCCCGGGTGCGCACCTCGGTCAATGTGGTCCGGGTGCGGGACGGACAGGTCACGCTCTTGCGCGACTACATGGATACGAACCGGATCGCGGCCATGGTCGACCGAATGAAGCGGGTGTGATCCGAACGACCCACTCGATCGCGTGCCAATAGTTAGTGCGTTAAGTATTATCGCCCTAACGGTATCGATCGAGGAGGGCTCGTGCGGGATATCGAGGATCCGCTGCGCTTGGACCGGCAGGTCTGCTTCGCGCTGGCGGTCGCCAATCGCGCGGTACTGGCCGTCTACCGGCCGCTCTTGGAACCGATGGGGCTCACGCATCCGCAGTATCTGGTCATGCTGGCACTGTGGGGTGAGGCCCCGATGTCGGTCAAGGATATCGGCGAGGCCATCCAACTCGATTCCCCGACGCTGTCGCCGCTGCTCAAGCGCCTCGAAGCCGCCGGACTCATCACCCGGCGGCGGGACAGCCACGATGAGCGCACTCTGATCGTCGACCTGACCGCGGCCGGGCGTGAATTGCGCAAGCAGGCGGAGAAGATTCCGCCCGCGGTGGTCGAACGGCTCGGCGTCAGCCTGGCCGATCTGGAGGATCTGCGCGCGGTGCTCACCCGCGTGAACGACGCCGCCCGGCGGTCGGTGCTGTCCGGTGCGGCGGAGACGGCGAAGGGAACCCGGAGATGAAGCACCCCAACCCGATTCAGTGGGTCGGCTATTCCTGCGGTATGCGGCTGCCGGATTCACTGGAGGAGTGGGTCCGCAATGATCTGACCGGGAAGTTCGCGGTGCCAAGGCATTTGGTGCGCGGATTGTTCCCGCTGCTGCCGATCTTCGCGGCGTTCCTGCTCTTCCCCGGCGAACTGTGGCTGCGCGGGGCGATGATTCTGCTGGCCGTGCTGCTCGCGGGTTTCTACGTCATCGCGTACATGCCGATGAACCGAGCGCATCGACTCCAAAAGCACGGCCTTCCAGCCGATCTGGAGAATCCCACCCGGGCCTCGCAACGCGCCGCCGAACGGGCGGCCTACGAGGCCCGCTACGGGCGATAGTCGCCGGGCCGCGCCTACTGAATGCCACCGGTGCAGGTCGAGGCCACGACCTTGGCGGCCTGCGGACTGGCACTGCCCAGGTCCGGGAAGGGCGGATTGCTCCGGCCGAGTCCGGCGACCGCGGCGGCCTCGGCCTCCTCGCGGGAACTCGCTGCGGCCCAACCGAAAATACCGTCCGCACCCTGGGCGAGCGCACCGCAACCATCGGTGAAGCGGAAGACGATATCGCAGTCGTAATTGGCGCAGTCGCGAATAGCGGCGGCGTCGGCGGTGACCTTGCTGTTGCCGACGGTGACAACACCGGCGTTCTTGAGCTTGGAGATCGCGATGGTGCCGTAGGACTGGGCGGCGGCCGCCGCGGTACCGGCGGCGCCCAGGGCGCAGGACATGGTCACGGCCGCGGTAATGGCGGTGATTCGAGCAACCGACAAGAGAATTCCTGACATTTCAGAAACTGGCGAACGAGGCCGATAGTAGACGATCGACCTTGCGCGCCAGGTCGGCTTGGGTGAAGGCGCTCAGTCGACTTCGGCCCGCGCGGGTATCAGCCCGAACGGGTCCGGATGGATGCGCCGGGCGAAGTCCATCACCTCGACCGCATGCGGGCGCAACCGCAACAGGATGAAATCGTCACCCTCGGGGCCATCCGGGAAGTAGGCGCGAAAACCCGCTATCCAGCGCTCTTTTCGCGTATCCGGGTCGTCGACCAGCTCCGCGGTCGCGTAGACGCAGACGTAGGCGGGCGTGGCCTGATCCTGTACCGCGTAGGCCACCCGCGGATGCCGCGCGATCTGAGCGACCTTGCGCGATTTCGGGCTGGTGCCTATCCAGAGGGTTCCGTCCGCGTCAATGCCCACGTGCTGCACGAGCCTGGCATGCGGGGAATCACCGCCGCTCGTGGTGAGGAAGCCGCGCGGATTCGCGCGCAATATCGCCGGCGCCGCCTCGAACAGTTCCTCGTTGTTCAGATCCTCGGACACTGTGGTCTCCCGCCGTTCTATATGAAGCATTTGCTCTATATAGAGCGAGCGTACTACTTTCCCGGGCGGCAGCATATTCGCGGCCCCGACCGGGGTGGATGGCATCGGCGATTCCGTCGGCACACCCGGAGCTCACGGCGCGCCGGGGTGCGAGGTTATGGTCGGGCTGGGTCGTGTCGGTGCGGTGAGGCACGATGGAGCGCGTGACCTCGACCGACGCGACCCGAACCGAAACCTCCAGCGACCTGCGAGCGGACGCCGAGCGGTTGTTGCGCGAACTCGCCGGACCGGGGGCGCGGTTGCGCGAGGATCAGTGGGTGGCCATCGAGGCCCTGGTGGTGCAGCGGCGGCGGGCCCTGGTGGTGCAGCGCACCGGCTGGGGTAAGTCGGCGGTGTACTTCATCTCCGCCAAACTGCTGCGGGCCGCGGGGCGCGGGCCGACGGTGATCGTGTCACCGCTGCTGGCGCTCATGCGCAATCAGGTTTCCTCCGCCGAACGCGCGGGAGTCGTTGCCGCGACCATCAATTCGGGCAATGTCACCGAGTGGGACGAAATCCACGCCCAGGTCGCGGCGGGCGAGGTGGATGTATTGCTGGTAAGCCCGGAGCGGCTGAACAACCCCGATTTCCGCGATGCGGTACTGCCCAAGCTGGCCGCCGATGCCGGACTCGTGGTGATCGACGAGGCGCACTGCGTCTCGGACTGGGGTCATGATTTCCGGCCCGACTACCGCCGAATCCGCACGCTCATAGCCGATCTCGGCTCCGATGTGCCGGTGCTGGCCACCACCGCCACAGCCAATGACCGCGTGGTCACCGATGTGGCGACGCAGATCGGCCACGACACCCTGGTGCTGCGCGGCGGCCTGGATCGCGAATCGCTGCACCTGTCCGTCGTGCGTATTCCCGACGCCGTGCAGCGCACCGCCTGGCTGAGCCGGAAATTGCACGAATTGCCCGGCAGCGGAATCGTTTACGCGCTCACCGTGGCGGCGGCGCACGATCTGGCCGATGTACTGAACTCACACGGGCATCACGTCGCGGCGTACACCGGCCAGACCGATCCCACCGAACGCGAGGCGCTGGAGGCCGCGCTGCTCGGCAATGAGGTCAAGGCGCTCATCGCCACCTCGGCCCTCGGAATGGGCTTCGACAAACCCGATCTCGGCTTCGTCGTCCATGTCGGCGCGCCCTCCTCCCCCATCTCGTACTACCAGCAGGTCGGCCGCGCGGGCCGCGGTACCGAACGCGCAGAAGTGGTGCTGCTACCCGGGCCGGAGGACCGCCAGATCTGGAGTTACTTCGCCTCGGTGGCCTTTCCGCGCGAACACATCGTCCGCTCGGTGCTGGCCGCGCTGAACCCCGATCGCGCGCTCTCCACCGCCGCCCTCGAACCCCTGGTGGAGTTGAACCGGTCCCGCCTGGAGATGGTGCTCAAGGTGCTCGATGTGGACGGCGCGGTACAGCGCGTGCGCGGCGGCTGGATCAATACCGGCCAACCGTGGGAGTACGACACCGAACGCTATGAACGCCTGAGCATTGCCCGAAATGCCGAGCAGCAGGCCATGATCGACTACCAGTCCACCGACGCCTGCCGAATGAACTTCCTGCGCGGACAACTCGACGATCCGGACCTGCGGCCCGACTCCCCCGGCTGCGGTCGCTGCGACAACTGCACCGGCACCCGCCAGGACACCGCGGTGGACGCCACCGATCTGGCCGCCATTCGCACCCGCCTCGATCGTCCCGGCATCGACCTGGCACCGCGCAAGCAGTGGCCCACCGGTATGGCCAAACTCGGAATCCCCCTGTCCGGCAAGATCACCCAGGGTGCGGAGACCGGCCGCGTACTCGGCCGCCTCAGCGATCTCGGCTGGGGTCAGCGGTTGCGCGCACTACTGGACGGCCCCGACGGCCCCATCCCCGAGGAGGTCTTCCGCGCCTGCACCACCGTGCTGCGCGAATGGGATTGGGCGGACCGCCCCACCGCGGTCCTCGCCCTGGAATCGCCGAACCGCCCGCTGTTGACCGCCTCGCTCGCGGCGCGCCTGGCCGAGGTCGGCCGCCTGCGCGACCTCGGCACCCTGTATCTGCGCCCGGATATGCCGCCGGTCTCCGCGGTCAACTCCGCGCACCGGGTCGCGGCACTGCACAATGCCTGGGAGACACCGGATCTCACCGATGTCGACGGTCCCATTCTGCTGGTCGACACCCTCACCGACACCGGCTGGACCTTCACCATGGCCGCGCGCACGCTGCGCGCCGCGGGTGCGGATGCGGTCCTACCGTTCGCCCTGGCCACGCCCTCGTAACCGCCGCCGGGACGCCGCGAAGTCGTATTCGACCGCGCCACAGCGACGGTCGCCGATACTAGGAGTCTTTGGCGAGCCCTCGATCCTTGAGGGCCTCGAGCGAATCCACGTACTTCAACATCAGCCGGGCGAAGTCCAGTCGCTCGGTTTCGGTCCAGTCGGCGGTGATGTAGTCGTAGGCATCGCGCTGATGCCTACGGAACCGCGTCATCAGCTCCCGGCCCTGCGGGCTCAACTCCAGCACCGTGCGGCGCCCGTCCTGCTGTGAGGCGGCGCGCACCAGGAATCCGGCCTTGATGTTGTCGCTGACCATACGGCTGGCCACCGAGGGATCGGTGCCGAGCAGTTCGGCGACCTTGCCGACCGTCACCTCCGCACCGGGTTCGCGACTGTGCTCCAGCACCAGATTGAGCACCAGGGTTCGGCTCAAATCCTTTGCCGAGATGGGGTTCTCGACCTCGAGCAGGGAGGTCCGGCGCAACTTGCCGAAGGCCGGTCCGACGGCATCGAGCAGCTCATCGGGGGTCCGGGGGTCCTGTGCACTCATATGCACATCGTATATCCATGCCCATTCGAAGACATGTGTTGACTTACAATTGTGTGCATGACAACATGCATATGTACACAACCACAGAACAACCACCCGATGGAGAACCTCATGACCACCCTCGTCACCGGCGCTCGCGGCAAGATCGGCCGGTCGCTCATCGCCCGGCTGCACGCCGCCGGTCTCCCCGTCCGCGCCGCCAGCGCCGACCCGGCCGCCCTCACGGTCCCCGCCGGCGTCCAGACCGCCGAACTCCGGCTCGACACCCCCGCGACCTTCGACGCCGCACTGACCGGCGTCACCCAGGTGCTGCTCTACGCCGAGCCCGCCGGCATCGACGCCTTCATCGCCTCCGCCCGCACCGCCGGGGTCGAGCACATCGTGCTCATCTCCTCCTCCTCGGTGCTCGGCCCGAACGCCGCCGACGACTCCCTCGGCGCGCACCACCTCGATGTCGAGAACGCGCTCGCCGCCTCCGGCATCCCCACCACCGTGCTGCGCCCCGACGCCTTCGCCAGCAATGCCCTCGGGTGGGCCCGGTTCATCGGCAACGGCATGCCCATCGAGCACGCCTACGCCGATGCCGAAACCGCCCCGATCCACACCGACGATATCGCCGATATCGCCTTCGCCGCCCTCACCGGGCACGAATTGCGCGGTGGCACATACCATTTGACCGGCGAAGAGGCGCTCACCTTCCGCGCCCAGCTCGCCGTGCTCGCCACCGTGCTCGACCGCGATATCCCGGTCGTCGATATCACCCCCGAGGCCGCGCGCGCTCAGCTCACCCAGCACATGCCGGTCGAAATGGCCGATTCGCTACTGGCCTTCTGGGACTCGGCCACCCGGCGCCCGGCCCCCATCGCCGATACCACCCGGTCCCTGCTCGGCACGCCCGCCCGCACCTTCGCGCAGTGGGCCCGTGAGCACGCGGCCGCGTTCTCCCGCAATTGATTCCGGTCTCGCCCCGGCGAGACCCCTCTCCCCCAAGGCAATCATGTCCACCCCACCGGCGGCCACGCCACGCACCGCCGACCCCCGCAAGACCATCCGCGCCCGCTGGGCCGTACTCGCCGTCATCCTCTTCGCCGAGATACTCGATCTGCTCGACTCCACGATCACCACCATCGCCGCCCCGACCATCGCCGCCGACCTCGGCGGCGGGGAATCGCTGGTCCAATGGCTCGGCGCGACCTACGCGCTCGCCATGGGCGTCCTGCTCGTGGTCGGCGGACGACTCGGTGACAAATTCGGCCGCCGCCGCCTGTTCCTGATCGGCATCGTCGGCTTCACCCTCGCCTCGGTCGCCTGCGGACTCGCCTTCGGTCCGGCCGCGATCATTGTCTTCCGCCTGCTCCAGGGCGCTTTCGGCGCACTGCTCATACCGCAGGGCTTCGGCATTCTCGGGGCCGTCTTCCCGCGCGACCAACTCGGCAGGGCGTTCGGCGTCTTCGCCCCGGCACTCGGACTCTCCGCCGTCTGCGGTCCCATCCTGGCCGGATTCCTCATCGACGCCGACCTTTTCGGACTCGGCTGGCGATCGATGTTCCTGATCAATATCGTGCTCGGCGGTCTCGCCACCGCGCTCGCCGTCAAACTGCTGCCCCGCGACGCCGGTGATCCTGCGGTCACCGTGGACGGACTCGGTTCCATCCTGCTCGCCGCCGCCATGCTCGGCGTGCTCTACGGACTCATCGACGGTCCGGCCAATGGCTGGGCCACCCGGCCGATCCTGGCGCTCGCCGCCGGATTCATCTTCTTCGCCGGATTCTGCCTGCGCCAGCGGCACGCCGCCGCACCGCTCATCGAACCCTCACTGCTGCGCAATCGCGGCTTCACCTCCGGGCTGCTGCTCGGCCTGATCTACTTCGCGGCCACCTCCGGACTGCTCTACGTGCTCTCGCTCTTCCTACAGAATGTGCTGGGCCGCACACCGACCCAGGCGGCGATCGCCCTCGCCCCACTCGCGGTCGGCATTATCGTGGCATCCATCGCCACCCATCAACTGCTCGAACGCCTGGGCCGCGGACTGGTTCTCATCGGCCTGCTGCTCACCCTGACCGGCAGTCTGATCCTCTACGCGCTCATCGACCACTACGGCGCCGACCTGTCCGGCCGGCTGCTCATCGCGCCCATCCTGCTCACCGGCCTGGGCCTCGGCGCGTGCTTCGGCACCATCTTCCGGGTCACCCTCGGCGATATCGATCCCGCCGAATCCGGCAGTGCCAGCGGCACCCTGTCCGCCGTCCAGCAGCTCGCCAACAGTATCGGCGCGGCCGCGGTCACCACCGTCTACTTCCACACCTCCGGCGGCGCGCCCACCAGCTTCCTGGTCATCGCCGGACTCACCCTCGCCTGCTGTCTCGTCCACCGGCTGCTGCCCGCACACGCCGCCGCCGAATCACACTGAAGGACAATGACTCTCATGAAGCCCATCGGCTACTGGCTCAATCGCACCGATCGCGCCATCACCACCTACATGAACAACACCCTCGCCGAATTCGGCATCACCCGGCTCGCCTGGCAGGTGCTCAATGTCGTGCGCGACGGCGAGCAGGTCACCGACGACGAGGTGCGCGCCCTCCTGGTCGCCAATGCCGATACCGCCGAACTCGACACCGCCCTCAGCCTGGTGCTCACCGGCGGCTGGGTCACCCGTCCCGCTCCCGAACAGCTCGCGCTCACCGATGCCGGCCGGGCGCGGCTGGTCGAGGTCGGCGCGCACATCAACACCTTCCGGGAGATCTCGCTCGCGGGGGTCACCGATGACGAATACCGCACCGCCGTCTCGGTTCTCGAACGCATGACCGAGAATCTCGAATCCCGCGCGTAGGCTCGAACCAACCCAGCATGAGCATTCCCCTGTCGAACCGGTTGGAGTTGATCATGGCGTCCGCAACAGTTCCGCCCCTGCCACTACTGCGCGCACTCGGCTGGTTCCGCGACGGACTCGCGGCACTGCACCGGCGACTCGTCCCCGGCCATGTGGCACTGCTCGAATTGAATATGACCGGATTCCTCACCCAGGCCATCAATGCCGCCGCCGAACTCGGGATCGCCGATGAACTCCGCGATGGCCCACGGCAACCCGCGGAGCTGGCCCGCGCCCTCGGCGTGAACGAGGACGGGCTGCGGCGGCTCATGCGACTGCTCATCAGCTTCGATATCTTCACCCAGCGCCGCAATGGGGCGTACGCACTCAATGGCATAGCGCAGGCGCTGCGCAGTGACGGCGATGTCACGCTGCGAGATGTGTTCCTGTTCTTCGGATCCGAATTCCATCGCGGACACTGGACGCACCTCGCCGATGCGGTGCGCACCGGACATTCGGTCGGCCCCGCATTGGACGGCATGCCGTTCTTCGAATACGCCGCCGCACACCGCGATATCGGGGATATGTTCGACCGGGCCATGACCAGTATCAGCACGCTGAGCACCGAACCTCAGCTCGCCGCATACGATTTCGGCCGCTTCGAGACGCTGGTCGATGTGGGCGGCGGGCACGGGAGTCTGCTCACCGAGATCCTCGACCGCACCGCCGCCGCGCGCGGCATCATCTTCGATCTGCCGGAAGTCGTCGCCGAATTGCCCGAACAGATAGCGAAACTCGGTTTGACGGAACGACTTTCGGTACAGGGCGGCTCATTCTTCGAATCGGTGCCCAAGGGCGGGGACGCCTACATTCTCAAACACATCATTCACGACTGGTCCGATGCGGAGGCCGAACGCATTCTGCGAACGGTCCGCACGGCCATGGAACCCGATGCCTGCGTCCTCATCATCGATATCGTGCTGCCCGGCCATCGACGCCCGCACGCCGGGAAGTTCATCGATCTGGAGATGCTGGTCAATGCCACCGGGCGCGAACGCAGCGCACAGGAGTTCCGGGACCTGTTGGCCCGCAGCGGATTCACCCTCACCCGCACCGTGCACACCGCCGCCCCCGACAGCATTCTGGAGGCCCGGCCGACCCGATGAATCCCCCGGGCGGTGATCGGCCCCCTTGCGCCGATCACCGCCGGCACGGGTGCGTGCCGCAACACCGGAATCCTCGGACAACCGCCGCACCAAAGGCTTCCAGCAGCGCTTCACCACCCAACCCGGCGCACCCATTTGCCACCGGGGTGCCTATACCCATCCTTCGCGACGACAGATTTCGTGAGGTCGGGGTAACTTCGGGGTATCCCCGAAACCGTTGCCGAACCCCATCGCACCACGCGAATGGGACTGTCCTCCTTCTCAGGCCGGGCGCTGAAGGCCCGGAGAGGCGGAGTGAGATCTTCGTTCCTGTGCGCCTAGAACATTCACTGCACGGTCGGTCCAACCCGCCGCCATCTCGGCGAGGTCGTACCAGGCCGCGTGCACCTGTTCATCGGAGACGCGATCCACCGTTCGCAGTAGATGTACCGCGTGCACGTGCGCGGCGGCCATGGAATCGATGAGAGAACCCAGGGATTCGGTGCGCGTTCCCCTCCGACGCGCCCGTCTGGCCACCCACTCGTCGATGAAAGTGACTGTCTGGGCGCGGCGCTCATCCACCACGCGGGTATCGGCCGCACCCGGATCGCCGCGTTCGACGCGGCGTTCCAAATGCAGTTCCGCGAGGCCACGGGCCCAGCGGGTGACCGGGTGATCGTCGGACTGGTCGCCTATATGACCGCAGAAGGCGGCCAGCAGTTCGTGCCAGTCGGGTAATAGGGGGCGGTGTACGAAGACATTGTCACGGCCACTCGCCCACGACAGCTGGGTGTCGTCCGGTTGCGGTATGTACATACCTACCTCCACGGCGGTGCGGGCGCACCCGGCGCCGCGGGCGGTCACCGGACCGCGAGCCCGGCGCGGCAAGGGCGGACCGCGCCGGATCCTGGCGACCGCTATCGGCGAAGGGCACATCTACGATGCGGCGCCGGGTGCAAGTTCCAGGATGCGCCGCATTCCCGTCCCGCCCACTGCCCTTTCCATGGCCTTCCGATGCCCCTTGCTCGCCGCGCCGTGCCGACACGCTCGAAAATGCGGTATATGCGACCAACCGGTCGGTGAATAACGCTCTCACCACTCGCGTTGTCGACCGGTTCGGATCTATGGCACAGTCGCTTTCGCACATGATCACCGGCAGGACCGGTGGGAGGGCGCGCGCTTTCCCACCGCACAGGGGGTAGTAGATGACGCGCGTGGTGGGAATCGATCTGGGGACCTCGAAGTCCGTCGTCTGCGTACTGGAGAACGGGCGACCCCGCATCCTGGCCAATGCCCAAGGCGCGCGGTACACGCCGTCGGTCGTCGGATTCAAGGACGACGGGTCGGTGATCGTCGGGCAGAAGGCCGCCGATCAGGCCGTCCGATACCCCGAGCGAACCGCCACCGCCGTACGCCGCCGCCTCGGCACCGACTGGTGCTTCACCGACCACGGAACCACCTACACCGCACCGCAAATCGCCGCCTGCGTCCTACGCAAACTCAAACGCGATGCCCAGGCCGCACTCGGCGCGGAGTTCACCGACGTGGTGCTGTCCGTACCCGCCCACTTCGGCGAGGCCGAACGCCGGGCCACCCTGGAAGCCGCGCAGCTCGCGGGGCTGCGAGTCCTGCGGCTGGTCGGCGAGACCAACCTGGCCGGATTCGCCTACGCCGTGCAGGCCCGTCCCGCCGAGGAGACCGTCCTCGTACTCGACCTCGGCGCAGGCACTTTCAGCGTTTCCCTGCTCGCGATCGGCGCGGGCGTCACCGAGGTGCGCGCGGTCGCGGGCGACAACACACTGGGCGGTGACAACTGGGACGAACGCCTCGCCGAGACCCTCGTGCAGCGGCTCCGCGCGAATGCCGGCATCGATATCAGCGGCGATTCGGCTGCGCTACAGCGTATTCGGGCCGCGGCCGAGCTGGCGAAGATCGAGCTGTCCGGTGCGGCGGCCACCTCGCTGAATCTGCCCTATAGCGCCACCGACAGCGGTGGCAACCCGCTGTTCCTCACCGAGAACATCACTCGCGCCGACTTCATCGCACGCACCGCCGACCTCCTCGACCGCTGCCGCACCCCGATCACCAAAGTCATTGCCGACGCCGGTATTTCGATGCGTGATATCGATCGTGCAGTCCTGATCGGCGGTGCCAGCCGCATGCCCGCCTTCGCGGCGCTGGTCTCCGAGATGACCGGCCGCGAACCATATCGCGGGGTACACCCGGAAGAGTCCGTCGCCCTCGGCGCGGCCGCGTTGACCGGGGTCTTGGACGGCTCCCTCAGCGACCAACTGCTCGTGGACGACGCGGTGGACAAGCGTCCCGGCCAGGACGCCGCAGCCCGTCGCGAGCAAGAGCACACCGCCGGCATCGCACAAACACCCCAAATGCCAGGCAGCACCCCACAATTCAGCGCACCGCAGGACAGAGTGCAATCGGCCACCTCACAATTCAGCGCGTCACAAGACACGGTGCGGTCGGCCTCATCGCAGGGCAGCCCGGCGCAGGGTGGTGCGCAGCACGCCTACGCCGCACAGTCGGGCGCGCCCGGATCCTCCGCACGCGGGGCGCGGGACGCGTCGGCACCGGATCAGCCTTCTCCGCTCATCACCGAAGCCGCCGCGAAATACCAACTCGGGCAGCATATTTCCACCCATCCACACCGATGGTACGGCGGTAAGGGGGCCTGGATCATCGGGATTCCGGTCGTACTGCTGGGCGGGCTGATCATCGCCGCCGGGATCACCGATGGCGTGTCGGGCGCGCTGGGCACGACGATATTCTTCGCCATCGTCGCGGTGCTGGTCTGGGTGCGCAAGGCGATCAGTTCACCGCGGCATACGCTCGCACGGGTGAACTACGCGGGCAGCCGCACCACCGGAACCCATTTCAGCGATGCGCAATTGAGCCTGTACGAACACGGCGCGGTGGTGCTCAGCGGCGGGCGGACCAGCGCCTTCCGCTGGCAGACGGTCTCGGTACTGCAGGACGTCACCCGGATCTCGCATCGAACGTACGGCACCGAGACCGGCGTCTCCATGACCTACCGCTACCAACTGACCGATCCGAGCGGCGACAGCTACCTGCTCACCCACAGTTTCAACGAGCCGCACCGGTGGGGACCCGCCATTCAGGACCGGGTCACCGCGGCACAACTCCCCGGCGCGATCGCCGCCGTCAATCGCGGTGAATCCCTCGAATTCGGTTCCCTCGCACTGAATTCGAACCAGGTCCTCGCGAATGGCCAAGCGGTCCCTTGGGCTCGGGTCGAGGAAATCCGGGTGAAGAAGGGATTCATCTCCATTCGCGTTGCCGGACAATGGCTTTCCCTCACCAAGGTCACCGTGAGCGCTATCCCGAACGTATTCGTCTTCCTGGAACTGGCCGAACGGCTGCGCACCGCCGCCGCCGGGACCTGAGCGTCAGAGCTTGACCAGGTCGTCGGCGTGGACGACGGGGCGCTGGGAGTTCTCCGGAAGGTCGCCGGTGGAGCGGCCTTTCATGGATTCGAGTTCCTCGCTGTCGTAAGCGGCGACGCCGCGCGCTACGACGGCCCCGTCCGGGGAGATCAGGTCGATCACGTCGCCGCCGTAGAAGCGGCCCGCGACCCGGGTGATACCGGCGGCCAGCAGGGACCGGCGGCGTTCGGCCACCGCGGCGACCGCGCCCGCGTCGATATGGACCGCGCCGCGGCTGTCGGCGGCATGGCGAACCCAGAACTTGCGGGCGGACAGGCGAACCGGGCGGGCGGCGAAGGCCGTACCCACGGTCGCACCGGCGAGCGCGGCGGCGGCATCGGAGGCCGCGGCCAGCAGCACCGGGACGCCCGCGTCGGCGGCCAGGCGGGCCGCGGAGAGTTTGGAGGCCATTCCGCCGGTGCCCAAAGCGCCTCCGCTACCGGCGATCACGCCGTCCAGGTCGGCGCTGCTGCGCACCTCGGGAATGAAAGTGGCGGCCCCCTTGCGAGGGTCGCCGTCGTAGAGACCGTCGACATCCGAGAGCAGGATCAGCGCGTCCGCGCCGACCAGGTGCGCCACCAGCGCGGCCAGCCGGTCGTTGTCACCGAAGCGGATCTCTTCCGTTGCGACGGTGTCGTTTTCGTTCACCACCGCGATCGCGTGCAGGGAGCGCAACCGGTCCAGGGTGCGCTGGGCATTGCGATGGTGTTCGCGGCGGCCGAAATCGCCCGCGCTGAGCAGGACCTGGCCGACCACGCGGTCATAACGGGCGAACGAGGTGCCCCAGGCGTGCGCGAGGGCCAGCTGGCCGACGCTGGCGGCAGCCTGTTTGGTAGCGAGATCCTTGGGGCGCCTGGACAATCCGAGCGGGGCGATACCCGCGCCGATGGCCCCGGAGGAGACCACCACCACATCGGATCCGGCGCGCATACGCGCCTCCACGGCATCGGCGAGGCGGTCCAGCCGCTCGGTCTCCAACCCGCCCTCGAGACTGGTCAGCGCCGAGGAACCGATCTTCACCACCACACTGCGCGCCGTCGCGATGGCCTGCCGCGCCGCGCTCAGCTCCGACTCCACCCGCGTGATACTCGAACTCACCTGCACCACACCTCAATTCGCCCGCGGTACGGTACCGCCGCTTCGAATCACTATCACCCGCACCGGTATTCGCGCGAATCCCGGTGCGGTCGTAACGCCTAGCCCTCGTCGTCGATCAGGCCGCGCCGCGCCCGCGAGGCGTGCTTGCGCTCGGCCGCGCCGATGCGCTCGGTCTGATCCAGTCGCGCGTCGACGCCACGACGGGTGAGCAGCGTCTCCACACCGGCGGAGATCTGCGGCTCCCAGTCGAAGCAGTAGTCGCCGATGGTCACCGAACAGCCGGGCTCCGCGCCCAGCTTGACCAGCGCGTCCTCCACGCCGAGCCGCGCCAGGCGGTCCGCGAGGAAGCCGACGGCCTCGTCATTGTCGAACTGGGTCTGCGCGACCCAGCGCTCCGGACGCTCACCGATGACGATGAAGCCGCCCTCGACCTCGCCATCCTTGATGATCTTGAAGCCGACCTCGCCCTTGGCGACCGGGCGAATGACCGCCCGCTTGGCCTCGGCCTTGGGATGCGCCTCGCGGTACTGCTGAATCATCTCCGCCAGCGCGAAGGTCAACGGCCGCAAGCCCTCCCGGCTCACCGCCGAGATGGTGAACACCGGCCAGCCGCGCTTCTTGAACTCGGGGGTGACCATCTCGGCCAACTCGGCCGCATCGGGCACATCTGCCTTGTTGAGAATGACCACGCGCGGTCGATCGGCCAGGTCGCCCAGTCCCTCATCACCCTTGAGCGCGGGCTGGTACGCGGCGAGCTCGGCCTCGAGCGCGTCCACATCGGAGATCGGATCCCGGCCCGGATCCATGGTGGCGCAGTCCACGACGTGCGCGAGCACGGCGCAGCGCTCCAGATGCCGCAGGAAATCCAGACCCAGGCCACGGCCCTCGCTCGCGCCCGGAATCAGACCGGGCACATCGGCCACGGTGAAAGTCGTCTCACCCGAGAGCACCACACCGAGATTCGGCACCAGCGTGGTGAACGGATAGTCGGCGATCTTCGGCTTGGCCGCCGACAACACCGACACCAGCGAGGACTTACCGGCCGACGGGAAACCCACCAGGCCCACATCCGCCACCGACTTGAGCTCGAGCACCAACTCGCGCTCCTGGCCGTCCTCACCGAGCAGTGCGAAACCGGGCGCCTTGCGCGCCTTGGACACGAGCGCGGCATTGCCGAGCCCGCCGCGACCGCCGAGCGCGGCGATGAACTGGGTGCCGACGCCGACCAGATCGGCCAGCACCTCACCGTCGGTGCTCATGACGACCGTGCCGTCCGGCACCTTCAGCAGCAGACCCTCGCCCTGCTTGCCATTGCGGTTGTTGCCCTCACCGGGCTTACCGTTGCCGCCCTTGGCATGCGGGTGGAAGTGGAAGTCCAGCAGGGTGTGCACATTGCCGTCGACCTCGAGGATCACATCCCCGCCGTTACCGCCATTGCCGCCATCGGGGCCGCCCAGGGGCATGAACTTCTCTCGGCGCACCGAGGAACATCCGTGCCCACCCTTGCCCGCACGCACGTGCAGCACGACACGGTCGATGAATTTGGACATATCGGTGATCATCCTCCTTCAGGACAGTCGGCTTGCTATCGCACGGCCACGGCGGGCGCGTGTTCGGATCAGTCTGTGAAAACAACGAAGCGGGCCAGGGCTATTTCAACCCTGACCCGCGTCGCGAAGTGCGTGTGGATTAGCTCCGTGACGGCGTCAGGCCGACACCGGCTCCGGAACCACGATGTTGACGGTCTTGCGACCACGCTTGGTGCCGAACTGCACCGCGCCCGCGGCCAGTGCGAACAGGGTGTCGTCGCCGCCACGGCCGACATTCACACCGGGGTGGAAGTGCGTGCCGCGCTGGCGAACCAGGATCTCACCGGACTTGACGACCTGGCCGCCGAAGCGCTTGACGCCGAGCCGCTGGGCATTCGAATCGCGACCATTGCGCGAGCTGGATGCACCCTTCTTATGTGCCATTTCAGAACTCCTCGTGCAGTGTTATTTGCGGCATGAGCGGGGCCCTACGTGGTTACGCAGGCTGCCGCCTTCGGGCCTGACCACTCATACCGGGGGTGACGAACCCCAAGTCGGATTACTTGATGCCGGTGACCTTCAGGACCGTCAGCTTCTGACGGTGGCCCTGACGCTTGTGGTAGCCGGTCTTGTTCTTGAACTTGTGGATACGGATCTTCGGGCCCTTGGTCTGCTCGACCACCTCGGCGGACACGGAAACCTTCGCCAGCTTGTCAGCATCGGTGGTCAGCTCGGCGCCATCAACCAGCAGCACCGGCGCCAGCGACACGGAAGTGCCCGGCAGACCCTCGATCTTCTCGACCTTCACCAGGTCACCAACCGCGACCTTGTACTGCTTTCCGCCGGTCTTGACGATTGCGTACGTTGCCATCGGTCGGCTGCCCTTCTTCCTGTAGTACTACACGGCTGATCCACCGGCATTGCACCGGGAACCGCCGAATGACTGGTCTGGTATTCACCGCCGCCTCGGGCCTGTGGTTCACATTTGAACCGGACCCTCGTTCTCACAGCGCATTTGCTGAAATCATGCTGCACAGCAGAGCGCTGTCGCCGGGGGCAGCGACTGTCCAAGAGTACAGGACTGGCCCGGGGCGTCCAAACCGGGGGTTCCGCATCCGTGAACGCCGAGGAAACCCGCCTGGCCTGGGGAACCTCACGAGAGCGGCCCCGCCGTGAAAACGGCGGGGCCACCTACTCGCTATCGAACTGAACGGTCAGTTCTCGCCCTCTGGAGCGCCCGCAGGGCGTCCGGCGGCACGACGGCGCGGACGAGCCCGCGGCGTCACCTCCGCGGGCGCCAGATCCGCCAGGGACAGACTCGGCGACTGCGGCTGATCCGCGCTGGAGAGCACGAAAACCGCGCCCTCACTGGCGGAGGCCGGAGCGGTGACCGCGCGGGCGACCCGGCGGCGGCCGGCCCGGCGGGCGGGCCGGGCGACCTGCTCGGTCACCACCGGTTCGGCAGCCTGCGCCCGCTCCACCACGACCGCGGCTTCGGCGGCGGCCGCGACGGCCTCCTCCTCGACCACGGCATCCGCCGCAGCGGCCTCGGCGACCGAGACCGATTCGCTTGTGTGCCTGCCGGTTCCATTGGTCGAGGCCTTCACCGGCTCCGACTTGGCGGCCTCGGCGACCGCCTCCGCACCGGCGACCGCGGCGTCGGCCAGGGCCTGCTGGGCGTAGGCGACCTCATCGGCCACCTCGCCATGCTCATCGGGATCGGCATCGTCGTGATGCAGATCATCGTCGTGATGCGCGGCCATGGCGAGCGCGACCGGATGCGCCCGCCGGGCGGCGGCCTGCTCCTTGGTCTCGACCTCGACCACCGGGGCGACCGGCTCGACGACGGCCGGAGCCGCCTCGGGCGCGGCGTTGCCGCGATCCTTGCGACGGCGGCGCGAACCCTCACGACGGCCCACGCCCTCCTCGGCCGGAGCCGATTCGACGGGGTAGTTGTGCACGATCAGACCGCGGCCGTGGCAGTGCTCACAGGTGCTCGAGAACGCCTCGACCAGACCGGTGCCCAACTTCTTACGGGTCATCTGGACCAGGCCCAGCGAGGTGACCTCGGAAACCTGATGGCGGGTGCGGTCGCGGCCCAGGGCCTCGGTCAGCCTGCGCAGCACCAGATCCCGATTGGATTCGAGCACCATATCGATGAAGTCGACGACGATCATGCCGCCGATATCGCGCAGTCGCATCTGGCGGACGATCTCCTCGGCCGCCTCCAGATTGTTCCGGGTGACGGTCTCCTCGAGGTTCGAGCCGCCCGCACCGGTGAACTTGCCGGTATTGACGTCGATGACCGTCATGGCCTCGGTGCGATCGATCACCAGGGTGCCGCCCGAGGGCAGCCACACCTTGCGGTCCAGCGCCTTGGCCAACTGCTCGTCGATGCGCAGGCTGCCGAACACGTCGACACCGTTGTTCTCGTACTTCTCCACGCGGACAAGCAGATCCGGGGCGACGGTGCGCACGTAGTTCTCCACCGTCGACCAGGCGCGCTCACCCTCGATGATCAACTTGGAGAAGTCCTCGTTGAACAGATCGCGAACCACCTTGACCAGCAGGTCGGGCTCTTCGTACAGGGTCTTGGGCGCATTGGAGCCGTTCTTGGACTGCTCCTCGATGGTGCGCCAGGTCTGCTGCAGCCGTTCGACATCGCGCGCCAGCTCGGGCTCGCTCACGCCCTCGGACGCGGTGCGAATGATGACGCCCGCGTCCTGCGGGACGATATCGCGCAGGATCTCCTTGAGCCGCTTGCGCTCGGTATCGGGCAGCTTGCGCGAGATACCGGTGGAGGTGCCACCCGGCACGTACACCAGAAAGCGACCGGCCAGGCTGATCTGCGTGGTCAGGCGGGCGCCCTTATGCCCCACCGGATCCTTGGAGACCTGCACCAGCACGGTGTCACCGGGCCGCAGCGCCTGCTCGATCTTGCGCTCCTTGCCGCCGAGTCCGGCGGCCTCCCAATTCACCTCGCCCGCGTACAGCACGCCATTGCGGCCGCGGCCGATATCGACGAAGGCGGCCTCCATGGACGGCAGCACATTCTGCACCTTGCCCAGGTAGACATTGCCCACCATGGACGCCGAACCGGTGCTGGTCACGAAATGCTCGACCAGCACGCCGTCCTCGAGCACCGCCACCTGCGTGGTGGAGGTCGGATGATCGGCGAAGTGCTTGTCCCGCACCACCATCACCCGGTCCACCGATTCGCGGCGGGCCAGGAATTCGGATTCGGTCAGGATGGGCGGGCGACGGCGACCGGCCTCGCGACCGTCCCGGCGACGCTGACGCTTGGCCTCGAGCCGAGTCGAACCGCTGATGCCCTGGACCTCGTCCGGATTGGACTCCTTGGCGGCGGCGCGACGCTTACTGCGCGGCTCACGCTCGTGCACGACGGTGTTCGGCGGATCGTCCTCCGCCACCTCGGGCTCGTTATCGGTGTCCTCTCCGCCCTTGCGGCGGCGGCGACGGCGACGGCGACGGCTGCTCGAACCCTCCGGCACGGCCGAATCATCGGCATCGTCCTCGGACTCCTCGGCTTCGGCCTCGGCATCGGCGCGCAGCTGATCCTCGATCTCGGGATCGATCTCGCCGTTCTCGTCATCGGGATGCTGTTCGCCGCGACCCCGGCCGCGCCCGCGACGTCCCCGGCGACGACGCCGCGAGGCACCGTCGCCGCGCTGCTCGCGGGAGTCGTCACCGTCCCAGTCCTGCTCGTCCTCGGAATCGTCGGCGGTCTCCTCGGCGGCCTTGGACTCGGCGGCCTTGGACTCGGCGGCCTTGGACTCGGCGGCCTTGGACTCGGCGGCCTTGGACTCGACGCGGACCTGCTCCTCGACCTTGGCCTTCTCCGCGCGCGGCTTATCCTCGCGGACCGGCTCCTCGCGCGGCTTCTCCTCGACCTTGGGCTTGCGCTCGGAGCGCAGCTTGCGGCGGGTCTCCTCGGCGGCGGCCACATCCGGGGACAGGAACAGCGGTGCGGCCACGGGCGCGGACGGCTGATAGAGCACCGGCTCCTCGACCGGGAGCTCCGGCTGCTGGAACGGGCTGGTGAAAAGTTTGGGTGCGCGTTTGCGCGCGGGGGCGGTGACCGCGGCCTCGGCGGCCTCGACCTCTTCCGCGGCCAGTTCGTCGGCGGCGAGTTCGTCTCCGGCGATGATGGCCTCATCGACGGTGGCCGGCTCGACCGATCGCGGTCCGAAGGCGTCTCGGACGGTCTCGGCGACCGTGCGGTCCAGGCTGGACTGCGGGCTGCGGGCCTGAGCGCCCATTTCGGTCAGGTGGGCCAGGATACGTTTGCTGGTGGTGCCCAGCAGCTTCGCCAGTGCGTGCACTCGGATCCGTTCCGGCAACTGTTCGGCGGCCGGGATAGTGTCCGCGGCCTCCCCGTCGGCGTTCACCTGTGTTGCTTCTTGCGGCTCTTTTTCGGCCACGAAATCTCCCTTGGACCCCCGGGCGCGTCCCTCCGAGGAGTGACGCGGCCGACGCGGGGGCACTGTCTTCGCCTCGCGCCCTCAGCGGGCGCGAGATCAATGGTCTGCGCGCCGCGTGCCCGTTATCACTTTGTTCTCGTCGTTCGGGCTAACTGGTCACGTGGCGCCTGGGTGGTTTGGCTCAACCCCACAGCACGAGCGTTCATCCAGCGTGCGAGCCGACAACCGAGTCTTTGAAGCCGTCGGCGGCAGCGATGATCGTCCGTCGTGCCGTGGTGTCAATCAGAAGTGGCACTCACCTGCCGCTTGTGACGGGCAGTGACCACTTCCGCTGCCAGTATCCCACATGACGCCGCTGCCCCCGCAGCGGCGCACGAGAGTCCCCGAGTTCGGGACTTGATCAGTGAGTGAATTCGGGGAACCAGAGGGAGATCTCGCGCTTGGCGGATTCCGGGGCATCGGAGCCGTGGACCAGGTTGAACTGGGTTTCCAGGGCGTAATCGCCGCGGATGCTGCCCGGGACAGCCTTCTCGACCGGATCGGTGCCGCCGGCGATCTGGCGGAAGGCGGCGATGGCGCGGGGGCCTTCGAGGACGGCCGCGACGACCGGGCCCGAGGTGATGAATTCGATCAGCGATCCGAAGAACGCCTTGTCCCGGTGCTCGGCGTAGTGCGCCACGGCGATCTCTTCGGAGACATTCACCTGCTTGAGCGCGGCGATCTCGAGACCCTTGCGCTCGATTCGGGTGATGATCTCCCCGATCAGGCCGCGGGCCACGCCGTCGGGCTTGATGAGTACCAACGTCTGCTCAGTCACGGGCGAAAGCGTAACCGGCTTTTACCAGGGAGAAAATTCACGCCCCCGCGACCCGGCGGTCGCGGAGGCGAGGTGAAGAGGGAGGGAAGGGGGTTTCAGGTGCCGGACATCCGCTGGCTGGGCAGCAGACCGGCCGCGATGCGCTTACGCACGTCGGCGCGCAGGAAGAGGATGAAGAGCCAGACGGCGGCGAAGACGACGCCGATCACCGCGATGGAGATGTGGATGAAACCGCCCGCGAGCAGGGCTGCTTGCAGAGTGAGGTTGAAGGGCATGGCCCAGAGCCGGCGCTGGAGGCCCGCGCCGAGGAACATGAGCACCGCGAGGCCGACCAGGTACAGGACGGACCACCACTTCAGGCCGCCGCCGACCGCGCCGACCACCGGTAGTGCGAGCAGCACGGTGATGGCCTCGAGGACGAGGGTGCCGGCCATGACCCCGCGGAAGCCCTTCCACGGGTCGGTGGCGGGTTCGGGCACTCCTGCGGGCGCCTCGTCACTCATGCTGT
>NZ_BDAW01000029.1 GCF_001625085.1 Nocardia acidivorans NBRC 108247
TGCGCGCGGTGGTGGCCGAGGCCGCCATCGAGGCCGGGGTGTCGGTGGTCAATGACGTGTCCGGTGGCCGCGCCGATGCCGATATGGCGAAAGTCGTTGCCGCGGCGGGTGTTCCGTGGATTCTCATGCATTGGCGCGCCGGTGCGAACTATGAGCACACCGGCGCCGCCGATCGATACGAGAATGTGGTCTCCGAGGTGCTCTCGGAGCTGCGGGTGCAGGTCGACATGGCGGTCGAGGCCGGTGTCGATCCGGGCAGACTGGTGCTCGATCCCGGACTGGGGTTCGCCAAGAACGCCGACCACAATTGGGAATTGCTCGCCGCGCTACCGGAATTCGTGGCCACCGGGCTGCCGATTCTGATCGGCGCCTCGCGCAAACGGTTCCTCGGTGCGCTGCTGGCCGAGGACGGTACCCCGCGCCCGCCCGACGGCCGCGAGACCGCGACCGCCACCATTTCCGCGTTGACCGCCGAACACGGCGGCTGGGGCGTGCGCGTGCACGATGTGCGCGCGTCACTGGACGCCATCGCGGTCACCGAGGCCTGGCGCAATGCCCGGCACGCCCACACCGGCCGGACCGTCGGCGGCTGGACTTGGACACAGGGAGAACAGCTTTGAGCATCGACCGCATCGAACTGCGCGGCCTGCGCGTCTTCGGCCATCACGGCGTCTTCGACTACGAGAAGCGGGACGGCCAGGATTTCGTGGTGGATCTGACGGTGTGGACCGACTTCTCGGCCGCCGCCAAATCCGACGATATCGCCGACACCATCCACTACGGGGAGCTCGCCGATCTGGCCGTGCGGATCGTCTCGGGCCAATCGCGCGATCTGGTCGAGACCGTGGTCTCGGAATTGGCCGACGCGGTGATGGCGGATACCCGTATTCGGGAGGTCGAGGTGGTGCTGCACAAGCCGTCCGCGCCGATTCCGCACAGCTTCGAGGATGTGCGGGTGGTCACCTCCCGCCGGCGCGAGGCACAGGGGGCGTAGCGGTGAGCCGGGTAGTGCTGTCGATCGGATCGAACCTGGGAGATCGGCTGGCGCACCTGCGCGGTGTGATCGAGGCGCTGCGCCCGGGTCTGCTCGCGGTCTCCTCGGTGTACTCCACGCCGCCGTGGGGCGGTGTGCCGCAACAGGATTACCTCAACGCCGTACTGGTGGCGCAGGATCCGAATCTGGAGCCCTCGGATTGGCTGCGGCTGGGTCAGGAGTTGGAGCAGGCCGCCGATCGGGTGCGTGAGGTGCGCTGGGGCGCAAGGACTCTCGATGTGGACATCGTCTGGGCCGGACAGCGCCGCCGCGATGGCGAGGTGCCGTGCCGCAGCGCCGATCCGGTGTTGACGCTGCCGCATCCGCAGGCGCACCGCCGCGCGTTTGTGCTGGTGCCGTGGCTGGAGGTGGAGCCCGAGGCCGTGCTGGAGGTGACCGCCGGTGCGCCGCAATCGCTTCGGGACCTGCTGGCGGCCCTGGACGCCACCGAGATCGAGGGCGTGCGCCGCACCGATTTCACGCTGGGATGGCCGGTGTGAAGCCGACCCGCATTCTCGATCTGTGCGCGAATGTGGCCCTGGCGGCGCTGGTCGCCTGGCTCGCCACCAATGTCGCGTATTCGAGCTTTCCGCCCATCACCGTCTTCTCCGGGGCCTCGCTGCTGCCGGTGGCGGCGCTGGAGGCGGTGCTGGCGTTCGTGATTCGGGCGCGGGTGGAGAACCGGGGGATCGGTGACGGTCCCCGGCAATTGCATCCGATCACCGCGGCGCGAGCGGTGGCGCTGGCCAAGGCGTCGGCGCAGGTGGGTTCGCTGGTGGGCGGTATCTGGCTGGGCTTCCTGATCTGGCTGCTGCCCCAGCGCGGGGATATGCGGGCCGCGGCCTCGGATACCCCGGGCGCGGTGGTGGGGCTGGTCGCCGGGCTGCTGCTGGTGGCGGCGGCGCTGTGGCTGGAATATTGCTGCCGGGCGCCGATCGATCCGCCGGATGAAGCGGCTACCTCATAGCAAACATAAAGTCGAACGGCATTGGCGAGGTTGAAGCCGGAGTGTCCGGTTCAAGCTATGTTGGTGGCTATGGTTTCACCCTCCCGGAGCAGTGCTTCCCGTCGACGACGAGAAGACGCGGGAAAATTCTTCACCGGTCTGCTGCTTCTCCTCGGCCTGGTTGCCAGTGTTTTCCTGGTCTTCAGCGATAACGTCCACATGATTCGCGTGGGCCTGGTCGCGGCCCTCTGGGCGGCCGCCATCGGCGCCCTCGCCGCGACGCGTTATCGCAGGGAGTCGGCGACGGACAAGGCGAAAGTGGGCGACCTGCAAAAGGTCTACCAACTGCAGCTCGAGCGTGAGGTTGCTGCCCGCCGCGAATATGAGCTCGGCGTCGAGACCCGAGTGCGTAAAGAGGTCGGCGCGGACGCCGAGGAAATGGCCGCATTGCGTGCCGAACTGACGGTGCTGCGGGAGAGCCTGCAGCGCCTCTTCGACGGCGATCTGCCCGGTGAGCGGGTCGCGCTGCGCGCGGATGCGGTCCGAGTGCAGGAATTGCCGGCCAGCAACGGCAATTCCGCGAAGGGGTCGGCGAACGGTAACTGGGAGGACACCAACTCCTGGGATCCGTGGTCCGCGCCCGTCGAGCCGATCGAACAGGACCTCGGCAGCCGGATCACCCCTGTCTTCGACGCCGACCATCCCGAGCCCCCGGCCTTCGCGAGCCCCTTCGACGATCCGGTGACCGCGGAGACCTCCATCGTCACCGAGAGCATCGACCGGCTGCGGGTTCCGCATCATCCGGCCGATCGTTCGCGCGAATACGAGCCGCCGCACGACTTCGAGCACCTGCGCCCGTTCGAGGCCGACTTCGCGACCGAAAACGCCGCGCCGCGCGATGATTCCCACGACGACCTGGATGCCGCGCGGGCCGCCGCCGATGCCCTGCGCTCCGGTTCGAGCGGTGCGGCGCAGCCGATCCCGCGCCTGGGCGAGACCGCGCGGAACAAGCGCACCGAGCCGCGCACCGGTCTGGATCGCGACGAGTCGCCGCAGGTGCCGTGGTTCGAGACCGATCTGCGCCCCGCGGGCAAGGCGCCCGAGTCGGACGCGCAGGCCCAGCCGGACGCGGCGACCGCGAACCCGCGGCTCACGCCGCCGGTCGCGCCCGCCCCGCCCATGGGTACGGCCAGCTCACGGCGTCGCCGCCGCTCCGACGAGGATGCCGGTGACGACTCCACCCGTCGGCTGTCGGTCGCGGAGATCATGGCGAATCTGCGTTCCGAGGGTGGGCGGTAGGACCCTGTAAGACATCCCACACTCGGTGGCCCCGGCGTATCGGGGCCGATATTCTCGGGCCGTAACGTCCGGTACCCGCAGCGCGGGACTGGAACGAACTTCGAGAGGACAAGGGTGACCTCGGACGAGGATGTCTGCGGAACCGATCTTGCGCCTGCACGACTGACGGTGGGAATCGTCTCGGCGGGACGCGTCGGCTCCGCCCTGGGTGCGGCACTCGAGCGTGCCGGACATGTGGTCTTCGGTGTCTCCGCCATCTCGGACGCCTCCATTCGGCGCGCCGAGACGCGGCTGCCGGATTCCCGCATTCTGCCCGCCGAAGAGGTGGCGAATCGCAGCGAGCTACTGGTGCTGGCGGTTCCGGACAGTGAATTGTCCGGTCTGGTAGCGGGTTTGGCGGCGGCGAACGCGGTCCGCCCCGGCACCATCGTCGCGCACACCTCCGGTGCGAACGGTATCGCCATCCTGGCCCCGCTGACCGCGCTCGGCGCGCTGCCGCTGGCGATCCACCCGGCCATGACCTTCACCGGTCATGACGAGGACATCGCGCGCCTGGCCAATGCCTGCTTCGGGGTGACCGCCGCGGACGATATCGGCTACGCCATCGCGCAGTCGCTGGTCATCGAAATGGGCGGGGAGCCGGTCCGGGTCTCGGAAGAGAACCGCACGCTTTATCACGCGGCCCTCGCACATGGCAGCAATCATCTGGTGACCCTCATTGTCGATGCCGTGCAGGCGCTGCGCGCCGCGCTCGCGGGTCCGGGTCTGCTCGGCCAGCAGATGGTCGACGAGCAGCCCAACGGACTCGCCGAGCGCATGCTGGCGCCGCTGGCCTCGGCTGCCCTGGACAATGCCCTGCGCCGTGGCCCGGCCGCGCTCACCGGTCCGGTGGCGCGCGGCGACGTGCCCGCGGTGGCCGCGCATCTGGCCGCGCTGGAGACGCTCGATCCGCGTCTGGAGGCCGGATATCGCGCGCTCTCACTGCGTTCCGCCGAGCGCGCGCAGAGCAATCCCGCTTTGATCGATCTGTTGGAAGGACCTCGCCTCGGCGGTCAGGCCCGGCGGCGGCAGCGGAGTGCATCCACAGAGGGCCCCGACGAGGCGAAAGAAGGTTACTGATGGACCCGAAACTGCGTGGTACGTATAAGCGCGGTGAGCTGACGGTGCTGCACGATCCGGCGGTGGTCACCTCGGTTGCCAAGGCTTTGCGGTCGGTGGGTCGCACGGTGGCGCTCGTACCCACCATGGGCGCCCTGCACGAGGGTCATCTGGAATTGGTGCGGCGGGCCAAGCGCACCAATCAGGTCGTCATCGTCTCCATTTTCGTGAATCCCCTGCAATTCGGTGCGGGCGAGGATCTGGACAAGTACCCGCGCACCCTGGACGCGGATGTGGAGCTGCTGCGCGCCGAGGGCGTGGAGCTGGTCTTCGCGCCCAGCGCCGCCGAGATGTACCCGGACGGTCCGCGCACCACGGTGCACCCCGGCCCGATCGGTGACGAGCTGGAAGGCGCGGTGCGCCCCGGACATTTCGCGGGCATGCTGACCGTCGTCGCCAAGCTGTTCCAGATCTGCCGCCCTACCGAGGCATTCTTCGGTGAGAAGGACTATCAGCAATTGGCGCTGATCCGGCAGATGGTGCGCGATCTCAATTTCGATCTGAGGATCGTGGCTATTCCGACCGTGCGCGAGGCGGACGGTCTGGCGCTGTCCTCGCGCAATCGCTTCCTGGATCCGGCGGCCCGTGCGCTCGCCACCACCCTCTCGGCCGCGCTCGCCGCCGGTCGGCACGCCGCCGGGCTCGGCCCGGAAGCCGTTCTGGCAGCGGCCAATTCGGTGCTGGCCAGTGCTCCGGAAATCGAGCTCCAGTATCTGGAGCTGCGCGGCTCCGATCTCGGTGCGGTGCAGGCCAGCGGTAATGCCCGCCTGTTGATCGCGGCCAAGGTCGGCGGCACCCGGCTCATCGACAATCTGCCCGTCACCCTCGGTACCCCGATCGACGGTAATCCGACCACCCCCGACCGGCCTGCCCGGGCCACCCGTTAGGAGGCAACGCCGATGTTGCGCACCATGATGAAGTCCAAGATCCACCGCGCCACGGTGACCCATGCCGACCTGCACTATGTCGGTTCGGTGACCGTGGACCAGGATCTGCTGGACGCCGCCGATCTGCTCGAGGGCGAGCAGGTCTGCATTGTCGACATCACCAATGGCGCTCGCCTGGAGACCTACATCATCGCGGGTGAACGTGGCTCCGGTGTGATCGGAATCAACGGTGCCGCAGCGCATCTGGTGAATCCGGGTGATCTGGTGATCCTGATCGCCTACGCCATGATGGATGAGGCGGAGCTGCGAGCGTACGCGCCGCGCGTGGTCTTCGTTGACGAGCGCAATCGGCAGGTGGAGCTGGGGTCGGATCCGGCGCACGCGCCCGCGGGCTCGGATCTCATCTCGCCGCGTTCGCTGACCTTCGCCAACTGAGAACGGAGGGGCGGGTACAGCCATGTTGCTGACCATCGACGTCCGCAATACGAGTATCGAACTGGGACTGTTCTCCGGCAGTGGGGATCATGCGAAGCTGGTGCGGCAGTGGCGAACCCACACCAATCCGCTGATCACCGCCGATGAATTCGCCCTGCAGGTGCGAGGTCTGATCGGTGCGGACGCCGAACAGGTGATCGGTGTCTCCGCGCTGTCGACGGTGCCTCCGGTCTTGCGTGAACTCCGCGAAATGCTGGGTCGCTACTGGGGGCATGTCCCGAATGTTTTGGTGGAACCCGGTGTGCGAACCGGTATTCCGCTACTGGTGGACAATCCCAAAGAAGTCGGCGCGGACCGAATTGTGAACTGTCTGGCCGCTTTTCACCGTTATCAAGCCCCGGCGATCGTGGTCGATTTCGGTACCGCGATCTGTGTGGACCTGGTGTCGGCCAAGGGGGAATTCCTCGGCGGCATCATCGCGCCCGGTGTGGAGATCTCCACGGAGGCACTGGTGGAGCGCAGTGCGCTGCGCCGGGCCGAGTTGACCCGTCCGCGTTCGGTGATCGGCAAGAACAGTATGGAATGCATGCAGTCCGGCGCGGTCTTCGGTTTCGCCGGCATGGTGGACGGTCTGATCGATCGAATTCGCGATGAATTCGACGCCTTCTCCGGCGATGAGGTGGCGATCGTGGCGACGGGGGCGACCGCACCGCTGATCGTGCCCGAATCCGAGACCATCGAACATCATGAACCGCATCTGACCCTGGTTGGTCTGCGCCTGGTGTACGAGCGCAACCAGCAGCAGCGGCGGGCGCGCCAGCCGTGATGCGTACCCAGTGGTTTGTGACGCAGTCGTTTCCCGCGGCCTCTGTTGCCGCGCGGGGAACGGCTGCTAAGCTCGCCGACGTGTATTCCCGCGTAAGCACCCAGGAGTGTTGTCGAGGCTGATCAGCCTCGGCGTCGTCGAGGCACGCTTTTTAGCCCTCGACCGTTCGACACACCTTGGAGTTTCGCCTCATGCGATCTTCTGTTCTTTCCGCTTCCCCCACCCGGCTGCGCCCGGCCGATCTGCTGCGCCTGACCGACGAGGGCGCCGAGGACGTGCTGGCGGGTGTCTACGATCACCTGCTCCCGGCCGATGGGCTTTGGCCCACCGAAAAGCGCTGGGCGGTAAGGCTTCTCGCCGACGACGAGGTGGATCTCTGGCTGATCTCCTGGGTCGCCGACATCGCCACCGAATTGCACGATCACGCCGGTTCGCTCGGCGCGCTGACCGTGCTTTCCGGTGCGCTCTCCGAATTCCGCTGGACCGGAGCCGAATTGCGCCGCCGCACGCTCGCGGCCGGTGATCAGGCTTCGTTTCCGTTGGGCTGGGTGCACGACGTGGTGCGTGCACCGGCCGCCGAGGCCGGTATTTCCGGCCCGCTCGATCCGACTTTGAGTGTGCACGCCTATTCCCCGCCGCTGACCGCGATGTCCTATTACGAGGTCACCGATCAGGGCCGGCTCCGGCGCACTCGTTCCGTCCTCACCGACCAGCCCGAAGGCGAACTCGAATGACCCACTTGACGATCGACGGCATGCTCGCCCAGGCGCGTGAGCGGCTGCGACGCCTGTACCCGGTGGAAATTCCGCAGGCCATTGCCCGCGGCGCCCTGCTGGTGGATATTCGCCCGCAGGCACAGCGCCTGCGCGAGGGCACCCTGCCTGGCGCGCTGGTGATCGAGCGCAATGTGCTCGAATGGCGTCTGGACCCCACCAGCAGCGCCCGCCTGGCCCTCGCGGACGATCACGACCGCGAATGGATCATCGTCTGCTCGGAGGGCTACACCTCCTCATTGGCGGCCTCGTCGCTACAGCAGCTGGGCCTGCGCCGGGCGACCGATCTGGTCGGCGGATATCAGGCCCTGAAAGCGGCCGGACTGCTCAATGTGGCGGCCACCGCGCCGCACTTCGAGCGCGAGGTGGCAACGCTCGCCTGGCTCTGAATTGGTTTGCCCGGGCGGCGGAAAAATGGGTTTCCGCCGCAGGATAGGCTTAAGCCCCGTGAGCACCCCCACCCCCTCTTCTTCCGCTGGCACCACGTCATCCGCAGGTCAAAAGCGCACTGCGGCACCGGCCGTGGAACTCGACGTCCCGGAGCAGATGCGGATTCGCCGCGAGAAGCGGGAGCGGTTGCTGGCCGAGGGCCGCGAGGCTTATCCGGTGGTCGTCGGCCGCACGCACAGCCTCGCCGAAATTCGCGCCGCGTATCCGGAACTCGAGTCCGATACCCGGACCGGTCTGATCGCCGGTATCGCCGGTCGCGTCATTTTCATGCGGAATACCGGAAAGCTGTGTTTCGCCACCCTGCAGGAGGGTGACGGCACCAAGCTGCAGGCCATGATCAGCCTCAATGGCGTCGGCGCGGAGTCGCTGGCGGCCTGGAAGTCCGATGTGGACCTGGGCGATTTCGTCTTCGTGCACGGTGAGGTGATCTCCTCGCGCACCGGTGAATTGAGCGTGATGGCCGATGCGTGGGAGATGGCGGCCAAGTCGCTGCGCCCGCTGCCGGTGGCGCACAAGGAGATGAACGAGGAGTCCCGCGTCCGGCAGCGGTATGTGGACCTCATCATCCGCCCGGAGGCCCGCGAGATGGCCCGCACCCGTATCGCCGCGGTGCGCGCGCTGCGAAATGCGTTGGAGCGCAGGGGTTTCCTGGAGGTGGAGACCCCGATGCTGCAAACCATCCACGGTGGTGCGGCGGCCCGCCCGTTCGAGACGCACTCCAATGCCCTGGATATGGAGTTGTTCCTGCGTATCGCTCCGGAGTTGTTCCTGAAGCGGTGTGTGGTCGGTGGTATCGAGAAGGTTTTCGAGATCAACCGGAACTTCCGTAACGAAGGTGCGGACTCCACGCATTCGCCGGAGTTCGCAATGCTGGAAACCTACGAGGCGTACGGCACCTACGACGATTCCGCGAAGATGATGCGCGAATTGATCCAGGAAGTGGCGCAGGCCGTCTACGGGACGCAGGTGGTCACTCTCGCGGATGGAACTGAATACGATCTGTCGGGTGAGTGGACGACGGTCGAGATGTACCCGTCGCTGTCGGAGTCGATCGGTGTGGAGGTCACGCCGGAAACTTCTGTTCCGGAATTGCTGGCACTCGCTGATCGAGTAGGTCTGGAAATTCCGCAGGACAAGGGCTACGGTCACGGCAAACTGGTCGAGGAACTGTGGGAGCACGTGTACGGCGACAAGCTGTACGCGCCGACTTTCGTTCGCGACTTCCCGGTGGAGACCTCTCCGCTGACCCGTCAGCATCGGAGCAAGCCCGGGGTTACCGAGAAGTGGGACCTGTACGTGCGCGGCTTCGAACTTGCCACCGGATATTCCGAACTCGTTGATCCGGTCATCCAGCGTGAACGATTCGAGGATCAGGCGCGTTTGGCCGCCGCGGGCGACGATGAGGCGATGCGGCTGGACGAGGACTTCCTTGCCGCGATGGAGCACGGTATGCCTCCGACGACCGGAACAGGTATGGGAATCGATCGGTTGCTGATGGCCCTGACTGGCTTGGGAATCCGAGAAACGATACTCTTTCCAATTGTGCGTCCAGCATCTCGTTGAGTTCGCTGGATTGCATTGTCGGTGCCCGTTCTGGGACTATCGAATTCAGCGGTATTCTGGTTTCGGGTAATCGGCCTAACTATGCGGGTCGCACGATTTCGAGAGGACGTTCATCTCATGGCAAAGAAGGTCACCGTTAGCCTGATCGACGATGTCGACGGTGAGTCCATCGCGGACGAGACCATCGAGTTCGCAATCGATGGCGTCTCGTACGAGATCGACTTGTCGACGGCTAATGCGTCCAAGCTGCGGGACGGTCTGGAGGTTTGGGTTGCCAACGCGCGTCGCGTGAGCGGCCGGCGCCGTACCAAGACCGCGGCTGCCGCGACCGCCGGTCCGAAGGGCCGGGTTTCGATCGATCGCGAACAAAGCGCGGCGATTCGTGAATGGGCGCGCCGTAATGGACACAAGGTTTCTGCTCGTGGGCGTATCTCCGCGGACATCACGGAGGCTTACAACAAGGCCGCTGCGAAGAACTAGTCATCTTTGCGTCTGCCGTCCGGGTGTTTCGTGCGAGCCCGGGCGGCAGTGGTTTATTCATACGCTTTGCGTATAACTCTTATCGGTGCGCGCTGCCCATATCCGTGGCACGATCTTGCTCGCGCCGAGACGGCACGGCACCATTGAACTGTGCGAACGATGTCACTGGCTGGGTGTAGAGACGAGGTATCGGCGCAGTGACCGCATTCCACGGTTCATTCCTGCGGGTCAAGGATCACGAGGGCCGTCAGCACGAGCTGATGCTGACCCCGGATCAACCACGCATCACCGTCGGCCGCTCACCGCAGGCCGATCTCTCGCTCGTCTGGGACGTCGAGGTGTCCCGCCTGCACGCGACCCTCGAATATCTGGGCGCGCACTGGACCATCGTGGACGACGGGCTCTCCCGCAACGGCACCTTCGTCAATGGGGATCGCCTGGTCGGGCGGCATCGGCTGCAACCCGGCGATGTGATCCGGATGGGCACCTCGCGGGTCACCTTCCACGATTTCTCCGGCGCCGCAGGCGATGTCACGCAGACCTCCACCGGTGGGCTGCCCACGCTGCGCTCGCTCACCGAAACCCAGCGGGCCGTGCTGATCGCGCTGTGCCGTCCGCTGCGCGGTAATGACGGTTTCGCCTCGCCCTCGTCGAATCAGCAGATCGCGGCGGAGCTGTTCCTGAGCGTGGACGCCATCAAGACGCATCTGCGGGCGCTGTTCGCCAAGTTCGGGGTGGAGGATCTGCCGCAGAATCAGAAGCGGGTCAAGCTGGCGAATCTGGCCATGCAGAGCGGTGTGGTGTCCGAACGGGATCTGTGAGCGTCTCGAGACGGCCGCGGATGTCCGCGAGCTTCTGGACGATGTTGCGCGGAGTCGTCAGCCGGTTGACTGGAAGTCGTTGGAAAGCCCGGGAATTCCGGGAAATGACCCAGTCAGGAGACTGTGATGTTCGCACTTCGGATGGCCGCGCTGGCGGCGGCGACCCTCTCGACCGGCCTGATCGCCGGTCTGTTCTACGGCTACGTGAACTCGGTGATGCCCGCGCTGGGTCAGACCGACGATCGCACCATCATCGAGGTGATGCAGCGCATCAATGTCATCATCGTCAATCCGCTGTTCATGCTGCTGTTCATGGGCACGGTCGGTTTCACGGTGCTGGCGGCGGCGCTGCACCTGGGCAAGGACGCCCGCACCACGCTGCTGTGGATCGGAATCGCCGTGGTGCTCAATGTGATTGCCTTCGCGGTGACCTCGGGGCTGAATGTGCCGCTCAACAATCAGTTGGCCGCGGCGGGTGATCCCTCGCAGATCGGCGATCTGGCGGCGGTGCGGGCACAGTTCGAAACCTCCTGGGTGCGTTGGAATATCGTGCGCACCGTGCTGCACACACTGGCCTTCGTGGCGCTGATCGGCGCGCTGTTCACCGCGGGTGTGCAGCACGGGAAGGCGAACGTGGTTGCGGCTCCGGCGAATACCGCGGTGGCGGCGGGTGGTCCGGGCTACGCGCCTCGCCAGTGGTGAGCGCTGGTCGCGGTATCCGCAGGAAAACCGGGATCCGCAGGGGTCCCGGTTTTTCTGCGTGAGAGGGTGGAACAAGTTTCATAAATTACTCGCCGGTTTCCCATCTCCCGTGCTTGTTTTTCGATTACGTTGTCGAAACACGTTCTAGTTTGGGAGGGAACATGCGTGCTGCGCCGCTGCGCCGTTCGCCGGGATCTTTGCTGTTGCTGGCCCTGTTGGCCGTCCTGTCCCTGGGGGTGAGCGGTACCGCCCGCGCCGACTACCCGGTGGATTACAACTTCTTCGCGGGCATCCCCTACGAGCTGACCAATCCGGGTGGTTCGCTGCCCGGAGCCAACGACTGGGCCTGCAAAGTCACCGCGGCGCATCCGGATCCGGTGGTGCTCATCCACGGCACCGCGGGCGGCGCGCAGACCAACTGGGGCGCGTACGCCCCGCTGCTGGCGAATGAGGGCTACTGCGTCTACGCGCTCACCTACGGCGGTCTCGATGTGCCGTGGCCGCTATCGGCCCTGGGCGGAATGCGGCCGATCCCCGAGAGTGCCGCCCAGCTGGGCGCGTTCGTGGACCGGGTGCTGGCCGCGACCGGCGCCGCCAAGGTCGATTTCATCGCCCATTCGCAGGGCAATACCGTCGGGAACTACTTCATCAAACGGCTCGGGGGGTCGGGCAAGGTGGACAAGTTCGTCGCCATCGCCCCGCCCTGGCTGGGCATCTTCGGTGATCAGATGAATGTGCTGCGCGCCTTCGGCAAGCAGCTCGGCGCGGACGCGAACAGTGTGGACAACATGATCAGCATGGGTGTCTGCCAGGCCTGTCCGCAGATGCTGGGCGGTTCGCAGTTCATTCGCGATCTGAACGCCGACGGGGTCTACGACCCGAGCGTCACCTATACCAATCTGGCGTCGAATTATGACGAGGGCGTCTCCCCGTCCGTCGCGCTGGTGCCCGGGCCGAACGCGATCAACATCCGCGTACAGGACACCTGCGCCATGGATTTCTCCGACCATATGGCCATCGCGGGCAGTCCCCGCGTCGCCACCTGGGCCCTGAACGCGCTGGACCCGGCTCATCCGCGTCCGGTTTCCTGCGAGTTCATCCCACCCTTCACCGGGTAGCCCCCCACCCGCAAGCCCCACCCGCAAGCCCCACCTGCAAGTTCGCGGCCCGTCTCGCTTCTGGACTGAGTGGAGCGGAGGAGCGAAGCGGGGGAGCGGAAGGAGGGAAGAAGCGAGACTCCCCAGGGCCGCGAACCCGCCCGCAGCGAAGCGGAGGGCAGAAAATACAGCGGAGGGCAGAAAATACAGCGTGTTCGCTGTGGGCGTAGCCGGGACGGAAACGTTCCCGGCTACAGCCCCGTTATGAGGGAATGAGTCGTACTGTCGCCGGTTCGCAATAGGGTGGACGGACGACGTGCGTGACCCCCGCCAACTAGAGTGGAGGCGGGGGATGCAACCCCAGGGCTTCATGGCAGGCTGGCGACCAGAAGGGCAGCACAGGGTCTGAAGCGCCGGATGCCGTAGTAAGCGGAGCAGGAAGTGAGGGAGCGATGTTCGAGAGGTTCACCGACCGCGCACGGCGGGTCGTTGTCCTGGCCCAAGAAGAGGCCCGGATGCTCAACCACAACTACATCGGCACCGAGCACATCCTGCTGGGCCTGATCCACGAAGGTGAGGGCGTCGCAGCGAAGTCGCTGGAGTCGCTGGGCATTTCGCTGGAGGGTGTGCGGTCGCAGGTCGAGGAGATCATCGGGCAGGGCCAGCAGGCGCCGTCCGGTCACATCCCCTTCACCCCGCGTGCCAAGAAGGTTCTCGAGCTGTCGTTGCGCGAGGCGCTGCAGCTCGGCCACAACTACATCGGCACCGAGCACATTCTGCTCGGCCTGATCCGCGAGGGTGAGGGCGTCGCGGCGCAGGTGCTGGTCAAGCTGGGCGCGGATCTGAATCGCGTGCGCCAGCAGGTTATTCAGCTGCTCTCGGGTTACCAGGGCAAGGAGCCGGTCGAGGGTTCGGGCGCGCGCAGTGAGTCGGGTACACCGTCCACGTCGCTGGTGCTGGATCAGTTCGGCCGCAACCTGACCCAGGCCGCGTTGGAGGGCAAGCTCGACCCCGTCATCGGCCGCTCGAAGGAAATCGAGCGCGTCATGCAGGTGCTGAGCCGCCGTACCAAGAACAACCCGGTCCTGATCGGTGAGCCCGGCGTCGGTAAGACCGCCGTCGTGGAGGGTCTCGCTCAGGCCATCGTCAATGGCGAGGTGCCCGAGACGCTCAAGGACAAGCAGCTGTACACCCTCGACCTGGGTTCCCTGGTCGCGGGCAGCCGCTACCGCGGTGATTTCGAGGAGCGCCTGAAGAAGGTGCTCAAGGAGATCAACACCCGCGGCGACATCATTCTGTTCATCGACGAGCTGCACACCCTGGTGGGTGCGGGCGCGGCCGAGGGCGCCATCGACGCGGCCTCGATCCTCAAGCCCAAGCTGGCTCGCGGTGAACTCCAGACCATCGGTGCGACCACCCTCGACGAGTACCGCAAGTACATCGAGAAGGATGCCGCGCTGGAGCGTCGTTTCCAGCCGGTGCAGGTCGGCGAGCCGACGGTCGAGCACACCATCAATATCCTCAAGGGTCTGCGGGACCGCTACGAGGCGCACCACCGGGTCTCCATCACCGATGGCGCTCTCGTCGCCGCCGCGACGCTCGCGGATCGCTACATCAACGATCGGTTCCTGCCGGACAAGGCGATCGACCTCATCGACGAGGCGGGCGCGCGCATGCGCATCCGCCGGATGACCGCACCGCCGGACCTGCGCGAATTCGACGACAAGATCGCCGACGCCCGCCGCGAGAAGGAAAGCGCCATCGACGCGCAGGACTTCGAGAAGGCAGCGCGCCTGCGTGACAAGGAGAAGCAGCTCGTCGCCAAGCGGGCCGAGCGCGAAAAGCAGTGGCGCTCGGGCGATCTGGACGTCGTGGCCGAGGTCGACGATGAGCAGATCGCGGAGGTGCTGGCCAACTGGACCGGTATCCCCGTCTTCAAGCTCACCGAGGAGGAGACCACCCGTCTGCTCCGCATGGAGGATGAGCTGCACAAGCGGATCATCGGCCAGGAGGATGCGGTTCGCGCGGTCTCCAAGGCGATCCGCCGCACCCGCGCCGGTCTGAAGGACCCGAAGCGTCCCTCGGGCTCGTTCATCTTCGCCGGTCCGTCCGGTGTCGGTAAGACCGAGCTGTCGAAGGCCCTGGCGAACTTCCTGTTCGGCGATGACGACGCGCTCATCCAGATCGATATGGGCGAGTTCCACGATCGCTTCACCGCTTCGCGGCTCTTCGGTGCCCCTCCGGGCTACGTCGGCTACGAAGAGGGTGGCCAGCTGACCGAGAAGGTGCGGCGCAAGCCGTTCTCGGTGGTGCTGTTCGACGAGATCGAGAAGGCCCACCAGGAGATCTACAACACCCTGTTGCAGGTCCTCGAGGACGGTCGCCTCACCGATGGCCAGGGTCGCACGGTGGACTTCAAGAACACCGTCCTGATCTTCACCTCGAACCTCGGCACCTCCGATATCTCCAAGGCGGTCGGCCTCGGCTTCGCCCAGAGCAATGTCGAGGGCTCGAACTACGAGCGGATGAAGCTCAAGGTCAACGACGAGCTGAAGAAGCACTTCCGCCCCGAGTTCCTGAACCGCATCGACGATGTCATCGTCTTCCACCAGCTGACCCAGGATCAGATCATCCAGATGGTGGACCTGATGATCGGCCGCGTCGCCAAGCAGCTCAAGAACAAGGATATGGAGATCGAGCTGACCGAACAGGCCAAGAGCCTGCTCGCCAAGCGCGGCTTCGATCCGGTGCTCGGCGCGCGTCCGCTGCGTCGCACCATCCAGCGTGAGATCGAGGACCAGCTGTCGGAGAAGATCCTCTTCGGCGAACTGGGCGCCGGTCAGATCGTGTCGGTGGATGTCGAAGGCTGGGACGGCGAAGGCCAGGGCGACAAGGCGAAGTTCACCTTCACCTCGCGGACCAAGCTCACCAAGAAGGACGCGACTCCCGAGGAGCCGATCGTCGTGGCGGGCGAAGCCGCCGCCGTCGGCGAGTAGTTCCCCCGGGCGAATAATCGCTTGATCCGAAAGCCTCCTCTCACCAATGGTGGGAGGGGGCTTTCGCGCATCGAAGGGAGGGCATGCTCACCGACGGTCAGGTAGACGCGTTCATCGCGGACGGATACATCAAGGTCGAGGGGGCCTTCCCGCGCGAAGTAGCCGATGCTGGACCGGCCGGACGGCGCGTATTCGCCTGTGGAACAGGCGATCCGGCTCGGGCTCGGATAGTCCGCCGGATACGTCTCGGCGCGTAGTCCAGATGTCGCCCGGAGACGGATGATCGGTATGCCGCGGCGGCGGAGGCTGGTCGTATGGAACTCGGATTGCATCTCACCAATTACGCGATGAACAGCCCGGCGGATCGGATCGGCCCCGGCCTGGCCGAGGTGGTGCGCACGGCCGAGGCGAGTGGATTCGCGGCCATCGCGGTCGGGGATCATCTGTGGCAGAGCCCGTGGCTGGGGCGGGTCGAACAGAATGTGCTCGAGGCGTACAGCACCCTGTCGTTCATTGCCGCGCATACTTCGAAAGTCGCACTGACCTCGATTGTCTCGGGTGTGCACTATCGCCACCCGGCCATGCTGGCCAAGCTGGTCACCTCCCTGGATGTGCTGTCCGGCGGGCGGGCCTGGCTGGGTATCGGTGCGGGCACCTCCACCGGTGATGTCGAGGGATACGGGCTGCCGTTCCCCCCGCTGGGGGATCGGTTCGACATGCTGGAGGAGACGCTCGAGATCTGTCTGCGGATGTGGGACGAGACGGAGAATCCGTTCGCGGGCAGGCATTTTCGAGTGGATCGGCCGCTCAACGCGCCGCAGAGTGTGCGCCGCCCGCATCCGCCGATTCTGATCGGCGGTGACGGGGAGAAGCGAACCCTGCCGCTGGTGGCCAAGTACGCGGACGTATGCAGCCTGCGGCCGGGCCCGGATCTGCCACGCAAAATCGAACTGCTGCACCGGTTGTGCGCGGATGTCGGCCGCGATGCGGCGGAGATCCGCAAGACCTGCGTCTTCGTCTTCGACGTCGGCGGTCGCGGCGAACGGGTGGATCAGCTGCTGGGCGCGTTGCGGACGCTGGCGGACACCGGCATCGATATGGTGATCGGCCGGGTCGAGGGCATCGACGGGGTGACTCCGCTGGAGGTGATCGGGCGCGAGGTGATTCCGGTCGTCGCCGAATTCGGTGCGAGGCGCTGAGCCCGGACAGGCCGCGCGGGGCCGAAAACTCGGCGGCGGCGCTCGGACCCCGGGCGTACGGTGGGCGAGGTCCGGAATGAATCGACTCGGGGGAGTTAAGTCATGACCAATCCTGATCTCACGCTCATCGCGGTGCTGCTGGACCGCTCGGGCTCCATGCAATCCATCAAGTCCGATACCGAGGGCGGGTTCGACGCCTATATCGAGCAGCAGCGCGAGGTGCCCAAGCGGATCGAGGTCACCCTCGCGCAGTTCGATACCGAATACGACGTGGTGTACGCGAATCGACCGCTCGCGCAGGTGCCACCGTTGAATCTACAGCCGCGCGGTATGACGGCCCTGTACGACGCGGTCGGCGAGCTGATCACCGATGTGGGCGCCGAGCTGGCCGGGCGGGCGGAGCCGGACCGCCCGGGCACGGTCATCGTGGTGGTCATGACCGACGGCCATGAGAACTCCAGTAAAGAGTGGTCGCATACCGCGGTGAAGTCGCTCATCACCCAGCAGCAGGACACCTGGAACTGGAACTTCCTGTTCCTCGGGGCGAATATGGACGCGGTCGCCATCGGCGCGGACATGGGCTTCTCACCCCGCCGATCCATCACCTATGCGGCTGCGCCGCAGGGTGTTTCGGGTGTCTTCAAGGCCGCCTCCGCCTACTCCGCGCGTTTGCAGGCTCCGCCCGCGCCCGGTGGCTCCGCACCGCGGGACGAAGGCTTCACCGATGTCGAACGCGACCGGTCGAATCCGGGTCGCTGAGACCCGACTATTGCCAGCCGGGCCGGACCATGCCCGACTCGTAGGCCATGACCACGAGTTGGGTGCGGTCGCGGGCATTGAGCTTCAACAGGATTCGGCTGACATGGGTGCGGGCGGTGGCGGGGCTCATGAAGAGCCGTTCGGCGATCTCGGCATTGGTCAGGCCCTCGGCCACCAGGGCCATCACCTCGCGCTCGCGGTCGGTGAGTTCGGGGAAATCCCGCGCCGGTGTAGGTTTGGCGTGCGTGGCGAACTCCTCGACGAGGCGTTTGGTGACGCTGGGGGAGAGCAGCGCGTCACCGCCCGCCACCACCCGCACGGCCTTGACCAGGTCGGCGGGTTCGGTGTGTTTGACCAGGAAGCCGGTGGCGCCCGCGCGCATGGCCTCGAAGACGTACTCGTCGAGTTCGAAGGTGGTGAGCACCACCACCCGTACGTCGGAAAGCGCTGCGGTGGCGGCGATTTCGCGGGTCGCGGCGAGCCCGTCCAGGATCGGCATGCGAATGTCCATGAGCACGACATCGGGCACGAGTTCGCGGGCCAGGCGCACCGCCTGTTCGCCGTTGTCGGCCTCGCCGACCACCTCGATATCGTCCTGTGCGTCCAGCAGCGCCACGAATCCGGCGCGGACCAGCGCCTGATCATCGGCGATCACGACCCTGATGCTCACGAAACCTCCTCTTGCGCAGGCATTCCGGCCCTAACTGGCGGGCTCGGGATGGCCCAGGTGGACGGGTAGGCGGGCCTCCACGCGAAAGCCGCCGTCGGGTTTGGGTTCGGCGAGCAGCCGCCCGCCCAGCGCCTTGGCGCGTTCGGTCATACCGGTGATGCCGTGCCCGCCGCCGGAGGTTCCGGCGGGGGCGCGGGTGGGGCGCGTGTTGTCCACCGCCAGGTGCAGCCGATCCGCCGAATAGCGCACGGTCACAAGGACACTCGCACCGGGTGCGTGCCGGATGGCATTGGTGAGCGACTCCTGCACGATGCGTGCGGCGGCCACATCGACCACCGACGGCAGGCGCTTGGGCACCCCGGTCACAATGGCGCGCACCTCGAGCCCGGTGGCGCGGGCCGGTTGCAGCAGCCCCTCCAGATCGCCGATGCCCACGGTGGGGGAGATGGGCGCGGGGACGGTGCCGGTGCCGCCGCGGATCGAGCGCAGCAGCGCGTGCACCTCGCCGAGCGCGTCCTTGCTGGCGGTCTTGATGGCGGCCAGCGCGGTCGCGGCCTGTTCGGGCCGGCGGTCGATGAGTTCCAGGGCCACCGAGGACTGCACATTGATGAGCGAGAGGCTGTGCGCGAGTACATCGTGCAGTTCCCGGGCGATGGTGAGCCGCTCCTCGCTGACCCGCTGTTCCCGTTCGGCGTTCTCGCGGGCGCGTTCGGCGGCCTCGCGTTCGCGCTGGGCCTGTTCATTGCGGCGCGCCTCCTCGGCGCGTCCGCGCCGCGCCGCCACCGCGGCGTTGCGCTGGCGCAGCCCCTCGGCGATGGCGACCAGTACGACCAGCCAGGCCAGCAGTCCGAACTGCTGCCAGGAGTTGGTGTCGTACCCGCGCCAGGACGGTACCGGCCACACCATGAGCAGATAGCCGAGCGGTACGAAAGAGTAAGTGCGCCAGCGTGATCCACGCACTCCGGCGGTGAGGAAGGCGGCCACCAGGGCCAGGAAGACCGGCCCGTACCCATATCCGGCGAGCAGATAGGCGCTGGTGATGATCAGCACCGCGTAAAACACCGGATCCGGATACCGCCGCCGCACCAGCAGCAGCAGCGGTCCGGCCGCGAGCAGCGCGTATCCGAGCAGGTCGAGCTCGCGTGTTCCGGTCTGATGCTCGTTGGCCAGGGTGCCCGCGCCGAGTTGGATGGCGGCGACCACCAGTGCGAGCAGCACATCCCACCGTCGTGCCGCACTCGTCTCCATAGCTGCACGGTAGCGCCGTATGCACCGGTTCGGCACTGCCAACGGGCCGAATACGTCCAGATACGTACGCCGGATCGCGCTGTGCGGCGGATGTTCCGGCGCAGCTCACGGCGGATTCTGGAACCCATGAACGAAGCGATTGTCAGCACCGACCGGTTGACCAAACGCTATGGCCCCCACACCGCAGTGGATGCCGTGAGCATGAGCGTGCGCCGCGGGGAGATCTACGGTTTCCTCGGTCCGAACGGTGCGGGCAAGACCACCACGCTGCGCATGCTGGTGGGGCTCATCCGGCCCACCGACGGCACCGCCACGGTACTCGGCGAGCGCCCGGGTAATCCCGAAACCCTGCGCCGCATAGGCGTTCTCATCGAGGGTCCGGGTTTCTACCCCTACCTGTCCGGCCGCGACAACCTGCGCGTGCTGGGCCGCTATCTCGGGGTGGGGCGCGCCGAGGTGGAGCAGGTGCTCGACCGGGTCGCGCTGGCCGCGCGGGGCAATGACAGGTTCCGCACCTACTCACTCGGTATGAAACAGCGCCTGGGTGTGGCCGCGGCCCTGCTCGGCGGCCCCGACCTGCTGATTCTCGATGAACCCACCAATGGCCTGGATCCGGCCGGTATGGCCGAGATGCGGGAGCTCATCACCGGACTCGCCGCAGACGGGCATACCGTCGTGCTCTCCAGTCATCTGCTCAGCGAAGTGCAGGAGATCTGCGATCGGGTCGGCGTCATCTCCGGCGGGCAACTGCTCACCGAAGCCACGGTGCGTGAATTGCGCGGGGCGGCATCGCTTTTCCTGCGCGCCGAACCGCTGGAGCTGGCCTTCCCGGCGGTGCGCCGGGTGGTCGGGGAAGGCGCCGCACTGCTCACCGCGAACGGCATCAGAGTCGATGCCGGTGTGGCGAAGGCGCCCGCGGTGGCCCGTGCGGTGATCGAGGCGGGCGCGGACCTGCTCGAACTGCGCAGTGACGAAAAGTCTTTGGAAGAAGTGTTTTTCGAGATGACGGAGACCGTGAAATGACAGATCTGGTGGCAAGCGCCCGGGCCGAACTGCTCCGCCTGCGCAAATGGCCCGCCTTCTGGATCGTGCTCGGGACGTGGATCCTGTTGAATCTCACGTTCGCCTACCTGTTCAACTATCTGGCCTATACGACCGGTGATTCCAGCCGGATGTCCAATGGTCAGCCCCGCGAGGTCCTGCTCCGGCAGATGCTCCCGGCGGCCGTTCCGGAGGTCTTCACCCAGGGCATGGCCATGTTCGGTGGTGCGCTCATGCTGGTGCTGGGCGCGCTCGCGGTGGGCAGCGGCTACGGCTGGGGAACCTGGAAAACCGTTCTGACCCAGGGGCCTGCACGGGCGGCGGCGCTGGGCGGCGTGCTGGTGAGTCTGGCGGTGACGGTGATCGCGCTGGTCCTGGTGGCCTTCGTGGTCGATACCGGGGTGGCCGCGCTCATCGGAGCGACCCAGGATCAGTCCCTGGCACTGCCGTCGGCGAGCCGGGTACTGCTCGGAATCGGCTCGGGCTCGGCCATTCTCGGCATGTGGACGCTGGCGGGCGCACTGATCGGCGCGATCGCCCGTGGCCCCGCGCTGGCCGTGGGCCTGGGTCTGGTGTGGGTGCTGGTGGTGGAGAATCTGCTGCGCGGGGTGGCCGGAATCTTCTCGCCCATCCGGGCTCTCACCGATCATCTGCCGGGTACCGCGGCCGGTTCGCTGGCGGGTTCGCTGCGCACCACCACCGGTCCCGCGACCCCGGGCGTGCTCGATGTGCTCACCCGGGGTGAGTCACTGATGGTGCTGGGGATCTACCTCGCGCTCTTCACGGCGGGCACGATCTGGCTGTTCCACCGCCGGGACATGATCTGATCAATCCGAAGCTCCTGTGGCACAACCGATCACGCCGCCTGCCAGTTTCTGGAGGGCGGCGTCGATCTGTGCCGGGGTGAGCCCGTGTTCGCGCTGATACCGGTAGACCTCCGCCGCGAGCGGGGCGAGCAGCACATCCACCAGCGATTCCGGTTCGGCCACACCGGATTCCGTCAGCAGTGTGCGCACGTGCACCCGCCAGAACTGATAGGCCCCCGTCCGGAAGCGCGCACCCCCGGTCTCCGCGCCGAGTATCAGATTCGCGTGTGTCTCCAATAGTTCGACCATGGCCGCGTAGAAGGCCCCGAGTCGTTTCGCCGCCGGCGCTCCCGGTCCCAGCGGTGGCGCACCGCGCAGTAGTCGCTCCTGGAGTTCGCGCTCATGCTGATCGAGCAGGGCCACGGCGATGGATCCGACATCCGGGTAGCGCCGGTACAGCGTTCCCCGGCCCACTCCGGCCGCCTTGGCGATGTCGTCCATGGTGACCGTGCGCGGATCCCGTTCGGTGAACACCGCTGCCGCCGCGTTGAGGATTTTGGCCCGATTGCGGGCCGCGTCCGCGCGTTCGGGCGGCGGGGATTCCTCGTTGAGCAGCGGTAATCCGATCGGGGTCATGCGATCACTGTAACCCGGACAACGGTAAGTGGACAATCTGTCCACTTCAGGGCTACTGTCGAATCGAGTAAACGGACACTGTGTCCACTTGAGGAGATGATCGAGATGACCAACCTGCTGCACCTGGATTCCAGCGCCCGCCCCAACTCCATCAGCCGTGAACTCAGCGGGGTCTTCGCCGCCGCCTGGCGCGCCGAACACCCCGACGGCGGCTACGTCCACCGCGATCTCGCCGCGGATCCGATTCCCTTCATCGGTGCGGGCTGGACCGAACTCTGCGATCGCGTACTCGCCCGCGGCAGCACCGATCTGGATCAGCTGGCCGAATTGGCCGACACCCCGGCCGCGGCCGACGCGTGGGCGATCGTCGAACCGCTCCTGGCCGAGGTGCGCGCGGCGGATGTGGTGCTGATCGGCACCCCCATGTACAACTACTCGATCCCGGCCAGCCTGAAAGCGTGGCTGGATCAGATCACCCTCCCGCGAATGTCCTTGGCCCCCACCCGTTTCGTGGTCACCACCGCGCGCGGCGGTGCGTACTCACCGGGTGCGCCCAAGGCCGCCTACGACTATCAGGAGCGTTTCCTGCGGGACTTCTTCGCGGGCCACTTCGCCGTCCAGGACACCGTTTTCATCAATGCGGAGCTCGCCAACTCCCGGCAGGACCCGGCGCTCACGCATCTGCGCGAGAAGCACGACGCGTCCTACGCCGCCGCGCTGGAGACCGCCCGCAAGCTCGGTAAGGAGTACTGACATGAACTGGCTGGTGCTCGGCCTCGCCGGCCTGGTGGAGATCGCCTGGTCCCAATCCATCAAGCCCACCCAGAATTTCACCAAACCGCTCGCCACCCTGATCTGCTTCGTCCTGATGGTGACCGCGGTGTACCTGCTCTCCTACGCCCTGCGTACGCTGCCTGTCGGGACCGCGTACGCGATTTTCACCGGAATCGGCGCGGTTGGGGCCATCGGCCTGGGTGTGATCGTGCAGCGCGATCCGCTCTCGGCGGGCCGGGTGCTGGCGCTGTCGCTCATTATCGGCGGCATAGTCCTGGCACGGGTGACCAATCCCGAATGATCGGCGGGACGGGGGTATCGTGCTCCGCCATGGACGTTGCGCCGATCCGGCCTCCCGACCTCTCCGCGCGGCCCTTCTCCCTGGCCGTGGAACGCATTATGTCCGCTTCGCCCGATGAGCTGTACCGCATGGCGACACAGCAATTGGGGCTCTGGTTCGCCGATCCCGGCTCGGTGCTCATGCGCCCGGCGGTGAACGAACCGTTCTTCTTCACCGCGGGCGGCGGGCATCCGCATTACGGGCGCTTCCTGCGCCTGATCCCGGACCGCCTGGTCGAATTGACCTGGGTGACCGGTCCGGGCGGTACCGAGGGCGCGGAAAGCGTTCTCACCCTGGAACTCTCGGCACACGGCGCGGGCAGCGCACTGCTGCTCACGCACGCCGGATTCCCCACTGCCGCAGCCCGCGACCGGCATGAGCAATCCTGGCCGCGGGTGCTCGAGCAGTGGGATCGGCGAACCGTATCGGTGAGCTGAAACCGACGGGGTAGGTTCGGATGCGAACCCTTCCTCCCCCGAAAGGACAGCGATGCCTACACGTTCCGCTCGCACCGCCTGGACCGGTGGCCTGCAAGACGGCTCCGGTCAGGTCGAACTGGTCAGCTCCGGTGTCGGCAAGTACGACGTCAGCTTCCCCAAGCGCGCGGCCGACAATGCCGACGGCACCACCAGCCCGGAAGAGCTGATCGCCGCCGCGCACTCCTCCTGCTACTCCATGGCGCTCTCGGGTCAGATCGCCGCCGCCGGTGGCACCCCGGAGAGCCTGGACGTGACCGCCGATGTCACCCTGAGCCCGGATCCGGCCGGCGGCTTTCGCATCTCCAAGATCAAGCTGACCGTGCTGGGCCGTGCCTCGGGCATCGACGCCGACGGCTTCGCGGCCGCCGCCGCTGCCGCCAAGGAGGGCTGCCCGGTCTCCAAGGCCCTCGCGGGCGTGGACGATATCGAGCTGGACGCGACCTTCGAGTCCTGAGCTCGGACAGACGCTTTCGCGTACGAACGAAAAGGCAGTGCCGGTATCGCACCGGCACTGCCTTTTTCGTCGAATCGGTCCCGAAGGTATTACCGCAGTGCGGTTTCCAGGGCCCCGGTCTTGCTCGCCGCGAATTCGGTGAGCGCGGCGTACCCGAGCCCGAGCACCAGCCACAGCGTGCCGGTCTCGGCCAGTGAGGCCGCCCGGAACTGCCACAGCAACGTGGCCGGGAAGTCCGCCTTCACCTCGTTGATGCCCGGCAGCACGATATAGCCGATGGCGGCGACGGCGACGAATGTCAGCACCGAGCCGATCCATCGCAGGGTGTCGAGCTGATCCTTCAGCATCCGGTGCACGTACACGCCCGCGCCGACGGCCGCGAAGCCGAGCAGCACCACCGCGACCCACAGCCAGGTGCGCTGGTCGATGGTGTCCGGATCGCCGACGGCCGGGGGATTGGCCGGGTACTTGAAGAACGGCACCGCCACAATGGCGAGCCAGCCGCCCGCCGCCAGCCCGAGGGCCAGTCGCGGACCGGAGAGCGAGGTGTAGCGCCGGGCGACATTCGCCACGACCGCGAGCAGTGCGCCGATGGCCATGCCGAACAGGCCCAGGGCCAGGAACTGCCCGGCCTTCTGACCGTCCCGGCTCACCAGCGGCTGGTCCTGGTCACCGTGGGAATGTCCGGCCATGGCCTGATCGGCCATCGCGCCGTCGTGATGGTTCTCGGCGGCCTGGGACTGGGATTCCTCGATGGCGATGGCCGCGTTGATCTTCGGTTCGCCCACGAAGAAGCCGACGGTGGCCGCCAGCAGGCCCGCGATGAGACCGGCCAGCAGCCCGCGCAGCACCAGGGTCCTGAGTGAACCCGTCAGCGGCTGGGATTCGGTCAGTGGCACGGCACACCCAGCAGGTGGCGTCCGTCATGCATGAGCTCGTGCAGGTACATACCGCTGCGCGAGACGGCGCCCTGATCGAAGCCGACCAGGTAAACGGTGAGCAGTGCGAGCAGCACGACGGCCGCGGAGATGAGCAGCGCGGTGAGTGCGTCGCCGCCACGGCTGGGGTTGTGAACGATGGCCATCGGTCCTCCTGAGGGATTTCGCGTCCCGGTCGAGATGGATCGCGACGGTGCCGGTGTCTGGCTCTCCGGCACCCGCCCGCGGGCCGATGCGTGGATACAGTGGCGCGACCGCCCCGGATTCACACCGGGTTACGCGACACCATCGCTAACTTCTCCCCGAACTCTGACATCCTCGTTGGCCTTGCGTCAACATGCTGCCTGATCAGGCATTCTCGGTCGCGTCTCAGGAGTTCTTGGCGGGCACGTCCAGGACGACCTCGAACTCCAGCAGCGACGCGCCGGTGGAGACCGGCTTGCGGTTCTCCCCGCCCGCGTGCGCCTCGCGCGCCGGACCGTCCCGCCACGCCTCGAACGAATCGTTCGAATCCCAGTGCGTGACAACGAAATACCGGTTGTCGCCGGAGACCGGGCGGAGCAGTTGGAAGCCCAGGAAACCGGGGGAGCCCTCCACCGCGTGCGCGCGATGCGCGAACCGCTTCTCCAGTTCGGGGCCGGCGCCCTCGGGGACCTCGATAGCGTTGATCTTCACGACTGCCATGCGCCCGAATGTACTCCCCGAATCGGACGTATCGTCGAAGCGATGTTGTATGACGAAGGTGGCACAGGCGTACCGATCCTGCTGCTGCACGGGCTGATGGGCAGTGCTCGCACCTGGCGAAATCAGGTGGACTGGTTGCGCGCGTTCGGGCATGTCTTCTCGTTCGACGCGGCCGGACACGGACGGCCCGCGCCCGATGAATTGACCACCGAGGCGTTCGTGGCCGATCTGGCCGCGGCGACCGAATCGATCACAGAACCCATGGTGGTGATCGGACATTCGATGGGCGGACTGCACGGCTGGATGTTCACCGCCGCGCATCCGGATCGGGTGCGCGCGTTGGTGGTCGAGGATATGGCCCCGGATTTCCGGGGTCGCACCGCCGAGCACTGGGCCGCGGTGATCGGGGCGTGGCCGCAACCGTTCCCGGACGAGGCCGCGGTGCTGGAGTTCTTCGGTCCGGTGGCCGGGCGGTACTTCTTGAACTCCTTCACGCGCGGGCCGGACGGTTATCGCCTGCACGGTGCGGTGGCCACCTTCCGCGATATCTCCGAGGAGTGGGGTACCCGCGACTTCTGGAATCAGTGGCGGTCGATCACCGTGCCGACCCTGATCATCGAGGGTGAGTACACCATCACCCCGCCCGGGCAGATGCGCGAGATGGCGGCGGTGCATCCCGATGCCCGGCACGTGCTGATCGCCGCCGCCGGACATCTGGTGCACGACGATCAACCCGCCGCCTACCGGGCCGAAGTCGAGGCGTTCCTGCGCCGCGCCCTCGTTTGATGGCGGGTGCCTTCAGTCTCCTGCGGGGTTCGTCGTATGCTCGGCTCGCACGCATCCCGGACTGAATGGTGACCACCGATGATCGATTTCACGATTCCCGCCGAACTCGCCGCCGAACGCGATCGGGTGCGGCAGTTCGTCATCGACAAGATCGTTCCCTACGAGCGGGATCCGCGGCTGACCGCGCACGGCCCCACCGACGAATTGCGCCAGGAACTGGTGGAATTGGCGCGCGCGGAAAAGCTGCTCACCGTGCAGGCCCCGGTCGCGCTGGGCGGGCGCGGGCTCAGCCATATCGAGCAGGCGGTCCTCTACGAGGCGGCCGGCTGGTCCACCCTCGGCCCGGTCGCCATGAACTGCGCCGCCCCCGACGAGGGCAATATGTTCCTGCTCTCCAAGGTCGCGAATCAGGAGCAGATCGAACGCTTCCTACAGCCGGTCATCGACGGTCAGCAGCGCTCGGTCTTCGCCATGACCGAGCCGAACGGCGCGGGCTCGGACCCGAATCAGCTCAGCACCGAGGCCGTCTTCGACGGTGAGAACTTCACCATCAACGGCCGCAAATGGCTGATCACCGGTGCCGACGGCGCGAAGACCTGGATCATCATGGCCCGCCTGGCCGACAACCCGCACCTGCCCGCGGGCCCGACCCTGTTCCTGTGCGACGGCGACACCCCCGGCATCGTCATCGAACGCATCATGAACACCATGGACCGCAATTACGTCGGCGGTCACGCGGTGGTGAACTTCGAGAACCTGGTGCTGCCCGCGGATTCCGTGCTCGGCGAGACCGGTCAGGCATTGCGCTACGCCCAATTGCGTTTGGCCCCGGCCCGTCTCACGCACTGCATGCGCTGGCTGGGCGCGGCCGAGCGCGCCCAGTCCATCGCCGTCGACTACGCCAAGACCCGCACCGCCTTCGGCAAGACCATCGGCGAACATCAGGGCGTCTCGTTCATGTTGGCGGACAACGAGATCGCACTGCATCAGTGCCGCCTCACCATCTGGCACGCCTGCTGGCTGATGGATCAGGGCGAGAAGGCCCGGCACGAGAGCTCCATCGCCAAGTCCTATGTCTCGGAGGAGCTGTTCAAGGTCACCGACCGCTGCGTCCAGGTGCTCGGCGGCATCGGCATCAGCGATGAGACGGTGGTCGAGATGATCTTCCGCGATATGCGCGCCTTCCGGTTGTACGACGGCCCCACCGAGGTGCACAAGTACGCCATCGGCCGCAAGATCCTGCGCGGCTGAGCCGCCTCCCCGCGACCTCTGCCGGTCGCCGGGTGCGGCGGGACTGTCGCCGCGGCCCGGCGGTCGGCGATTCGGCTCGGTTCGAGGTGGTCGGGGAGTTACCCCGAACCTCACGAAATCAGTTGGTCGCGTTCACCGGGCACCGGCCGCGGAGTTGCGCGGAGGGCGGGATCGGAACCCGGGTGTCGCTCGGGCGGGGTGCATTAAGATCGGCGCGTATGAGCTCGGAACTGCATGTGGACGTGTCCGACGGGGTCGCTGTGCTCACGCTCAATCGGCCCGCTCAGCAGAACGCGCTCACCCCGGCGATGGCATTGGCGCTGGGGGTGGCGCTGCGGCGCTGCGATACCGAGGACGCCATCGGCGCGGTCGTCATCACCGGCACCCCGCCCGCCTTCTGCGCGGGCGCGGATCTGTCGTTGAAGGTCGGTGAGGTGAACGGACTCATCGATCCGCCGCCGTTCCGGATTCGCAAACCCGTCATCGCCGCGGTGAACGGGCATGCGGTCGGCATCGGGCTGGAGATCGCGCTGCAGTGCGATCTGCGCTATGTGGCACGCGATGCGGTGTACGGGCTCAACCAGGTTCGGCGCGGCGCGCTCGCGGACGGGTACGCGCATTGGACGCTGCCCCGGCTGATCGGCAGCGCCAATGCCGCCGATCTGCTGCTCACCGGTCGCACTTTCGACGGTGACGAGGCCCGCGCGCTCGGTGTGGCCAACTCCTGTCTGCCCGCGAGCGAGGTGCTGCCCACCGCGCTGGCGGTGGCGCACGATATCGCGCACGGTTCGGCCCCGCTGCCCGTCGCGCTGTCCAAGCGGCTGCTGTGGGAGGCGCCCACCATGACCCCGGAGACGGTGGGCCGCTTGGAGACCGAACTCAACGACTACGTGGCCAAGAGCGCCGACGGCGGTGAGGGCGTGGCCGCGCTCAAGGATCGCCGCTCACCCAAGTGGACCGGCAGCATCAGCGCGGAATGGCCGGCCTGGGATGCGGTGACCGGTGGCGAAGCCCGTCCCGGCCTCGACTGAGCTTGCGGCTCAAGCCCTTCCGCTGATGGCCAGCAGCAGGAACAGGATTCCGAAGATGACCATCAAGATGGTCCCGATGATGCCCAGCACATAGCCGACCATCACCTGCACGCGCCCGCCGTACGCACCGCCGGACGCCTCGATGTCATTGAGCGCCCGCCGTCCGAGGGCCCAGGCGATCGGCCCCAGTGCGCCACAGCAGAACACGCTGAGCGCTCCCAATAGCAACACCGCCGTCGCATTCTCGTGCTCGGTAGGCGCGCCGATGGGCTGCTGAGGGATCACCACAGCGTGATTTTACGTTCAGCACCCGCCCCCCGGCATGCGGACGCGCGGTCTTGCCCCGCGACAGTTCACCCGGTCGTGGGTCGGATATGGCAAACGCCCCGCTCCGGGTGGGGAGCGGGGCGTTCGGTGAATGCTATTTTCCCGCAGCGGGTTTCGGGTCCGCTCGCGGTTTCGGCCTAGATTCGGCGCTGGCGGGCCACATCGGCGAGCACCACGCCCGCCGCGACGGAGGCATTGAGCGACTCCACCGGACCGGCCATCGGAATGCTGATGATGGCATCGCAGGTCTCGCGCACCAGGCGCGAGAGCCCCTTGCCCTCGGAGCCGACCACGATGACCGTCGGTGTGCTGCCGTCGAATTCGTCCAGATGGGTATCGCCGCCCGCGTCCAGGCCGACGATCTGGTACCCCTGGCTCGCCCAATCCTTCAGCGTTCGAGTCAGATTGGTGGCACGGGCGACAGGCAGCCGGGCCGCCGCACCCGCACTGGTCCGCCACGCGACCGCCGTGACGCTGGCGCTGCGGCGCTGCGGGATCACCACGCCGTGCCCGCCGAATGCCGCGACCGAGCGGATGACCGCGCCGAGATTGCGCGGATCGGAGATATTGTCCAGCGCCACCAGCAGCGCCGGTTCGCCCGAGGCGCGCACCCGCTCCACCAGATCGTCCGGATGCGCGTACCGGTACGGCGGCACCTGCAGGGCCAGGCCCTGGTGCATGGCGTTATGGCTCATCTTGTCGAGGTCGGTGCGCGGCAGTTCCAGGATGGAGATCCCGGTATCGGCGGCGATCTTCACCGCCTCGGTGAGCCGGTCGTCGTTCTCGGTGCCGACGGCGACGTACAGCGCGGTCGCGGGCACCCCGGCGCGCAGGCACTCCACCACCGGATTGCGGCCGAGCACCAACTCCGGGCCCTCATTGTCCTTGCGCCCCGGGATCGGGCGGCCCGCATTGCGGCCGCGCGCGGTGCTCGCCGCCGAGGCCGCCTTGGCCGCGGCCTTGGCGCGCTTGGCCGCGGGATGCTTGGTGCGCTCCACAGCGGGCGGGGTCGCGCCCTTGCCCTCGAGTCCCCGGCGGCGCTTACCGCCGGAACCGACGACCTGCCCCTTCTTGGTGCCGGTCTTGCGAATCGCACCGCGTCGCTGTGAATTGCCTGCCATTACTTCGCCTTCCGTATTACGCGGGGATCCCGCAGTCGGCCGGTCACGGGAGAACCCGCGCCACGTCGATCATGCGGGATACCTGCATCCGGTCGGCGCAGCGAACGGCTGCGCCCCTATCTGTGCCGCCCGGCGCCGGCGTCCATGCCGTCATCGGGGGCCGTGCCTGTGCTGCCCGTGCGGGCAGATGTCCGACCCGGCGGGTGCGCCGCGTCGAATGCGCCTCGAGTGGTTCGAGACCGGTTCGGCCGGACATCCCGGCCGAGGTCAGCTTTCGTCCTTGGTCAATGCCCATTCCGGTCCGCGCGGGGTGTCGGTGACCTCCACGCCCGCCGCCTTGAGCCGATCTCGCACCGCGTCGGCCGCGCCCCAGTCCTTATCGGCCCGGGCCCGCTGCCGCCGCTCCAGTTCCGCGCCGATCAGCACATCCAGGGCCGCGATGGCCGCGGACGAGTCGGCCGGTGCGGCCCAGTGCGGATCGAGCGGATCCACACCGAGAATCCCGAGCATGCCGCGCACCTGTCCGGCGAGCGTGCGCGCGGTAGCGAGGTCATCGGCGTCCAGGGCCCTATTACCCTCGTTCACCGCACCGTGAATCTCGGCCAGCGCCTTGGGAACTCCGAGATCGTCGTCCAGCGCCTCGGCGAAACCGGGTGTCCAGCCGCCGAGCGGAACCGCGCCGGCGCGCTCGCCGACCCGCAGCACGAACGATTCGATGCGCTGATAGGAGGCCGCGGCCTCGGACAGCGCCTTATCGGAGTACTCCAGCATGGACCGGTAGCCCGCACTGCCCAGATAGAACCGCAATTCCACCGCGCGCACGCCCACCCGCTCCAGCACCGCCGGAATGGAGAGCGTATTGCCGAGCGATTTCGACATCTTCTCGCCGCTGAGCGTCACCCAGCCGTTGTGCAGCCAGTACCGGGCGAATCCGTCACCGGCCGCCTGCGACTGCGCGATCTCGTTCTCATGGTGCGGGAAAATCAAATCCATTCCGCCGCAATGTATATCGAATTCCGCGCCCAGATAGAACTCGGCCATGGCGGAGCATTCCAAATGCCAGCCCGGGCGTCCGGGACCCCACGGCGAGGGCCAGCTCGGCTCACCGGGTTTGGCGGCCTTCCACAGCGTGAAGTCGCGCGCGTCCTTCTTACCCTTACCGGCGCTCTCACCCTGGTGCACGTCGTCCAGCTTGTGCCCGGACAACTTGCCGTAATCGGGGAAGCTCAGCACATCGAAGTAGACATTGCCCTCGGACGGGTACGCGTGCCCGCGCTCGATGAGCCGCTCCATCATCTGCACCATCTGGGTGATATGCCCGGTGGCGCGCGGCTCGGCCGAGGGCGGCAGCACGCCGAGCGTCTCGTAGGCGCGATCGAAGGCGCGCTCGTGCGTGGCCGCCCACTCCCACCACGGCCGGCCGTTTTCGGCGGCCTTGTTCAGGATCTTGTCGTCGATATCGGTGACATTGCGGATGAAGGCCACATCGAAACCGTTGGCGCTCAACCAGCGTCGGAGCACGTCGAAGGCGACGCCGCTGCGCACATGCCCGATATGGGGTTCGCCCTGCACGGTCGCGCCACACAGGTACACCGAAGCGTGGCCGGGGACCAGCGGCGTGAATTCACGCAGGGTCCGCGTCTCGGTGTCGAAAAGGCGCAGAGTCACGACAGAGCATCCTAGCTGGTGAGATATGGCGGATTACGGGCGGATACGGCTCGGAGTTCACCTTGACCGGGGATTTCCGAATCAGCGGGGGTGGACTCGGAATCGGCGGTGGTGATTCAGGACCGACAACAGAGCAGCGCGGTGGCGACCGACGCCACGCCTTCGCCGCGACCGGTCAGCCCGAGGCCGTCGGTGGTGGTGCCGGAGACCGACACGGGTGCGCCCAGAATTTCGCCCAGCACCTTTTGCGCCTCGGCGCGGCGCGGGCCGATCTTGGGTCGATTGCCGATTACCTGTACAGCCGCATTGACAATTGTGAATCCGGACTCATCCAGCAGGCGCCGGACTTCCTTCAGCATGGCCCCGCCGGACACACCCTCCCATTCGGGGCGGCCGGTGCCGAATACCGCGCCGACATCACCGAGACCTGCCGCGGAGAGCAGGGCGTCGCACAGGGCGTGCGCGGCGACATCACCGTCGGAGTGACCGTCGCAGCCGCTGTCACCGTCGAAGAGCAGGCCGGCCATCCAGCAGGCGCGGCCGGGCGCGATCGGGTGCACATCGCTGCCGATGCCCACCCGCATGGCGGTGGGATCGATCATGGCGTGGTCACCGCCTTCCGCGCTCCGTTCGAACTGCCCTGGGCCACCAGTGTATTGGCGAGTACCAGATCCAAGGGCGTGGTGATCTTGAAGGCCAGTGCGTCACCGGGCACCGTACGCACGACCGCGCCGAGCAGCTCGACCAGGCCCGCGTCATCGGTCGCCCGGGTGCCTGTCGCATAGGCCGCGCGCAGCAGTCGCGCCTCGAAGCCCTGCGGAGTCTGGATGGCGCGCAAGCCGGCGCGATCGGGGGTTCCGGTCACCGCGCCCGCGGCGTCCACGGATTTGATGGTGTCGGTGACGGGCAGCGCCGGGACCACGGCCTGCGCACCCGCGCGCAGTTCGGCCACCACGCGCGCGATGAGCGCCGGGGGAGTGAGAGCGCGGGCGGCATCGTGCACCAGCACGAAGTCGGCGTCGGGTGCGGCATCGAGCCCGGCCCGAACGGAGTCGGTGCGCTCGGCGCCCCCCGGCACGACATGGACGGGGGTGCCGGAAACGGGCAGCAGCGCGCGGGTCTCGTCGAGGAGTTCAGCGGGCACCATCACCACAACTTCGTCGACGGACCCGGAGGCGATCAGACCTGCCACGGCGAGTGCGAGCATGGGACTGCCGCCGACCGGAACGAACGCCTTGGGCCTGTTCTCACCCAGGCGCACGCCCATGCCAGCGGCAGGAACCAGCGCGACAACACGGCTTTCACCGTGTGATGCGTTCACGATCAGGAAGCCGCGGCGAGAACCTCGTCGAGCAGGGTCTCGGCACGAACATCATCTGTGCCCTCCGCGAGTGCGAGTTCACCGACGAGAATCTGCCGGGCCTTGGCCAGCATGCGCTTCTCACCGGCGGACAGGCCGCGGTCCTGCTCCCGACGCCACAGGTCGCGAACGACCTCGGCCACCTTGTTCACATCGCCGGAGGCGAGCTTCTCGAGGTTGGCCTTGTAACGGCGAGACCAGTTGGTGGGCTCTTCGGTGTGCGGTGCGCGGAGCACCTGGAAGACCTTGTCCAGGCCCTCCTGGCCGACGACGTCGCGGACGCCGACATACTCTGCGTTCTCTGCGGGAACCCGAACGGTCAGGTCGCCTTGAGCGACCTTCAGGACCAGATACTCCTTTTGTACACCCTTGATGGTGCGGGTTTCGATTGCTTCGATCAGCGCCGCTCCGTGGTGGGGGTAAACGACGGTGTCTCCGACCTTAAAAATCATGTGTCCCGTGCCCCTTTCGATGTTCACAGTTTAACATGCGACTCGGTAACGGCGCGATCAACGGCGCAGGTCAGGGCCACAACGAGCCGGCGGTGGGGGTTGACAACCGCCGAAGTGTGTGCATCTTGTTGTGGCATAACGGGATACCGCGCAGTTGCGTTCGGAGACTTATGCGCGAGCCTTCAACGCATACGCGACTTTCCGTATAGCCGCCCCCTCGAGAGGCGTGGGAAGCAACGCATTACTCTTCTTGACTACTACTCTGCATAGTGGAGTGAGACCGGTCGACATGGAGGAACAACCCGTGACTGCCCTGAAAGCCACCACCGCGTCCAAGACGCGCAGGCGTGCCATGACGGTTGCTGCACTCGCTGCGGGCGCGGTGCTCGCGTTGACGGGTTGCGGCGCCGGTCAGATCTCGCAGACCGCGCACCAGGTGGCGGCCGTGAATGGCAATTCCGCCAACGTCGGCAAGGTCGCCCTGCGCGATGTCCGCTTCCTGCTGCCGCAGACCGAGGAGTACAGCAACGCCAAGGGCGGTAAGGCCGTCCTCGCGTTCAGCGCCGCCAACCTGGGCGAGGCCACTCCGGACGAGCTCGTCGGCATCACCACCGACCTGGGCCAGGTGAGGATCAACGGCAAGGCCGAGATCAAGCCGCAGAGCACCCTGGTCTCGGATTTGTCCACCGCCGCCAAGGAAGAGCACGGTACGACCACCACCACCGTCGCGCCCGACCAGCACGGCACCGAGGCCGCGAGCGACAAGACCTCGAATCCGAACCAGAAGCCGCTGCTGGTCGAGGTCACCGCGCTGACCAAGGACGTCACCCCCGGCCTGACCTACCCGGTCACCTTCATCTTCAAGGAGGCGGGCACCGTGGTCATCAACGTCCCGGTCGACGCCGGTTCGAACAACCCGCGCCCCGAGCCCGCCAAGGAAGAGACCAAGTCCGGGCACTGAGTTTTCTGCCTCCGCTTCGCTCCGGTGGGTCGCGGCCCTGGTGACCCCGCTTCTTCCCTCGCTCCGCTCCTCCGCTTCGCTTCTCCGCTCCGCTCAGTCCAGAAGCGGGGCGGGCCGCGACTTTGAGCGGATGTTGTCCGGGAGTGAAGTCGAATTCGCTTGAGTTTTGGCCTCTGCTTCGCTTCGGCGGGTCGCGGCCCTGGTGACCCCGCTTCTTCCCTCGCTCCGCTCCGCCGCTCCGCTCAGTCCAGAAGCGGGGCGGGCCGCGACTTTGAGCGGATGTTGTCCGGGAGTGAAGTCGAATTCGCTTGCACCGCACCCGCTTCGGATATTCGAAGCGGGTGCGGTTGTTTTTCGGCGGGGAAATTGTCCCGATGCGTGTTTGCCGGGCGTGTCGGAATGCGCGCCGACGGCCCGCCGCACACGCTGCGCGTTTCTGTCGGGGGCGGTTATTAGGCTGCGCGCGTGGCCAAGGTGAAATCGCTGTATCGGTGCGCTGATTGCGCGAATGAGGTCGCCAAATGGGTGGGGCGGTGCCCGGCATGCGAGGCATGGGGCACGGTCGAGGAGGTGGCGGCATCCGCGGCCACGGTGTCGTCGGGGCGGCGGGCCATGTTGCCGAGTACGGCGGCCACCCCCATTTCGAATATCGACTCCAAGACCACTTTCGCGCGCACCACCGGTGTGTCGGAGTTGGATCGGGTGCTGGGCGGGGGCATCGTGCCCGGCTCGGTGGTGCTGCTGTCGGGGGAACCGGGGGTCGGCAAGTCGACGCTGTTGCTCGAGGTGTCGCATCGATGGGCGCGGGCGCGCGATGAGATCGCGCTGTACGTGACCGCGGAGGAATCGGCCGGGCAGGTGCGGTTGCGGGCGGATCGCACGGGCGCGGTGCACGACAAGGTGTATCTGGCGGCCGAATCCGATCTGGCCACCATCCTCGGGCATGTCGAACAGGTGCGGCCGACGCTGCTGGTGGTCGATTCGGTGCAGACCATGCTGGCCGCGGATGTGGACGGGGTGATCGGCGGCGTCACCCAGGTGCGCTCGGTGACGGCGGCGCTCACCTCATTGGCGAAGGCGACCGGTATCGCGGTGCTGCTGGTCGGGCATGTCACCAAGGACGGTTCGGTAGCGGGTCCGCGCACGCTCGAGCATCTGGTGGACGTGGTGCTGCAATTCGAGGGGGACAAGCATTCGACGCTGCGCATGGTGCGCGGGGTCAAGAACCGATTCGGCAGTACCGACGAGGTGGGCTGCTTCGAAATGCGCGAGGCCGGAATCGCCTGTGTGGACGATCCTTCCGGGCTGTTCCTGCATCACCGGGGTGCGGCGGTGCCCGGTACCGCGGTCACGGTCGCCATGGACGGGAAGCGGCCGATGCTGGGCGAGGTGCAGGGCCTGACCGTCGACACCCAGGTGCCCGCACCGCGCCGCGCGGTGAGCGGACTGGATTACAACCGCGTTTCCATGGTCCTGGCTGTCCTGCAGAGCCGCTGCGGGGTCTATGTGGGCAAGCAGGACGTCTACGCCGCCACCGTAGGCGGTATGCGGCTCACCGAGCCCGCAGCGGATCTGGCTGTCGCGCTTGCCATTGCGAGCGCGAGTCAGGATCACGCGCTGCGGCCGGGCATGGTGGTGCTCGGTGAGGTGGGGCTCGCGGGTGAGGTGCGTCAGGTGACCGGATTGACCCGTCGCCTGGCCGAGGCCGAGCGGTTGGGTTTCACCGAGGCCCTGGTCCCGGTCGGCGTGGATCGCGCCGGGCGCAGCATGAAGGTGCACGAGGTCGCGGACCTCAGTGCGGCCCTGGCCGCCTCCGGCCTCCGCCATCCGCGGCGGGCACGGGCCAAGGCCGGGGCCGAGGAGGACTGACGGAGGTCCCACCGTGC
>NZ_BDAW01000030.1 GCF_001625085.1 Nocardia acidivorans NBRC 108247
GGTCCCACCGTGCGGGCGGCGAAGGCCGGTCCCACCGCGCCAACGGCGAAGGCCGGACCCGGCGGGTCCGGCCTTCGTGCTGAAAAACGTTGGCGAGTGCGCTCTTACGCGATCTTCAGTGCTCGATCAGGCGATGCCTTCGGTGCTGATCAGGCGATATTGAAGGGCTCCGGTGCGCTGCGCACCGAACCCAATTGGGCCACAACGGTGTAGGGGCCCGCGGGCACGGGGACGCGCTCGCCGGCGCAGCCGGGCTGCGAGGTGGCCCCGGACCAGGTGACAGTGAAGGCCGCCTGCTGGCCGGGCATCAGGGTGCGCATATCGGGTGTGCCGTCCGGGTAGCAGTCGGTGCTGGCCCAGAGCCGGCGCTGACCGTCCAGCGACTGCACCGAGACCAGTTGCAGCCCCGAACCCATATCGCGCTCACACGCCGCGCTGGAGATATTGGTGATGACGATGCCGAAGATCGGCTGCTCACCGGTCTTGTAGGTGGGCTGCCCGACATTCACCTTCACGGCCAGGGACTGATCCGAGCACTGGGCCGAACCGGCGACGGGCGCCGCGCTGCCGCTGACCGGGGCCGACGGTTTCGCCGAACCCGAATCGGGTGCGCCCGAGGAGCTCCCGGCGGGTTTGTTGGTCGCGCCGGGGGCGGAGGTGGGCGCCTTGGCATCGGCCTTCTTCTCCTCGCCGCCGCCGCTGCGCAGCAGCGCGAAGGCCACCCAGAGCACCAGTAGCAGGGCGACCGCGATCGCGCCGATCGCGACCAGGCGACGGCGCCAGTAGATTTCCGGTGGCAGTGGTCCATTCGGTTCCAGCACGCTGACAACGGTAAGGGCAGCGTCGGGTGTGTCCCCCGCAGGGTCTCGGCGTGTCGGTGGTGAAAGAGCCTATGGGCCAGGTACATTTCGCCGCCCGGGCGACCGACCAGCCTGCTCGGGAATGGGTGTGCCCGCCGTATCCACAGCGGGCACAAGGGATCTCGACGCGATGCGGCTAGGCGACCTCGCCGATATTGCCGATCACGCGGTGCAGTTCGATCTGGCCCTCGGCGAGGTTGTAGGTGACACACGCGATGGCGCATTCACCGGTCGCCACGCGCTGGGAGATGATCATCGAGCGTTGCATGAGCAGGCGGGCGGTCTCCTCGACGTGCCGGGCCTCCAGTTCGTCGACCTCGCTCAGCCCCTCGCGGCGGCCGATGAGAATGGAGGGCGTGACCCGCTCGACCACACTGCGAATGAATCCGCCCGGCACATTGCCGTGGTCCAGGGCGTCGATGGTGGCGCGCACGGCCCCGCAGCTGTCGTGGCCGAGGACCACGATGAGCGGTACGTGCAGCACCTCCACGCCGTATTCGATGGAGCCCAGCACCGAGGAGTCCACGACGTGACCGGCGGTGCGCACGACGAACATATCGCCGAGGCCCTGGTCGAAAATGATCTCGGCGGCCACGCGGGAATCGCCGCAGCCGAACAGGATCGCGCCGGGTTGCTGGCCACTGACTAGCTTGGCTCGATCGGCGGCTCCCTGGCTAGGATGCTGCAACGTGCCGTTGACGAAGCGTTCATTGCCTTCGCGGAGGGCCTTCCAGGCGCTGATCGGGTTGGTTTGCGGCATGTGTCTCATTCTCCATACGGCAGCGGTTACTGGCGAGTCCGGGACGTTACGGTCCGGCAACCGGCCGCTGGCGGGGCGGTCGCGGAAGGGGTGAGCTGGTGCGGGATCGAAGGACTGTGAGCGTGATATGACAGTGGACAGCGACACTCTGATCGACTGGTACCGGGAGACCGCCCGGGATCTGCCGTGGCGCCGCCCCGGCGTGACCGCCTGGCAGATTCTGATGAGCGAGATCATGCTCCAGCAGACCCCCGTGGTGCGGGTGGAACCGATTTGGCGCGAGTGGGTGGCGCGCTGGCCGGTGCCCTCGGCCATGGCCGCCGCCCCACAGGGCGAGGTACTGCGCGCCTGGGGCAAACTCGGTTATCCGCGCCGGGCGCTGCGCCTGCACGAATGCGCGCGCGTGCTCGCCGAAGAGCACGGCGATGAGGTGCCCGCGGATGTGGACGTGCTGCTGAGCCTGCCCGGCATCGGCGCCTACACCGCCCGCGCGGTGGCCTGTTTCGCCTACGGTCAGCGAGTTCCGGTGGTGGACACCAATGTTCGGCGCGTGGTGGCGCGGGCGGTGCACGGTCGCGCGGAGGCGGGCAATCCGGCCGCCCGCGATCTCGGCGAAACCGAGGCGCTGTTGCCCGCCCGCATCGATCGTGCCGCGGTCTTCTCGGCGGCGCTCATGGAGTTGGGCGCGACCATCTGCACCGCCCGCACCCCCGACTGCGAACGCTGCCCGCTGCCGTCCTGCGCCTGGATCACGGCGGGCCGACCGGCGTCGGAAATCGTGCGCCGCACACAGAAATACGAGGGCACCGACCGCCAGGCCCGCGGGCGGCTGCTCGATGTGCTGCGCGACGCGAGCGGCCCGGTGGAGCGAATTCGCCTGGATATGGCCTGGACCCGTGACGTGGGCCAACGCGATCGCGCCCTGGACTCCCTACTGGTCGACGGCCTCATCGAGCAGACCGCGGACGGCTTGTTCGCCCTCGCGGGCGAAGGCGGCTCCGCGTAGGGGGTCCAAGACCAACGGGACCTGATGGCGGCAGCGATTGAGTAGCCACCGCCCTCAGGCCCCGTTCGCGACACGATCCGCCGCCCCTCATGCGGCAGATCGCACCCCGTCATCCCGGCAACCCACCCCGTTATCCGGCGACTCGGCGCGTCATCCCGGCAGATCGCACCGATAATCCTGGAAGACCGTCCCCTGTCATTCCGGTAGATCGTGCCCTGTCATTCCGGTAGATCGTGCCCCGTCATTCCGGTAGATCGTGCCCTGTCATTCCGGTAGATCGTGCCCCGTCATCCCGGCAACTCGTACCCGTCATCCCGGCATGCTTTTGGCCGGGATTCACCGTTTCTCAGGCGGCCACCAGTGCGCGGCGGCGGGTTCTGGTGCGGGAGCCGATGACCCGGCACACCAGGTAGATGGTGAACGAGATCGCGGTGACGAAGGTCGAGACCGGGACGCCGGGTGCCAGCGACAGCAGAATGCCGCCCACCGCGGCCGTCTCGGCGAAGACGATCGCGAGAATCGTGGCGCGCACCGGACTCGCGGTGATCTGCGCGGCGGCCGCCGCCGGGGTGATGAGCAGCGCGAGCACCAGCAGCGCGCCGACGATCTGCACGCCGAACGCGGCGGTGATGCCCAGCAGCACGGCGAACACGATGGCGAGCGCGCGCACCGGAACCCCGCGCGCCACAGCGACTTCCGGATCGGAGCTGGCGAACAGCAGCGGCCGGTAGACCGCGGCCAGCACGATCAGGACGCCGACGGTGCAGGTGGCCAACAGGGTGAGGCCGTTGTAGCCGACGCTCACCACCTGTCCGGTGAGTAGCGAGAATTTCGAACCCGCGCGCTCGGGGCCCAGCCACAGGAACAGCACGGACAGGCCGAGGCCGAACGAGAGCACCACGGCGATCACCGAATCCCGTTCGCGGGCACGCGAACCCAGCACCCCGAACAGCACCGCCGCCACCACCGATCCGGCAATGGCCCCGAACCCGACGCCGACCCCGGCCAGCAGTGCCGCCGCCGCGCCGGTCAGCGACAGCTCACTGGTGCCGTGCACGGCGAAGGACATCTGCCGACTGATGATGAGCGGTCCGATGGCACCGGCGAGCAGTCCGAGCAGCGCGGCGGCCAGGACCGCCTGCTGTACGAAGTCATAGCCCAAAAGGTGTGCGGTGGTGGAGAAGTCGAACATCTTGGAGAAGACGCCGGAGAGTTTGTCGATCATGCGCGCGCTCCACCCGATTCGCCGGTTTGATCCCCGTCGACCGCTGCGGCGGTGCCGCCGCGGACTGCGCTCGTGTTGCCGTGGGTCGCGCTCATGTCGCCGCCAGCCGCGCTCGTGTTGCCGCCAGCCGCGCTCGTGTTGCCGTGGGTCGCGCTCGTGTTGCCGTGGGTCGCGCTTGTGTTGCCGCGGACCGCGCTCGTGCCGCCGCCAGCCGCGCTCGTGCTGCCGTGGGTCGCGCTTGTGTCGTCGCCGGTCGCGTCGGGGGTGCCGGCGCCGGCATCGCTTCGACCGCTGCCCGCAATGCCGGTTCGTCGGCCTCGACCGGTCTGGTTGTCACCGCGACCGCTCGTCTTCGGGCGACTGTGCTCATCGCCGCCGTGGCAGTGGCCGCCCGCTTCGCCGAGCGCGTCCATGACGTCGCCGGTGCCGACGACCACCAGGCGGCCGCGCACGCGCAGGACGTCGACCTCGGTGCGGTACAGCTCGGACAGCACCTCGGAGGTCATGACCTCGTCGGGAGTGCCGATGCGGAATTTGCCGTCGACCAGGTAGAGGACCCGATCCACCAGCGGCAGAATGGGATTGATCTCGTGGGTCACGAACAGCACGGCGGTGTCGTGGGTGCGCCGCCGCTTATCGATGAGTTCGGAGACCAGCCGTTGGTTGGCCAGGTCGAGCGAGAGCAGCGGCTCATCGCAGAGCAGTACGCGCGGATCGCCCGCCAGCGCCTGGGCCACGCGCAATCGCTGCTGTTCGCCGCCGGAGAGGGCGTCGATGGGCGCAAAGGCGTATTTCTCCGCGCCGACATCCGCGATCGCCTGCGCCACTTTGCGTTTGCGCTCCCTGCGTCCCCGGAAGCCGAGACCCCAGCGGTGGCCGTCGACGCCGAGGCCGACCAGGTCGACGCCGCGCAATTGCACGCCCGCGTCCATGGTCTTCTGCTGCGGTACGTACCCGATGTCCGAATTGCCAAGGCGCGCGGGAGAACCCGCGATCTCGGCGGTGCCCTCCGACAGTCCGACCTGGCCCAGCAGCATTTTCAGCAGCGAGGTCTTACCGGATCCGTTGGGGCCCAGCACCGCGATGAATTCTCCGGGCGCGACCTCGAGATCCAGTCCCTGCCACAGGGTTCGGTCACCGTAGGCCAGTCGCGCGTTCGCCAGTCGCACGGCGGGCGTGACGACGCGCGGGGCCGGAGTGGGCGTCTCGGTGGGCACGCCGCCGGTCACCGGGCAGCCGGATTCCGGTGCGGTGGGGCAGGTTTCGAGCGCGGATTCGGTATTCATGGTGCTGCTCCCGGCTGCGGAGGTGGGAGAGCCCCCGCGCGCGGGTTGCGCGACGGGGGTGGTCTGAGCTGCGGCGGCGGACATGGCGACGCCTAGGCGAGCGCGGTGGCCAGGGATTGGGCGTTGCGGGTCATCCACTGCACGTAATCCAGGCCCTGCGGCAGGGTTTCGGTGATCTCGACGACCGCGATACCGGCGGACTGGGCGATGGCCCTCATATCCTTGGTGGTCTTGTCCTCGGTCTGGATGTTGTAGACCAGGGCGCGAACCTGCTTGCCGGACAGCAGATCCCGGACCGCCGCCACATCGGCGGGGGAGGGGTCGGTGCCCTGTTCGACGGCCTCCTGGAAGGCGTGCGGGGTGCGGTCGTCGGCCTTGGCGTCGAACAGCATGTAGTAGGCGAGCGGTTCGGTCTGCACGATCGGCTGGTTCGGATGCTCGGCGGCGATCTTGGCGGTAATGGCCTCGATCCCGCTCAACTGGGCGGTGAAGGCGGCCGCGCGATCGGCGTAGCCCTGTTTGTGGTCCGGATCGATCGCGCCGAGGGTTTCGGCGATGTGCTCGGCGACGTGGCCGACGATATGCGCGTCGTACCAGACGTGCTCATTGCCGCCGGAGTGATCGTGCCCGTGGCCGGTCGCGGCCGGAGTCTCGCCGTGCGAGTCCTGGCCGGCGATGTCGACCGCGTTCACGGTGCGCTTGTTCTTGCCCGAGACGGCCTTGTCGATGAATTCGTCGTAGCCGCCGCCGTTGTAGACGATGAGGTCGGCATCGCTGATCTGCGCGGCCTGTACGGCGGTGACCTCGTACGAGTGCGGGTCGGCGGCCGGATCGCTGATCAGGGATTCGACCTTGGCGTCGGGGCCCGCGACCTGCTTGGCGATATCACCCCAGACATTGGTGGAGGCGACGATGGTCAGCCCGGAATCGGTCTTCGAGGATCCGCAGGCGCTCAGGGTGGCGACGGTGGCTAGTCCGGCGGCGAGCACGGCGAATCCCTTGGCAAAGCTTCTGGTCACGCGGGGGTACTCCTGAAACACTCTTAACAGAAACGAAAACGATTGCCATTAAAAGGTAGCGCAAGTGACCGCTTCGACCCAACCCAGACCGGTTGGTGTGGTGGGGGACACGTGGGGCCTGCCCCCACCCTCCCCCCGACGGACTCGCCCTGCCTCGGCACTCGGCCCCGCATCGCCTGGGCGGTTCGGCTCCTGTCACCAACGCATTCGGCCCCCGCGAACACTGTTCGCGGGGGCCGATATTGCTTTGTTGAGCCGCTTACGTCATTGCCGCGACCGGCTGGCTCAGCAGCTGGGCGCAGCGCAGCAGGCCGAGGTGGCTGTAGGCCTGCGGGTGGTTGCCGAGCGAGCGTTCGGCGACCGGGTCATATTCCTCGGACAGCAGACCGGTCGGACCCGCCACATCGACGAGCTGCGCGAAGAGCGCCTCGGCGTCCTCGCGTTTGCCGATGAGCAGGTACGCCTCGACCAGCCAGGCCGCGCAGAGGTGGAACCCGCCCTCGCCGCCGGGCAGACCGTCGTCGTGGTGGTAGCGGTACACCGTTGAGCCACTGCGCAATTCGGCTTCGGTCGCCACGACGGTGGCGGCGAAACGCGGATCCGACGGATCAATGAGACCGCTCAGCCCGATGTGCAGGGTGGCGGCGTCGAGGTCGGTGCCCTCGTAGGCGGCGGTGTAGGACTGGACCTCTTCGCTCCAGCCCTCGACCTTGACCTCGCTGGCGATGGTGTCCCGCAGCTTCTCCCAACCGGGTTCGATGGTCCGGTCGAACTGGCGGGCGAGGGTGATCGCCCGATCGGCGGTGAGCCAGCCCATCACCTTGGAGTACACGTGGTGCCGCGGGTTGCCGCGGATCTCCCAGATGCCGTGGTCGGGTTCGCGCCAGCGCCGCTGTACGGCCGAGACCATGGCGTGCACCAGCTCCCAATCCGCATCTGGCAGCGCCTTTTTCGGATCGCTGACGCCCTTGCGCTCACGGGCGTGCGCGAGCTGTGAGATCAGATCGACAATGGGTCCGAAGACGTCGAGCTGCACCTGCATATTCGCCGCGTTGCCGACGCGCACCGGCCGTGATCCGGCGTAGCCGGGCAGCTGGTCGATGACGGCCTCGGGCGGCAGGGTTTCGCCGTAGAGGGTGTACAGCGGGTGCAGTCGCTCGGGTCCGGGCAGGGTCTCCAGCACCCGGTGCACCCAGGCGAGCAGCTCCTCGGCCTCGCCGACCGAACCGAGCGATACCAGCGCCGACGCGGTGAGTGAGGCGTCGCGCAGCCAGCAGTACCGGTAATCCCAGTTGCGCACGCCCCCGATGTCCTCGGGCAGCGAGGTGGTGGCCGCCGCCAGGATCGATCCGGAGGGGGCGTGCACGAGTCCGCGCAGGGTGAGCGCGGAGCGCTTCATGAGATCCGGCTTGAGCGGGGGCAGCTCCAGGGTCGCGGCCCAGTCCGCCCAGTACCGTTCGGCTTCGCGCCGCCGGTCCGGTTCGGGGGTCATGCAGGGTGCGAGATCGGAGGTGCCGCAGCGCATTTCGAGCACGATCGGGCCCTGCCGAGGATCGACCACGGCGCGGGCGGTGTGATGATTGCCCTCGTCGATGATGACCCACTCGACGCCCGGGGAGCGCAGGACGAGCGGATCATTGGTGCCCTGTACCCGCAGTCCGGCGCTGTCGCGCACGATGCGCACCGGCACCTGCCCGAACTCCGGTCGCGGTGCGAAGGTGATGACCGCCTTGGCGTCACCGGTGATGACACGGGTCAGGTCGGTCCGCTCCGGCACCACGTCGTGCGGCAGGTAGTCCACCACCGACAAACTGGCCCAACGGGTTTCGACGGTCATGGTGCCGTCGACATAGCGCTGCGACAGCGGCAGTCCGGCGCGTTCGGGCTGAATGGTGAAGTGGCCCGCGCCCGGTCCGCCGAGCAGGTGTGCGAAGACCGCCGCGGAATCGGGTTCGGGATGGCACAGCCAGGTGATGGTGCCGTCCGGGGTGACCAGGGCCTTGGATCGCGGGCTGGCCAGCATGGTCAGCCGTTCGATTCGAGGGGCGGAGGCTCCTGCCAACCAGGTGCGCCGCTCCTCGAGCAGGAATGCGAGGGCCTTGGAGACGTCCTCGGTGCTCGATACCCGGTACTTGGCGAGGCTTTCGCCGTCGCCGACCTTGATGCCCACGTCCGGTCCGGACAGGCGTTTGAAGGCCTTCTCATCGGTGACGTCGTCACCGATGAAGACCGCGGCGGAGGCGCCCTGCTGATGGCGGACGATATCCAGGGCCGCGCCCTTGTCGGTCTCGACGACCGCGAGTTCGATGACTTCCTTGCCCTCGGTGGTCTGCACGCCGACCCAGCTGGCCGGGCCCTGACGGACCTGAACCACTGCGCGACGGCCGATTTCGGGGCTGGCATTGCGCACGTGCAATGCCACGCTGGCCGGTTTGACCTCGACGGTCGCACCGGGATTGTCCTGAGCGATCTGGCTCAGGGTCGACTGCACTTCCTGCAGCAGTTGTTTGGCGTCGTTGTCGATGGCGTGCACGAAGCCGACATCGAATTCCGAACCGTGACTTCCGATCAACTGCACCTCGACGGGCAGCCGGGACAGGGCCGCGAGATCACGCAGGGCTCGCCCCGAGATCACTGCGGCGGTGGTGGCGGTGAGTCCGGAGAGCGCGCGCAACGCGCTCACGGACTCCCGATGGGGATAGGCCTTCGCGGGGTCGGAAACGATGGGCGCGATAGTCCCGTCATAGTCCGAAGCGACCAGCAGCCGTGGCACTCGGGCGACAGCCGCCAACGCACGGCGAAGTTCCAGTGGCAAATCCTGTGCGCTCACGCATCCAACCTAGTGATCGGAGGAGATTTTTCAGGGCGAGCGTGACTCTACTGGGTGATGATTGCCCGCTCGTTCTGACGGTGATACATAGCGTTTACAAGACGCTCGCGCACCGTTCACCAAATGTCCGATTTCCGCTCGCGCAGAGCGGGTTCGACGCCTGTGAACAGCGACGTTGTGGATGAAAGAACAAGGGCCGGATCGTCTCGAGAAGACGACCGGCCCCGGGTGCATCCGTGCGAAAGCCCGGATTGCGTTCGCCGCGTGCTACTCCCAGGCGTGGGAGTAGACGATGAGAAACCTCACTTGTCGCCGATGAGCAGATCGACGGTCAGCTCCAGGCGTTCGGTCACATCGGTGGCCGAGGCCCGGCGGGTCAGCCACGCAACCAGATTGGACAGCCACACATCGCTGATGACGCGGGCGATGGCGAGCTGACGCTCATCGGGCGTCTCGTCCGAGAGCGCGCGGGCGAAGAAGCGGTCCATCACCTTGCCGACCCGATCGACCTCGGCGGCCGCGGAGGCGTCGGCGAACATGAACGCTCGCGTCATGGCCTCGGTGAGCAGCGGATCGCGCTGCATGGCCCGGGTGATCTGGGTGAGCACCAGGTGCATGCGCTCGCGTGGTTCGCCGCCGGGCAGCGGTTTGCGGCGGCCTTCGAGCTGTTCGAATTCCCGGGCCAGGGCCGAGACCAGCAGATGCACCTTGGACGGGAAGTACCGGTACAGGGTCCCGACCGCGACATCGGCGCGTTCGGCCACCGCGCGCATCTGGACCGCGTCGTAGCCGCCCTTGGACGCCAGCGCCAGCGTCGCGTCGAGGATGCGTTTGCGCCGGTCGCGCTGTGCCGCCGAGCTCAGGTCCTCCTCGCTGAGGGTCGTCACGGGCGCGGTGCGCCCGGTGCCTGCGGGCGGGGTGGCCCCCTCGGCGGACTGCGATCGGGAGGGACTGGCCATCGGTTGAAAGTCCTTTCCTACACGAATCGTTCGATTCATCCCGGCTTCGAGTTCGTACCGCGTTTGGGCGGCGCTTGACTTACGCCCGGCTCGAACATTAGAACATGTTCTAGGAGTGGAAGTCACCCCGGAAAGGCGGTATGGAGTGTGACCATAGCCACCACTGACGAGCATAAAGCCGTCCAGGAGTCCATGCGTGGATGGGCGGCGTCGGTGCGCCCAATTGCAACAATGCGTTCCGGTGGGTCGGATTTCTGGCGCGCATACTGGTCGCGCCTCGCCGATCTCGGAATTTTCCGGGTCGCGGTACCGGAAGAGGCCGGTGGAGCGGGTTGTTCCGTCGGAGATCTCGCTGTCCTGGTGGAGCAGGCGGCGCATGATCTCGTGGGCGGTCCCGTGCTCTCGACGGCCCTTGCCGGCCTCGTTGCCGGGGAGATGCTCGACGAGGATACGCCGTGCGGTGTCGCGCTCGAGGGCGAAATCGCAATAACGTCCGACGAATCCGGCGCCCGCCTGTCCGGCGCCTGGGACGCGGTGCTCGGCGCCGCCCCGGGCACCGCACTGCTGCTGCCGGTCCGCGACGGTGAGCGCCATCTGTGGGCGCTCGTCGACGCCGATGCCGCGGGCTTGCGGGTGGAGCCGCTGCCCGCCATGGACCACACCGTTCCGCTCGCCCGGGTCGAATGCGCGGAGGTTGCCGTCGCCGCGGACCGGCTTTTCGAACCGAAGCTTTCGGTCCTCGATATCGCCGCGACGCTGATTGCCGCCGAGGCCGCCGGTATTGCCGGCTGGTGTTTGGAGACCGCGACCGAATACGCCAAGGTGCGTGAACAATTCGGGCGCAAGATCGGCGAATTCCAAGCGGTGAAACACATTTGCGCGTGGATGCTGTGCCGGGCCGAACAGATTCGCGCGGTGGCCGCCGATGCCGCCGCCGCCGTGGACGCCGAGTCCGGTGAACTTCCGCTCGCCGCGGCGGTCGCACTGTCCATTGCCCTGGACGCCGCGGTGGAGAACGCCAAGGATTGCATTCAGGTCCTGGGTGGAATCGGTTTCACCTGGGAGCACGACGCGCATCTGTATTTGCGCCGGGCGAGTGCCATGCGGCAGTTGCTGGGCGGTTCCGCGCGCTGGCGTGCCCGGGTCACCGAATTGACATTGCGGGGTGTGCGCCGCACCGTGGGTTTGGATCTGGGCGCCGCCTCCGGTGGCTCCGCGGGCGAACCCAATTGGGACGCCGTCGGTTTGGATGCCGCCGAGGCGGCCGTGCTGGCCGCCGAGCTGACCAAGATCGCCGCACTCTCGGAGTCCGAGCAGCGCGCCGCGCTGGCCGCCTCCGGATTGCTGGCCTCGCACTGGCCCAAGCCGTACGGCCGGGGCGCGGGTCCGATCCAGCGCACCTGGATCGACGACCAGATTCGCAAGGCCGGTATCGCGCTGCCCGAGTTGGCGATCGCCAACTGGGCGATTCCCACTCTGCTGCAATGGGGTTCGCCCGAGCAGATCGAGCGCTACGCGCGGCCGACGCTGACCGGTGAGGTCATCTGGTGCCAGCTCTTCTCCGAGCCGGAGGCCGGATCCGATCTGGCCGCGCTGCGCACGGTGGCCGAGCGGGTCGAGGGCGGCTGGAAGCTGCGCGGTCAGAAGGTCTGGACCTCGTTGGCGGACAAGGCGACCTGGGGCATCTGCCTGGCGCGCACCGATCCGGCCGCACCCAAGCACAAGGGCATCAGCTACTTCCTGGTCGATATGAAGAGCGCGGGCATCGATATCCGGCCGCTGGTCGAGATCACCGGTGAGGCGCGGTTCAACGAGGTCTTCCTCGATGACGTCTTCGTCCCGGACGATTGCTTGGTCGGGCAGCTGGAGAACGGGTGGAAGATCGCCCGCTCCACGCTCTCCGCCGAGCGAGTCGCCATGGGCGGCAAGGGAATCGGGGACGAGCTGGAGGCGTTGATCGCCGCCGCGCCGACCTCGGGACCGGGTGCCGAACTGGTGGCGGACCGACTCGGAGGACTCGTCTCCGAATCCATAGCTGGAACATTGCTGGATGCTCGTGCGGCGCAGAAACTGCTATCCGGAGGAGATCCGGGTCCGCAGAGCAGCGTACGCAAGCTGGTCGGTGTCAGACACCGGCAGGCGGTCGCCGAATTTGCCGTCGAAGTGGCGGGCGCGGCGGGTGCCATGGAAACCGATGTGGTGAAAGAATTCCTGCTCACACGCTGTTTGTCCATTGCGGGCGGTACTGAGCAGATTCTGTTGACCGTCGCCGGTGAACGAATTCTCGGACTGCCGCGCGAATCGCACGGTTAGCCCACACCTCAACCGGGAGTAATGAATTGGACTTCACGCGGGACGAGAGCCAAGATGCTGTCGCCGAGGTTGTTGTAAGTTTGCTGGAGCGTGAAAGCGCGCGCGATATCGCGCTCTGGCCGATCTTCTCCGGCAGCGGGCTGCTGGCCGTGCCCCTACCCGAGCGCTTCGGCGGTGACGAGATGGGTCTGCTGGAGGTTTCCGCCATGCTGACCGAACTCGCCACCGACGCGGTGCAGATCCCGGCGCTGAGCACGCTGGCCTTCGGCGTCCTGCCGTTGCTGGCGATCGGCGTGCCGGATGCGTTGGCGGAGAAGGTATTTCCCGCCGTCGCGGAAGGCGCGGTGCTCACCGCCGCACTGCACGAGGCGGGCTCGCCGTTCGTGGTGAAGCCGACGACCGCCGCGGTGGCCGATGGCGACACCGTGCGCATTACCGGCAACAAGGTGGCGGTGCCCTACGCCGATACCGCGCGCTGGATCCTGGTGCCGACCAATGCCGGTGTCGCGGTGGTCGACGGTGACGCGCCGGGCGTCACCAAGACCGCCGGCCCGACATCCGATGGCGTGCCGGAGTTTTCGCTGCGCTTCGACGGGGTGCAGATTCCCGCGGAGCAGTTGCTGCCCGGCGGCATCGCCGAACTGCATCGGTTCGCGCTGGCCGGAATCGGCTCGGTGGCGGACGGTCTGCTCAAGGGCGTGCTGGCGCTGACCGCCGAGCATGTGCGTACCCGGGAGCAGTTCGGCCGTCCGCTGGCCGAATTCCAGGCCGTCGCACAGCAGATCGCCGATGTGTACGTCACCTCGCGCACCCTGCACGCGGCCGCGGTCTCCGCCAATTGGGCGCTCGCTCAGGCTGTGTCTTCCTCGCGGGACGGGGAAAACAACGCCGAACATAGTGAGCGCACCGAAGATGATTTGGATGTTTTGGCGTACACGGTGGCCTCCGAGCTGCCCGCCGCCATGCAGAAGTGTCATCACCTGCACGGTGGCCTGGGCGTCGATATCACCCATCCACTGCACCGCTACTACTCACAGGCCAAGGACATCGCGCGCTGGTTGGGCGGCGAATCGTTCCGGCTGGACCGTTTGGGAGCCAGATGTTCATCGAACTGACCGCCGAGCAGCGTCGCCTCCGTGACGAATTGCGTTCGTACTTCTCCGGTCTCGTCACTCCCGAAGAGGAGAACGAGATGCTGGTCAACCGGCACGGCGACGCCTATCGCGCGGTGGTCAAGCGCATGGGCGCGGACGGCAAGCTGGGTGTGGGCTGGCCGAAGGAGTACGGCGGGCAGGGTTTCGGCCCGCTCGAGCAGCAGATCTTCTACAACGAGGCGGTCCGGGCCGATGTGCCCGTTCCGCTGGTCACGCTGCTCACCGTCGGACCGGCGCTGCAATCGTTCGGCACACCGGAGCAGAAGCAGAAGTTCTTGCCCGGAATCCTCACCGGTGACATTCATTTCGCCATCGGCTATTCCGAACCCGATGCCGGCACCGACCTGGCGGCGCTGCGCACCAGCGCCGTGCGGGACGCCAACGGCGACTGGATCGTCAACGGGCAGAAGATCTTCACCACCGGGGCGCACGAGGCCGATTACATCTGGCTGGCCGTGCGCACCGGCACGGTGGAATCGCGGCACCGCGGCATCACGATCCTGATCGTGGACACCAAGGATCCCGGATACTCCTGGACGCCGATCATCACCGCCGACGGCGCGCACCACACCAACGCCACCTATTTCGACAATGTGCGCGTGCCCGCGAGCATGGTCGTCGGTGAGGTGGACAAGGGCTGGCGGCTCATCACCACCCAGCTCAACCACGAGCGGGTCAGCCTGGGGCCGTCCGGCAAGATCGAACAGCTCTACACCCGGGTGCGCGAATGGGCGCAGAAGCAGGGCGTGCTGGGTGATACCGAGGTGCGGCGCTCACTGGGCCGCCTGCACGCCATGGTGCGCCTGAACGAACTGCTGAACTGGCAGGTGGCCTCCAATATGGAGCGCCCGGACGCCGATCCGGCCGATGTGATCGCCGATGCGTCGGCGACCAAGGTGTACTCCACCGAGGCGCTGCAGGAGGCGGGCCGTCTGGCCGAGGAGATAGTGGGCCGCTTCGGCGACCCCGCCGATCCGGGTACGGCCGAGCTGCTGGTGTGGCTGGACCGGCGCACCAAGCAGAACCTGGTGGTGACCTTCGGCGGCGGCGTCAACGAAGTCATGCGCGAGCTCATCGCCCAAATGGGCCTGCGCCTGCCGCGCGTACCGAGATAGAGGAATTCGACAGTGACGCAAAGCTTCACGGCCGAGGAGATCCTGGCGGCCGCCGAGAAGATCAAGCAGGCGGGGGAGTCCTCCCCGCGCCTGGGCCGCGATCCGGTCAACCAGCCCATGATCAACAACTGGGTGGAGGGGATCGGGGACGCCAACCCGATCTATGTGGACGAGGCCGCGGCCATCGCCGCCGGACATCCGGGCATCGTCGCTCCACCCGCCATGGCGCAGGTGTGGACCATGTTGGGGCTCACCGGGTCTCGGCCCGAGGACGACCCGATGACGGTCACCAACGAGCTGCTCGATGCCGCCGGGTACACCTCGGTGGTCGCCACCAACTGCGATCAGACCTACCACCGGTATCTGGAGATCGGCGAGCGGGTCGCGGTGCGATCCTCGCTGGATTCCATTGTGGGGCCCAAGCGTACCGGCCTGGGCGAGGGCTGGTTCCTGACCTACCGCACGAATTGGTACGTCGGCGATGAGCTGGTCACCGAGATGCTGTTCCGGCTGCTGAAGTTCATGCCGGGCACGGGTGCCGCGCCCAAGGCCGATCCGGCGCAGGATCTCGGCGAGCGGGTCAAGCCGGTAGTGTCGCATGACACTGAATTCTTCTGGGCCGGAACGAAACTCGGTGAGCTGCGCATTCAGCGGCGGCCCGATGGCTCGCTGCAGCATCCGCCGGTTCCGGCCATCTGGCAGGACAGGGCCGAGGAGACCGACTACGTCGTGGCTTCGGGTCGCGGCACCGTTTTCAGTTTCGTCGTGCACCACGCCCCGAAGGTGCCCGGCCGGGCGCTGCCGTTCGTGGTGGCGCTGGTCGAGCTCGAGGAGGGGGTGCGCATGCTCGGCGAGCTGCGCGGTATCGATCCCGCCGAGGTCGCGATCGGGCAGGCCGTCGAGGTCGGCTTCGAGGCGCTCGACGACGACAACACCGTGCCCTATTGGAAGGCTGTTCGATGACGTCCACCGTGGAACTTGCGGCCGTGCGGGTCGGAACCGTATTGCCGGAGTTGGCGATTCACGCCGACACCACCTTCGTGGTCTCCTCCGCGCTGGCCACCCGCGACTTCCAGGACGTGCACCACGATCCGGAGAAGGCGGTGCAGCGCGGATCCAAGACCATCTTCGTCAATATCCTCACCGACACCGGTCTGGTGCAGCGCTTCGTCACCGACTGGGCCGGACCGGCCGCGCGGGTGAAGTCGATCTCGCTGCGCCTGGGTGTGCCGTTGTACGCGGGTGACACCCTCACCCTCTCCGGCACGGTATCGGCCGTCGAGGGCACCGAAATCACCATCGACGTGGTCGGCAAGGACAGCCTGGGCGACCACATCACGGCGAAAGCCGTTATCTCGCTGCAGGAGGCACGCGCGTGACGGGTCTGAGCGGGCGCGCGGCCATCGTCGGCATCGGCGCCACCGACTTCTCCAAGGATTCCGGCCGCAGTGAACTGCGCCTGGCCGCCGAGGCGGTCACCGCCGCACTGGCCGATGCCGGACTCACCCCCGCCGATGTGGACGGCCTGACGACCTTCACCATGGACACCAATACCCAGGCCGCCGTGGCCCGGGCCGCCGGTATCCCGAGCCTGAAGTTCTTCAGCAATATCCCGTTCGGCGGCGGCGCGGCCGCGGCGACGGTGCAGCAGGCCGCCATGGCGGTGGCGACCGGCGTCGCGGATGTCGTTGTGGCGTACCGGGCTTTCAACGAGCGCTCCGGGCATCGCTTCGGGCAGTTCTCCACCCAGTTGGCGGGCAATGCCACCTCTTCCGGTGTGGACAACGCGTTCTCGTACACGCACGGTCTGGGCACACCGGCCGCCCAGGTGGCCATGGTCGCGCGACGCTACATGCACGTATACGGCGCTACCAGTGCGGATTTCGGCACCATCGCGGTGACGGATCGCAAGCACGCCGCGGTCAACCCGAACGCGCACTTCTACGGCAAGCCCATCACCCTGCAGGAGCATCAGGCGTCCCGCTGGATCGCCGAACCCCTGCACCTGCTGGACTGCTGCCAGGAAACCGACGGCGGGGTGGCCATTGTCGTCACCAGTGCCGAACGCGCCAAGGATCTTCCGAACAGGCCCGCCGTAATCGTCGGCGCGGCACAGGGTTCCGGCGCGGACCAGTACGTCATGACCAGCTACTACCGCGACGCCATGACCGGCCTGCCGGAGATGGGCCTGGTCGGGGACCAATTGTGGGCCCAAAGCGGTTTGCGCCCGGAGGATATGCAGGCGGCGATCCTCTACGACCACTTCACCCCGTTCGTCCTCATGCAGCTCGAGGAACTGGGTTTCTGCGGTCGCGGCGAAGCCAAGGACTTCATCAAGGACGGCGCTTTGGAGGTGGGCGGCCGGCTGCCGTTGAACACCCACGGCGGCCAACTCGGTGAGGCGTACATCCACGGTATGAACGGGATTGCCGAGGGTGTGCGCCAGATTCGCGGCACCTCCGTGAATCAGGTTGCGGACCTTCGCAATATCGTCGTCACCGCCGGAACGGGTGTGCCGACCTCCGGTCTGGTGCTCAGCGCCAACTGATCGACGGCAGACAAGGCCCGAGCGAGAGTTCTCCGCTCGGGCCTTTCGCGTGCGGGGCCTAATTCCGGTGGAACACCCGGTAGAGGTTGAAGTCGTAGCCCCAGCCGTAGGACTTGGGGGTGAGGAACCTCGGGTCCTCCGGATTCCACCAGCGGGCCTTGACCCGCTCCCAGGTCGGTCGCCGCCAGTCGTAGGGGACGCCGAGGAATTTTCCCTGCGGTTCCGGGGGAGTGGTGGCGTCTTCGGTGCGCTCCGGTTCGGTCATAGGGCCAGGTTACGGCTGTTTTGACAATTGGGACTTGTGACACGCGAATGAGTGAGTGTACAGTCACTCACATGGCAAAGCGCGGAGTTCTCCTCTCCACCTCGGATGTTCGCCGGGAAGCCGTGCTCGACGCGGCGATCGTGGAGTTCGCCCGGACCGGCTACCACGGGACGCCGATCACCACCGTCGCCGCGGCGGCGGGGATATCGACGGCGTACGTGTTCAAACTGTTTCCGAGCAAGGTGGAGTTGTTCGTCGGGGCGCTGGATCGGTGCTTCGAACAGGTCGAGCGGGCGCTCGCCACCGGTGCGGCCCGCGCCGAGGCGGGCGATCCGGAGAAGATTCTGCACGAAATGGGCGGGGCCTACGCCGAACTCATCTCGAACAAGAGTCTGCTCATGCTCCAGGTGCACGCGCAGTCGGCGACCGATATCGACGAGATCGCCGAGGCACTGCGGCGGGGGCTGGCCCGGGTCACCGATTACGCCAAGTCGCGATCGGGGGCATCCGATGCCGAGGTGCAGAAGTTCATTGCCTACGGGCAGCTGTGTCACCTGATCACCACGCTGGGCCTGGACGGGCACGAAGGTGGCTGGGCCGCGATTCTCAATCTCGGCATTCGCCACCCGGGCTGAGTTCTCCGAGCCTCCCGACCGGAGGCTTTTCATTTACCCAACGAGTGACTGAATAGTCACTCACCATTGAAGGAGTAGGAAGATGTCGATCACCGCCACCGAAATCGTGCTGCCGGGAGCCGTCGAGCCCGAGGGGCTGGTCACCGCGCACCGCGAGCTCCCGGACCCGCGCCGGGGGCAGGCGCTGATCCGGGTCGAGGCCACCGGGGTCTCGTTCGCCGAGCAGCAGATGCGCCGCGGCAAGTACTACGACCAGCCCGCCTTCCCCTTCGTGCCGGGATACGACCTGGTGGGGACGGTCGCCGCGGTCGGCTCGGCGGAAGACTCCGCACTGGTGGGCCGCCGGGTCGCCGCGCTGACCAAGACCGGCGGCTGGGCCAGTCACGTGGTGCTGGAGGCCGCCGACCTGATCGAGGTGCCCGCGGAGCTGGCCCCCGATGCCGCCGAAACCTTTGTCGTCAATGGCATCACCGCCTGGCAGATGCTGCACCGGGGTGCGAAAGTCCGTGCCGGACAGACAATTCTGGTGCACGGCGCGAACGGCGGGGTCGGGTCGACGCTGGTGCAGCTCGCCCTGGCCGCGGGCGTACGGGTGATCGGCACCGCCTCGGCCCGCAATGCCGACCAGGTGTCCGCCCTCGGTGCGACGCCGGTCGACTACCGCGGCGATGTGGTCGCACAGGTGCGGGCGCTGGCCCCCGACGGCGTGGACGCGGTCTTCGATCACGTCGGCGGTCCGGGCATTGTGGATTCGTTCTCGCTGCTCGCACCCGGCGGCACCCTGATGGCCTACGGCACCGCCTCCACCAAAGATGACGCGGGCAATTCTCGGCTTCCTGTGCTGCGCCTGTTCGCCCGGCTCATGCTGTGGAATGTCCTGCCCAACAAGCGCAATGCCCACTTCTACAACATCTGGGCCGGACAGCGCCGCGCGACCGCGTTTCGCCGCCGTTTGGCCCAGGACCTGACCGCGGTCTTCGCCCTCGCCGTCAAGGGTGACCTGCACGCTCAGATCGCCGCCCGCTTCCCCCTGACCCAGGCCGCCCAAGCCCTGTCCCTGGCCGAATCCCGCACCGTCACCGGCAAAGTCGTGCTCGTCCCCGCGCAATAGCGGCCATTCATCCGATCGCCCAGCGGATTTCATCGATAGGAAAGATTTGTCATGCTTGCCAAGCGGTACCTGTCCGCACACTACGAGCCCGTCCCGGATGAGCTGTCCGCACCCGATCTGACCGTGCGCGGCAGTATCCCCGCCGAGTTGAACGGCCGCTAATTCCGCAATGGCCACAACCCGAAACCCGGTGATGTGCCGACACATTGGTTCAAGGGTGCGGGGATAATCCACTGATTCAGTACGGGGTGCCGCGGGCGTGGTGGAATCCGCTGGCGCTGGCCAAGGGGCGGGGCGCTCGGGTTGATCGTCGGGTTCTTCATTCGGGTGACCGGGATCGCGGCGGCGATCGGGGTGATCCTCTACTTCGCGGGCGCGGTGATCACCACGATTCGGGCGCGGTCGTCTAAGACGACGGTGTTCCCCGGTGCTGTACATGGGATACGGCCATCGCGACTCCGGCCTTGCAACTGGCGGTGTGAGCGTAGGTTTGGGGGACCGACGAGGGAAGGGGCCGGCCGTGTTGCAGGATCGAATGAAAGAGCTTCCGGCGGTGGATTATTCGCGGGTCTACGGGGAGCCGATGCAGACGGCCGAGGGGGCCACGATCATTACGGTGACGGGGGTCGGGGGCTGGTTGCGGCCCCGGCCCCGGCCGCTCGGGGTGTTCGTGGTGCACGGGGGTGAGGTGCGGTGGGAGCCGGTGGAGGATGACGGGCGGATCGCCCTGATCGGGGTGCTCACCGGGTTCGTGGCCGCGGCGCTGGCGACGGCGGCGGTGTTCAAGCGGCCGCCGTGGCCCGATCTGCGGATTACGCAACATCTCTGAGTTCCATGCTGTGTATGTGATCACCTCCGCTGTTCCGCGGCCGCAGCTTCCTCTATATCTATAGAGGAAGCCGATTCGGACCCAGGGAGGTCGCCGTGCAAACCGGTGGGATTGTTCTCGACCACGACCAGCAACTGGCCGCCGACCGACTCGATGCCCTCGCGGCGCGGGTGGGCAGGCGGTGGCGGCGGCCGCGCGGGCTGTACCTGTACGGCGGCCCGGGGCGCGGCAAGACCATGCTGATGAACCGGTTCTTCGAAGCGGTGCCCTCGGAACACAAGCGCAGGTACCACTTCCACGGCTTCTTCGCCCGGCTCAACGCGGGCATTCACGAATACGGCAATATCGACGCCTCGGCGGCCGCACTGCTCGGCGACGCGCGATTGATCTGCTTCGACGAATTCCATGTGCACGACGCAGGCGACGCCCGGCTGGTGGCCCGACTGCTGGATCTGCTGTTCGCCCGGCGGATCACACTGGTGGTGACCTCGAATTACCCGCCGCGGGAGCTGATGCCGAATCCACTGTGGCACCCGATGTTCGAGCCCACCATCGACCTGATCGTCGAGCACCTCGATGTGCTCTCGGTGAACGGCCCGCAGGACTACCGCCGCCGCGGCGAACGGCATACCGGATTCGCGGGCGGGCATTACATGGTCGGCGAGTGCCCGACCATCGGTTCGGCGCGGGTGCCCGTCGCGCATCGCCGACTGCACGCGCGCGCGGCCGAGAATGGCGAACTGACGGTCGATTTCGCGGAGCTCTGCGGCATCCCGGTGTCGGCGGCCGACTTCTTGGAACTCGCCGGGCAATTCGAGAAGTGGACCCTGTGCGAGGTCCCGCCCATGGATTCGATCCCGGCGGACTGGGTGATGCGCCTGGTGCACCTGGTCGACGTGCTCTACGACGCGGACCTGGAACTCTCGCTGTACGCCCGGGTTCCGCTCGCGGAGTTGGGCGCCCGGGTCGCCCGCGTCCCCGATCTCTACCGCACCCTGAGTCGCCTGAGCGAATTGGCTACACCGGTCCCGACCCCCTGACGACCGGCCCTTTCGCGGTGCGCGAGACCGATGCGCGACGGGGTGGCGACGCTCGGGTGAACACGCCGACTTGATCGACGGAAACGGTTCACGTGCCGTCTACGCGGAGGGGGGCTTGCGTTGCGAGCGGCTTCCTACCGTGCAATCAGGAGGCAGCACCGAACCGGAGGGGACCGATGCGAATCCGCGAGCAGGCCAGGGGTTCAGCGCCCCGGCACCCGAGCATCCCCGGCGGTCGACTCCGCGTGCTGGTGGTCGCCGAATCCTTCCTTCCCCAGGTCAACGGCGTCACCAACTCGGTGCGACGGGTACTGGACCACCTGGCCGCCAAAGGGCACGAAGCCGTTCTGATGGCTCCGACCGGTCCCGCGAAGTACGCCGGATTCCGGGTGCACGTGGTGCGCGGGGCGCGCCTGCCCTTCTATCGCGACTTCCGGATCGGGCTCGAGACGCGCCGCCGCCTGCGAAAGGTGCTGCGCGACTTCGAACCCGATGTCGTGCATATCGCCTCCCCGGCGACGCTGGGGTATCAGGCGGCGCGGGTCGCCGGTGAGCTCGGGGTGCCGACCGTGGCCATCTATCAAACCGACCTGGTCGGATTCGCCGAACGCTATGACCTGCCCGGCGGCGTGCGCACCATGGCCGCGCTCACCCGGCGCATCCATCTCCAGGTCGACCGCACCCTGGCCCCCTCCACCGCGAGCCTGCGGCAGCTGGAGCTGATGGGTGTCCCCGGTCTGGCGCGCTGGCCGCGCGGGGTCGATCTCGAGCAGTTCGGCCCGTTCCGCCGCTCGGCGGAACTGCGAAATCGCTTGGCCCCCAACGGTGAAACGCTCGTCGGCTATATCGGCCGCCTGGCCCCGGAGAAGGAGCTCGAACTCCTCGCGCACCTGCTGCCGCTGCCCGGTGTGAAGCTGGTGATCGTCGGCGGCGGCCCCGAGGAGAAGCGGCTGCGCAAACTGCTGCCCGGCGCGCAGTTCCTCGGTGTGCTGCACGGCGCCGAACTGGGCGCGGCCTATGCCTCCCTTGACGTCTTCGTGCACACCGGACGCCACGAAACCTATTGCCAGGCAGCGCAGGAGGCCATGGCCTCCGGTGTGCCGGTGGTCGCGCCGCGCTCGGGCGGACCCATCGATGTGGTCACCCCCGGCGCCGGATTCCTGTATCCCCCGGGCGATGCCGAGGCCATGGTGGCCCTGGTGCGCCGCCTCGCCGAAGACGACGACCTGCGCGCGCGGACCGCCCAGACCGCTCAGCGCAGCGTGCGCGACCGCTCCTGGGCGGCCGTGAACGATCTGCTGATTCGCCACTACCGCGAAGTGATCGCGGAACGCCGCCGACTGCCAGGCGATGGCGACCTCCGCGGCCCGCTCTCCAAGGAGGCCTCCTGATGCTGCGCATCTCCGTCATCGGCACCGGCTACCTCGGCGCCACGCACGCCGCGGGTATGGCCGAACTCGGCTTCGAGGTGCTCGGCGTGGACAACAATCCGGCCAAGGCGGCCGCGCTCTCGGCGGGCCGGGTGCCCTTCCACGAGCCCGGACTGCCGGAATTGCTTGCCGGACATGTGCGGTCGGGCCGGTTGCGGTTCGGCACTTCGCTGGTGGCCGCCGCCCGCTTCGCCGATGTGCATTTCCTCTGTGTGGGGACCCCGCCCGGACCCCAGGGCGCGGCCGATCTCTCCCAGCTGTACGCCGCGCTGGAGGGTCTGGTGCCGCATCTGACCCGCAACTGTCTGATCGTCGGCAAGTCTACGGTGCCGGTCGGCACCGCCGAGGCGCTGACCACCCGCATCGCAGAGCTGGCCCCGCCCGGCATCTCGGTGGATCTGGCCTGGAATCCGGAGTTCCTGCGCGAGGGGCACGCGGTGCACGACACGCTGAGCCCCAATCGCCTGGTCTTCGGCGTCACCACCCCGGACGCCGAATGGGCGCTGCGCGAGGTCTACGCCACCCCGATCGCGGCGGGCTCCCCGGTGGTGATCACCAATCTGCCGACCGCGGAGTTGATCAAGGTCTCCGCGAATGCCTTTCTGGCGACCAAGATCTCGTTCATCAATGCCATGGCCGAACTGTGCGAGCTCACCGGCGCGGATGTGACGCTGCTGGCGGACGCGCTCGGCCACGACGACCGGATCGGCCGCAAATTCCTCGGTGCGGGACTGGGTTACGGCGGCGGCTGTCTGCCCAAGGATGTGCGCGCGCTCATCGCCCGCGCGGGTGAACTCGGGGCCGCCGAGACCGTGGACTTCCTGCGCGATATCGACACCATCAATCTGCGCCGCCGCGAGCGCGTGGTGCGCGAGACCCTGGATCTGTTGCACGCCAACGGTTCCCACCGGGTCGGCATTCTCGGCATTGCCTTCAAACCGCTCTCGGACGATGTGCGTGATTCGCCCGCGCTGGATGTGGCGATCCGGTTGCAGGCCGCCGGTGTACAGGTCACCGCCTTCGATCCGGCGGCGACGGCCCCGGCGCGCGCGGTCGCCCCGCAGTTGATCTACGCCGCCACCGCCGCCGCGGCGCTGCACGAGGCCGATGTGGTGCTGCATCTGACCGAGTGGAGTGAGTTCAGGGATCTTGATCCCGCGTTCCTGCGCACGGTTGCGCGCGGGCGGACCCTGATCGATGCCCGCAATGCGCTGGATCCGGAGCCGTGGCTGGCGGCGGGCTGGGATTTCCGGGCGCTCGGGCGGCTGGTCGAATCCCGGAATCCGGTGGAGCGTCCGGTATCCCGGACCTCGGCGCCGTCCGAGGCGCTGCGCCCGGGTCTGCTCCGGAACGTCCGACGGACTCCGGAAGCACCTGCCGCACTGACGGATTCGGCACTGAACCGGTTGCGCGCGCGGGTGCGCCGCTCGGCGTAGCCGCGGAATCCACCGGGTATGGCCGCCGAATTCTGCGGGTGCGGCCCCCGCGCGCCGGGCTCGATTCGGTCCGGCGTTCCGTTTATTCAGTGCGGTTTGTTATGAGCCATTGGCACGAACTGTCTGTCTTGCTACCGGGAGACGTGCGGTGCGGTGGCCACACCTCGAGCGCCGATATATGCGGGAACCGCATGTAATCGGTGTTTGCCAATTCCCCCCAACCGGACCTACCGGCATGTAACTATGTGCCTGATTTACAGGACTCTGGTTAGGGGTACGCGTGACTGGGGTGGGGACACTGGCATCGCGGGTGATCGGTTCGATCGCCCTGCTGATGCTGGCCGTCGTCGCCCTGCGCGGCTATATCCCCGGCACCGGAGGGCCATCCACCCCGGGCACACCCTCGGCGGTGACCCTCGCACTCATGCCGGTATTGCTGCTGGTCTCGGTGGTGATCCTGGCGGCCGGCGTGATCAACAGCCAGCACCGCCTGCCGCTGTCCATGCCGGAGCCGGACCGCGAATCGGACCGCCGCGGCACCGGTCTGCCACGCCTGGGCCTGCTGATACTGATCGCACTGGCCGCGGTCACCCTGGTGCTCACCGCGGTACTGAGCATCTACCTGGTCGGCCCGGGCCGAAATGATCAATCGGAGCAGACCGTCACCACCGGGCCGCCCACCACCTCGGTGACCGAACCGGTGGAGACCGTGACCCCGCCGCCGGAGTCGCTGCCCGATCCACCGCTCAGCGGCACCGTACTGGTGCTGGTGGCGGTCGGCGCGGTCGCGCTGGTTCTGGTCGCCATGACCGGTCTGGTGGTGGTCGCGGTCAGCTCCAGTCGCCGCCCCGAAACGAAAACCACTGGTGCGGAGCCCAATACGCCGACCGAGGCGGTCTCGCTGGCCAAGGTCGCGGAGATGGGCCTGGCGGCCATGATCGCGCCCGGCCAGGATCCGCGCACCGCCATCATCGCCTGCTATGTCGCCATGGAGCGCGGTCTGGCGCAGGCGCGCGAGGTCGCGCCGCTGGCCTCGGACACCCCCTCGGAGGTGCTGGCCCGCGCCTTCGATCGAGGCTTCCTGCACGACGCCTCGGCGCGAGAGTTGGTGGCGCTCTTCGAGGAAGCCCGTTTCAGCCCGCACTCCATGCTGGAGTGGCAGCGCATGAGGGCCGAACAACTACTGCGAATAGTGTTGGCGGACTTGCAGGGAGAGGCGGCGACGCCATGAACCGGGTAGCGATCGTGGTGGTCGGGTTGATCCTGGCCGGCCTCTTCGAGCTGATCGCCTTGAACAATGAGCGCACCACCCTGCTGCCCATTGCGGGCATCCCGGTCGCCGGGGTGCTGGGGTTGCTGGTCTGGTCACTGCTGGACCGCGCCCGCCGGTACGAGCCCACCGGCCCGGCCGACAATGAGATCGACAATGGCCCGGCCGAGATGCTGATCCGCTGGCAGGCCCGCGCACAGCTGCTCGCCGATCGTGCCGAGGGCACCCGCGCGGAGTGGGATCGGCATCTGCGGCCGTTGCTCGCCAAGGAATTCGAGAGCAGTAGCGGCCATCGGATGGCCAAGAATCGGCGGGCCACCGAGGCCGCCGGGCAACTACTGTTCGGACCCGAACTGTGGCGCTGGGTGGATCCCGCGAATGCGGCGCTACGCGATCAGGTGAATCCGGCGCCGGGCCGACCGGCGCTGGACGAGATCCTGCGCCGCCTCCAGAACATGTGAACAGGCTTCTGATATGCGAGTACTGATATGACCTCACCGATGGACATGACCGTCAAGCGCACCGATGCCGTGCTGCGGGAGATGGGCCGGGTGGTGGTGGGCAAGCGGGATGAACTGCAGCTCATCATGATCGCGGTGCTGGCGGGCGGGCATACCCTCATCGAGGATCTGCCGGGCCTCGGCAAGACTTTGATCGTGCGCTCGTTCGCGACGGCGCTGGGGCTGAACTTCACCCGGGTGCAGTTCACCCCGGATCTGCTGCCCGCCGATCTGATCGGCTCCACCATCTACGACATGCATTCGGGCCGTTTCAGTTTCCGCCGCGGACCGGTCTTCACCAATATGCTGCTGGCCGACGAGATCAACCGCACCCCGCCCAAGACGCAGGCGGCGCTGCTCGAGGCCATGGCCGAGGGGCAGGTCTCCATCGACGGTGAAACCTTCCCGCTGCCACAGCCTTTCATCGTGATGGCGACCGACAATCCGATCGAGTACGAGGGCACCTATCCGCTGCCCGAGGCCCAATTGGACCGCTTCGCCATGCAATTGCGGCTCGGCTATCTCTCCGAGAACGATGAGATGCAGATGATCCGCCGCCGATTGGAACGCGGATCGCAGCCCGCGCAGATCGGTCAGGTCGTCGATGCCGAGGGCCTGATGGAGATGCGCCAATCCGTCGAATTCGTGACGGTGCACCCCGATGTCGTCGGCTATGTCGTCTCCCTTGCCTCCGCCACCCGCGGCCATCCCCAGGTGGAGGTCGGCGCGAGCCCCCGAGCCGAACTCGACCTGGTCCAAATGGCCCGCGCCCGAGCCCTTCTCAACGGCCGCGACTACGTGGTCCCGGAAGACGTGAAAGCCCTCGCCATTCCCGCCATGGCACACCGCATCACCCTGCGCCCGGAGATGTGGGTCCGCCGCATCCGCGGCGAGGACGTCATCGCCGAACTCCTGCGCCGCCTCCCGGTTCCCCGCGCCACCCCGGCATGAGCCGCACATGAACCTCCAGCCGCCACCCGCCGTAGTACAGCCCCGGCCGCAGTCTCCGCCCGCCATCCCGGCATGCTTTCGGCCGGGATCCACACCGGCAGTGTGCGTATCGGGTTTGGTGGATCCGGGCCAAAAGCGCGCCGGGATGACGAGGCGGGGTTCCGCCGGGCGGGGCGACATCGGAGCGCGCCCCGGCCCGTCGGTGCGAGTCCCTGCCCCGTCATCCCGGCCGGTGCCAGTCCCAACCCCCATCATCCCGGCATGTTCTCGGCCGGGATCCACACCGGCGGGGAGGTATCGGTGAAGCATCGTGATCTGAGCGCCGCCACGGAGACCGAATTGCGTTGGCGGCCCGCACCATTGGTATTCATGCTGGCGGCGGTGTCGGTGCCCGCTCTGGTGGCGGCGGTGATGCTCGGCCAGTGGCAGCTGGTGGTCTTCGCCGCGCCGATGCTCGGGGTGCTGGCCACCGCGCCCTTGCAGCAGTCGCGCACCAGGATCCAAGTGGATGGGGTCGGGGTGCTGCGCTGTTTCGAGACCGAGGAAGTCGTGCTGACCGCCGGCGCGTTCGTGGAGAGCGGACACGCACTGCTGCGCCTGCATTCCCAGCCCGTGCGCGGTATGGAGATGCGGGTGGAGGAGTCCTTCGACTCGGGGACCTCCCCGGCCGGAATGCGGCTGGCCCTGTCCGCCTCGCGCTGGGGCAGGTATCCGGTGCCGGTGCGGGTGACCGCGTTGAGTCCGGCCGGGCTGGCGGTGGCCTCGGTGCAGCTGCCCGCCGGTCAGGTGTACGTGTACCCGATCACCGATCCGCAGCGAATGCGCCTGCCGCGCACCGAACTTCCCGAGCGTATCGGTTCGCACCTGACCCGCAGGCACGGTCCGGGCGTGGAGTTCGCCGATGTGCGCGCGTACGCGCCCGGTGATCAGCTGCGCACGGTGAACTGGGCGGTCAGCGCTCGGCGCGGGCGGTTGTTCGTTACCGAGCGCTTCACCAACCGCGCGGCGGATGTCGTTGTACTGGTGGACACTTCGATGCAGGCCCCCGGCCCGGCCTCGGATTCGCTGGAGCTGTCGGTGCGCGGCGCGGCCCAGGTGGCGCAGTCCGCGTTGCAGGCCGGTGACCGCACCGCCGTTGTCTGCCTGGGGAATTCGCCGCGCTGGCTGCGCCCCGATATCGGCCGCCGGCAGTTCTATCGCATTGTCGACACCGTGCTCGATGTGGGCGATGAGCATATCGCCATCTCGGGCTCGCTTGCCCCGCACGCGGGGGTGCCGATCGGCGCGGTGGTGGTGGCCTTCTCGACCCTGCTGGACACCCAATTCGCGCTGGCCCTGATCGATCTGCGCAAGCGCGGACATGTCGTGGTGGTGGTGGACGTACTGCGCGGTCCGCCGTTCCGGGACGGGCTGGACTCCACGCTGGCGCGCATGTGGCAGTTGGAGCGCACCGCCATGTACCGCGATATGAGCACCGTCGGGGTGGATATCGTGCCGTGGCCGGAGGACACCCGGCTCGATCAGATCATGCGGTTGCTGCCGCAGCAGCGTCGCACCGTCCGGGTGCGCCGATGACCAGATTCCTCGCGGTGCTCGCCGGGCTGCTGCTCACGCTGGGGGTCGCCCTGGTGTTGCCCTGGGTGGCCGCACCCACTTTCGCGCTCGCCGTGGCGGGTTGGCGGTGGCGGGTGAGCGCGGTCGGCGCGGTACTGGTCGCACTGGCCGTGCTCGCCTGCACCGATACCGGCGCCCTGGTAGCCGGGGCCATCGGTGTGGTCGCCACCACCTACCTGCTCAATACCGCGACGGTCTCGGCGCCGGTGGGGGTGGTGCCCACCACCGTCCCCTCGGTGGCGGGCGCGCTGGTCTTCACGGTGGCCGCCGGAGTCGCGACACTGTTGCCCGCGGGGTTGTCCTGGATGCCGATCATCGCGCCGATCACGGTGATCCTGTTGTACGCCCTGATCGTTCGAGGACTGGTGGACGAGCGGTCCGGCGGCTGACCGCTATTGCAGGGCCGGTGGCATCCGCGTCGGCTTGATGCGCCCGGCCTCGACCAGGGCGCGGAAGGCCGCGCCCTTGCGGTCGCATTCACCGACCACGCAGCGGCGATGCTGCTGCATGGTGCGGTGTGCCTCCTGCACGTCGAGTTGATGGTCCGGGGCGCCGTGCGACCAGGCCGAAGTGGACAGGATCGGATCGGCGGATGCGGTGTGCTCATTGCTGATTCGCTCGCGGATCCGATCCACCGAGAGTCTGTCCGGATCGCGATGCGGTTGATGCAGGCTCGCGACCGTGACGGCCATGATCGTGAGCATTGCCAGGGTGGCTGTGAACACCTGCCAGCCGGCCATTGGTTCACCTTCTCCATGTCTATCGGTTGTATCGGGGTGTATCAGGAGTAGTTCGCTAGATATTCACCATAAGACCGGAGCGGCTCATCGGGCCAGTACTTCGTAGGTCAGAAACAGCCGAATTTCGGCCTATAACAGCAACTTACCCGCTGGTTCCGACCCTGAGTACGCCGGGAGTTTGCGAAGATTTTCCTGTGACCGACGGCCAGGCGCAGTTGCGTTCCATAACCAGTGCGGCACTGCTGGTCGAATTCGCGTCCGGACGGGGGATAGCCACACCGGCCCTGCTGCGCGGCACCGGGATTCGAGAGGGTGATCTGCTCGACTCCACCGCCGAGATCACCCTCGGTCAGGAACTGGCCCTCATGCGCAATGTGGTGGCCGGGGTCGGCGACGAACCGGGAATGGGATTGATGGCCGGATTACTGTGCCATCCGCCCAGTTTGGGGGTGCTCGGCTTCGCGCTGATGAGCTGTCCGACCGTGCGCGATGCGGTGAGTCTGGCATTGCGCTACGCGGATCTGTCCTTCACCGTGGCCCGCCACCACCTGGTGATCGACGGATCGGATGTCTCAATTGTCCGGGACGACAGTGGAGTTCCGCGCGAGGTGCGCCGCTTCGCGGTGGAGCGCGATGTGGCGGCCATCTGGACGATCCAGCAGGATGTGCTGCCCATGCGTCCACCCATCACCAGGGTGGCGGTGGCCTTTCCGCCGCATCCGGTCTACGAGATGTTCGGGGCCATGCTGGGGGTGGACGAGGTGATCTTCAATGCCGCCCGCTCGGTGGTGACCGGTCCCGCAGATATCCAGAGTCTGCAACTGCCGCAATCGAATTCGGCGACCGCGCGCTTCTACGAACAGCAGTGCGCCGATCTCATGCAGCGTCGGCGCAGCCGGGTCGGGATCAGCGGCCGGGTGCGGCAGTTGCTCATCAGCCGCGGCGGTATAGCCGACCAATCACGCATAGCGGCCGAGCTGGACCTCAGTGTGCGCACCCTGCGCCGTCGCCTCGCCGATGAGGGCACCACCTTCCGTGAGCTCACCACCGAGACCATCGGCATGCTGGCCGAGGAGTTGCTCATTACCGGAATGACGGTGGAGCAGGCCGCGGTTCGGCTCGGCTACGCCAGCGTCTCGGCCTTCACCTCGGCCTTCCGCGCCTGGAAGGGACAGTCGCCCGGACAGTTCGCACGGGAGAACCGCGGCCGGGTCTCGATTCGGGTGAGCTGAACGCAATCGGGGGAACGTCGCCATCGGGCCCGCGAAAGCAATCGGGCGATTGAAAAATTCCGATTGCCCGGAAACGTTACGGTGACCGAAAACAGAACGAGCCGCGACCGGAAATCGGTCGCGGCCCAGTTGTTTCGGGTGCTTTACGCGGTGTGGGTCAGCACCACATCGGCCAGCACCGGTGCGTCATCGCGTTCGACCACCGTTGCGGCGATGAGGAGTTCGCCCTCGCTCTGCCAGATACGGGTGCGCAGCGTCTCGCCCGGGTAGAGAACTCCGGCGAATCGGGCGCGGAATCCGGTGACGCGCGCGGCATCCGAGCCGAGCACCGCATCGGTGGCCGTCTTCAGCACCAGACCGTAGGTGCACAGGCCGTGCAGAATCGGGTTGGGGAATCCGGCATTACGGGCGAATTCCGGGTCCGAGTGCAGCGGATTGCGGTCACCGCACATGCGATACAGCAGCGCCTGCTGCGGCAGGGTCCGGGTCAGCACATCGAAATCCGGTGCGCGATCGGGCAGTTCGGTCTTGGCGGACTGGCCGCGATCGCCGCCGAAACCACCCTCGCCCTTGGCGAAGATGGAAGAGCGCGCGGTCCACAGCAATTCGCCATCGGAGCTGGTGGCGGTGTGTTCCTGCCAGATCACCGCGGCCGAGCCCTTATCCCAGATCTCGCTGATCCGGCGCTCGAAAACCGCCTTGCCCGAGGCCGGAATCGGCCGGTGCACCACGATCTCCTGGCTGCCGTGAACCACCTTCGCGAGGTCGATGTCAACACCCGGGAACTGCACCTTGGGCGGCTCGGTCTCATGGAAGAACGGTGCGACCGTAGCGAAAGAGGGCAGAACTTGCGGATTGCGGTCATCCACATAGCGCAGCTCGGCGGGCTCGGTCCAGCGCGCACCCGCACCCAGCGCCAGGTTGTACAGCTGCACATCCGACGGCGTCCAACTGAAGTCGACGGACGGAAGCTGTGCGCCGAGCGCGATATTCGGATCGATGGGCATGAAGTTCTCCTCGTGAATCGGTGGGCGGTCACCCAGGGACCCACTCGGGTCCGATCCTGCGGCGCTCGGCTCCCGCAAGCAAGCAACGCGCCCGCTCGCCGGGATTCTCACCGGCCTTCGTCGGCCCGGCCTGCTTTTTGGCCGGGTTCCACCGTGGTTGATCGGCCGCCGGTGTGGATCCCGGCCGAAACGCGCCGGGATGACGGGTGGTTCGGGCGGGATGGCGGGGCCGGTACCGCCGGGGTCTGAAGTTATGGTGCCGGACCGCCGACGCCGGGCAGGGGGTTCCGGTGGCGGCGGTCCGGCCGGGGTGGGTTGGGCGTGAATCCGACGTGACCCGGACTCGCGCCCAACCCGTCCTGAACCGGGTTGGGACGGTTCAGGAGTTCTGCTCGGCCGAAACCGGCTGCCCGTCCTTCGCCTTGGCGGCGATATCGAGGGCGGCCAGATAGCCGAAGGTGATGGCGGGTCCGATGGTCGCGCCGGGACCGGCGTAGGTGTGGCCCATCACCGGCGAGGAGGTATTGCCCGCGGCGTACAGACCGTCGATGACGGTCCCGTCCTCGCGCAGCACCCGGCCGTCGTTGTCGGTGACCAGACCGCCCTTGGTGCCCAGGTCGCCCGGGTACATCCGCACGCCGTAGAACGGGCCGACCTCGAGCTTGTTCAGGCACGGATTCGGCTTGATGGTGGGATCGCCGTAGTAGCGGTCGTAGGCGCTCTTACCGCGGCTGAAGTCCTCGTCCACACCGGTCTCGGCGAATCCGTTGAAGCGTTCGACGGTCGCGCCCAGGCTATCGGCGGGCACGCCCATCTTCTCGGCGAGCTCGGCCAAGGTCGGGGCCACGACAATATTGTCGTTTTCCATCCAGCGGGACGGAAAACGCTGACCGGGCTGCAGACCAGCGAAGATGTAGCGACTCCGGTAGCGCTGGTCGAACACCAGCCATGAGGGCACGTTCTCGCCGGGGCCGTCACCCTGCCCGTATTCGCCGCCGTACATGGTGTGCACAGCTTCGACGTAAGGAGCGGACTCATTACCGAATCGCTTGCCTTCGGCGTTGACGATGATGCACCCGGGCAGATTGCGCTCGGCGAGTGCGAACCACGGCTTGCCCTGACCCTTCATGGTGGTCGGACCCCACCAGGCGTCCTCCATGAAGTCAACGGCCGCACCGGCTTCCAGGCCCGCGCGGATGGCGTCGCCGGTATTGGCGGCCGCGCCGGTGGTCCATTCGGTGGTGATGGGTTCACGCTGGTACTTGTGCCGCATATCGGCGTTGTGCTCGAAGCCGCCCGCGCCCAGGACGACGCCGTACTTGGCGTTGAAGCGCACCGGCTCGCCGTTCTGCTCGGCCTCGACGCCGGTGACCACGCCGTTCTCGATGACCAGTCCGGTGAGCGGAGTGTTCAGCAGCACAGGCACATTCGCGTCCAGCAGGCCCTTGCGCAGACCGGCGATGATCGCCTGGCCCATGCCGACGAGCGCCTTGCCGGTGACTTTGCCCCAGGCCCAACGGGTTCCGACGCGCAGTACGGTGGCGAAGCCGATGGGGTGGCGGCGCAGCAGGTTCAGCTTCTTGTAATCGGCCTGCAGGATAACGACATTCAGCGGAGCCTTGGAGTAGGGCGGTTCCAGGTTGAAACGTTCGTCGCCGAGGATCTTGAGGTTCAGCGGTTTGGGTTCGCAGGAGCGGCCTTCCGCGCGGCCGCCCGGTGCCTCCGGGTAGTAGTCGGAGTAGCCCGGCACCCACTTCATCTTCAGGGCGGAGTGGTCCAGCACGAAGTCGAAAGCCTCCGCGCCGCGGTCGATATAGGTATCGATCTTGTCGGCGGGCACCGCATCGCCGATGATGCTGCGCAGGTAGGTGCGGGCGTCCTCGCGGTCGTCGGGGCGTCCCGAAGCCTTGAGCGCCTTGTTGCCTGGGATCCAGACACCACCGCCCGAGCGGGCGGTCGAACCGCCGTAATGCGCGGCCTTCTCGATGAGCACCACGCGCAGACCGCGGTGTGCGGCGGTGAGGGCGGCGGTCATACCGGCGGCACCGCTGCCGACCACCACCACGTCGTAATCCCGATCAGTCATGTAGAACACGTTATAGAATCAATCCTGGTTTGGTCTATGTTGGTCTGGCAGATAGGACTGCTGAGGCGATTTACTTCACAAAAACTCGTTTCAGTTTCTAGTCTCTTAACTGCGTGGCCACCGGCCGGGCCCCTCGATGGAAGGAAACAGCGTGCTGACCGACGCGCTACGGAGTGAACTGGCAGAAGAGCTCGCCCTGGCTGAGCGGGACCGGATTCCGCTCGACCCGCTGGTCGCGCGCTATCCCGACATCGACGTGGTCGACGCCTATGAGATCCAGTTGCTCAATATCCGGCGGCGGACCGCGGCCGGCGCCCGCATCATCGGTCACAAGGTGGGCCTGTCCTCGGCCGCCATGCAGCAGATGATGGGGGTCGACGAACCCGATTACGGGCATCTGCTCGCCGAGATGGAGGTCTTCGAAGACGTCCCGGTGGATACCTCCCAGTTCCTGTACCCGCGCGTGGAGGTCGAGGTCGGCTTCGTACTCGGCGCGGATCTGCCCGGCGAGGACTGCACCGAAGAGGATGTGCTGAACGCCACAGTCGCGTATGCCCCCTCCATCGAACTCATCGACACCCGCATCAAGGACTGGAAGATCGGGCTGTGCGACACCATCGCCGATAATGCCTCCTCTGCCGGCTGGGTGCTCGGTAAGGAGCGCGTCGCTCCGAATGAGCTGGATATCAAGAAGATCGACGCGGTGCTCACCCGCAACGGCGAGGTCGTGGCGCAGGGCCGCTCCGATGCCGTGCTCGGTGATCCGACCATCGGCGTCGCGTGGCTGGCCCGCAAGGTCGCCTCGTTCGGTGTCCGGCTGAAGAAGGGCGACATCGTGCTGCCCGGATCCTGCACCCGCGCCATCGACGCCCGCCCGGGCGACGACTTCATCGCCGAGTTCGCCGGACTCGGATCCGTCCGTCTGCGTTTCAGCTGACAACAACCGAGTAGGAGAAAGTTGTGACTGGCAAAGTCACCGCGGCCATCGTCGGCTCCGGCAATATCAGCACCGATCTGCTGTACAAGCTGCTGCGTTCGGACAAGATCGAACCGCGCTGGATGATCGGTATCGACCCGGATTCCGAGGGCCTCAAACGGGCCCGCGGACTGGGTCTGGAGACCTCCGCCGAAGGCGCGGATTGGCTGCTCGCCCTTGATGAGAAGCCCGATCTGCTGTTCGAAGCCACCTCCGCGTACGTGCACCGCGCGTACGCGCCCAAGTATGAGGCCGCGGGCATTCGCGCCGTCGATCTCACCCCCGCCGCTGTCGGTCCGGCCGTGATTCCGCCGGTGAACCTGGATTCGCTGCGGGACGCACCGAACGTCAACATGATCACCTGTGGTGGTCAGGCGACGATTCCGATGGTCGCGGCCGTTTCCCGGATCGTTCCCGTGGCGTACGCCGAGATCGTGGCGTCGGTGTCCTCGGTATCGGCCGGTCCCGGAACCCGTGCGAACATCGACGAGTTCACCAAGACCACCTCCAAGGGCGTCGAGACCATCGGTGGTGCCCAGCGCGGCAAGGCGATCATCATTCTGAACCCGGCCGAGCCGCCGATGATCATGCGCGACACCATCTTCTGCGCTATTCCCGAGGATGCGGACCGCGATGCCATCACCGCCTCCATCCACGAGATGGAGAAGGCGATCCAGCAGTACGTGCCCGGCTACCGACTGCTGAATGAGCCGCAGTTCGACGATCCGTCACTGGTTTCCGGTGGTATGGCGAAGGTTTCGATCTTCGTCGAGGTCGAGGGCGCGGGCGACTTCCTGCCGCCGTACGCGGGCAACCTGGACATCATGACCGCAGCCGCCACCCAGGTCGGCAATGTGATTGCCGATCAGATCATCTCGGCTCGGGTGTAAGGAGATTCGATCATGAACAATGTGTTGAAGCCCTTCTCTGGCGAAATCGATGTGCGGGTGACCGATACGTCGCTGCGTGACGGTTCGCATCACAAGCGTCACCAGTTCACCGTCACCGAGGTGCGCGATATCGTTGCCGCCCTTGATAATTCCGGCGTGCCGGTGATCGAGGTCACGCACGGTGACGGCCTCGCGGGTTCCTCGTTCAATTACGGGTTCTCCAAAACCCCGGAGCAGGAGCTGATCAAGGCCGCCGCGGAGACCGCCAAGCAGGCCAAGATCGCCTTCCTCATGCTGCCCGGCGTGGGCATCAAGGAAGACATCAATATCTCGCAGGACAACGGTGCGTCCATCTGCCGCATCGCCACGCACTGCACCGAGGCCGATGTCTCCATCCAGCACTTCGGCTATGCCCGGGATCTGGGCCTGGAGACCGTCGGCTTCCTGATGATGGCGCACTCCACCACCCCGGAGAACCTGGCCAAGCAGGCGCGCATCATGGCCGACGCGGGCTGCCAGTGCGTCTACGTCGTCGACTCCGCCGGTGCTCTTGTGCTGGAGCAGGTTTCGGATCGCGTCTCCGCGCTCGTGGCCGAACTCGGCAATGACGCGCAGGTCGGTTTCCACGGCCACGAGAACCTGGGCCTGGCCGTCGCCAACTCGGTGTACGCGGTGCGCGCCGGCGCCACCCAGATCGACGGCAGCGCACGGCGTTTCGGCGCGGGCGCGGGCAATCTGCCGGTTGAGGCGTTCATCGGCGTCTGCGATAAGCTCGGCGTCAAGACCGGCGTCGACTTCTTCGCCATTACCGACGCCGCCGAAGACGTTGTGCGCCCGGCCATGCCGAGCGAATGCCTGTTGGACCGCCAGGCCCTGATGATGGGCTACGCGGGCGTCTACTCCTCGTTCCTGCGGCACGCCGAGCGCCAGGCCGAACGCTACGGCGTCTCCGCCGCGGAAATGCTCGTCCGCGCCGGCCAGCGCAAGCTCGTCGGTGGCCAGGAAGACCAGCTCATCGATATCGCCCTGGAACTCCAGCGCGAAAAGGCGGCGGTCACCGCCTGATCGCCTGGCAGCAGTGCACTGGGCCGCAACCGATTCCGGTTGCGGCCCAGTGCCGTTTCAGGCCCCGGCGACCATCAGCGCCGCGAACCCCAGTGCCGCGAACACATCGTCGGCTTCCAGTTCGGGATGATCATCGAGAACCTCCTCGGCCGGAACTCCCGCGGCGAGCAGGTCGAGCAGTAGCCCGACCGGGTAGCGCATCCCTCGAATAACCGGCCTGCCGTGGCAGATCGCCGGATCGAAGGTAATCCGCTCCTGAATCAACATGCCCCGAATTCTAGGGTCGGACAGTAATCCTTCTCTGTGCTTGCGATGATCCCGCCCTGTGGGTTATCCGCTCCCCGGCACCCACCCCCGCGTCCCCTATGGTCGATCCATGACCAACATCGTGCTGTACGGAGCGGACTGGTGCGGCGACTGCCGCCGCGCAAAGCTATGGCTGCGCGAAAACAACATCCCCTTCACCGAAATCGACGTGGAACACGACGAAGCCGCCCGCGCCAAAGCCATAGAACTTGCCAACGGCCGCAAGAACATCCCCGTGATCGTCTTCCCCAACGGCACGGTCCTCATCGAACCCACCAACGCCGACTTGGCCGCCGCCGCAAAGGGCTGACATCATCCGCCTGCCGGGGGGCAGACCAGCTCGTCGGCTATAAGGGTCGCCTAGGGTTCGGAGGTGGGGGTGGCTCCGCTACCCGGTACCTTTCGTCGCCTGTGACATGAAGCTGCCAAGGCTGGCGGAAAGCCCGGGGTGGGGCAGATGATGGGGAAATGCGGCAGCACGGGGTGATCGGACCTGGGATTGTTCGGCTTCGGCCGAGTGGGGATCTCGGTGGTGATGTGCGGCAGCTGTTGCAGCGGGTGCGGTCCGAGGCGGTGGTGGCGGTGTCCAGTCCGATGCGGCTGGAAGATCATCGCGCGCTGGGGCATCTGGCCGTGCGGGAGTTGACGGGAACGGGGAAGCGGATCCGGTTGCTGTACTCGCCGGATTTCCTGGAATCACGGGATCGGCGGCCGTTGCTGGAGGATTCGACCCTGGGGCCGAGGATTCGGGTGTCGAGTCATGACTTCCAGAACACCTTCATCATCGATCGGCATGCGGCGGTGCTGTGGAGTGGTGCGGGCGCGAAGCAGCGGTACCTGGTGATGGTCAGGGATCCCGCGTTGATCGGGGCGATTCACCAATTCGCCGCCATGACTTGGGAATCGGCGGCGCGGCCGGCTTCGCGGCCCGGGTTCGGGCGGGCGGGGTTCGATGAGCGGGATCTGGCTGTGCTGGACGCGTTGAACAGTGGGCTCAAGGATGAGGTGGCGGCGCGGCGGCTCGGGGTGTCGTTGCGGACCTATCGGCGGTATGTGGCCGAGCTGATGGTGAGGCTCGAGGTGAGCACGCGGTTCCAGGTGGGGGTGTGTGCCGCGCAGTTGGGGTTGCTCGGATAGGTCGGTGACCGTCTCGCGGGTGATACGTGCGGATAAAAGCTGGAGTTATCCACAGTTATCCACAACCCGCCCGGATGCACAGTGCCCCTGTGGATGAGTTCCGCAGGGGCACTTGCGTCATCGACTCAGTATGGAGCCGCCGGCCTCACAGCCAGGTATCGAGCGTGGTGGTGGTGAGGAAATGCTCCAGGTCCGCACGCCAGGGCGCGGGTACGGTCTTCTCCGGTTCGATGGCGGTGTACTGCCCGCGGTAGAAGAGCAGGGGCCTGCCGGAATCGGTGGATTCCGACAGGGCCTGCACGCGGCCGATCACAATGTAGTGATCCCCGCCGTCGACGACCTGATCCACAGTGCACTGGATCGTGGCCAGGGCGTCGTCCAGCACCGGAAGTTCCAAAGCGGAGGTGCGCCAAGGGACTCCGGTGAACTTGTCCGGTTCCCGCGAACCGAAGCGTGCGCACACCGGTTGCTGCTCCTCGGCCAGGATATTCACGCAGAACTTGCCATTGGCCTCGATCGCCGCCCAGGACTTGGAGGCCTTGGTCGGGCAGAACAGCACCAGCGGCGGCTCCAGCGAGAGCGCGGCGAACGACTGGCAGGCGAAGCCGATCGGCGCACCGTCCGCGCCGAACGTGGTGATGACGGTGATGCCGGTGCAGAACTGCCCCAGCACATTCCGAAATTGACGCGCGTCGATTTCGGGCTGGTCGTCCGTCGTTGTCATTGCTGTGCCGCCCTTTTCGCTCCTGGAACCCTGTGCTACTTGAATCCGACGGTGAAGTCGTGGCCCCACAGGCTCACCGCGGTGGATTCGCGTGCGATCCAGGACTCGTCCTCGACTTCCAAACCCTCACACCCGAATTCGATATCGAAGCCACCGGGCGTCTTCATATAGAACGACAGCATCTTGTCGTTGATATGCCGTCCGAGGGTGGCCGACATCTTCACCTTCTTGCGCATCGCGCGATCCAGGCAGAGGCCGACATCGTCGGAATTCTCCACCTCGACCATCAAATGCACAATGCCGGTCGGGTTCGGCAGGGGCAGGAACGCCAGCGCGTGATGGCGCGGGTTGCAGCCGTAGAACCGCAGCCACGCCGGATCGCCGTCGGCGGGACGGCCGACCATCTGCGGCGGCAGCTTCATCGAGTCGCGCAGCCGGAAGCCCAGGATGTCCTGGTAGAAAGCCTGTGCCGCGGCATCGTCATCGCAGGTCAGCACGACGTGCCCCAAACCCTGCTCGGCGGTGACGAACTTGTGCCCGTACGGGCTGACGAAACGCCGCGCCAGGTACTGCGAGCCGTGGAAGGCCTCCAGCACATTGCCGGACGGATCCTGGAAGGAGATCAGCGCCTCGACACGACGGTCGGCGACCTCCTCCTTGGTGCCCTCGCGGAAGGCAACGCCCGCCTTGGCGAGCTTCTCCCGAAGCTCCTGCAGCGCGGGCGCATCGGTCACCTCCCAGCCCGAGACCTGGAGCCGGTCCACATCGCTCGGCACGATCACCAGGCGCGCCGGGAAATCGTCCATGCGCAGGTAGAGGGCGTCCGGATCGGGTCCGGTGCCCTCCATCATGCCGAGCACCTTGAGCCCGTACTCGCGCCAGGCCGCCATATCGGTGGCCCCGATGCGCATGTATCCGAGCGCTCGAATACTCATGCTCACTTCTCCTTGACGCCGAGCAGGAAGTCGGTTGCCAGGCGGTTGAATTCGTCGAACTTCTCCAGCTGCGCCCAGTGACCGCAGCCGCCGAAGACATGGAGTTGGACGCGCGGGACCATCTTCAGCGCGACGAGCGCGCCGTCGATCGGGTTCACCCGGTCCTCCCGGCCCCAGATCATGAGCACGGGCTGACGCAGCTTGTAGGCGTCGCGCCAGATCATGCCCTTCTCGAAGTCCGCGCTCGCGAAGGAGCGACCCATCGCGCGGGTGGCCTCCAAGGACTCCGGCTTGCCGGCGGATTCGAAGCGCTCGGCGACCAGCTCCGGCGTGATCAGCTTCTGGTCGAAGACCATGATCCGCAGGAAGGCTTCCAGATTCGCCTGTGTCGGTTCGTAATTGAACTTCGACAGCAGTTTGACGCCCTCGGTGGGGTCCGGTGCGAACAGGTTGGTGGACAACCCGCCCGGACCCATCAGCACCAGCTTGCCCGCACGATCCGGGTAGTCCAGCGCGAATCGGGTGGCCGCGCCGCCGCCGAGCGAATTGCCCAGCAGGTGCACGCGATCGGTGATGCCCAGGGTGTCGAGCAGATCCTTCAGCGCCGAGGCCGAGTGCACGAAGTACTGCGGATGCTCGGTGGGCTTGTCCGACAATCCGAAGCCGGGCTGATCCACCGCCAGCACGTGAAACTCACGCGCCAGCACCGGAATGTTCTTCGAGAAGTTCGACCATGACGACGCGCCGGGACCGCCGCCGTGCAGCAGCACGATGGTGGGGCCGTTGCCGACGCCCGCCTCGTGATAGTGCAGCTTCAGATCCGGCCGGACCTGCGCGTACTTGGAGGTCGACTCGAAGGTGATGTCCTCGACCGCGGCGGCCCGCGAATCAGATGCAGTGGTCATGGACTACACCATCGTGTCGGTGATCGGCAGCCCGAACGCGTGCGTGCCGTACATGACGTAGGCGCGCTCGGCGTCATTGGCCGCGTGTACCCGGCCGGCGTGCGCATCGCGCCAGAAGCGCTGCAGCGGAGTGCCGTTGGCGAGCGCGGTGGCGCCCGAGGCCTCGAAGAGCTTGTCGATGGAGGCGACGGCGCGACCGGTGGCGCGCACCTGGTCACGGCGGGCGCGGGCGCGCACGTCGAACGGCACGTCCTCACCGCGCAGCAGGTAGGCGTACTCGTCGGCGACATTGCCGGACAGCTGACGCCAGGCGGCGTCGATATCGCTGGCGGCCTCGGCGATGCGCACCTTGCCGAACGGATCGTCCTTGGCGTTCTCACCGGCGTAGGCCGCGCGCACGCGCTTGCCCTGATGCTCCACATGCGCTTCGTAAGCGCCGTAGGCCATTCCGACGATCGGGGTGGAGATGGTGGTGGGATGGATGGTGCCCCACGGCATCTTGTAGACCGGGTCGGTATTCTGTTCCAGGCCAGGCGATTTCAGCTCGCCCATGGCGCGGAAACTGAGGAAGCGGTGCTTGGGTACGAAGACATTCTCCACCACGATGGTGTTGGAGCCGGTGCCGCGCAGACCCACGACGTTCCAGACGTCCTTGATCTCGTACTCGCTGCGCGGGATCAGGAAGCTGCCGAAGTCGACCGGCTTGCCGTTCTTGATCACCGGGCCGCCGACGACCACCCAGTCCGCGTGGCCGGAGCCGGAAGACCACGCCCAGGAACCGTTCACGGTGTACCCGGTGCCGTCCTCGGTCACCAGACCCGCACCCATCGGGGCGTACGAGGAGGAGATGCGGACGTCGGTGTTCTCGCCCCAGACCTCTTCCTGCGCACGCTGATCGAACAGCGCCAGGTGCCAGTTGTGCACGCCGATGATGCCCGCGACCCAACCGGTGGACCCGCAGGCACTGGCGATCTTGCGCACGGTGTCGTAGAAGACGACCGGGTCAGCGGCGTATCCGCCCCACTGCTTGGGCTGCAGCAGCTTGAAGAATCCGGCGGTCTGCAGATCCTTGATGGACTCTTCGGGGATCTGCCGGAGATCCTCGGCCTGCTGGGCCCGCTCGCGGAGAGTGGGCAGCAGGGCCTCGACCCGCTCAACTACTTCTTGCGTCATCGCGCCAGTTGCTCCTGCCTGGTGAATCGGGCGGTTCTCGTTTGTCTCTGAGACTAGAACACGTTCCTATTTCTGTCGAGAACAGGTAGCTGCCATGAGTCGTTGGCCACTCTCTTTCGCCTCACGAGGCGTTTTGTCCATTGTTTGGACGGAAAACTGGCGTGAAGCGCTGCCTTTTTGTAACGTGTTCTAGTACTTCCAGAGGAGGATCACGATGTCAACAACCCCGCACGAGCCCCGTGGGAAGGTTCGCGAGATCGACGTGGGTGCGATGCCCACCCGGTACGCCCGGGGCTGGCATTGCCTGGGACTCGCCAGCACCTTCCGGGACGGCAAGCCGCACTCGGTTCAGGCCTTCGGCACCAAGCTGGTCGTCTTCATGGACAGCAAGGGTGATCTGAAGATCCTCGACGGCTACTGCCGGCACCTCGGCGGCGACCTGTCCATGGGTGAGGTCAAGGGCGACTCCATCGCCTGCCCGTTCCACGATTGGCGCTGGGGCGGCGACGGTAAATGCACGGGCATCCCCTACGCCCGGCGCGTTCCCCCGTTGGCACGCACCCGGTCCTGGATCACGCTCGAGCGCAATGGCCAGCTGTTCGTCTGGCACGACCACGAGGGCAATCCGCCGCCCGACGAGGTCACCATCCCGTACATCGACGGACCCTTCCAGGACAAGGACGGCAAGCCGCTCGAGGAGCTGTCCGGCGACTGGACCCCGTGGACCTGGCATTCGCTGCTGATCGAAGGCGCCAACTGCCGCGAGATCATCGACAACGTCGTGGATATGGCGCACTTCTTCTATATCCACTACGCCTTCCCCACGTACTTCAAGAACGTGCTCGAAGGACATGTCGCGACGCAGTACCTGGAGACCAAGGGGCGTCCCGACATCGGGGCCGCGGCCGAGGCGGGCATCGACTCGCTGCTCAAGTCCGAGGCGTCGTACTTCGGACCGTCGTACATGATCAATCCGCTGCTGAACAGCTACAGCGGCTACGAGGTCAAGACGGTCCTGATCAACTGCCACTACCCGGTCACGCAGAATTCGTTCGTGCTGCAGTGGGGTGTCACCCTGGAGAAGCCCAAGGGCCTCCCGGACGAGCAGGCCGCCAGCTTCGCCGCCAAGATGACCGAGGGCGTGTCCGAGGGCTTCCTGCAGGACGTCGAGATCTGGAAGCACAAGTCCAAGATCGACAATCCACTGCTCACCGAGGAAGACGGGCCGGTCTACCAGCTGCGTCGCTGGTACGACCAGTTCTACGTGGATGTCGCCGATATCGACCCCAAGTCGACACAGCGCTTCGAGTTCGAGGTCGACACCACCAAGGCCAATGAGGCATGGGGTATCGAGGTCGAGGAGAATATGCGTAAGAAGCGCGAGGCCGCCGAGGCCGCCGAGGCCGCCGCTGCCGCTTCGGAGGAGGCGAACGTCTGATGACCACCTGGGCGAAAGCACCCGACTTCGCGGACCTTCCGGACCGCCGGGCGCAGGTGCGCGCCCAGACGGTCCTCGACAAAGAGCACTACATGGAATCCGGGCTGACACCGATCGCGTGCCAGACCTGCGGGACCGAGGTGCTGGTGCGCAAGCACAGCAGCAATCAGAAAACCGTGCAGTGGACGGTGAATCCGGCCGATCACTGCCCGGTGTTCCGCAAGATGGCAGAGGCCGGGCCGATCTTCGGAAAACCGGACTCCTGTCCCAACCTCGAGAAGACCATCGAGCACGCCGTGGCCGAAGGTCTGCTCGAAGTCGACGAGTAGTCGCTTCTCCCCGTCAGCGCCCCCGCCGTCCCCGCGACGGCGGGGGCGCTGTGTCAGTCCAGCCGGAAATCGGCGAAGTCGAAACCCGGTGCGACGACGCAACTCACGAGCACGTAGTCCTCACCGGCAGGGCGGGCGGCCTGACTCACCCCGCCGGGAATGACCGCCTGCGGCCGCTGCCCGCGCTCGACATCGGGCCCGAGCACGATCTCTTCACCGCCGATATTCAGCAGCAGCGGACCGCCCCGATGCCAGAACCAGATCTCGTCCGAGCGCACGGTATGCGGCGCGGACTTCTCGCCCGGCAGCAGCAGGAAATAGATGGCCGTCGCGCTCGCCCGCGGCCCGTCATACCCCTTCGGCTCGAATTCGACTCCACTGCGCCAGGTTTCGCGATACCAGCCCCCTTCGGGATGCGGCAGCATATCCAGTTCTTCCGCCAGCTTCGGTCGCTCTGTGCTCATGGCACCACACTATTGCGAGCCGCCTGTTCCGGTCGTCGGGCGAGTGGGGTCCGGTGGATTCGAGCTAGCTGAACGGGCTTTCGCGTTTGGCCTCCAGGGCTCCGTCGATGTAGATGTCGACCTTCTCGTTGTAGAAGCTGGCGAAGCCCGCGATCTTCTGGCTCTCCGGGAACGGGGTGCGGTAGATCCAGACCAGATCGGGGTAGATGTCCTCGCCGAGTTTCACATTCCAGTAGGCGGCGAAACCCTTGTAGGGGCACAGGGATTCGGTTTCCGAGGGTTCGAGCAGGTCCATTCGGATATCGGTGAGCGGCAGGTAGTAGCGGGCGGGCAGACCGGTTTCGAAGAGGATGCGCGGGTTGCGGGATTCGGCGACGGTCTGTCCGGCGACCTCCACCCGAATGTGCCGGGAGCTGGAGAGGATGTCGACCCGGTGGTACGGGTCGCGGGGATGGCCGTAGATGGCTTCGTCCTCTTCGAACCACTGGTCCATGGCATTGGTGTCCAGGCGGACGAGGTCCCGCAACTCCGGGATGGGGGAGTCGACGTACTGCACGGCCGCCCCCGGGGCGACGACGCCCTCGGCGATCACGTCGAAACCGACCGGGGTGCCGAGGTGATTGGCGGGCCGGTCGTCGCCGGTGGGCTCGAGTTTCACCCGCAGCTCATCGACCGGGAAGTAGTAGGTGGGGTAGTAGTCGTGCTCCCACACCAGTGTGGCGGCAATGGTGTCGACGGCCAGATGGCCGCCCAGATAGACGCGTACCCGCTTGGCGCTGGATTCGACGCGCCCCGTCTTCGACTCGGACATACCTCCCGACGGTACGCCGCGCGGCGGCCGCGAGCACGCCGCCTGCCTGCGGATTCCGCTCTCCTGACCTGCCCCGATATGGTGGTCCGGCAATATTCGAGCAATAACCTCTAGGCGGCCAGATGTCCCACCCGATCAGCACCGAGCAGCAGGGCCTGCGGACCGGGCTGCGCCGCCGCCATATGACCATGCTGGCCATCGGCGGTGCGATCGGCGCGGGACTCTTCGTCGGCAGCGGCTCGGTCATCGGCACCGCCGGACCGGCCGCCATCCTCTCCTATGCCGCGGCCGGACTGCTGGTGCTGTGCGTCATGCGCGCGCTCGGCGAAATGGTGGTGGCCCGCCCGGTCGCCGGATCGCTCGCCGAATACGCGCGGATGGCCATGGGTCCGTTCGCCGGATTCACCATCGGCTGGCTGTACTGGTACCTCTACGTCATCCTGGTCGGGGCCGAGGCGGTGGCGGGCGCGGCCATCCTGTCCAGCTGGATCGATCTGCCGCAGTGGGTGCTCTCGGCCGCGCTGCTGACCCTGATGACCGCGGTCAATCTGGTGTCGGTGAAATCCTTCGGCGAATTCGAATTCTGGTTCGCCTCCATCAAAGTCGTGGCGATCGTGCTGTTCCTGGTGATCGGCGCGACCTGGGTCCTCGGACTCTGGCCGGATGCCCAGAGCGGGTTCGGCAACCTGACGGCATTCGGCGGATTCGCGCCCCACGGGATCACCGGAATCTTCTCCGCCATCGTGGTGGTCATGTTCGCCTTCGGTGGCACCGAGATTGTGACCGTCGCCGCCGCCGAATCCAGGGAGCCCGGCCAGGCCGTGGCACGCGCCACCAACAATGTGCTGTGGCGCGTCGGCCTCTTCTATGTGGCCTCGATTTTTCTGGTCGTGACCATCCTGCCGTGGAATGACGTGCACGTGCTGCAGAGCCCGTTCGTCAGCGCCCTGGACCGTATGGGCGTCCCCGCCGCGGGCACCATCATGCAGGTTGTCATCCTCACAGCCGTTCTCTCGGTGCTGAATTCGGCGATCTACGTATCCTCCCGCATGCTCTACGTGCTGACCCGGGACGGTGACGCGCCGTCCGCGCTGGTGCGGGTGAACAAGCGCGGTGTTCCGGCGCGCGCGGTCCTGCTCGGCACGGTCGCGGCCTGGGGCGCGGTCATCGCCTCGTACATCTCCCCGGACCAGGTCTTCACCTTCCTGGTGAACTCCATCGGTGTCGTGCTGGCCTTCGTCTACGTGGCGATCATGCTCTCGCAGTTGCGACTTCGCGCCTGCCTGCGCCGCGAGGACCCCTCGGCTCTCACCTACCGTATGTGGGGCTACCCCTACATCTCCTGGGCCGTCATCGTCGCGATCTTCGCGGTCTTCGTCGCCATGGCGACCAAAGCCGATCAGCGCAACCAACTCCTGGCCTCCACGGTCAGCCTGCTGGTGGTGGCCGCTCTCTACCCGCTGCGCAAGCGCTTCGGTAAGAAGCCGCCGGTGCACGAGGTGGAGGTGTTGCGCCCCTGATCGGGGTGCGAGGCGGTCCGGGGCTCAGTCGTCGCCGAGGGTGATGGCGAGGGCCTCATCCGGGGTGTGGGCGGCGGGGGAGCGTTCGTCCATGTGTGCCAGCAGCTTTCGGCCGGACAGGAGTACCGCCACGGCGGCCGCGGTGCACCCCGCGCCGACCCAGAACGGCAGGGCCATATGGTGTTCGCCCAGTTTGCCCGCGAGGTAGGGGGCGGCTGCGCCACCCGCGAAGCGGACGAAGCTGTAGGCCGCGGACGCGGTGGCGCGTTCCACCGGAGCGGATTCCATGACGGCCTCGGTGATCAGGGTGTTGTTGATGCCGAGGAAAAGGCCCGACAGGACGGTGCCGAGCACCAGGACGGGCTTGTGGTCGGCGCAGGCGGCCATGACGGCCAGGTCGGCGGCGAACAGGGCCAGGGCCAGCGCCATCATGCGGACGGTTCCGAAGGCGCGCTGGAGTTTCGGCGCGAGGAAGACCGAGGAGAAGGCCAGCAGCAGGCCCCAGCCGAAGAAGATGAAACCGATGGAATAGGTGCCCATATCCAGCGGGAAGGGCGTGTAGGCCAGCAGGGTGAAGAAGCCGTAGTTGTAGAGCAGGGCGGTGACGCTCACCAGGAGCAGGCCCGGATAGGCCAGGGCCCTGAAGGGTGCGGTGATCGAGGTGGGGTGCGCCGGTTTCGGGGATTCGGGCAGAAGCACCACCAGCGCGACGATGGCGATGGCCATCAGCACCGAGACGCCGAAGAACGGTGCGCGCCAACTGAAATGGCCGAGGAAACCGCCGACCAGCGGCCCGGTGGCGATGCCGATGCCGAGGGCGGCCTCGTAGAGGATGATGGCCCGGGCGGTGCCGCCGCTGGCCGCGCCGACAATGGTGGCCAGGGCCGTCGCGATGAACAGCGCATTGCCCAGACCCCAGCCCGCGCGGAAGCCCACGATCTGGCCGACGGTGCCGGAAGCGCCTGCGAGAGCGGCGAATACGACAATGATGGCCAGGCCCGCGAGCAGTGTTCGCTTCGCGCCGAAGCGGCTGGAGATGACGCCGGTGATCAGCATGGCGAAGCCGGTGACGAGCATATAGCTGGTGAAGAGCAGGGTCACTTGGGACGGCGAGGCGTGCAGCTGTTCGCCGATCGGCTTCAGGATGGGGTCGACCAGGCCGATTCCCATGAAGGCGATGACCGAGGCGAAAGCGACGGCCCATACGGATTTGGGTTGTGTGGTGCTGGCTGGTCCGTCGCTGGTGGCGGGCCGCGTAACCGACATTGTGCTCAAGGTCAGTTCCTCATCTACGAGTGCGGTTGATTCACAGCCTGAAGCCGAGGGGATCCGGCCCGCGGGGGTGGCGATTGCGGCTTTGAAATCGCCGGGGACTGACGCTCCGCGGGACCGGTCCGGCCTGGGCGAGCCTGTTCGGCTGCACTCATAGATTGTTGCACAAGCTAACTATCTAATTACATATGCTAACGATATTTCCGTGGTGAAATACAACACAAGGCCGGGACCAGCGCTTATGCGCCGGATCCCGGCCTGTGCCGAGTGAATGCCGCGCCTACGCCGGACGGGCCAGGGGCCGTGCCGGGGTGCCGAACAGCTGCGCGTCACCGTGTGCGCGCTTGAAGAACAGGTGCGCGTCGTGCTCCCACGTGATGGCGATACCGCCGTGCATCTGGACCGTCTCCGAGACCACCGAATTGAGCGTGGTGGTGGCGTGAATGCGCGCCGACGCCACATCGACGGACTCGGCGGTGCCGTCCGCCAGACCGGCGATGGCGAGGTAGGCGACCGAGCGGGTCGACTCGACCAGCACGTACATATCGGCCATACGGTGCTTGAGGGCCTGGAAGCTGCCGATCGGACGGCCGAACTGCACGCGGGATTTGCTGTACTCCACGGTCAGGTCCAGGCAGCGCTCGGCGGCGCCGAGCTGTTCGGCGGTCACCGCGGCCCAGGCGATTTCGCGCAGTCGCGGCAGATCGACCGCACCGAGGGCACGGGCCGGGGTCGAGGCGAACTCGATGGTGGTCAAACGGCGGGTCGGGTCCATGGTCGGAACGACCGTGCGGATGACGCCCTCGGCCGCGCCGTCGACCTCGTAGAGGCCGTCGGCGGTCAGCACCAGCAGGGTGTCCGCGTGCGCGCCGTCCAGGACGTAATGCGCGGTGCCGGAGACGGTTTCGCCCTCGGCGCGGACTCCGAAGGCATCCCAGCCCTGCGGTCCGGCCCAGCACACCGCCAGGGTGCGCACACCCTCGGCGACCTCGGGCAGCAGCCGCTCATTGGCCTCGGCGTCGTCCGCGAGCAGCAGCGCCTGCACACCCAGCACGGCCGAGCCGAGCATGGGCGGCGCGGCCAGGGTGCGGCCGAGTTCCTCGACCACGAGCAGGGATTCGACCAGGCCGACCCCAACCCCGCCGAATTCTTCCGGAATGGCCAGCGCCGCAACGCCCACCTGCTCGCAGAGCAGTTTCCACAGCTGCTCGTCATACCCGCGCTCGGCGTCCAGGCCGCGCCGCATGGCCGCGCTGCCGCCGTGCTTGGTCAGCACCGCGCGCACGGTGCTGACGAGTTCCTGCTGATCGGCCGTGATGCTCATGCGTCGGCTCCCATCGTGTCGAGCTGTCGGAGAGAGGGGCCGATGCCGCCGAGCGGGTCGGCCGCGCGGCACTGTCGCCCAGCGGCTTTCACGCCACGGCCGCGGTGGACTCGGCGCGCAACGCGGTGGCGATGCGGGCGCGGTGGAAGGCCGGGGCGCCCCAGGCCGAACGCAGGGCGGTGACCTTGGTCAGCCACAGCGACAGATCGCATTCGGCGGTGTAGCCGATCGCGCCGTGCACCTGCAGCGCGATGCGGGCCGCCCGGTACGCCGCCTCACCGCAGGCCAGTTTGGCCGCGGAGATATCGCGGGCGCGGGTGGCGGCATCCGCGTCGTCCTGCAGGGTGAGTGCCGCGCGGTAGAGCAGCGGCTGTGCCATGTCCAGGCCGATGAGGACATTGGCCAGGTGATGCTTGATGGCCTGGTACTGGCCGATCGGCTTGCCGAACTGCTGGCGCTGCTTCACGTAGTCGACGCTGGTGTCCAGCAGGGCGCGTCCCGCGCCGAGCAGTTGGGCGGCGGCGGCCAGGGCGGCCGTATCGAAGGCGAGATCGATTGCGGCGCCGACCCCTTCGCCCTCCGCGAGGACAGCGTTGGCGGTCAGCGGGAAGAGGCGGCGGGCAGCATCGACGGACGCGGCCTGCGCGCCCGCGGTGGCGATGGAGACCCGATCGCCCTCGGCGAGCAGGATCAGGTCGGCGAGGTCGGCGTCCAGCGCGACCGGCGCGCCGGACGCGGACAGTGCGCTGGCCCCGGCGGTCCCCGCGCCCGCCGAGCTGTGCACGCCCGCGGCGGTATTCACGCCGGTGCCGATGGCCAGGGTGCCGAGTGCGGCCCCCTCGGCGAGCTGCGGCAGCCATTCGGCGGCCGCCGTTGTATCCGGAAGCGCCTGTAGCAGTGCGGGAATCGCGGCGGCGGTCTCCACCAGCGGTCCGGGCACGACGGCCCGGCCGATCTCGGTGAAGGCCACGATCAGCTCGACCGGGCCCGCACCGAAGCCGCCGTTCTGCTCGGTAATGGTCAGGCCGAGCGCACCGGCCTCGGCCAGCTGGCCCAGCAGTGCCCTACCTGCGGTGGAATCGCCCGTGCCCCAGGCCCGTACGACACCGGGCGTCTTGGCGGCCTCGCCCATCTTGCGCAGGCTGGCGGCGAAATCGATCTGTTCTGCGGTCAGTGCGAATCGCATGTTCGTCCTCCGGATGACTAGCGCGGCAGCCCGAGCAGGCGTTCGGCGATGATATTGCGCTGGATCTCATTGGTACCCGCGTAGATCGGACCCGCCAGCGCGAACAGGTAACCGTCGGTCCAGGCCGATTCCTGTTCGGCCGCCGCGCCGTGCAGATCCAGTGCGGTCTCGTGCATGGCGATATCCAGATCGGACCAGAACACCTTGTTCACCGAGGATTCCGCGCCCAGTTGACCGCCGTCGGCGAGCCGGGTGACGGTGGCCCAGGTGTTCAGGCGATATGCCTCGGCGCCCACCCACGCGTCGACCACGCGGTCGCGCACCGCGGTATCGGTCTCGGCCGCAGCGTTTTTCCACAGCCCGATGAGCTTGTCGGCGGTGGCATTGAACCGGCCGGGCGAGCGCAGCGACAGTCCGCGCTCATTGCTCGAGGTCGCCATGGCGACCTTCCAGCCGTTATTGGCCTCGCCGATCACATCGGCGTCCGGGACGAACACATTGTCGAGGAAGATCTCCGCGAAGCCGGGCTCGCCGTCCAGCTGCGGAATCGGCCGCACCGTAATGCCTTCCGCGGTGAGCGGGAACATCAGGTAGGTGAGTCCCTTGTGCCGCTGAGCTTCCGGATCGCTGCGGAACAGGCCGAAGCCCCAATCCGCGTAGGAGGCACGCGAACTCCAGGTCTTCTGACCGTTGAGCAGCCAGCCGCCCTCGGTGCGCTTGGCGGTGGAGCGGATACCGGCCAGATCGCTTCCGGCCTCCGGTTCGGACCACGCCTGCGCCCAGATATCGTCCGCGCGCGCCATTCTCGGCATGATGCGGGCCAGCTGCTCGGGCGAACCGTGCTCGAAGAGCGTCGGTGCGAGCAGGAAGATGCCGTTCTGCGAGACGCGGCCGGGCGCGCCCGCGGCGTAGTACTCCTCCTCGAAGATGACCCATTCGATCATCGAGGCATCGCGGCCGCCGTACTCGGCGGGCCAGGCGACGCAGGACAGCCGGGCCTCGGCCAGCGTGGCCTCCCACGCCCGATGCGCCTCGAAGCCCTCCTTGGTGTCCATCGACGGCAGCGGGGTCGCCGGGACGTTGGCCGCCAGGAATTCGCGGACCTCGCGGCGGAATTCCTCTGTCTTGGCGTCGAATTCGAGATCCACTTACTTCGCCCCGTTCTGCTCTGCAGCGTCTGTGGTGGTGGCGGTCGCCTTCATGGACTTGGCGTTCATACCGCCGAGCGAGTCCGCGCCGACCTCGGCATTGTGCGCGTGCGCGAAATGGTGCAGCCCGAATACCGAATCCATCCCCGCGCGCATACCCATGAGGTCCTCGCACTGGTTGACGGCCTTCTTGGTCAGCGCCAATCCGAACTGCGGCATGGTGGCGATCTTCTCGGCCAGCGCGAAGGTCTCGGTCTCCAGATTCTCGCGCTCCACAACGCGATTCACCATGCCCCACTCGTAAGCCTGTGCGGCGGTGAAGCGGTCGCCGGTGAAGAGGATCTCCTTGGCGCGGCGCGGGCCCAGCACCCACGGATGGGCGAAGTACTCGACACCCGGAATGCCCATGCGGACAACGGGATCGGAGAAGAAGGCGTCTTCGGAGGCGACGATCATGTCGCACGACCAGGCCAGCATCAAAGCGCCCGCGATGCACGCGCCCTGCACCATGGCGATGGTCGGCTTGGGGATCTCCCGCCAGCGCCGGCACATGTTCAGGTAGACCTCGGTCTCGCGGGCGAACCGCTGATCCCCGCCCGCCCGATCGGTGTGGTCCCACCACAGCGCGGCCTGGTTCTCGTACTTGATGTGATGGTCGCGCCCGGGTGTGCCGATATCGTGCCCCGCGCTGAAATGCTTTCCGGCGCCGGCCAAGACGATCACCTTGACCTCGGCATCCTCGACCGCGCGCACGAAGGCGGCATCGAGGGCGTAGGTCATGACCGAGTTCTGCGCATTGCGATAGTCCGGCCGGTTCAGCGTGAGGACCGCGACCGGTCCCCGCTTCTCATAGAGGACGACATCGCCCTCATCGGGAATCGGTCCCGGATCCGCCCTGTCGTGCGCGCTCACGCCGCATCCTTTCCGGAATGACCGGAGCGCTCCGTGGTTACGCTGCGCTGCCGCCTCCGCGCTTGACCGGTCATTCCTTCTCCTCACGTAGTTGCCGCTTGAGAACCTTGCCCGCGGCGCTGTAGGGCAACTGATCGCGGAACTCGACGAACCGCGGAACCTTGAAATTGGCGAGCAGCGTCTTGGCATGCGCCAGTACGTCTTCGGCGGTGAGGGTCGCGCCGGGGCGGCGCACCACGTACACCTTGCCGACCTCGCCCAGGCGCTCGTCCGGTACGCCGATGACCGCGGTCTCGGCGACGCCGTCCAGTCGCGCCATGGCCTGTTCCACCTCGGCGGGATACACATTGAAGCCGCCCGAGATGTACATGTCCTTGAGCCGGTCGGTGATCTTCACGTACCCGCGGTCATCGATCACCGCGACATCGCCGGTGTGCAGCCAGCCGTCCTGGTCGATGGTGTCGGTGGTGGCCTGCGCGTCATCGAGGTAGCCCACCATGATCTGCGAACCGCGCAGCAGCAGTTCGCCATTGTCGGCCAGCTTGACCTCGAAGCCGTCGATGGCCCGGCCGCAGGTATTGGCGATGGTCTCTGCCGAATCCTCGGGGCGGCACATGAGGCCGAAGCCGCCGGATTCGGTCTGCCCGTACGCGGTGAGCACCACATCGAAGCGCAGTTCATCGCGCATGCGCTCGATGAGCACGACCGGCACGGTGGCCGCGCCGGTGACCGCGACGCGCAGTGAGGACAGGTCGGCCGAGGCGCGCGCCGGATGCTCGAGAATGGTCTGAAAGATGGTCGGCGGACCGGTCAGCACGGTGATCCGCTCATCCTGGATCAATCGCATGGTCTCGGGCACGTCGAAAGTGGCCTGCGGCAGGATATTCGCGCCGGTGACCAGGCACGCGAGAATGCCCGCCTTGTAACCGAAGCTGTGGAAGAACGGCGGCACCACGAGGTAGCGGTCGGCACTGTTCAGGGTGGCGCAGTCGGCCCAGGCGCGGGCGCTGGTGAGCGCCTTGCCGTGTGAGATGAGCACACCCTTGCTGCGGCCGGTGGTGCCGGAGGTGAACAGGATATCCGAAAGATCCTCGGCCCGAATGGATTCCGCGCGCGCGATGACATCGTCGAGGCTGACGGCCTCGGCCAGCTTCGGCAGTTCGGACCAGGCGATGGCGTTCTCGACATCCTCTTCCCGCTCGGCGGGAATCACGATGACGGTCTCGATCGCCAATTCCGGTGTGTCCGCGCGCAGTTCGGCGAGCCGGTCGCGGCCCAGGAAGGTGCCGACGACGAACAGCGCCTTGGCCTCCACCCGGCCCAGCACGTCGGCGGCCTCATCGGCCACGTATCGGGTGTTCAACGGGACGATGACCGCACCCACATAGTGGGTGGCCAGTACCGCGGTCACCCAGTGGTGGGTGTTCGGAGCCCAGATGCCGATCTTGTCGCCGCGTCGCACACCGCGGGCGATGAGCACACGGGCGGTCTCGCGGACCGAGTCGAGCAGTTGTGCCCAGCTCAATCGCACGGCACCGTCGGAGACGGCGGGTGCGGAACCGAAGACGCTCGCGGCGTGGTGCAGTGCGAGCGGAGTGGTCTGCGGTGGGGATGTCACAGGGTCTCCGAGCGTCCGGGAATGGGTCTAACAAAGCAAGTGCTTGGTAGGTTACTCTACGGGGGTGAGCATGATCCAGACCCCCGAACCGGCCAGCGGGACGACCAGCAGGCAAGACGAGGAATTTCGTGCTGAGGTGCGGGATTGGCTGGCCCAAGCCCTGAACGGACAGTTCCGTGAACTGCGCGGTCTGGGTGGTCCCGGACGCGAGCACGAAGCCTTCGAGGAACGCCTCGAATGGGATCGCGCGCTCGCCGCCGCGGGTCTCACCTGCCTGGGCTGGCCCAAGGAGTGGGGCGGCCGCGATGCCACCCTCGCGCAGCAGGTCATCTTCCACGAGGAGTACGCCAAGGCCGATGCGCCCAGCCGGGTTTCGCACCTCGGCGAGGAACTGCTCGGCCCGACCGTGCTGGCCTTCGGCACCGAGGAGCAGAAGCGCCGCTTCCTGCCCGGTATCCGCAATGTCACCGAACTCTGGTGCCAGGGCTACTCCGAACCCGGCGCGGGCTCGGACCTGGCCGCGGTCAGCACCTCGGCGTATCTGGACGGCGACGAATGGTCGATCACCGGACAGAAGGTGTGGACCTCGCTCGCGCACCTGGCCGACTGGTGCTTCGTGGTCGCGCGCACCGAGAAGGGCTCGAGCCGTCACCACGGTCTGTCCTATCTGCTGGTGCCGATGAATCAGCCCGGTGTCGAGGTGCGGCCGATCATCCAGCTCACCGGGACCGCGGAGTTCAACGAGGTCTACTTCGACAATGCCCGCACCGCCGCCGATCTGGTGGTCGGCGCGCCCGGCGACGGCTGGAAGGTCGCCATGGGCACGCTCACCTTCGAGCGCGGCATCTCCACGGTGGGTCAGCAGATCCGCTACGCCCGCGAGCTCGCCGACCTCGAGGATGTCGCCCGCAAGAACGGGACCCTCGAAAACGCCGTTGTCGCAGACCGTTTCGACAAGGCGTGGGTTGGACTGCGCGTACTGCGCGCACACGTGCTGCGCACCCTGGAGTCCGGTCACGACGGCGCCACCGTCGACGCCCGCACCGCGGCCGGTTCGGCGTCGGTCACCAAACTGCTGTGGGCCAATTGGCATCGCGATCTCGGCGAACTGGCCATGGACGTACTCGGTGCGCCCGGCCTCATCGCCGATGCTCCCGGCGATGACCTCAATGCCTGGCAGCGACTCTTCCTCTTCACTCGCGCGGACACCATTTACGGCGGTTCGAACGAGGTACAGCGCAATATCATCTCCGAGCGGGTGCTCGGACTTCCTCGAGAGGCTCGTCCATGAGTGAGCGAAGCGAACGGCCAGTGGGCGCCGTCGACTTGTCCACCGCCCCCGAAATCACCCCCGGCCACAATCTGCTCGCGGGCAAGGTCGCCGTGGTGACCGCCGCCGCCGGTACCGGAATCGGTTCCGCCACCGCGCGCCGTCTGCTGTCCGAGGGCGCGGATGTCGTGGTCTCCGACTGGCACGAGCGTCGCCTCGGGGAAACCGCCGAGGCGCTGCACACCGAATTCCCGGACCGCCGAATCGCTTCCGTGCCTTGCGATGTCAGCTCCACCCAGCAGGTGAACCAGCTCATCACCGAATCCGTCGCCGCGCTCGGCCGCATCGACATCATGGTCAACAATGCCGGTTTGGGCGGAGAGACCCCCGTCGTGGATATGACCGACGAGCAGTGGGACAAGGTCATCGACATCACCCTGAACGGCACCTTCCGCGCTACCCGCGCGGTGCTCGAGTACTTCCGCGAGGCGGGCCACGGCGGCGTCATCGTGAACAATGCCAGCGTGCTCGGCTGGCGCGCCCAGCACGGGCAGGCGCACTACGCCGCCGCCAAGGCCGGTGTCATGGCGCTGACCCGCTGCTCGGCCGTCGAAGCCGCCGAATACGGCGTGCGCATCAACGCCGTCGCGCCGTCCATCGCCCGGCACGCCTTCCTGGACAAGGTCACCTCGGGCGATCTGCTCGATCGCCTGGCCGCGGGCGAGGCCTTCGGTCGCGCCGCCGAACCGTGGGAGGTGGCCGCCACCATCGCCATGCTGGCGAGCGATTACACCACCTACCTCACCGGCGAGGTGGTCTCCATTTCGAGTCAGCGCGCCTGATTTGACGTAATTTCACCGATTTCGGTTCAACACAACCGAATTCGGATATACGGGTGATGTGGAAAGCCGTGTCACCCGGTTGCGGTATTTCGCACCGCCATCCGCCGCGAGGGTTTGGCGGTGCGTTTTCTCAGCCCTGAACGCTGCCTGATTTATCGGCGGCGCGAAATGGTTGGCGCGCCGATGGTGTCGTTGTGCAATCCTGGTTTAGGCCGGTTCCGCATAGTCGAAGGGCGCGACCCATGGGTCCGGATCGCCGACAACAAGCAGCCACGCAAGAACCCCGTTCCGAGTTGGAACTCGAGTTGGTCCGCGAGGTCGTGCTCGCGCGCCGAAGACTCGACAATGTCGTTTTGGCCGCGCTCACCCTGGGCGCGGAATTACTCGAACACGATTCCGAACGCGCCACCGCCGCGCGCGCGGCGCAGATACTCGAACAGCACGCGGTCGACGAGGGCGAAGTCCTGCGCGATCCGCGCGCGGCCCTGCGCCACGATCTGATTCGCGATCGCGATCGAGCCAGGCGGATCGGACTGGTCCGCGAATCCTGGCATCCGCCGTCCGAGGCCGAACAGCGCCGGCGAAAACAGACCGAGTTACTCCGTGAAGTGCGCGCCGATCTGCTGGAAGTGGTGCGAACCTGCGGGCGCGTGCACTACGACCGCACCACCTTCGCAGACGGCATCGCCAAGGGATTGTGCGCCGCCACCGACAAATTGGTGGAGGGCGCGGATATGGAGACCTATCGCGCCTGGCAGCGCGGCATGGTCCTGAAGATCGTCGAGGAACCCGGTTACGACGGCGAACCGCCCCGCGTCATGGCGACCGTGGACGCCGGACCGGGCCGGGAACCCCTCACCGTCGAATGGGACAGCCCCGAACGAAGATTGGCCCTCGTGGCCCGCATGGCCAGAGCCGGAATCTCCCCGATAGTCATCTGCGACCGATTACTGGCCGACCTGTCCGTTTCCTCGCCACTCAGGTACTCGGTCCGATAGCTTCGGAGGCTCGGGCGAAGCGCCGAAGCCCCGAGAGTTGTCGGGGGTTCGGGGGCGGAGGCCCCTGAGAGTTGCGAGAGTTGTTCTCACCCCCCTCGACCAAGCAAATGCTTGGTTGTATATTGGGCTACGTGACCACACCCCCGGAGCCTTCCAAGTCTGCGCGTCGTAGCGAGCTGCTCGGCTTGGCCGCCAACCTCTTCGCCGAACGAGGACTGCGCGCCACCACGGTTCGCGATATCGCCGACGCCGCGGGCATTCTATCCGGGAGTCTCTACCACCACTTCGATTCCAAAGAAGCGATGGTGGACGAAATTCTGCGGGGTTTCCTCGACGACCTCTTCAGCCGCTACCGCGAAATCGTCGGCTCCGGCCTGAGCGCCCGCGACACCCTCGAAGCCCTGGTGATCGCCTCCTACGAGTCCTTCGACCAGTGGCACGCGGCCGTCGCCATCTACCAGGCCGAGGCCAAACGCCTCAGCGGCACACCACGATTCGGCTATATCGACGAGTACAACCGCGAATTCCGCGAACTCTGGCATCGGGTGCTCACCAATGGTGTGCAAGACGGCAGTTTCCGCCCCGAAATGGATATCGAACTGGCGTACCGGTTCCTGCGCGACACCGTCTGGGTGTCGGTGCGCTGGTATCAGCCGGGCGGCCGGATCACCGTCGACAGCCTCGCCAAGCAGTACCTGACCATCGTGCTCGACGGCCTCACCAGCCCCGACGCCAGATAGTCCATACAGCACAGCCCGCAGTCAGCAGTAGGAGCAGATCATGTCAGCACCGTCCCGCCGCCAGTACTCCCCGATGCGGGAGGCGTATGTGATCGACGCCGTGCGCACCCCGGTCGGCAAGCGCGGCGGTGCGCTCGCCGCCGTACACCCGGCCGATCTGGGCGCGGCCGCGCTGCGCGGGCTGATGGGCCGCAACAAGATCGACCCGGTGGTCGTCGACGATGTCGTGTTCGGCTGCTGCGACACCATCGGCCCGCAGTCCGGAAACGTCGCCCGCACCGCGTGGCTGGCGGCGGGCTACCCGGAGTCGGTGCCCGGTGTGACCGTGGACCGGCAGTGCGGGTCCTCGCAGCAGGCCATCACCTTCGGCGCCCAGGCCATCATGTCCGGCACCTCCGAGGTGATCGTGGCCGGTGGTCTGCAGAATATGAGCGCCATTCCGATCTCGGCCGCCATGCTCGCGGGCAAGGAGTACGGGTTCGAGGCGCCGTTCGTCGGTTCGCAGGGCTGGGATCACCGCTACGGCACCGGTGAAGTGTCGCAGTTCAATTCGGCCACCATGATCGCCGAGAAGTGGGATATCTCCCGCCGCGATATGGAGGAGTGGGCGCTGCGCAGCCACGATCGCGCGCGCAAGGCCATCGCCGAGGGCAAGTTCGATCGCGAGATCGTGCCGGTCGGCGACTTCTGGATCGATCAGGGACCGCGCGAGACCAGCCTGGAGAAGATGGCCGGACTGCAGCCGCTCGCCGAAGGCAGCCGCATCACCGCCGCGCTCGCCAGCCAGATCTCCGACGGCGCCTCGGCCACCCTGCTGGCCTCGGATTGGGCGGTGCGGGAGTACGGGCTCACCCCGCGTGCCCGCATCCATCACGTGAGCGCGCGCGGCGCGGATCCGATCTACATGCTCACCGCGCCGATTCCGGCCACCAGGTGGGCGCTGGAGAAGACCGGGCTGACCATCGACGATATGGATGTCATCGAGATCAACGAGGCCTTCGCCTCGGTCGTGCTGGCCTGGCTGAAGGAGACCGGCGCGAATCCGGAGAAGGTCAATGTGAACGGCGGCGCGATCGCGCTGGGCCATCCGCTCGGCGCGACCGGGGCCAAGCTGTTCGCCTCGCTGCTCAATGAGCTGGAGCGGGTGAACGGGCGCTACGGCATGCTCACCATCTGCGAGGGTGGCGGCACCGCCAATGTCACCATTATCGAGCGCCTGGGCTGAGTTCGCTCCGTTGGTTCCCGAGGTCGCGCACCTTTTTTCGGTGTGCGGCCTCCGGCGTTTCCGCGAAAGTGGGATAGTCGAAGAAAGGACAAACCAGGCGATGTGGCCGGACGGGCGAATCGACGAGATATGGGCGAACACCTGCCGAGGAGAGGGTTCCTACTGGGAGCCCTCGGGGTGGGACTCGGCATGGCGGGCCTCGCGCACGCGGATCCCGCACCGCTGCCGCCACCGCCGATTCCCATTCCGCCGATTCCCGCGCCGCCCATTACCCCGCTGAACTATCACTCACCCGCGCTAGAGCCGTATGTGGACGAATTGCCGATACCCGAAACGCGAGCGGCGGCAGGGGAATTGGCCGCCATTTCGGGGGTGCACCGCTATCACCGGGATCTACCGGAGACGCGCAGCTGGGGATTCGGACAGGATGTTCTCGGGCCGAATCTGGAGGCGCATCGGGATCGGGTGGCGCGCATCGCCTTTCGCAATCAACTCGGCACGCACGTGCTGGCCCCGCATGTGGATCTGACCATGCACGGGGTGACCGAACTCGATCGCACCGATCCGCGCTTCACCGTGCATCTGCACGGCGGGGCGAACGCCCCCGATGACGACGGGCATCCGCTCATCGGGTGGCGCAATGGCGGCGGGCCGAGTTTCACGTATTCGAATCGGCAGGAGGCCGCGACACTCTGGTATCACGACCATGCGATGGGAATCACGCGGTTGAACATTCAGGCCGGGCTGGCCGGAATGTATTACCTGCGCGACGAATTCGATACGGGGCGGGACCACAATCCGATCGGGTTGCCCAGCGGGGAGTTCGAGATACCGCTCATCGTGCAGGATCGGACCTTCAATGCCGACGGCAGTCTGCAACCCATGGTCGGGACCTATATTCCGCAGGGCTACAACCAATCCGGGCAGGTCGGCGATGTGGCGTGCGTGAATGCCGTGGCGTGGCCGCGGCTTCGGGTGCGGCGGACGCTGTACCGGTTCCGGGTGCTCAACGGATCCAATTCGCGGCCGTACATCTTCGAGTTCTCCAATGGAATGCCCTGCTGGGCAATCGGAACCGATCTCGGGTTGCTCGACGCGCCGGTGCTCACCCCGTCGATCCGGGTCAGCCCGGGCGAGCGGGCCGACCTGCTGGTCGACTTCAGCTCGTTCGCGGACGGCACGACCATCGATCTGGTCAATACCGCCCGAAACGATCTGGGCAATACGGTGTTCATGGTGCCGGAATTGCGCCCCATCATGCGCTTCACGGTCGCCGGTGACGGGCCGCCCGCCGGTGTTCCGCCCCGGTTGCGCGGCGGACCCGGCCTGCCCGACCCGCTACCCCCGCTGGGGCCGCCCGAATCGGTGCGGACCATGACGCTCATCGGACTCAATGACGATTCGCGCTCGGCCGCGGTCTTCCCAACCATGATGTCGCTCAATAATTTGGCGTTTCTGAGCAGCGATATCGATATGGCGCGGGCGGGCACGGTCGAACAGTGGGACATCGTGAATACCACCCCTTTCGACCATCCCATCCACCTGCATCTGGCCCGGCTGCGCGTGATCGGCCGCCAGCCCATTCTGACCGCCGCCTATTGGTGGGCGAATCTGCCGCCGAGATTCGGGATACGCTGGGCTCCCACCGCCGACCCCTATGCCCTCGGCCCCCAAGAGGGGCCGCCCCCTTGGGAAGTCGGCTGGAAGGACACCGTCGAATGCCCCACCGACACCATTACCCGGGTGCTGGTGCACTGGCCCTCGGTCGAGGATCTCGGCTTCGATCCGGATACCGCTCTGACCATCCCGTCCGGTGCGGAAGCCATCGCGCCCGCGGGAATGGCTGATATGGAACAATTTTCGGGGTCGCCCGAGATCCACGGTTATGTCTGGCACTGCCACAACCTCGACCACGCCGATCACGACATGATGCAGCAGATCCGCGTCATGCCTTGACGGCCGCTCGCGCCGCGATATCGCGGCGCGTCTTCGCCTTTGTCGCGGTGAGCAATTCGAGTTCGGGAAGGTCCGCCCATTCCGCGCCGAACAGTCGGGGCAGATCGTGATAGTGCGCCACGCATTCGTCGATGCCCGCCGCCCGGCAGGCGTCGATCAACTCCGGCGAGAGGTATCCGGCCACCGCCAATTCGACGCCGCGGCGCTCGGTCACCGTGCGCGCCAAGGTGATTGCCGCCATCAACCCGCCGGAGGGCGCGACACCCGGGGCTCGCAGTCGGACATCGATCAGCGAGGACAGATCATTCACGCCGATCAGTGCGCGCTGCACCCCGGCATCGATCATGCGGTCCAATTGCAGTAGGGCCGAGGGGGTTTCGACCATGGATCCGATCGCAATCCCGGATGCCCGGTCGCGTATCTCAGTGACCGCCCACTCGACCTCCGCCGGATCGGTGAGAACGGCATCAGCACGCCGGCCCCGCCCACCGCTGCCACCCCGTCGATCTCGGCCCGGAAGTGCTCCGGAAACCGCTGCGCCCGGCGGATCCCGCGCATCCCCAGCAGCGGAAACGCCTCGTCGTCGAGGATCGCTTCCACCCCCGTGAGCACATTCGCCTCGATGGTGGTGACCTCGGTGAATCGATACCAAACGGGTTGCCCCGCAGCCTGATCGACCACCTCCCGCAGGTAGGGGACCAGCAACTCACCCACCGACTCCGCCGTCGGATACCGCCCGGCCCGCCGGAACACATACTCACCCCGGAGCAGCCCGACCCCCGCGAACCTTCCCTCCAGCCGCGGCTCCAGCCGTTCCCCACTCAATGCCACGCTGATTCGCACCCGGAAATGCTACGGAGTGGCGGGGGTGCGAAGTTCACCGACAGGGGGCGCACCGTCCTTGCGCGTTCTACCGTTGGTATATGTCCAGGTCAGGGGAGGGCCGGTTCGAGGAGATCGCACGTATGGCCCGGCGTGTGCAGGATGCCGTCGCGGGGGTGCGCGGCACGGCGGTGGGGGAGGGGGTGCGTATCGAGGTGGCCGCCGATGGTCGGATCACCGACCTCCGGCTGGCGGATCCGCTTCTCGCGCAGGCGATTTCGCGGGCCCATACGCGAGCGCTGGCGGCTGCGGCCGGGTCGGTGTCGGACCTACGTCGCGAACTTACGGAGGAACCCGCGATCGCCCACGCGCTTCGCGTCCTGCTCGAATCAACACCCGCCGCCCACGACCGTGACCGAGTCGAGGACGCCAACCCGTATGCCCTGCCGGTGGCTGTGCGGCGCGGGTACGGGGTCGGATAGGGCATGTGGGGTGGGGAGCTGGGGGTTTGCTCGGATTACTATTTGCCCGAATTGGTTTCCGGCCTAGGTAGAAAGCGGGCTGTTCATGGATGTGGGTGTCCGCTGGCGGGTGCACGGGGACGGGCGCACGCCCGCGCCAGGAGCGGTGGTGCGGCCGGATGAGCGGCTGACCTGGCCGCGCACGCTGGGGTTGGGTGCGCAGCATGTGGTGGCCATGTTCGGGGCAAGTTTCGTCGCACCGGTGCTGATGGGGCTGGATCCGAATCTGGCCATCATGATGTCGGGCGTCGCCACCGCGATCTTCCTGCTGGCGACCAAGGGACGGGTGCCGAGTTATCTCGGATGTTCGCTCTCGTTCGTCGGTGTGGCGGCGGTGATTCGGGCGCAGGGCGGCAGTAGCGCGACGGTTACCGGGGCCTGCCTGGCGGTCGGGGCGGTGCTGTTCCTGATCGGTGTGGCGGTGCAGCGGTTCGGTGCGCGAATCATTCACGCGGCCATGCCGCCGGTGGTGACCGGTGCGGTGGTCATGCTCATCGGATTCAATCTCGCGCCGGTGACCGCCGCCACGTATTGGCCGCAGGATCAGTGGACGGCCCTGCTGGTCATGTTGTTCACCGGGCTCGCGGTGGTCGCCCTGCGCGGATTCTGGTCGCGCATAGCGATTTTCCTCGGCCTCATCGTCGGCTACGCCTTCTCCTGGGTGCTGGATCGGGTCTTCGGCAAGATTCACTCCCCCGACGGCAGCGGTGCGGTCACCGATCACTGGCGACTGGATCTCTCCGGTGTCGCGCACGCCGATTGGATCGGCCTACCGCAGCTGCACGCGCCGTCCTTCGAATGGTCGGCGGTACTGGTCGCCCTGCCCGTGGTGATCGCCCTGGTCGCCGAGAACGCCGGACATGTGAAGGCCGTCGGTGAGATGACCGGCGACAATCTCGACGGCAAACTGGGCACGGCCATCGCCGCGGACGGTGCGGCCTCCATGCTCTCGACGGCGGTCGGCGGTCCGCCCAACACCACCTATTCGGAGAATATCGGTGTCATGGCCGCCACCCGCGTCTACTCGACCGCGGCCTACTGGGCCGCAGCCGGTTTCGCGCTGCTCTTCGGCCTCTGCCCGAAATTCGGTGCGGTGGTCGCGGCCATTCCGGGCGGTGTGCTCGGTGGCATCACGGTCATCCTGTACGGCATGATCGGCCTGCTGGGCGCGCAGATCTGGACCAATGCCCGGGTGGATCTGCGCAACCCGCTCAATCTGGTGCCCGCCGCCGCCGGTCTGATCATCGGAATCGGCAATGTGAGCATGAAGTTCACCGATACCTTCACCCTCAGCGGTATCGCCCTGGGCACCCTGGTGGTGATCACCGGCTATCACGTGCTGCGCCTGCTCGCGCCCGCGCACTACAGGATCGAGGAACCGCTGCTGGACGAGGGCACCTCGTCCTACGACGACCCCACCGGAAAGTAGTTCACTGCCCCCTGCCGAGCCACCGGCGCGAAACATGTTGCGTCTGTGCCTCGGCCAGCGGTGCGGCCGGTCGCGCGGGCGCCGGTGGCGCGGTCCGCGCATCGTGCGAGATCCGGATCAGCAACGCCACGATCACATAGTTGGCCAGCAGTGACGATCCGCCGTAGGACATGAACGGCGTGGTGAGACCGGTCAGCGGAATCAATTTCGTCACCCCGCCCACCACCACGAACAGCTGCCAGCCGATCGAGAACGCCAGCCCGCCGCCGAGCAGTTTGCCGAAGGCGTCCCGGGTGGCGAGCGCGGCAACGAATCCACGCAGGGTGAGGATCAGGAAGAGGGCGAGCACCGCGGTCAATCCGGCCAGCCCCAACTCCTCACCGATGGTGGAGATGATGAAATCGGTCTTGGCGAACGGCACCTCCTGCGGTCGCCCCGCCCCGATTCCGGTACCCAACAGGCCGCCGGTCGCCATGCCGAACAGCGCCTGCGAAATCTGGTAGCCCGTCGTGTAATACGTGGCGAACGGGTCCTGCCACACTTCCACCCGCACCCGCACATGCGGGAACATCGAGTACGCGAGCGTGGCGCCCACCGCGAACATGGCGAAGCCGATGATCAGCCAGGACACCCGGTCGGTGGCGATATAGATCATGGCCAGCACGGTGCCGAACACCAGGAGTGAGAAGCCCAGATTCTTCTCGTACATGAGCACCAGCAGCGACATGGCGGTCACCAGCAGCAGCGGTGCGAGATCGCGCAGCCGCGGAAAGGTCATGCCCAGCAGCCGATGTCCGGCCGTGGTGAACAGTTCCCGATTCGCCACCAGGAACGCGGCCACGAAGATCAGCAGCAGCACCTTCGCGAACTCACCGGGCTGAATCGAGAAGCCGTGCAGCAGGATCCAGCTCTTACCGCCGTTGACCTCGCTGTACTGCGCGGGCAACAGCGCCGGGAGCAGTAGTGCGCCCAGCCCGGCGAGCCCGCAGGTGTACCCGTATTTGGCGGGCGCGGTGTGATCGCGCACCAGCGCCAGCATCAGTGCGAAAAGTCCGATTCCGATTCCGGTCCAGATCAATTGGTGCGCGGCATCGCTGGCCTGGGTGCTACTTCCGGCCAGCGGATTCTCATGATCGAGCCGGTCGATGAGCACCAGGCCGAGCCCGTTCAACAGCACCGCGCACGGCAGCAGTACCGGATCCGCGCTCGGCGCCCAGCGCCGCACCGCCAGATGCGCCACCAGGGTGAGCGCGGCGAAGATGCCGAGGGTGCTCAGCGTGGTCGCGCCGGTCCCGGCCGCGGCCGACAGAATCACCGCGGCGAACGCGGTCAGGGCGACCGCACCGGCGCAGAGCACCAGTTCGGCGCCGCGAAAGGCACGACCGGGTGACCCGACCGTATGCGAACTGTGCCGAAACCTGTTCACGCCCAACAGTAGCGCGGGCGCACCGGTGCGCGCAGCGAGTAGGAGTTCCGGGGCCGAAGATCAACGGCGGCGGAAGCGCTGACTCAACTGCGGATCGCTCTCCCACCACAGCCCGGTGGTCTGCGGGGCGACCTCCGACCGCCGTGCACCCGATTCGGGTGAATCATCCCGTATTGCAGCGGTTTCGGTGTGCGCGGCGACCGCATCGAGCTCGGCATCCACCTCGGCCGCCTTGCGCCGCTCGTCATCGGACCAGGCGCGCATGAGCATGAGCGCGAACGGAATTCCGAGCACATCGCCGAGCAACCAGAGAATGCCCGCGCCCGCCGTCTGATCCATGCGCTGACTCGGACCCCAGGTGCGGCCCACCTGCGCGTAGTAGCCCGCCGCGAGAATCGGCCCGAGCCACACCACGATCCCGAGAATGCCGTCCGCCAGCGATTCGATCACGGTGATGAGCAGTGAGACGGCCTGGGAGTACCGGCGCGGCACCGGATCGGCCTGCAACCGCGAATAGAAATACAGAAACCCGATGCACACCAGGGCTATTCGCGTCGTGGCATCGATCAGGCCGTTGCGCAGCACGGACTCGTACCAGGGCGAGAAATACAGCAGCCACGGCGTCAGCAGAATCGCGGCCGAGGGAACCAGCGGGAAGGTCAGCCCGGTGACCAAGCGGCTGTTCAGCATTCGATCCATCCGCGCCCGCCCGGTCTCCCCGAGCGCCCCGCGCAATACGGTCAACGGCATCCCCGCCGCCAACCCGAAGGCCACCAGATAGAGCAGCAGCAGAGTTTGCAGCGCCCGAACCCAGAACAGGGTGTCGGAGTAGACCCCGAGCGCCCCCACCCCCGTGTAAAGCCAGAGCCCGACCCCGACCACACCGAAACAGATCGCGCGTCCGCTACCGGGAAGGTCCGCACCCTTGCGCTTCGCCGCGAACCACGCCCACCCGTACCCCGCCCCGACGAGCACTGTGAGGACGACGGCCGGGGCATCCCACTGCCAAGCGGTCAACAGCGAACCCACCGTCAGCGGAGTATCGATACAGTTCACGCAGGCCAGTATCCGCCTGCCCGGAAGTCACTTCCCGGCGGTGCCCGAAGGGCGCTCAGCGCAGGGCCGAATGGGTTTGGCCGTGGGCCTGTTCGCAGTGCGATTCCTTGTCCCGGCCCAGGGCCAGGACCCCGGGCTGGGCGTGATCGACCTGGAGGGTGGCGTGGTCGATGTGGTGTTCGTGGGCCAGGAAGTGGGCCAGGTCCTCGCGAACGGCGTGGCAGTCGTAGCCGGGCTCGACCAGCACGTGCGCCGAGAGCGCGGGCGAGCCGGAGGTGATCTCCCAGATGTGCAGATCGTGGACTTCCACCACGTGATCGCGGCCCGCCATGGCCGCACCGATCACGGTGGGGTCGAGGTTCTCGGGCGCGGCCTCGAGGAAGATACGGCTCGATGCCCGAACCAGGCTGACTCCGGCCTTCACCATGAGAACGACCACGATCATGGTGGCGATCACATCGGCCCGCACCCAGCCGGTGAACATGATGATGGCGCCCGCGACGGCGGTGGCGATGAAGCCGTACAGATCATTGAGAATGTGCTGGAACGCGCCCTCCACATTCAGGCTGGAGCGATTGGCGCGGCTGATCATCAGCGTCGCAAGGAGATTCACGACCACGCCGATGAGCGCGGTGGTCAACACCAGAGCGCCGGTGACCTCCGGCGGATCGAAGAGCCGGCGGACGGCCTCGAAGGTCAACCAGGCCGCGAGCACCAGCAGGGTCGCGCCATTGGCCATGGCGGAAAGGATCTCCACGCGCTTCCAGCCGAAGGTCATGCGCCCGGCGGCGGGTCGCGCGGCGAGTCGAATGGCCCAGAGCGCCAGCACGATCGACGCCGCGTCGGTGAGCATATGTGCCGCGTCCGAGAGCAGCGCCAGTGATCCGGAGACGATGCCGACCACGACCTCGCCCGCCATATAGGCCACGATCAGCGCGAGCGCGCCCGCCAACCAGCGCTTATCGCTGTCCGCGGTGGCACCGTGCGTATGCCCGTGACCATGTGCGTGCCCGTCCCCCGGACCATGCCCGTGTCCTGCGCCCACGTCGATCTCCCTTCATTCCCGACCGCAGGCGATCATATGCACGCATCGCTATGTATGCAAGGTTGTGAATGTGTGAAACGCCCGCACCGGGGCGAATGCCCGTTCGCCGCGCGGCTAACCCGCGGCGGGTTCGGCCAGGGCCGAGCCGGTGGTGTGCGGGAGTTCCAGGACCGTCCAGGAGTGGTCGACGGCATAGGCCGGGTGATGCGACGCCTCGGGATCGGCGGCCAGGCCCTCGACCCGGGTCCACTGCCCCGGACCGGCGGCGATCGTCTCGGAATAGCGGAAGTGCAGATGCCCGTGGAAGTGCACGGCGGGCCGCAACTGCTCGACCACGCGCTGAATCCGGTCCTGGTTCGGGAAGCACTCCGGCTTGTTCTTGCGATTGAACTGGGGCTGGGTGGCTCGCGGCTTATCGTGTGTGAGCAGTACGTCCACCGGCGAATCATGCTGTGCGAGCAAGCTTTCCAGCTCGTCGTCGGTCATCTCCTCCTCCGGGAACCAGAGCGTCCCGGCGGTGAGCGGCCGCCGGCTCGACCCGTAGGCCCGCCTTGTGGCCGCCTGCTCCTCCCGGTGCGACTCCCGGGCCAGCCGCCAGCCCTTATCGGTGGACCGTGCCCCGCCGAAGGCCGCGAACGTGGTGCCCTCCCACTCCCACCGATGCCCGCGCGGCGCGTACCGCAGATACTTGCGGCAGACCAGGAACCCCTCCTCGTCCCGCCGCTCCCCGTATTTCTCGACCAGCAGCGAGGACTTGTCGTGATTCCCGTCCAGGAAATACACGGTCACCCCGGCCCGCTTGGCCGCCCTGTTCACCACGTCGAAGTACCGCCGCCCCGACGGCATATGCTCCCAGGCCCCGAAATCCCCCACCGCGAACACCTTCGGGCACCCCTGCCGCACCGCGACCCGCAGCACGGTCAGCGCATGGTCGGTGTTCCCATGGAGGTCACCGACAATCAGGACATTCCCCATCGCCTCATAGTCCCAGCAGAGTGCCCGTCCGGCATCACCATTTCCTCGCGTCGAGGCGGTACAGCAACCAGGCCGCCCCCGGGCGAGAGGTTCCGGGGACGGCCTGTGCGCGCGGTGCCGGGCACCGCGCTACGGATCCGAGGTCGATCGGATCGGTGAGGTGCGCGACCGGTTGTGTCGGCCGCGCAGATCGCGAGCCCCGCGGCGAACGCCGCGGGGCCGATGGGGGATTGGTTAAGCGGTGGCCTCGGCGTCGGTGACGCGGAAGCTGCCCAGGGCGTCGATGCGGGTGATCGCGTCGGCGATGATGCGGTCGATCAGTTCCCGGACGGTCGGCAGGTCCTCGATAATGCCCGCGACCTGACCGGAGGCGAGCACGCCCGCCTGCGTATTGCCCTCCACCAGACCGGCTTTGAGCAGCATGGGGGTATTGGCGGCCATGATCACCTGGGACCAGGTGAGGTCCTTGTGCTTGCGCATAGCCAGACCGTCCTTGACGATGGTCGTCCACTTCATGCCGGTCATGCCCTTGAACTTCAGCGCATTGGACGCCGCGGCGGCGAAACCGCGAGCGCTGCTGGAGTTCTCCAGCTTCCGCACGAGTTCGGTGTTCAGCACCCGGTGCGGCATACCGTCGACCTTGGTGGACACGACGGTGTCCTGCAGACCGCGAGACAGGTACTCCTGTTTCACCGAATCCGGCACGCTGCTCTCCTGGGTCAGCAGGAAGCGGGTGCCCATGGCGACACCGGCCGCGCCGTAGGACAGTGCGGCGGCCAGACCACGACCGTCGAAGAATCCGCCACCGGCGATCACCGGGATATCCACCGCGTCGAGCACCGACGGCAGCAGCAGCGTGGTCGCAACCGAACCGGTGTGCCCGCCGCCCTCGCCGCCCTGCACGATCACCGCGTCGGCGCCCCAGGAGGCCACCTTCACCGCGTGCTTGGCCGCACCGATGGACGGAACCACCACCACGCCATTGTCTTTGAGCCGCGCGATGAGTTCCTTCTTGGGCGCGAGCGCGAACGAGGCGACCTTCACGCCCTCGCGGATCATCAACTCGCAGCGCTCGGCGGCGTCGAAGCCGTCGGCGCGGATATTCACGCCGAACGGCTTATCGGTCTGCGATTTGGTCTTGGCGATGGCCACTTCGAGTTCTTCGAAGGTCATGGTGGCCGAGGCCAGAATGCCCAGGCCGCCCGCGTTGGCGGTGGCCGAGACCAGGCTCGGTCCGGCGACCCAGCCCATGCCGGTCTGCACGATCGGATGCTCGATGCCGACCAGTTCGGTCAGCGGCGTCTTCAACCGGGCGGTCATGCCGACACTTCCTTATCACGGAAGCCCTTGGGGTCCAGCACGGTTCGGATTATCCGCAGCTCTTCCTCGGTGGGCAGCCGGGTCTCGCCCGCCTCGGCCAGGCCCGCGATCTCGAACGAGGTGTTCTCGGCGACCTCATCGGCACTCACGCCCGGATGCAGCGACAGCGCGCGCAGGGTGTGGTCCGGGCCGTTGAAGTCGAAGACGCCCAGGTTCGACACCACGCGGTGCAGGTGATGGAAGCGGTACGCCGGGTTCTCGGGATCGATCTTGTCGTAACCGATACCGGAGACGATATCGACGGCCTCCACGAACACCCGCCTATTGTGCTTGGGCACGAAGTAGCTGGTGGCATGGTTGATGGTGTTGCCGGGCGCGCCGCGCACACCGAACATCTGCCGGGTCGGCTGCTGTAGCGGACCGAAGGCCGAGAGGTTCTGATTGCCGTGCTTGTCGATCTGGTTCGCGCCCATCACCACGTGGCGACGGCCCGAGGCGACGACGTCGAAAACCTTCGAGAACGGAATCCAGCCTTCGATCGGAGCCTTGCCGCCGATGGCCGGAACCTCGGCGAAGAACAGCGCCTCCCCGTCGGACAGCAGCAGATCCGGCTCGAAGGTGAGCCGCGCCAGCCGCGCGCCGATGGTGGTGACGGTGGACATCGGGCTGGCCATGATCTCGCCCGCGCCCCGGAAGATCTCGGCCGCGGCGACAACGCAGATCTCGGCCCGAGTGATTGTTGCGGTGTCGGTCATTACTTCTGCTCCTCGGCGAAAGCGCGGACGGCGGCCTGGTATTCGTCCTCGGACACGTCCAGGTAGGTCGCCTTGAACTCCGCCCACGATTCGGGCGTCTTGGCGGCCTCGACATAATGCCGCTGGAACTTCTCATCGCGGCCGTAGCTGCCGGAGAAGGTGAAGTGCGCGCCACCGGGGGCCTCGACCACACCGTCGACCATCATGCGATTGAGGATGATCGACTGCTGCGGAACGGCTTTCACCAGTTCATCGGTTTCGACCAGGCGGTCCACCGACAGGTAGCGGCGCTCGGCGGCCAGGGAGTACAGATCGTCGAAGTACGGATCGACGCCGGTGTACGCGGCATTGCCGTGCTTATCGCCCAGATCCAGATGCACGAACGAGGCATCGAGGTTCAGGGCGGGCATGGCGATGAGGGTTTCGCTGCGGCCGTCCGCATCGGTGTACGGCGACCGCACCGTCTTCAGCTCGCCGTCCCAGAAATCGACTACGGCCGAACCCAATCCGGCGCGAATCGGCAGGAACGGCAGGCGGGCGGCGGCGGCCTGCAGGCCGCACTTGACCATGCCCTCATCCATCTCGCGCACGGTGATCTCGCCACCGGTGCGCGCCTTGGCGAACCACGGATCGTAGAACGGCGCGGAATCCAGGGATACGAAGCCGTAGTACGCCTTTCGCACCTTGCCCGCCGAGCACAGCAGACCCAGATCCGGTCCGCCGTAGGTGACGACCGTCAAATCCTTGATGTCCGAACGCAGAATCGCGCGGATGAAGGCCAGCGGCTTGCGGCGGGAACCCCAGCCGCCGATGCCGATGGTCATACCGCTGCGGAGCTCGCCGACGACCTCGTCGAGGCTCATTCGCTTGTCGCGCATGGCTTTTACTTCCCCTTCTTCTGGGCGGCCAGGTCGTCGTCGAACCGCGCGCGGATCTCATCGGCGACACCGGCGAGGTTGAGCTCCATGGTGAAGCCCTGCTCGAACCGGTAGGACTTGTGCACGTCCTGTACGTCGATGCCGTTCAAAGCCTTCTTGGCGGCGCGAATGACGCGGCCGTCCTTATTGGCGATATTCTTGGCGACTTCCATTGCGGCGGCGTCGAGTTCGGCGCGCGGCACCACCTTGAAGACCGAACCGTAGTGATGCAGCTGCTGGGCGGTGAGCGTGCCCGCGGTGTAGAACATGGTCCGCATCAGATGCTGGGGGACCAGGCGCGAGAGGTGGGTGGCCGCACCGAGCGCGCCGCGGTCGACCTCGGGGAGGCCGAAGGTCGCGTCGTCGGAGGCGATGATGACATCGGAATTGCCGACCAGGCCGATGCCGCCGCCGAGGCAGAAGCCGTTCACCGCGGTGACGACCGGAACTTCACAGTCGTAGATGGCGGCGAAGGCGGCGAAGCAGCCGTGGTTGGCGCGGATGAGGGCGGTATGCCCGGTATCGGCGTTCATCTCCTTGATATCGACACCGGCGTTGAAGCCGCGACCCTCGGCGCGCAACACCACGACCTTGGTCTCGGGGTTGCGTCCCGCTTCGCGGACGGCATCGGCAAGAGCGAACCAGCCGTCCGAAGGCAGGGCGTTGACCGGCGGGTAGTCGACAGTGACGACTTCCACGCCTTCGGTTTCGGTGTGACGGATGATCCCCATCGCAAGTCCCATCGTTGGCAAAACAAGCAAGTGCTTGGTAGGTTAGCACGGTGGCAATCGAAGTGAACCTCTCCGGCTCGGTCGTCCTGGTCACCGGCGGCGTGCGTGGAGTCGGGGCCGGTATCAGCCGGGTATTCCTGGACGCCGGCGCTACCGTCGTGGCCTGTGCGCGCCGCCCCGCCGATACCCCGATCGAGAGCAATGGGCGCGGTATCGACTTCCTCCCGTGCGATGTGCGGGACCCGGATTCGGTGCGCGAACTGATCGATGCCATCGTGGCGAAGTACGGCCGGATCGATACCGTCGTCAACAATGCGGGCGGTGCTCCGTTCGCCTTGGCGGCCGATGCAAGCCCGAACTTCCATTCCAAGATCATTCAGCTGAATCTGCTTGCGCCACTGCTGGTCTCGCAGGTCGCCAACGATGTCATGCAGCGACAGGACACCGGTGGTTCGATCGTGATGATCTCCAGCGTCTCCGGCCACCGGCCGTCGCCGGGCACCGCCGCTTACGGCGCGGCGAAAGCGGGGGTGGACAGCCTGGTCGCCTCGCTCGCGGTGGAGTGGGCCCCGAAAGTCCGGATGAACTCGGTCATCTGCGGCCTGGTCAATACCGAATCCTCGCATCTGCACTACGGCGATGAGGACGGTATCGCCGCGGTCAGTGGCACGGTTCCCATGCAGCGCATGGCAACCCCCGAAGACATCGGCCGCACCGCCGCCTTCCTGGCCTCCCCGCTGGCCGCCTACATCACCGGCAGCGCGCTGCTGGTGCACGGGGGCGGGGAGAAGCCCGCCTTCCTCACCGCCTCCACCGCGGACGTCCCCGCCGTCACCGGCCACTGATCCCCACTCACTCATCAGCGAGGTATTCGATATGACCGACAACAAGATCTGCGACGGCCGCGTCGTCATCGTGACCGGAGCGGGTCAGGGCATCGGCCGCGCGCACGCGCTGGCCTTCGCCGCCGCCGGAGCCAAGGTCGTGGTGAACGACCTGGGCGCCGAGCTCGACGGCACCCCCAAGCCGGACTCCGGCGCCGCGAAGGTGGTCGAGGAGATTCGTGCAGCCGGTGGCGAAGCCGTGGTCAACGGTGACGACGTCTCGGATTGGGAAGGTGCGCGCCGCCTGGTCGCCACCGCCATCGAGACCTTCGGCGGCCTGGACGTCCTGGTCAACAATGCCGGTATCGTCCGCGACCGGATGCTGGTCAACCTCGGCGAGGACGAGTGGGACGCGGTCATCAAGGTGCACCTCAAGGGCCACTTCGCTCCGATGCGTCATGCGGCCGAGTACTGGCGCAACGAGTCCAAGGCCGGTCGTCGGCCCGAGGCCCGGGTGATCAACACCAGCTCCGGTGCGGGTCTGCTCGGTTCGGTCGGACAGGGCAACTACTCGGCCGCCAAGGCCGGTATCGCGGGCCTGACCATCACCGCCGCCGCGGAGTTCGCGCGCTACGGCATCACCGTGAACGCCATCGCCCCGGCCGCCCGCACCCGGATGACCGAGACCGTCTTCGCCGAGACCATGGCCGCCCCGGAGGACGGTGGCTTCGACGCCATGGCCCCGGAAAACGTTTCCCCGCTGGTGGTTTGGCTGGGCAGCACCGATTCCGCCGGTGTCACCGGCCGGATGTTCGAGGTCGAGGCGGGCAAGGTGACCGTCGCCGATGGCTGGCGGCACGGCGTCTCCATCGATCGGGGCGCGCGCTGGGAGCCCGTCGAGCTCGGCCCGGCCGTGCGCGAACTGCTCTCCAAGGCCACCACCCCCGAGCCCGTCTACGGAGCCTGACCGCCGCCCCGCGACTTTCAGCCCGGCTCAGGCCGGGCACCGGTCGCGTTGACCTCCGGCGGTATGGCGTCGGGCGAGTTCGCCCGTCCCCGGCGAGTTACCCCTGGCGGCACGAAATCAGTTGTCGCCTTTTGATACGAATACGCAACGCGCATAGGCCGTCCCGGAGCACCCGCCGGGGCGGCCTCTGTGTTTTGGGACACATTCCGTGTCGGTGATGTTATGGCTGGGCGGAGGTACCGGAGCGGTAGCTGTCTGGTTGGTCTGGAATGTCCCTGTCTGTCATAGGGAAAGTGGGGGTTCGGCGGGGGCTGGTGGGGTGGTCGCGGGGGTGGGATAACCCACTGATCGGCCAATTGTGCTGGGGCGCTTGTTGATATTCGGTACAGCGGGGCGAAGTCAGGCGTACGGTTTGGAAGGCCCCCTAACGGGCTCGGGAGTTGTGCGGGGTGAGGTGGTGACAGATACGATGACCGCGTTCCGCAAAGGTCCGGCAATCGGGGCGGCCGGGCCCATATGTACCGCTCCGCAGTACTGGAGCAAGCCGACTGCGCAGTATTGATGAGGGGATGGCTCTCGCATGATCATTGGTCGTGCATTGCGCTTGGTGGCAGTGACCGCAGCTGTCGCCGGGTCAGCGCTGCTCGGGCCGGTGCCCGCAGGAGCGCAACCGGGCATAGACCTGGAACCGGCGCCCGGGGCGGGTGAGAATCCGGCGGTCGGCGTCCCCGATCCCCATACCGTCGCCGTCCCCGTGAATCCCGTTGCCGGACCGGGGGATCTGCTGGCCGTGATTCTCGGCATCGGAACCGGATCGGCCGCGGTGGGCTCCGCGGGCGTGGGTTCGGCCGGAGTCGGCTCGGCGGCCACCGGCTCGACCGGGCTGGGCGTATTGCTCGGCGGTACCGGTTCCGCGGCGGTCGGCTCGGCGGGCGCGGGT
>NZ_BDAW01000031.1 GCF_001625085.1 Nocardia acidivorans NBRC 108247
GCCGGGACCCGCCGCAGCGCCGGGACCCGGATCGGCCGCACCGGCAGACCCCCGCATCCAGGCGCCCCGGTCCGCTCCGACTCCGGCCGCTCCGCAGCGGACCCCGGGGCCGGTTCATTCGGCACCCGAGTCTGTTCAGTCACCCGCGCCTTCCTCGGGGCCGCGGACCTCGGCCGCCGCATCGCAGCCGGTCGTGGATGCACCTGCGCCGCAGGCTGATTCGGCGGCACCCGCGCCTGTCGCCGCTGTGCGGCCGCCCGAGATGAATGCCGTTCGCGTTCCCGTTGCGGACCCCTCGGCGCAGGGTTCGGTACCGTCGGAGCTGGACGCTGTCGCGCAGGCCGTGGAAAACGCGGTACCGCAGGGTGATTCGGCGGCCGCGGGCGAGTCCGCTCCGATCGAAGAGTCCGAACCTACGCTGGATATACCTGTTCCGCAGGTTATTTCGAGTGGCCAGCAGCCTCCCGCGCCCGCAGAGCCGGAGCCCGCCGCGAATCCCGATATCGTCGAGACCGATCCGAATCAGATGGCGCTCGGGGTGGATGTCGACGAGTCCGATGCGCCAGCGGCGGATGATCCGCTGCCCGCGTTCGCGTTCGCGAGTGAATCCGGTGGTGCGGCAGCGGTTTCCGAGGTTGTCGGCCAGTTCTCGGCCGAGAGTGCGGCCGATGACGCAACTTCGGCGGGAGTTCCGGCAGACGGACAGTCCGCACCGGTTGCCGCCGCGCAGGTCGATCAGAGCACCTCCGACGCTTCGCTCGCGGACGTGGCCGGTGTTGCCGAACCCCGCGCGGTCGCACCCGAAGGGGTTGCGCCGGAACTTATCTCCGCGCCGGAACCGGTTGGCGCGCCCGAGCCCGTTGCTGCCGTGGAGCCGGTTGGCGCGCCCGAGCCCGCTGCTGTCACGGAGCCGGTCGCGTCGGAACCTTCGATTGTCGCGCCGGTTGTCGCGGCCGAGTCCGCCGCACCCGAACCTGTTGTCGCGGCGGAGGCCGCGGCAGTGGGGCCGGTGGGGAGTGGGGACACCGATGATGTGCTGCGGGAGATCGAGGCGGCTTGGGCCGATATTCGGGCCAAGGTGCGGGAGTTCGGGGCGGCGGTGCAGGCGTTGCTGTCCGGGGCTTCGGTGTCGCGGCTCGAGGGCGGCACGATTGTGTTCGCGCATCAGCACGCGCCGCTGGCGCAGCGATTGTCGCAGCCGCAGAACCTGGACGCGGTTCGGTCGGCGGTCAAGGCCGTGCTCGGGCGCGATCATGATGTGAAGTGGGAAGTGGGGGGTGGGAACACGCCCGCGGCTCCGCAGGGCAGTGCGGGCGGGGCGGGGAAGGGTCCGGCCGGTGGCGGCGCGGCCCCCAAGAAGGCCGCGGCCAAGTTCTCCCGGCCGAGCCAAGCCAAGAGCGCGACGAGCGCGGCCGCCACCGCGGTGGCGGCACCGGTGGCGTGGGGGAGTCCGGCGACCGGCGGCACCGAGGCGGCGGGCGGCACCGCCGCGATCGCGCAGAGCGCCGGTATCGCCTCGGCCGGTGGCTCGGGCACGGCGGTCGCGGAGCCCGCGCCCGTGGCGGTCGAATCGTATGTGCGGCCCAGTGCCGCGGCGGTGCGGAACGCGCCCCCGGAGGACGAGATTCCGCTGCCTGACGGGCCTGACTATCCGGACGACCCGGGGCCCTCGGACTACTCGCCAGTAGGTTATGAGAGCGTCCCACCTGCTACTACGGACGAGGAGGAGCGGGAGATGCTGGCCGCCGCGGCCGTCCCGATCCCCGCCGAGGAGCGCCGCGACCCCGATGATGTGGCCTTGGAACTGTTGCGGTCCGAATTGGGGGCTACTCCGCTGGAGGGTTGACAGTTGCCCTGTGAGACGCATTAAGTTAACCGGAGTTCGCATCGGGCGGTACTATGATCGGGTGGCCGTGAGTATCGGTTCGGCGAAGTTCTAAGGTATGCCCAGGCGTACGGGTTGCCAGAGAGCGCGTCGGTCCGCCTCTGAGGCTGTTTGTACAGCGTCAGACGGTCGTCCCGAACAGTCGATCGGCGAGGCTACCCGCGGCCGCCCCGCACAACGCGGTGTCGGCGCACATTACGGAAGGAAAACTCCGATATGACCACAGAGGCCTACATTTACGAGGCCATCCGCACCCCGCGCGGCCGTAACAAGAAGGGGTCGCTGCATTCGGTCAAGCCGATCGATCTGACCACCGGTCTGGTCGCGGAGCTGCGGAACCGTTTCCCGAATCTCGATGAGGATCGGATCTCGGACATCATCCTGGGTGTTGTTTCCCCCGTCGGTGACCAGGGCGCGGATATCGCCCGCACCACCGTGCTGACCGCGGGCCTGCCCGACACCGTCGGCGGCATTCAGATCAACCGCTTCTGCGCCTCCGGCCTCGAGGCCGTCAACCTGGCCGCCCAGAAGGTTCGCTCCGGCTTCGATGACCTGGTCATCGCCGGTGGCGTCGAGTCCATGTCCCGCGTGCCGATGGGTTCCGACGGCGGCGCCATGTTCATGGACCCGAAGACCTCGTACGAGGCTTACATTGTCCCGCAGGGCATTTCGGCCGACCTGATCGCCACCATCGAGGGCTTCACCCGCGATGACGTCGACGCCTACGCCGTCCGCTCGCAGGACCTGGCCGCCAACGCCTGGAAGAACGGCTACTTCGCCAACTCCGTCGTTCCGGTCAAGGACATCAACGGCCTGACCGTGCTCGACAATGACGAGCACATGCGTCCCGGCACCACCGCCGCGGACCTGGGCAAGCTGAACCCCGCCTTCGCCGGCATCGGCGAGATGGGCGGCTTCGACGCCGTGGCCATGCAGCGCTACACCTTCGTCGAGGCCATCAACCACGTGCACCACGGTGGTAACTCCTCGGGCATCGTCGACGGCGCCGCGCTGGTGCTGGTCGGCAACGAGGATGCCGGTAAGGCCTCGGGCCTGACCCCGCGCGCCCGCGTCGTCGCGACCGCCACCTCGGGTGCGGACGCAACCATCATGCTGACCGGCCCGACCCCGGCCGCGTTCAAGGCTCTCGCCAAGGCGGGCCTGACGGTCGACGATATCGACATCTTCGAGATCAACGAGGCCTTCGCCTCCGTCGTGCTGAAGTTCCAGAAGGATCTGGCGATCCCGGACGAGAAGCTGAACGTCAACGGTGGCGCGATCGCGATGGGCCACCCGCTGGGCGCCACCGGCGCCATGATCACCGGCACCGTGGTCGACGAACTGCACCGTCGCAATGCCCGCTACGGCCTGATCACGCTGTGCATCGGCGGCGGCATGGGCGTTGCCACCATCATCGAGCGCGTCTAACGCCCAGTCGGCGCGAGCGTGAGGGTCCGGAGGCGGCAGCCCGCGTAACCCCACGTAGGACCCCGCTCGCGCCGAAATCCGATTCAGACTTTTCTCGAGGAGAACCAAAAACAATGACTGAGAACATGATCGGCTGGGAAAAGGACGCCGACGGCATCGTCGTGCTGACCATGGACGACCCCAACCAGGGCGCCAACACCATGAACCAGCTGTACAAGGACTCCATGAAGGCGACCGTCGATCGCCTGGAGGCCGAGAAGGACGACATCACCGGTGTCGTCATCACCTCCGGCAAGAAGACCTTCTTCGCCGGCGGCGACCTCAAGAACATGATGAAGACCACCCCGGAGAACGCGGCGGACATCATGGAGGAGCTCGGCTCCATCAAGGGTGACCTGCGTCGCCTGGAGACCCTGGGCAAGCCGGTCGTCTCCGCGATCAACGGCGCGGCCCTGGGCGGCGGCCTGGAGATCACCCTGGCCACCCACTACCGCATCGCCGCGGACGTCAAGGGCGTGCAGTTGGGTCTGCCCGAGGTTTCCCTCGGTCTGCTCCCGGCCGGTGGCGGCGTCACCCGCATCACCCGCATGCTCGGCATCGCGAACGGCCTGATGGGCGTGCTGCTGCAGGGCAACAAGTTCACCCCGCAGAAGGCCAAGGCCACCGGCCTGATCAACGAGGTCGTCGGCTCGATCGAGGAACTGATCCCGGCCGCCAAGGCGTGGATCAAGGCCAACCCGGACAAGGGCGTGCAGCCCTGGGACGTCAAGGGCTACAAGATTCCGGGCGGCACCCCGTCCACCCCGGCGCTCGCCGCCAACCTCCCGGCGTTCCCGGCCAACCTGCGCAAGCAGCTCAAGGGCCAGAACATGCCGGCGCCGCAGGCCATCATGGCCGCCGCGGTCGAGGGCGCGCAGGTCGATTTCGACAACGCGTCGCTGATCGAGTCGCGCTACTTCGTCTCGCTGCTGACCGGCCCGGTCGCGAAGAACATGATCCAGGCGTTCTTCTTCGATCTGCAGTCGATCAACAACGGTGGTTCGCGTCCCAAGGACGTGCCCAAGCGTGAGATCAAGAAGATCGGTGTGCTGGGCGCGGGCATGATGGGCGCGGGTATCGCGTACGTCTCCGCCAAGGCCGGTTACGAGGTCGTCCTGAAGGACGTCACCATCGAGGCCGCCAACAAGGGCAAGAACTACTCCGAGAAGATCGAGGAGAAGGCCCTCTCGCGTGGCAAGACCACCGAGGAGAAGTCCAAGGCGCTGCTGGCCCGCATCCACCCGACCGCCGATGCCGCCGATTTCGCCGGTGTCGACTTCGTCATCGAGGCCGTGTTCGAGAACCCGGAACTCAAGGCGAAGGTCTTCGGTGAGATCGAGGACATCGTCGACGCCGACGCGCTGCTGGGCTCGAACACCTCGACCCTGCCGATCACCCTGCTGTCCAACGGTGTGAAGCGGGCCGAGGACTTCATCGGCATCCACTTCTTCTCCCCCGTGGACAAGATGCCGCTGGTCGAGATCATCCGCGGTGAGAAGACCTCGGACGAGGCGCTCGCCCGCGTGTACGACTACACCCTGGCGATCCGCAAGACCCCGATCGTGGTCAACGACAGCCGCGGCTTCTTCACCTCTCGCGTCATCGGCACGTTCATCAACGAGGCCATCATGATGCTCGAGGAGAACATCGACCCGCAGACCATCGAGCAGGCCGGTCTGCAGGCGGGCTACCCGGCCGCGCCGCTGAAGCTGAGCGATGAACTCAACTTCGAGACCATGCAGAAGATCTTCAAGGAGACCCGCGAGGCCGCCGAGAAGGAAGGCAAGGTCATCTCGGCCGCGTCGCTGGCCTCGGGCAATGTGATCGGCACCATGATCGACAAGTTCGATCGTCGCGGCAAGCTGCACGGCGCGGGTTTCTACAACTACGTCGACGGCAAGACCGCCGGTATCTGGGAGGGCCTGCGCGAGGCCTTCGGTTCGCAGCGTGAGCTGCCCGAGGGCGTCACCCTGCAGGACCTCAAGGACCGCATGCTGTTCATCGAGGCCATCGAGACCCAGAAGTGCTTCGACGAGGGTGTGCTGACCACCACCGCCGACGCCAATATCGGCTCGATCTTCGGCATCGGCTACCCGGCCTGGACCGGTGGCGTGCACCAGTTCATCGTCGGCTACCCCGGTGGCACCGCGGGCTTCGTCGCCCGTGCGGACGAGCTGGCCGCCAAGTTCGGTGAGCGTTTCGAGGTTCCGGCCTCGCTGCGCAAGTAGCAGGTGATACCGGAAGCGAGTGCCGCACCGCGGATTCGCTGACCGCCACGGCCCGGGTTGTGTCACACAACCCGGGCCGTGGCGTGTGCGGGGGTCGGTGGGGCAACCTCGCGGCTGCGGCGAATTCCGCACACCGATCCACAGCGCGCGCTACGTTGGATTATGCGCGGGTAGAACACCGGTATTGCCCGTAGTTCCGGTGCGCGCTCGTCCAGTGCGAGGTGGGGTAGAGATGAATCCACAGCCGCGCCCGGGAAAGTCCCGGAGCGACTCTACTCGGCCCGAAACCGCTACGCAGGCATACGTTCCCATGAGCATCGTCGATGAGCTCGAGGCCATGGGACTGGGTGATGCCGAAGAGGTCGGCCGGGGCGGCTTCGGGGTGGTCTTCCGCTGCACGCAGCGGGTTCTGGATCGAATCGTCGCGGTGAAGGTGCTCTCCACCGAGATCGACGAGGAGAGCCGGGAACGCTTCCTGCGCGAGGAGCACGCCATGGGGCGGCTCTCCGGGCACCCGAATATCGTCGACATCCTCCAGGTGGATGTGACCGCCAGCGGTCGCCCGTACATTGTGATGCCCTATGCCACGCACGGTTCGCTGGAGCAGCTGGTCCGCGATAACGGTCCGCTGACCTGGTCGGATTCGCTGCGCGTGGGGGTGAAGCTGGCGGGCGCGATCGAGACCGCGCACCGCGCGCAGGTGCTGCACCGCGATGTGAAACCGGCGAATGTGCTGCTCAGCCGCTATGGCGAACCGCAGCTCACCGATTTCGGCATTGCCCGCATCCCGGGTGGTTTCCGCACCTCCACGAGTCTGATCACCGGTTCGCCCGCCTTCACCGCGCCCGAGGTCCTCAAGGGCGATGAGCCCACCGTGCGCTCGGATGTCTACGGGCTCGGCTCCACGCTCTTCGCCCTGCTGACCGGGCATGCCGCCTATGAGCGGCAGGCGGGGGAGAAGATCGTCGCGCAGTTCCTGCGCATCACCAGCCAGCCGCTGCCGGATTTGCGCGAACAGGAGATACCGCCGGATGTGGCGGCGGCCATCGAGGCGGCCATGTCCCCGGATCCCCGCGACCGCCCCGAGTCGGCGGTGGAGTTCGGCGAGCTGTTGCGTTCGGTGCAGGCCGAACACGGGCAGGTGCCGGACGAAATGGCGCTGCTGGACGGCAGTGTCGCGGGCGAGGGCGCCGAATCCGATGCGACCCAGCAGTATTCGCGCCACACCATGGTGAACGCGCCGCGCAACAGATCGCTGACGCTGCGTCCGTCGATCTCCCCGAGCGGCACCTATTCGCCGATGGGAGAGCCTTCCGCCCCGACCGGCAATACGCTTCCGCCCACGGCCGCAACGAAATTCCGGCCGCCGACGCCCGCGTGGGAACCGGTGCCGCGGCGGCGACTGCTGGAACCGCTGCGCGCGGGCGGGCGACGCCGGCTCGCGATCATCCACGGCCCGGCGGGGTTCGGTAAGAGCACCCTGGCCGCGCAGTGGTGCGCCGAGCTCACCGATCGCGGGGTGGCGGTGGCCTGGATCGGCATCGACCGCTATGACGACAACGAAGTGTGGCTGCTCGCGCATGTCATCGCCGCCATTCGCCGGGTGCGGCCCGAACTGGGCGCGGGGCTGGAGCAGGTGCTGGAGGAGCGGCCCGCCGAAGCGGTGCCGTACGCCGTCTCCGCGCTCATCGACGAGGTGCATGCGGGCGGGAACACCATTGTGGTGGTGGTCGACGACTGGCATCGGGTGACCGATCCCGGTGCGCACCGGGTGATGGACGCGCTGCTCGACAACGGCTGCCACCATCTGCGGTTCGTGATCACCAGTCGCGAGCGCGCCGGACTGCCGTTGAGTCGTATGCAGGTCGCCGACGAACTCATCGAGATCGAGTCCGATCAGCTGAGTTTCACCGCCGAGGAGACCCGGCAGATCCTGGTCGAACGCACCGGATTGGCGCTGTCCGACCGGCAGGTCGAGCAGATCCACACCGCGACCGACGGCTGGCCCGCGGCCATTCAGCTGGTGAGTCTGTCGCTGCGGTCGGCGGGGTCCGATGCCGATCAGCTGATCGCTCGAATCTCCGGGGACAGCAAGGCGATTCGTGAATACCTCGCCGAGAATGTGCTGGATTCGCTGGAACCGCCCATGCTCGACTTCCTGACCGCGATCTCGGTGCCGGAGCGGGTGAACGCCTCCCTCGCCGAGGCGCTGAGCGGCAGCGCCGACGCCGGTGACCTGCTGGAACAGGCCGAGCAGCGCGAGCTGTTCCTGCACCGGCTCTCGGATGACCCCTCCTGGTATCGCATGCAGCCCATGGTGGCCGAACATCTGCGTGCCCGCCTGGATCGGGCCCAGCCCGGTCAGGTGAAGACGTTGCACCGCAAGGCATCCCGCTGGTTCGCCGAACATCAGCTGCTGCGGCAGTCGGTGGATCACGCGCTCGCCGCCACCGATTTCAAATTCGCGCTGGATCTGGTCGAGAACGGCGGCATGGATCTCATCGACCGCTCCCGCTTGGCGACGCTGTTCGGGACGGTCGCCAAACTGCCCGTACAACAGGTGACTTCGCGCAGCAAACTGCTGATGGCACTGGCGCGGGCGAATGTGAACCTGCAGCAGTCGGGCGCGGCGCGCACCGCGCTGGGGCGGCTCTCCAGCCTGTTGGCGCGCAGCTCGCCCACCGATGCGGAGGCGATGAATCAGCGCTGTCAGGCCGCGGTGCTCGATGCCGCCGATCAGGTGGCGCGCGATCGCACCGACGGGGTGCTGGACAAGCTCGCCGATACGCTCCGGCTGGCCGATGAACTGCCGCCCTGGACGGTCTCCACCGCCGCGAATCTGGTCTCCTACGTGCGGCTCTGCGAATTCGATTTCGATGGCGCGCGCCGGATGCAGGAGTGGGCGGCCCCGTATCACGCCCTTTCCGCCGACCCGCTCGGTGCGGTGTTCGGTCTCTGCGGTCAGGGTGATGCCGCCTATGAGCAGCTCGATATCGACGCCGCCACAAGGTATTTCGAACAAGCCTGGCAGGTGGCTCGGGATCGCTCGGGTCCGCATTCGCAGCCCGTGCGGGTGGCGGCGGCGCTGCTCGGCGAACTCGCCTACCGCCGTAATGATCTGGAGGGCGCCGAACGCCTGCTGGACCAGAGTTATCAGCTCGCCACCCATGTCGGCCCGGTCGATTTCCTGATCAGCACCTTCGTCATCGGCGCCCGGGTGAAGGCGGTGCACGGTGATCTGGACACCGCCACCGCCCGCCTGGACGAGGGTGCGCGAATCGCGTTGGACCGCAAATTGATTCGGCTCGCGGCCCATATCAGGGCGGAACGTTTCCGGCTCGGCCTGCCACCGGATCAGCTGACCGCGGGTCTGGTCACCGATCCCATGGTGCGTCCGCTGCGACGGCTGTCGGGTGCGGCCGCGCTGGCCCTCGAGGCCGAGGAGTTCGCGGCCGTCCGGGCGCTGCTGTCCCGGCACTATCGCGGCGATCAGCGCGGCGACTCCGACGATCTCGCACCGCTCGGCACCGATGACACAGCGGTGAAGCGGGCACGCGCCCTGCACGCCCGGATACGCGAGAAGAACCGTCCGCGTGCGGAAATGGATGCCGCGCTGCTCCTCGCGGAATGTCTGTCGGCCTCGGGCTGGGTGGGCGAATCCATCGCGGTCCTGACCCCCGTGGTGGTCCGCTTCGCCGAACTCGGCTGGTCTCGCCCCCTGATCGACGCGGGTCCGGGCGTGCGGAACATCCTGCGCACCATGCGCACCCAACTCCCGCTGATCGACATCGGAAATCCGGAAAACCCTGAACTGCCAAGGGCGTTTCTCGACAGCCTGCTATAGACAGTCCGCAGATTTTCGGCGAACCGCTGTCGTAGCGGGCCCGTACCTCCTCCCGAGGGGCGATGGACCGGTCCGACCTCCAGCGTTTCGGGCCGGGCCGGTCGCCAGCGATCCCGGAGGGTGTTCACAGCCAACCTCGAGGAATGTCATCGACAATCGCCGTCGTGCCGTTCACCGTTGCGCTGCCGCAGAGTCCGCCGCTGGCCCCTCCTCCCGCGCCGCGCGCACCGGCGGGTTCGGGGCATCAGGGTGGTTTTCAGCACGGGCTTTCGCTCCTGCACGGTTGGGTGCCGCAGGTCGCGCTGTTCCTGGCGGTGTTCTTCCTGGTGCTGGCGGTGGCGCGGTTCACCCGGCGCTGGTGGCTGCTGTGGGTGCCCGCCTGTGTGACGCTGGCGGCCGGGGTGACCTGGGTGGCGTGGGCCTATATGAATGACGAAGGGCTGGCCTCGGATCCGGCCCCGGTCCTGCTGTGGGTCGCCGTCGGGATGACCGCGCTGGCCGTGGGCCTGGTGCTGGTGGGCTGGCAGGACGGGGCGTGGTGGCAGCGGGTGGCCGCGGTGCTGGCGGTGCCGCTGGCGCTGGTGAACGCCTTGATCGTGCTGGACCAGTGGGTCGGGTACTACCCGACGGTGCGGTCGGCGTGGGCGGCCGCGACCGCCGAATCGCTGCCGCATCAGACGTCCCTGGCGTCGCTGGCGGGTATGCGGAATGGCGATGTCGGCTCGGGCCGCATTGTGCCGGTGGATATTCCGGAGTCGGGCAGCCATTTCAAGCATCGCCGCGAGTACGTGTACCTGCCGCCCGCGTGGTTCGCCGGTGACAAGCCGCCCGCGCTCCCGGTGGTCATGATGATCGGCGGTGAGTTCAATACCCCGGCGGATTGGGTGCGCAGCGGTCAGATCATGCCCGCGGTGGACGATTTCGTGAATGGCAATGGCGGTCAGGCCCCCGTGCTGGTCTTCGTCGACTCCGGCGGCAGTTTCAACAATGACACCGAATGCGTGAACGGCACCCGCGGTGATGCCGCCGACCATCTCACCAATGATGTTCCGCACTATATGAAGTCGGCCTTCGGGGTCTCCGCCGATCCGGCGCGGTGGGCGGCCGTGGGCTGGTCCATGGGCGGCACCTGCGCGGTGGATCTGGCGGTCATGCATCCGGAACTGCTGCACACCTTCCTCGACATCGCGGGGGATCTCGGCCCGACGGCGGGGACGAAGGAGCAGACCGTTCGCCGGTTGTACGGCGGCGACGCCGCCGCGTGGGCGCGTTTCGATCCGCGGACGGTGATGGCCGCGCACGGCCCGTATCAGGACATGGTCGGCGTCTACGACGATCTGACCCCGCCGCAGCGCCAGGGCGGTCCTGGTGCCGACCACGGTAACATCCGGCCGAAACAGCCTGCGGCCGAGGATGATTCGGTCGGCCTGGGCGGGCGCGACGGCGTCTTCGACACCGGTGAGCTGGGTGCGGCGAACACCCTGTGCGAGGACGGCCGCCGCGTCGGAATCGACTGCACGGTGAACACCACGCGGGGCGGTCACACCTGGCAGTTCGCGTCGTCGGCGTTCACCTCGACGCTGCCCTGGTTGACCGCCCGACTGGGGCTACCGGCGCCGAACCGCTCCTAGGGCTGCCACCACGGCCGTAGCGGTACCGTCCATGCCTGGTCCGGCCCGAGCTTGACGCCGAGCACCTGGTGCAGCTGCACCACATTGCGTTCGAAGCCGAGCTGGCAGCCCGCCATGTACAGGCCCCAGACCTTGGCGGTGCCCTCGCCGACCTCGTCGACCGCGGCCTCCCAGTTCTTCACCAGGTTCTCGCACCATTCGGCCAGGGTGAGGGCGTAGTGCTGGCGCAGGTTCTCCTCGTGCAGCACCTCGAGACCCACATTCTGGATATCGGAGATGATGCGGCCGGAGCCGGAGAGCTCACCGTCCGGGAAGACGTACCGGTCGATGAAGTCGCCCGCCTTGGTGGTGCGGGTGTTGTCCGGGCGGGTGATGGAGTGGTTCAGGAAGGTGCCGCCGACCCGCAGCTTGGATTTGATGAATTCGAAGTAGGCCGGGTAGTTGTGCACCCCGATGTGCTCGGTGAGCCCGATGGAGGAGACGGCGTCGAAGTCGCCCTCGCGCACATCGCGATAGTCCGAATGCCGCACCTCGGCCAGCTCGGACAGGCCCTCCTCGGCGATCTTGCGCTGTGCCCATTCGGCCTGCTCGGCGGAAAGCGTCGCGCCGATGACCTTGACACCCTTCTTGGCGGCGTAGCGCACCATGCCGCCCCAGCCGCAGCCGATATCGAGTAGCCGGTCGCCGGGCTTCAGGTTGAGTTTGTCGAAGACCAGCCGGTACTTGTTCTCCTGGGCCTGCTCCAGGGTCCACTTCTCGTCCTCGTAGACCGCGCACGTGTAGGTCATGGAGGGGCCGAGTACGTACTCGTAGAAGGTGTTCGAGACGTCATAGTGGTGGTGGATGGCCTCGGCGTCACGAGTCTTGCTGTGCCGCAACCCTTCCAGGGCGATGCGCCGCCAGCGCGGCAGCGTCTCCTGCGGCGGCGGGGCGACCGGCTTGAGCAGTTCCCAGCCGAGCGAGCGCGCGATGACGACCAGCTGCATGGCGGTGGGCCGCCGGAACTTCAAGCCCGCCATGGCCTTGAGCAGTTCGTACGGGTCACCGGCGTGCACGCCGTGCGCGATCATATCGCCGGAGATGTAGGCCCGGGCCATGCCCAGATCGCCGGGGGCGTTGGCGACATAGTTGACACCGCGCGGGTTGACGATCTCCAGACCGAATTCGGAGTCCTGCGGGCCGGTGCTGCTGCCGTCGTACGCGGTGAAGCGGATCGGCACCGGCCCGTCGATGAGGGTCTCGAAGATCTCGGCAATGGTGAGTTTTGTTCCGAGCTCGGCGAATACGTCGGAACGATCCTTGAACGTGGTCACTTGCGTTGCACCGCCTTCGAATACAGATCCAGTAGACGAGAATCCGGGTCGTAGGTCCGCTTGAGTTGGGCGTAGGTGTCGCCGCCGTAGTAGAGCTCGGCGAACTCGTCCTGCGCGTAGTATGAGTCCGAGTAGAGCGACTTGTGGCCGTCCAGCTTGGACACCTCGTGTTCGATGGCGCGGTTGGCCGCGCCCTCCTGCTGCCCCGGCGTGGTCGGCACGGCCGACCAGAAGCCGACGTTCACATAGGTGCGATCCGGTTCGAGGGGGTAGAGCGGCCAGGGGCGCTCCGGACCACCCGCGTTTCGCAATCGCAAGGGGCACAACCAGATCGGCTCGATCGGGATCTCGCGCAGGAACCAGTCCAGGAAGTCCGCGGTGCGCTCGATGGGCACCTCGATGTCCTGCACCACGCGTTCGCGGGGCAGGTTGCCCTGGCGGGCCTCCATCCGATCGCCGATGTGGTACTTGTGATCGAGTGCGATGAGCTTCCAGTAGAAGCTGCTGCGCCGGTACTTCTTCGGCCAGAACCTGCGGATCTTGGGGTTCTGGGCGCCGAAGGCGCGCGAGCACCAGAACCAGTCGGTGTCCCAGCGCCACAGATAGTCCGCGATGGTGAGCCGGTCACGTTTGGGTTCGGCTGAATCGTGCTGGATGGACCGGTAGAAGATGTCCATATCGGTGTAATCGCTGACCGGTCCGGGCTCATCGGTTTGCCGGCCGAGCACCAGATAGCTTTCGTCGGCGGTGAAGACCACGCCGTCGAGGTAGTCGACCCGCTCACCGGCGTACGACCGGTCCGCGATGATCTGCGCCATGGTTGTTTCCAGCTCCCGCAGTTCATGAAACCTTATGTGCCGCAGGGCCACGTAGGGTTCGACCGCTTCGAGCTGAATCTTCAGGCGGGTGGAGTAGCCGAGGGTGCCGTAGGAGTTGGGGAAGCCCCGGAACAGATCCGCGTACTCGCCCTCCGGGGTGGCGGTGATGATGTCGCCCGCACCGGTGAGCACATCGATCTCCAGCACCGATTCGTGCGGTAGGCCATTGCGAAACGAGGTCGATTCGATGCCGAGTCCGGTGACCGCGCCGCCCAGGGTGATGGTCTTGAGCTGCGGCACCACCAACGGTGCGAGCCCGTATCGCAGGGTGACGGCGACCAGATCCTCATAGGTCGTCATCCCGGCCACATCGGCGGTCTTGGCCTTCGGATCCACCGCGATGACCTGCGTCAATCCGGAGACGTCCAGGCCCGGCGCGGTGTTCTCGGCGCGAGCCCGAAATAGGTTGGAGGTCTTCTTGGCCAATCGGACGTTCGCATCGCGCGGTATCGCGCGATAGGAGGCCAGGAGTCGATCGACCCCGGCCCGATGCGCGGCGAACCCTGATTCTTGCGCGGCTGGTGCGCGGCCAGCCTTCCCCAGCAGACTCAATGCCACCCCCGGAACGCTAGCCTGCACGAACCGGTACGGCCAGCAGAACCACACCGGCGGGGCGGTTTTTCACGCATAGTTTCCATCCGCCTCGACACCCGCCACCAGCCGCATATCGAGTCTATTCCCACCTGGACGGTGATTATAGTTACGCTTGCTAACTATAAGCGTACCCGCATCCGGTCGAGAGCGGTCGGCGGAAGCGGGGCGGCGTAGCATTTTCCGCGGCACAGGGCACCTAGCCGGGAAAAGTTAAGGAGCACATGGTGGGACAGGTCAGCGCCTCCAGTTCGGTCGTCGTGACGGCGGACCCGCAGCGCACTCTCGAGGCGATCGCCGACTACGAGTCGGTTCGGCCGCGCATTCTCTCCTCGCACTACCGGGACTACAAGGTGGTCGAGGGCGGTAAAGGTGCGGGGACCGTGGTGGATTGGACACTGGACGCCACCGAGAAGCGGTCACGCAATGTGCACGCCACCATCTCGGTCTCGGATTCCATGGTGACGGAACGGGATTCGAACTCCTCCATGGTCACCACCTGGACGGTCACCCCGCAGGGCGGCGGATCGCTGGTCACCACGCGCACCAGCTGGAAGGGCGCGGGCGGGATCGGCGGCATCTTCGAGGGCATCTTCGCACCCCTCGGCCTGAAGAAGATCCAGGCAGAGGTGCTCGAGAATCTGAAGCGGGAACTCGCCTAGTCGGCCTTCTCGATCGCGATATCGAACAGGTTGCCCTCGGGGTCGGCGAAGGTCGACCAGATCGCGCCGTACTCGTCGAAGTCGGCGATGTGCTTGGCGCCGAGGGCAACCGCGCGTTCCTGCTCCACGCGCAGATCCTCGGCGGTCAAATCCAGGTGCACCACATTCTTGCCCGGCGTCTTGTCCGGGACCTGGATGAACATCAGTAGGGGGGAGCGGCCGGCGCTCGCGCCAACGGTCGCGAATTGCGCACTGGCGTCCGGGTCTACCGGGAGCTCCAGCAGCTGCGCCCAGAATCCGGCGAGTTCGGCGGCGTCGGCGCAGTCGACGGTGATGTGCGCGATCTTCAATCCCATGGTGGTTTCTCCCTGTCAGAGCCGGCCGATGGGCCAGCAGATTTCGGTGCGGTATTCGGCCTCGGCGACATCGCCGGGACCGACCAGGTAGATCTCTCGAACGGGTTCCGCGAGCGCGGTGTCGTGTTCGGCGACGTGGCTGCCGAGTGCGCCGTAGCTGAGGTCGAAGTCGGTGAACGGACCGTTGTGCACGGCCACCGCGAATCGCCGGGCGGGTAGGTCGAGCACGGTGCCGAGAGTTTCGGCGTGGCCCCGATCGGCCGGGGCGATGGGTACGAAGGCCATCACCTCGCCGCGGTCGTGTTCGAAGAACTCCAGCGCGTAGGTCGCGCCGCCCGGGCCGTCGGGTCGCAGGCCCGCGGCCTCCAGCGCCTGGTACAGCGTGGCGAAGCTGGCGTCGCACCACCGGTCGATCACCTCGCGGCCCACCACATCGGTTACGGCCAGCACGGGATAGCTTGGGACGGAACGGTATTCGACGTGCAGCGGCTCATCGGCGGGCGGCAGCAGCAGCGCTCGCAGCGAGGCCACCACATCGCGGGTGCGGGTCAGTTCGGCCTCCATGCGCTCGAGATGCGCCCGCAGCGCGGCGTCGCGCGTCGCGCGGTCCGGTGCGGACAGCACCGCTCTGATCTCGGGCACCGGCATATTCAGATCGCGCAACCGCCGGATGAGATGCGCCCGTTCCACCTGATCGGTCGAGTAGAACCGGTACCCGGTGCTCGGATCCACCGCGGCGGGCGCCAGTAGGTCGATCTCGTGGTAGTAGCGCAGCGCCTTCACGCTGAGGTAGCTGAGCCGGGAGAACTCCCCGATCGGAACCGTCGCTGTCATGCCTTCAGCGAACACTCTCCTACCGGGGGAGAGTCAAGGGTGGCCCGCGGATCTGCCAGTAGGCTGGGTGCGGTTACTTCCCCCGCAGAGAGGACACGCCGTGCAACCCGGTGGAGAGTTCGATATCCAGCAGTTGATGGCCCAGGCCCAGCAGATGCAGGCAGCCGTGATGGCCGCACAGCAGGAGATCGCCCAGTCCGAGGTCGAGGGCGAGGCGGGCGGTGGCCTGGTGCGCGCCAAGATCCGCGCCACCGGTGAGGTGCTGTCGCTGACCATCGACCCGAAGGTGGTCGATCCCGAGGATGTCGACACCCTGCAGGATCTGGTCATCGGCGCGCTCAACGACGCCATGGAGAATGCCCAGCAATTGGCCGCGGACCGGCTCGGTCCGCTGGCCGGTGGGCTCGGCGGCGGCGCGCTCCCGGGCTTCTGATGTACGAGGGTCCGGTTCAGGATCTCATCGACGAGCTGGGCAAGCTGCCCGGTGTGGGTCCGAAGAGCGCGCAGCGCATCGCTTTTCACCTACTGGGTGTGGAGCCGCCGGAGATCGACCGCCTGCAGGCGGCGCTGCAGAAGGTGCGCGACGGCGTGCGGTTCTGCGCCGTCTGCGGCACGGTCTCCGATGGCGAGCTGTGCCGTATCTGCTCGGACCCGCGTCGTGATCGCACCATGATCTGTGTGGTCGAGGAGCCCAAGGATGTGCAGGCCATCGAGCGCACCCGCGAATTCCGCGGCCGCTATCACGTACTCGGTGGCGCATTGGATCCATTGTCCGGGGTCGGGCCGGATCAACTCCGCATTCGGGAGCTTTTGCAGCGCATCGGAAACCAGGATGACGGTGTCGATGTCAGCGAGGTGATCATCGCGACCGACCCCAATACCGAGGGTGAGGCGACGGCCACCTATCTGGTCCGTATGCTCCGCGATTTCCCCGGACTGAGCGTCACCCGCCTGGCATCGGGCCTCCCGATGGGTGGAGACCTCGAATTCGCCGACGAATTGACCTTGGGCCGGGCACTTTCCGGCCGCCGGGCGTTGTGAATCGAGTTGTCAGGTCCACACCGGCGGCGCCAATGCCGCCGGGTGCGGGCAGGGAATGTGCTGACTGTTCCGGGGTATATCCGCTCCCGCACCCGTGGCGTGTAATGCCACCACGGCGGCGAGAGCTGCGGCGATCCCTGCCAATACGGCCAGGCTCTTACGAAGCCTCGGGGTCGCGGCTTTCTTGGGGCGTAGCCTCACAGTCTCTCCTTATTCCGGGTGGAACCTGGGAACAGCGGAGCACGAAATTAGTGAAAGGCTAGCGTTCCTCCAGCCGCGCAGGCTTACTCGTGAGGGTGTGCAACCCCGAATCGAGACACTGTTGTTATTGGAAGGTGAGGCGCTGCCAATCGAGCGCCTCGAAATGCGACCGGTCACCGATAGTCCACGACCAGATGAGATCGGCGACGGTCGAGGGATCATCGACTCGTACGGTGTAATGCCGCTCGGATGAGCCATCCCGGTATTCGACGTCGTAACGCCCGTCTTCATGCCGATAAGTCTGGATGTACACCTGATCGCCGCTTTCCACGATCAGATAGGGCCCCGGCGCTCCGAGTTCGGGAACCCACAGATGCGCCAGTTCACGTGTCAGATAGGGAAAGTCACCGGCCCCGCCGTGCGAGACCGCGACCGGAACCGAACCCGCGGGGTCCATGAGCCAGGCCAGCTGCGGATCGTAGACCGCGTACCCGCGCGGGGTGGCCAGCTCGAACAGCAGCGCGCGCACATGCCCGATGGCGTCGTAGGGGCTCGAGACGAACAGCGCCGCACCCATGGCGCCGTCGGGTGCGGGCGCGCCGAGGAATTCGTCCGCCTCGGCGAGTTCACCATTGCGCCGGTCGAGCTCGGCGGCCATCGCGGCCACCGGCTCGGTGGCGGGTTCGCCGTTCTGCGCGGTCAGGAACGCATCGAGCGCGGCGGGCGTGGTGGCGACACCGGAGGGCAGCAGCACATGGTCGTAGCTCACCTGATCAGGCTAGTAGTCACCCCGCCAGGGTTTGCCGACCGGTACCCGTGCCGAATTCGGGTTGGACGCATTCGCAGCCGCCCGCGATAGCGGAGCAGTCGGCCAGATAGACATGGCGTAGCCGGTCGGTATCGGTGCACGCCCAATCCGTGCACTCGGCCGAACCGTCGGCGTGCGCGATCAGTGTCCCGAGACAGTGGTTCATGAAACCTCCTTCGACCGTCTGCCCGAAATCCAAGCACTCGGGTACGACAACGGTGGGAGGTCACCGCGTGTCGTCCGATCTGTCGGGAATAAAGCCGCGTGTCCCGGGCCGGCGTGGTGAACTTATCTATGGGGATTCGGGTTTCCCTCGAACATCGCACCGTCTATACCTTCGATCGCCCCGTGCGCATCCATCCGCACGTGGTCCGATTGCGACCCGCGCCGCATACGCGCACCGCGATCCAGTCCTACTCCATGCATGTCTCCCCGTCCGATCACTGGGTGAACTGGCAGCAGGACGCCTTCGGCAATTTCCTGGCGCGCCTGGTGTTTCCGGAGCCGGCGCGCGAGTTGTCCATCACCGTCGGATTGATCGCCGATATGGACGCGATCAATCCGTTCGACTTCTTCGTCGAGGATGCCGCCGAACACATCCCCTTCACGTACGCGCCCGCGCTCGCGGCGGATCTCGAGGTGTACCTGCGCCCGGTCGAGGAGGGTGAATCCGGTTCGGGGCCGGGTGAATCGGTGCGCGACTGGGCGGCGCGGCACCGGCCGCAGGGCAGTCCGCGCACCATCGAATTCCTCATCGGGCTCAATCAGGCGCTGCGCGCGGATGTCGGCTACACGATTCGGCTCGAACCCGGCGTGCAGACACCGGATCACACCCTGAACACCGGGATCGGCTCCTGCCGCGATTCGGCCTGGCTGCTCGTCGCCATCCTGCGCGAATTCGGGCTGGCCGCCCGCTTCGTCTCCGGCTATCTCATCCAATTGGCCCAGGACGTACCGTCTTTGGACGGTCCCTCGGGTCCGCCCGCCGATTTCACCGATCTGCACGCCTGGACCGAGGTGTACCTGCCCGGTGCGGGCTGGGTGGGCCTGGACCCCACCTCCGGGCTCTTCGCCGGTGAGGGGCATATCCCTCTCGCCGCCACGCCGCATCCGGTCTCCGCCGCGCCGATCACCGGCGCCACCGATCCGGTGCGGGCCACCCTGGACTTCTCCAATACCGTGCACCGCATCCACGAGGATCCACGAGTCACGCTGCCCTACAGCGATATTCAGTGGGAGCGAATCTCCGCGCTCGGCGCGGTGGTCGACGATCGGATGCGGGCCGCGGGTATCGACCTCACCATCGGCGGCGAGCCCACCTTCGTCTCCCTGGACGATCAAACCGGCGCGGAATGGACCACCGCCGCCGACGGCCCCCGGAAACGCGAGCGCGCGGCCGATCTCGCGCAGCGCCTGCGCCGCATCTACGCCCCCGACGGTTTGGTTCAATACCGGCAGGGCAAGTGGTATCCCGGAGAACCACTGCCGCGCTGGGAGATCGCCATGCTGTGGCGCACCGACGGCGAGGCGCTCTGGCGGCATCCCGGCCTGCTGCGCAATCCCTGGTTGCCACCGGCGCCGTCACCACCCGCGCCGCCCGCCGAAAGACCGAGGGGCACGGGCGGTTCCGCGGCCGCTCTCGGCATCGGGGTACCGGCCCGCACCCAGACCGCGGCGGTGCTCGATCCGCAGGCGGCGGTCACCGCCGTGCTGACGAACGGATCCGAGACCGGGCCGAGCGAGCTCGAATCATCCGCGGAGACAGCGGAATCCGGTATCTCGGCGCGGGCCGATGCCGGAACCGCATGGGCCGTCATCGCGCATATCGCCCAGGGCCTGGGTCTACCGGACACCCAGGTGCGCCCCGCCTTCGAAGACCCGTTGCCGCGGGTGGCCGCCCAGGCCGCGCTCCCGGCGGGTGAGCCCGTCGCCGCCTGGAACGATATTGTGCCGGAGCAGGACTCGGCGCAGACCCGGAAAAAGCTGCTCGCCCGGCTGGACACCTCGGCGGGAGAGCCGGTCGCCTATGTGCTGCCGCTGTACCGCCGCGCGGACGAGGCGGGCTGGGCGAGCGCGGACTGGCGGCTGCGCCGCGGCCGAATCATGTTGACCGAGGGCGATTCTCCGGCCGGACTGCGCCTGCCGCTGGGTGCCATCTCCTGGCGCGCTCCCGCCCGCCGCCCGGAATCGGATCCCTTCGCACCGCGGCTGCCGCTGGAACCCTATGAGCCGGACGCAATTGTGGAGTCCGCCGACCGTGCGCCGACCACCGCGCTGGTGGCCGAGATCCGGGACGGCCAGCTCTTCGTCTTCCTGCCCCCGGTCGAGGAGTTCGGGGCCTTCTGCGATCTGGTGCGCAGGGTCGAGGAGGCGGTGCTGGCGGTCGGCCAGCCGGTGGTGCTGGAGGGTTACGGCCCGCCGGTCGACGCGCGACTGCAATCGCTGTCCATCGCCCCGGATCCGGGCGTGATCGAGGTGAACGTACAGCCCGCCGCCAGCTTCGCCGAACAGTCCGGCCTCCTCGAAACCCTGTACGAGCAGGCCAGATTGGCGCGGCTGAGCACCGAATCCTTCGATGTGGACGGCACCGATCGCGGTACCGGCGGCGGTAATCACATCACGCTGGGCGGCCCCACGCCCGCGCGGTCACCGCTGTTGCGCCGCCCGGATCTGCTGGTCTCCATGCTCCGCTACTGGCAGCGCCATCCGGCGCTGTCCTATCTGTTCTCCGGTCGTTTCATCGGACCCACCTCGCAGGCCCCGCGTGCCGATGAGGGTCGTGTGGAGGCGCTCTACGAATTGGAGATCGCCTTCGCCGAAATCGCCCGGCTCAGTGGCGGTTCCGGTGACATACCGGCCGAGAACTCCACCGCGCCCTGGGTGGTCGACCGCGCGCTGCGGCATCTGCTCACCGATCTCACCGGCAATACCCATCGCGCGGAATTCTGTATCGACAAGCTCTACAGTCCCGACTCCGCGCGCGGCCGACTGGGTCTGGTCGAGTTGCGCGGCTTCGAGATGCCGCCGCATTTCCGCATGGCCATGGTGCAGTCACTGCTGGTGCGCGCCCTGGTGCTGCGGTTCTGGGAGCATCCGTACACCGCCCCGCTGCTGCGGCACGGCGCGAATCTGCACGGTCGCTATCTGCTGCCGCATTTCCTGGCGGCCGATATCGCCGATGTCGCGGCCGATCTGCGCTCGCACGGCATCGAATTCGATATCAGCTGGCTGGATCCGTTCTCCGAGTTCCGTTTTCCGAGGTTCGGCACGGTGGTACTCGGGGATGTGGAGATGGAGTTGCGCGGGGCCATCGAACCCTGGAACACCCTGGGGGAGCAGAGCACCGCCGCGGGCACCGCCCGCTATGTGGATTCGTCGGTGGAGCGCATGCAGGTGCGGGTGACCGGGGCCGATCGCGGCCGCTACGCGGTGACCTGCAATGGCTTCCCGATTCCGCTCATGGCCACCGGGAAGGCCGATGTGCAGGTCGGCGGGGTGCGGTACCGGGCCTGGCAGCCGCCGGAGTCACTGCATCCGACCATTACCGTGGACGCACCGCTGACCTTCGATGTGGTGGATTTGGAGACCGGGCTGTCGCGCGGCGGCTGTACCTATCACGTCTCGCATCCGGGCGGCATGTTCTACGCCGGTCCACCGGTGAACGCGGTGGTGGCGCAATCGCGGCGCAATAGGCGTTTCGAACCGGCCGGGCATACCTCCGGTCCGGTCGACATCGCCGATCTGCGTGCCAAAATGGCTATACAGGCCACCGATATCGGCGCTCCCGGGATCCTCGATCTACGCCGGGCGCGCACGGTGTGGGGCGCCGGCGACCGGTAGGCATACGCCCGAAAGTGGTGACGGTGACGGTGTTCGACACGACGGCACCCGGCGAGTACGCGAAATACCGTGCGGCAGCGGCCGATACGGGCTCCTTCGATGCGGTCGGACTGCCCACCGACGGGTATTACGACGAATTGGTGAACGGCGGTGGCGGCCTGCGCCCCAGCTGGGCCGAGCTCTCCACCGAATTCCTGGAGTTGGGCCGGGACGGGCTGCACGCCCTGGACGCCCGGGTGCGCCGTCTCATCGAGGACGACGCCATCACCTATACCGAACTCGGCGGTGCGGCGAATGAGCCCGCGCCGCCGAAACCGTGGCGGCTCGATCCGATTCCGCTGCTCCTGGACGCCGCGGACTGGAAGGATCTGGAAGCGGGCGTGGTCCAGCGCTCCCGGCTGCTGGACGCCATTCTCGCCGATGTGTATGGTCCGCGCCGCACCCTCACCGCGGGGCTGCTGCCACCGCGGATCGTCTTCGGTCATCGGGGTTATGTGCGTGCGGCACACGGGATCTCGCTGCCCGGGCGGCATCAGCTGTTCCTGCACGCCTGCGATATCAGCCGCTGGAGCGATGGCGGATTCCGGGTGCTCGCGGATTGGGCGCAGGCCCCGTCCGGGGCGGGCTACGCGCTCGCGGACCGGCGGGTGGTCTCGGCCGCGATTCCGCAGGCCTTCGAACTGGCCAGCCCGCTGCCGCTCAATCCCTTCGTGCGCGCCATGCGACTGATGCTCGTCGAGGCCGCCCCGCATGCCGCCGACGAGGAACCGCTCGTCGTGGTGCTCAGCCCCGGACCGCAATCCGAAACCGCCTTCGACCAGGCATATCTCGCATCGGTGCTGGGTTTCCCGCTGGTGGAGAACGCCGATCTGGTGGTGCGGGACGGGCGGCTGTGGATGCGCTCGCTGGGCACCCTCAAGCAGGTGGATGTGATGCTGCGCCGCGTCGACGCCGAATTCTCCGATCCGCTGGATCTGCGGCCGGATTCGCGATTGGGTGTGGTCGGACTGGTGGAGGTGCTGCGCCGGGGCGCGGTGACGGTGGTCAATACGCTCGGCAGCGGACTGCTGGAGAGTCCGGCGCTCGCGGCATTCCTGCCGGAGCTGTCGCGCGCCCTGCTGGATCAGGAGCTGAAGCTGCCGAGTATCGAAACCTATTGGGGCGGAGACGATGCCCAGCGCTCGCACCTGATCGGCAATCTGCACCGGCTGATCCTGCGCTCCACCGTCGATGATTCGGTCACCGTCTTCGGCTCCCTGCTGACCCGCGCACAGCGCGCCGAATGGCGCGAACGCATTGCCGCCGAAGGCTGGAAATGGGTGGGCCAGGAACCGGCCCGATTCTCGGTGGCCCCGGCGGTCGCCGCCGGTGGCGAACTCGATGCCGCGCCCGTCGCCGTGCGACTGTTCTCGCTCGCGGGCCGGGTCGGATACCGCGTCATGGCGGGCGGACTCGGCCAACTGCATCAGCGCACCGGTCCCGACGGCGTCATCGGCGAGGCCGCCGCGAAGGACGTCTGGGTTCGCGCCGCACCCGCCCCCGCGCCCGCGGTCGAAATCCCGGAGGAGCGTGAACAGCGCGCGCCCGCCCTGGCCACCGTGGATGTCATCAGCTCCCCGCGCGTACTCAACGATCTGTTCTGGATGGGCCGCTACGGCGAGCGCGCCGAGGCCACCGTCCGGCTGCTCGACGCCACCCACGATCGCTACCAGGATTATCGGTACCGACCCTGGATGGAGGGCGCGGAGGCGATGCCGATCCTGATAGCGGCCCTGGGGCATATGACCGGCACCACGCCGCCCGCACCCCGGCGAACAGGCTCCGACGCGACGACCGCGGCAGCTCCCGCCGTGCCGGAAACGGTTGTACAGCAGGATGGTTCGCTGGGTCAGTCGCAGGGCTCCGGCGGTCAGAGTCAGGGCTCGGGTGGTCAGTCGCAAGGCGCGGGTGGTCAGGGTCAGGGCTCGGGTGGTCGGTCGCAAGGCGCGGGTGGTCAGGGCTCGGGTGGTCGGTCGCAAGGCGCGGGTGGTCAGGGCTCGGGTGGTCAGTCGCAAGGCGCGGGTGGTCAGAGCCAGGGCTCGGGTGGTCAGTGGCAGGGTGGCAGGGGTCAGAGTCAGGGCTCCGGCGGCCAATGGCAGGGTTCCGGCGATCGGAGCCAAGGCGGCTCGCCGGAGCTGTCCGCCGCCGCGCAACGTCGCCGCGAGTACTCCGACCAGCCGACCATGCCCATCGCGCTGCCCGGCGCTTCCCGTCGCGAACACGACTACCTGGTGTCCCTGACCGTGGACCGCGAACTGTCGGGCTCACTCGCCTTCGCCGTCGAGCGCTACGGGACGGCCGCTCGCGCTGTGCGAGACCAGCTTTCACCCGATACCTGGATGATCACGGGCGCGGTCGACCGCGCGCTCTCGGAATACCGCGGCGCCCGCGGCGATCGGGGTGCGGCGCTGTCGGCGGTGCATTCCCGGACCCTGGCGGCGCTGCTCTCCCTGACCGGCATCGACGCGGAATCCACCGTGCGCGATACGGGCTGGCATGTCATGGATATCGGCCGCCGGGTCGAACGCGGCCTCGCGCTCACCTCGCTGCTCGCGGCCGCGCTCACCGGCACCTATCCGGCCCCGATCGGGCGGGTGGTCACCGAGGCGGTACTACAGGCCACCGTCTCGTCGGTGAGTTATCGCCGCCGCCAAGGTGATTCGGTCCGGGTCGCGGCCGTGGCGAGCCTGCTGCTGTTCGATCGCAGCAATCCGCGCTCGCTGGCCTATCAGCTCGAGCGGCTGGAGGCGGATTTCCTGGCCCTGCCCGCCGCCTCGGGATCCTCACGCCCGCAACGACTCTTGACCGACGCCCAGCGCATGCTGCGCCGGGTCGATCCCGCGGATCTGGAGGTCACCGACGCGACCGGCCGCCGCACCGAACTCGCCGAACTGCTCGACGGCGTTCATCTGCGGTTGCGCAAGATCTCCGAATCCTTCGAGACCACACGGCTTTCGGTGCCGCGGGAGACCCAGCCGCTGTGGGGCTCCACCCGGGTGGTGGGTTGAGCGTGCGCCGCTATCGAGTAGTGCACAGCACGGTCTACGTGTATTCGGACGAGGTCACCAGCTCGTACGGCCGCGCCTATCTGACCCCGCGCGAATTCCCGGGCCAGCGGCTGCTGGCGCACGATATCCGGGTGGATCCGGTGCCGTCGGATCGCTCGGTCGGCACCGATGTGTACGGCAACACCACGCTGTATTTCCATGTGACGGCGGAGCATCGCCGCCTGGAGGTGACCGGCGAATCGACCGTGCAGGTGACGGATCCGCCGGAGGCTCCGGATCCGGGTCCCTGGGAGAAGGCCCGTCCCGCCATCGAGAACGGTCCGCTCGCGGTGGAATTCACCCTGGACCTGAACCCGCCCGAGATCATTCCCGAGGTCGCCGCCTATGCCGCAGAATCCTTTCCGCCGGGCCGACCGCTGCTGGAGGCGGTGCGGGAACTGACCACCCGCATTTACACCGACTTCACCTACAAATCTGGTTCCACCACCGTCAGCACCCGGGTCGCCGATGTCTTCGCCGATCGCCGCGGCGTCTGCCAGGACTTCGCCCGCCTCGGCATCGCCTGTCTGCGCTCGCTCGGGCTGGCCGCCCGCTATGTGTCGGGCTATCTCGCCACCGATCCGCCGCCCGGCCGCGAGCGCATGGTCGGCGCGGACGCCACCCATGCCTGGGCCGCGGTGTGGCTGCCGGACGGCAGCGCCGACGGACACTGGGTCGACTTCGATCCCACCAACAATCAATTCGCCGACGAACGCTATGTCACCGTGGCCTGGGGCCGCGACTACGCCGACGTACCACCCATGCGCGGCATCATCTACACCGACGCCAAGGAGAGCAGCATCCGCGTCTCCGTCGACGTCGCCCCGATCGAGGTGTGAAGCACATGCGCGATTTCGCCTGCCCACAATGCGGCCAGCGGTTGGCCTTCGAGAATTCGCTCTGCCTGAACTGCGGCAGCGCACTGGGTTTCAGCCTCGCCGACCGGGCGCTGCTGGTGCTGGCCCGGAACGGCGACGCGGACCCCGCGGACGGCGTACTGGACGCCGACCGCTACCGGCTCTGCGACAACAGCCATATCGCGCAATGCAATTGGCTGGTCAAGGGATCGGGCCTGTGTGAATCCTGCCGGCTCACCCGCACCCGCCCGTCCGATCGGGACGGTAAATGGCTGCCCGCCTTCGCCGAGGCCGAGGCCGCCAAACGCCGCCTGGTCATGGAGCTCACCGAACTCGGCCTGCCCATCGTCGACCGGCACACCGATACCGAACACGGCCTGGCCTTCGACCTGCTCGCCAGCTCCGACCAGCAGGTCATGACCGGTCACCAGAACGGCCTCATCACCCTGGACCTGGCCGAGGGCGATGACGTGCACCGCGAACAGCTCCGCGTCGAGATGGCCGAGCCCTACCGCACCCTGCTCGGCCACTTCCGGCACGAGATCGGCCACTACTACTATCCGGTCCTGGTCACCGCGGCCGAATCAGACCGGGCCCGAACCCTTTTCGGTGATCCCCTGACCGATTATCAACAGGCCCTGGACCGGCACTATCGGGTCGGTCCGCCACCCGGCTGGGAGTCCGACCACGTCTCCTCCTACGCCACCATGCATCCGGCCGAGGACTGGGCCGAAACCTTCGCCCACTACCTGCACATCCGCGACACCCTCGACACCGCCGCGTCCTTCGGCTTCGCCCCGGCGGGCGCGACCATGGACCGCCCGCAACTGGGCCGCTCCGGTTTCGACCGCATCATCGAACTCTGGCTGCCGCTGGCCTGGTCGCTCAATATGGTCAACCGCTCGATGGGCCACCCGGATCTCTACCCCTTCGTCCTGGCCGATCCGGTCCTGGAGAAGATGCGCTTCATCCACGAACTGTGTTCCGCGGCTTAGCTATTCGGGATGGGCCGTCAGCTCCATCACGGTGTACGCCCCCACGCCGGGCTTGTACGACTCGGGCACCACATTGTCCATGCGCAGCCGGAACACCCCGTCCACGGTGTCGTCCACCATGATCCGCCACTCCCAGTCGCCCGCGTAGGTCGCTGCCAGTTCGACCTGCGCGCCCGGATTCGCCGTACCCGTCAACACGGAGGGCCCCGGCTTCTGATGCCAGGTGTCACTCCACAGCGCCCGGGCCTTGCCGTCCTCGTCCGCACCGACGACCAGCAGTCCCTGCTGCGGCCCGTCCGCCGGATGGCTCCAGGTGTATCCGATCGACGTCAGATTCCCGCCCGCCCCGGTGGTGACCGTCACGGTCGCGGCGGAAGTCTCCATGGTGTCGGTGGACATCAGCCGAAAATCGTTCGCCCCGGTCCATTGCCCGAGCGCATTCGCCAGCATCGCCATGCGGCCGACAGTAGCGGCGCACCTGGATTCCGGCACCGTATTGCCACGCTGTAAACTCTGATCATCATGCAGCGGGCAAGCCTTCTCCTCGGCCGCCGCGGCGGGGTCTGATACGGACCGGCTCCCGTCGCGGGTGTTCGTCGTGCCGGTCTACCCCATACCTGGGATCCAGCCACACTCTCGGAGATAAATCGCCATGTCACCCGCTGATGCCTTCGTATCCGGTTCGCGCACGGTCAACGTGCCGTCCAAGCCTGCTCCCGCGGATCAGCCCGCCTGGAACACGCAGAAGAACTCCTCCATGCCGACCTTTCGGTACCGGCCGTTCGCCGAGGAGGTCGAGCCCGTCACGCTGGCCGACCGCACCTGGCCGGACAAGGTCATCGACCGCGCCCCGCAGTGGTGTGCGGTGGATCTGCGGGACGGCAATCAGGCCCTGATCGATCCGATGAGCCCGGCCCGCAAGCGCCGCATGTTCGACCTGCTGGTGCGGATGGGCTACAAGGAGATCGAGGTCGGCTTCCCGGCCGCCAGCCAGACCGATTTCGACTTCGTCCGCGAGATCATCGAGGACGGCGCGATTCCGGACGATGTCACCATCCAGGTGCTGACCCAGTCCCGGCCCGAGCTGATCGAGCGCACCTTCGAGGCCTGCGCGGGCGCACCCCATGCCATCGTGCACTTCTACAACTCGACCTCGATTCTGCAGCGCCGCGTGGTGTTCCGCGCAGACCGCGAGGCCGTCAAGAAGATCGCCACCGACGCCGCCACGCTGTGCCTGGAGATCGAGAAGAAGTACCCGGACACCCACTGGCGCTACGAGTACAGCCCCGAGTCGTACACCGGCACCGAGCTGGACTACGCCCTGGACGTCTGCGACGCCGTCTCCGCGATCATCGCGCCGACGCCGGACAAGCCGCTGATCATCAACCTGCCCGCGACCGTGGAGATGGCGACCCCGAACGTCTACGCCGACTCCATCGAGTGGATGAGCCGGAATCTGGCCCGCCGCGATTCGATCGTGCTGTCGCTGCATCCGCACAATGACCGCGGCACCGCGGTGGCCGCCGCCGAATTGGGCTACCAGGCCGGTGCGGATCGCATCGAGGGCTGCCTGTTCGGCAATGGCGAGCGCACCGGCAATGTCTGCCTGGTGACCCTGGGGATGAATCTGTTCTCGCGCGGTGTGGATCCGCAGATCGACTTCAGCAATATCGACGAGATCCGCCGCACGGTCGAATACTGCAACCAGCTGCCGGTGGCCGAGCGCCACCCCTACGGCGGCGATCTGGTCTACACCGCGTTCTCGGGTTCGCATCAGGACGCCATCAACAAGGGCCTGGACGCCATGAAGGCCGCGGCCGACGCCGCGGATTCCGATGTGGCCGATATGACCTGGGCGGTCCCGTACCTGCCCATCGATCCGAAGGATGTCGGCCGCACGTACGAGGCTGTCATCCGGGTGAATTCGCAGTCCGGCAAGGGCGGCGTCGCCTACATCATGAAGACCGATCACGGGCTGGTGCTGCCGCGCCGCCTGCAGATCGAGTTCTCGCAGGCCGTGCAGAAGATCACCGACGGTGAGGGCGGCGAGGTCACCCCGAAGGAGATGTGGGACGTCTTCTCCGAGGAGTACCTGACCCCGATCGTGCCGCTGGAGCGCATCCGCCAGAAGGTCACCGCCTCCGAATTGGACGGCGGCGTCGACCATATCGAGGCCGTGGTCAAGGTGGACGGCGTCGAGCAGGCCATCTCCGGTGAGGGCAATGGCCCGCTCGCCTCCTTCGTGGACGCGCTGGCCACCATCGGGTACGACGTGCGCGTCCTGGACTACAGCGAGCACGCCATGTCCTCCGGTGATGACGCGCAGGCCGCCGCCTACGTCGAATGCGCCATCGGCGACAAGGTCACCTGGGGCGTCGGCATCGCCACCTCGATCACCACCGCTTCGCTGCGCGCGGTCGTCTCGGCTGTCAACCGAGCGGCCCGCGGCAACTGATCCAACCCCTCGGGTGCCCGGGTTTCGCGAACGAGACGACTGATTTCGTGAGGCCCGGGTAACTCATGGGGTACGCCCGGAATCGGTTCGGCAGCGACCGCAGGCACGCGTGCGAGATGGTTAACGGCACTCAGCCGTGCGCTGAAGTCTCGGGGAGGCGGATTTGCGGGGCAGTTGCGCGAGGGTGCGAAGGGTTACCAGGGCCGGGTAGGAGAGCGTCGGGAATGCTAGCGTGGGAGCCGCATTAGCGCCGAGCTCTCTGTTCGAGCTGTCGAGCAGATGGGGGACACGTGACTACGAACGACCAGAATTCGACCTCGCAGGCCGCGGCCGGGCTACCGGTGGACGCCGACGAACTCGAGGACGAGCGACCCTCGTCCCGCGAGGGCGCTCCGGAGCCGGATCAGGCCGTCGAGGCCGAGTCCGCCGCCGAGGGTGAGCAGGGGCCCGGATTCTTCCCGCCGGTACCGGACTCGATCGAGCAGACCGTCTTCCATCCCGAAGCCGCGGGACCGTATGGTCAGGGACCGAATCCCTTTGCGCCGGGCGGCTTCCCGCCCGCGGGCCCGTACGGCGCACCGCCCCAGGGCGGTCCGAACGGACCGTTCGACGGACAGGGGCCGTTCCCGGGCGGTCCGTTCCAGCACGGTCAGCAGGGTTTTCCGCCGCCCGGAAACTACTCCGCACCCGATTCCGGCCAGTTCGCGCCGCCGCCGAATTCCGGTGCGCCGGGCGCGTTTCCGGGCCAGGACGGTCCCTACGGTGAGGTGCGCGACGAGACCCCGTACGGCGAGATCCGGCAGGAAATCGGCAGTGACGGCATGGTTCGCCGAGTGTTTCCCGACCAGTCCGGCCAGCCGGGTCAGCCCGGACCGCAGGAGCCGGGCGGTGCGCCCGGTCAGTTCGGGCAGCCCGGTCAGTTCGCGCCCGCCAATGATCAACCCGGCGGCCCGATCTACAGCTGGTCCCCGCCGCCCGCCCAGCCCCCGCAGCAGCCGATGCAGCAGCCCGGCTTCGCGCCGCAGGGCTGGAATGGTCAGCCGCAGCAGGGTTTTCCGCAGCAGCACGGCGGCTACCAGCAGCAGCCGCCGCCGGGGCACTCGGTCAATGACCTGAACCTGTTGCGCCGGGCGCGACGCGCACCGCGCAGCGGTTGGCGGCGCGCGGTGCACAAGGCTTCCGGCGGTGTGATCAACCCGGGTGAGTCGCCCGCGGATCTGATGCACGCGCAGCTGGTGGATCGGGTGAACCAGCCGGTGCGCGGCGATTACCGGATCGCCATCCTCTCGCTCAAGGGCGGTGTCGGAAAGACCACCACCACCGTCGGTTTGGGCTCCACCTTCGCCTCCGAGCGCGGTGACCGGGTCATCGCCATCGATGCCAATCCCGACCTGGGCACCCTCGCCCACCGGGTGCCGCGGCAGACCCGCTCCACGGTGCGAAATCTGTTGGAGGACACCCACATCACCCGCTACTCCGATGTGCGCGCGCATACCTCCCAGGCCCCGAGTCGCCTGGAAGTGCTTGCCAGCGAACAGGATCCGGCGGTGTCGGAGGCGTTCAGCGAGGCCGATTACCGTAAGGCGATCGGTATCCTGCAGCAGTTCTACAACATCATCCTCACCGACTGCGGCACCGGTCTGATGCATTCGGCCATGTCCGGCGTCCTGGATATGGCGAGTTCGCTGGTGCTGGTCACCTCGCCCGCCATCGACGGCGCCCGCAGTGCCTCGGCCACCCTGGACTGGCTCGATCACCATGGCTATCACAAGCTGGTGGAGCGAACCGTGGTGGTGGTCAACGCCTCTCGCAAGGGTTCCTCCACCGTGGACCTGGATCAGCTGCGCAAACTGTTCCTGGACCGCACCCGCGCGGTGCAGGTGGTGCCGTTCGACGATCACCTGGCCGAAGGCGCGGAGATCGATCTGGAGCTGGTCTCCAAGCCGACCCGGCGCGCACTGCTGGAGCTCGCCGCCATGGTCGCCGACGATTTCGGCTATCACGCTGCGCAGCAGGGCTACCCGCGACAGCACTAGGCACGGCAACCCCGAGAACGAACGAACGCCCCGCGGCGACCACCGCGGGGCGTTTCGCGTATCAGCGCATCAGCCGTGCACCAGCGGAGCCAATGCCCGCCCGGCCAGCTCCACGGTCCCCGGCTCATGCCCGTTGGTGACGAGATTGACGATGAGCCCGTCGATTCCGTGATCGAGTACCCGCGATTGCAACTGCTCGGCCACCTCATCGGGGGTGCCCGCGAACTGCCGGTCCGCCGGGGTCTGTCGCAGCGCCGCCACCGGCAATGCCGAGAGATCGGTGATCCCTTGCCGCGCAAGCATATCCGCCTGCGCCTTGCGGGCCCGGTCGCCGTCCTCGTCGACGATGACGAAGGCCAGGAAACTGGTCTCCAGGCTCGCGCGATCGCGTCCCGCCTCATCCAGCCGGGCGTGCAGCGCGTCCAGTTTGCGCGGCAGTTCCGAGGCATTGCAGATGATATTGAGATGGTCGGCGAACCGCGCGGCCAGCGCGAACGTCTTCTTCTCCCCGCCGCCGCCGAGCATGACCGGCAGATCATCGCGCACGCGCGGCTCGTTCATGGCGTCCTTCGTGTGATACCAGCGCCCGTCGAAGGTGGAATGCTGTCCGCGCAGCATGGGCGTGATGATCTGCAGCGCTTCCTCGAGTCGTTCGAAACGCTCGGTGAAGGTGCCGAATTCGAATCCGTACGCCTGATGCTCGAGCTCGAACCAGCCCGCGCCGATCCCGAGTACGGCCCGCCCGCTGCTCACCACATCCAGCGTGGTGACGGTCTTGGCGGTGAGTGCCGGATTGCGGTAGGTATTGCCGGTCACCAAGGCGGACAACTGAATTCGTTCGGTCGCCGCCGCCAATCCGGACAGCGCCGTATACGCCTCCAGCATGGGCTGGTCCGGGGTGCCCAGCAGTGGCAACTGGTAGAAGTGGTCCATGACGAAGGCGGCGTCGAACCCCGCCGCCTCGGCCTCGCGGGCCTGCGCGGTGACCGCGGCGAACAACTCGCGCGGCGGCACCCCGTAGCTGAAGTTGGGCATCTGATATCCGAGACGAATGCTCATGCGCTCACGCTATGACCTGGAGTGCGCTCCAAGTCAAGAGTGCAGCGGCGCTAGCCCCGGCGCGGCGACACGTCGCATCGGGGCTAGCGCGTGGCGCGGCGCGCGGCGCGTTCGAAGGCGGCCAGGACGGTGGCAACGGCGGGGCGCTTCTCGGCATGCGGACGCGTGGCCAGATCGTAGAGCCGCGCGGCGCGCACCCCCGCCAGTCGCAGCATCACCACCTCGGCGTGCCGGACCGCGTACCGGGGCATCAGCGCGATGCCGTAACCGGAGGCGACCAGCGCCTCGATCACGGTGAAGTCGTTGAGCCGCTGCGCTATTCGCGGCTGCACGCCGGTCACGGTGGCAATCGAGCGCAGTACGTCGTCCACCGGGAATCCGCCGCGCACACTCAGCCAGGTCTCATCGGACAGTTCGGCGGGTACCACCGCGCCGTGCTTGGCCAGCCGATGCTCGGGTCCCACCACCACGTCGATGGGCTCCCGCATGAGCACCCGCGAGGCCACCCGCGCCCCGCCGAGGGAGGTGGACCGTTCATCCCGATGCGTGAGCACCACGTCGTAATCGGCGAGCAGCCGTGGCACCTGCACCGGTGGCACATCCTCATCGGCCGCGATCATCTCCACCCCGGTCCCGGCCAATTCGGTCAGGACCTGGGGCAGTAGCAGGGCCGCCCCGGAAGGGAACAACGCGACCCGCACCTGTCCGCGCGGTGATCCCCGGTACGAGGCCATCTCAGCGGCCGCCTTCTCCATGGCCGCCAGCACCTCATCGGCCCGCACCACCAGTGCTCGTCCCGCATCGGTCAACCGCACCCGGCGCCCCTCCGGCTCCAGCAGTGCCACCCCGGCTTCGCGGGCGAGCACCTTCAGTTGCTGGGACACCGCGGAGGGCGTCATCGACAGCGCTTCGGCCACGGCGGCGACGGTCCCTCGATCCGCGAGTTCGCGCAACACGCGCAATCGCTCGACCGACATGAGGGGGCCACCGTCCTGCGCAGTCTTCGCCTCCTGCGTGCCCACCGCGTCGCCCCCGGTGGCTGTACCGACCCGGCGGGGTGGGGTGGCGGCCCCGGCTCGGGTGCCGGGATGCGGATCGGGCCCGCTCGGTGGAAGATGCCGGGGACCCATCGGGTCCGGTGCGATGCGCCGGGGTCGCGGGACGGTGCGGGGCGGGGTGGTGTCCGGCTCTTCCGGGTGCGGCATAGATAAGTTCTACTACATCGTTTCTACAGATTTATTCGATTGTTCTTATCTATGGACAACCGCATATTTGCCTCATGACCAATCGTGATCGGCTGCTCGGCCTGGCTGTCGTGGTGTTGTGGGGGCTGAATTTCCTCGCCATTCGGGTGGGCCTCGACCACTTCCGACCCTTCTTCTTCGCCGCCCTGCGCTTCGCGGTGATCGCGGTGCCGGTGCTGATCTTCATCCCGCGCCCGCGGGTGCCGTGGCGGTGGCTGCTGCTGTACGGCGTCGGCTTCGGGATTCTGCAGTTCGCCTTCCTGTTCAGCGCCATGCGCGCCGGGATGCCGACCGGACTGTCCTCGCTGGTGTTGCAGTCCTCGGCGCCGTTCACGGTGCTGCTGGGCGCGGTATTCCTGCGGGAGCGGTTGCGCGGTGTGCGATTGCTCGGCATCGCGGTGGCCATGGCCGGTATGGCGGTGATCGGCTGGGACCGCTCCCATCAGGCCGCGCTGCTGCCGCTGATCCTGACCCTGCTGGCCGGATTGGGCTGGGCCTTCGGCAATCTCGGCTCCCGCATGGCCGCCGCGCACGCCGCGGGGGTCAATCCGCTGCACCTGACGCTGTGGATGACGGTCGTCCCGCCGCTGCCCATGTTCGCGCTCTCCGCCGTCGTCGAGGGCCCGGCCACCGGGCTGCGCGATCTGGCCGACTCGTTCTCCGCGCGCGGCTGGCCCGCCTATGCCGCGCTGGCCTACATCGTGCTGCTGGGCACCATCGCCGGTTCGGGTCTGTGGACCTATCTGATGAGCCGCTATCCGGCGGGCACGGTCGCACCGCTCTCGCTCATGGTGCCGGTGGTCGGGATCGGGGCCTCCTGGGCCTTCCTGCACGAGCATCCGTCGGCCGTCTCCCTGGTCGGCGCGGCCATTGTGATCGCGGGTGCGTTCACCGCCACCTCGGCCCGGGCTGCGAAGTCTGCGAATTCCGCGCCGGAGCCGGTGCCGGCCCCGTCACCTCGACTGATTCCGGCGGAACCGGCCCCGCGCCTGGCCGAGGTATAGCGAACGGTCGGCATACACACATCAAAGATCGACACGAGGTCCGGAAATTGCGACCCTACGGACCCGTGTCCGGTTCCCGCTGCCTAGGATTCCCCCAGGCGTGGGAGGTAGGGAATGACGGGACAGCGTATGTCCGTCACGCGGCGCACGGTGCTGCGTGGGGCGGTCGCGGCGAGTGCTCTGGCGAGTACGGCCGCGACCCTGCGACCCACCCCCGCGGCGGCCGATCCGGGCCGCACCGTCGTGGTGCTCGGCGGCGGGGTCGCCGGACTCACCGCGGCGCACGAACTGGCCGAACGCGGCTTCGATGTCACCGTGTACGAGCGCCGGGCGCTGGGTGGCAAAGCCCGCAGCATTCCGGTGCCGGGCACCGGGCGCGACGGTCGCCCGGAATTGATGGGCGAACACGGTTTTCGCTTCTTCCCCGGCTTCTACCGGCACATTCCCGACACCATGCGGCGAATTCCGTTCGCGGGCAATGCCAATGGGGTCTGGGACAATCTGATCGCCGCCCCCGAGGCGCGCTTCTCCCGCCGCGACGCCGATGATGTGATCCTGCCGCTGGGCCGCGCGGGCCGGGTCTGGGCCACCCCCGACGATTTCCGCGAGACCGTCGGATCGGCCATCGCCACCAGCACCAAGATGTCCGAGGCCGACGCCCTGTACTTCGCCAATCGCCTGCTGGTCTTCAACACCAGCTGTGATGCCCGGCGATATGGCCAGTGGGACAAGGTTTCCTGGCGGGACTATGTCGGCGCGGGCCGTCGCTCCACCGAATTCCGCATGCTGCTCTCGCGCACGCTGACCACCCTGCTGGTGGCGGCCAAGGACGATCTGGCCAGCACCCTGACCATCGGCAATATGGGTGAGCAGTTCCTCGGCAATCCCTTCGAGGTCGCGAACGACGGTGCGCTGGACCGGCTGTTGAACGGCGCCACCAATGAGGCGTGGATCGATCCGTGGGTGGCGCGGCTGCGCGAGCTCGGCGTGAAATTCGCCACCGGTGAGGTGCGCGGCCTGGATATCGCCGACGGCCGCATCACCGCCGCGCGCATTGTCGACGGTGCCGGCGCGGCACGGCAGATCGAGGCCGACTATTTCGTCTCCGCCGTCCCCACCGAGGTGGCGCGCACCCTGTGGTCACCCGAAATCCTTTCCCGCCGACCGGATTTGGCGGGCATGAATCAGCTCATGGTGGATTGGATGACCGGTATCCAGTTCTTCCTGAAGCGCGAGACGAATATCGCGCGCGGTCATGTCGCCTATGTGGATTCACCGTGGTCGCTGACCTCCATCGCGCAGAACCAGTTCTGGGCGCGCACCCCGATCACCGGCTTCGGCGACGGCACCGTGCGGGACTGCCTGTCGGTGGACATCTCCGATTGGAACACCCCCGGCATCCTCTATGGCAAACCCGCCAAGGAGTGCACCCACGATGAGATCGCCCGCGAGGTATGGGCGCAGCTCAAAGCGCATTTGAACGATCAGCGCGAACTGCTCGCCGATGCGGATCTGCACTCCTGGTTCCTGGACACCGGCATCACCTGGGATGCGGGCGCCAAGCGCAATGCCAATGCCGATCCGCTGCTGATCAATACCGCGGGCTCCTGGGCGCTGCGCCCGGAGTCGCATCGCGCCGAGCTCGAAAACCTGTTCCTGGCAGGCGATTACGTGCGCACCAAGGTGGATCTGGCCACCATGGAGGGCGCGTCGGAGGCCGCGCGCACCGCGGTGAACGCACTGCTGGAGGTGTCCGGTTCGAACGCCCCGCGCTGTCAGCTGTTCACGCTCTACCGCGCCACCGAACTGGAACCGTTCCGGCAGTTGGACATCGCGCGTTTCAAGGCCGGTCAGCCCAACCTCTTCGACGGCCCGCTCTAGGGAGATACCGCACAATCCACTGGCGCAGCGGCCCGGTTCGAGCGTTGAATCGAATCATGAGCGAGATCGTGGATCAGGCCGAACTACGCGCCCTGCTGGGTGATCCGTCACCCCGGGCCATCGCCAAGGAGCGCGTCGCACTCCATGCCCGCGACAAGGAGTGGATCTCCCTCTCTCCCTTCGTGGTGCTGGCCACCAGTGACGCCGACGGCAATTGCGATGCCTCGCCCAAGGGCGATCCGGCCGGTTTCGTTCATGTGCTGGACGACCACACCCTCGCGATTCCCGAGCGCCCGGGCAATCGCCGTGCGGACGGCTACCTCAATATTCTGAGCAATCCGCGTGTGGGCGTGATCTTCCTGATTCCCGGCCGCGGGGAAACCCTGCGTATCAACGGCAAAGCCCGGCTGGTGCGGGACGCGCCGTACTTCGACGACATGGTGGTGAAGGGGCACCGTCCGATCCTGGCCGTCGAGGTCCAGGTCGAGCAGATCTTCCTGCACTGCGCCAAGGCATTCCTGCGCAGCGGCCTGTGGAACCCCGAGCAATGGCCGGTCGACACGCTGCCGAATCAGGCTCGGCTGGTGAAGGAATTGCAACCCGAGAGCACCGAGACCGTCGAACAATTGGAGAAGCACTACTCGCACACCTACGAGGAGCTGCTCTACAAGTCCTGAGTGTCGATGCCGCCTGCGCATCAACCCGCTCGCACCAATAAACTCGCGGCGTGGCAGACATCTCGGTACGCGGACAGCTGGCGCTGCGGGCGGCGACGGCGGCGTCATGGGCGTCGCGGCGCGCGGGGCGCGGCAATGGTTCGATGATCGGCGGCCTGATCGCGCTGAAGATCGATCCGACGATCATGACCCAGCTGGGGCGGGGCCGGCGCACGGTGCTGGTCACCGGCACCAATGGCAAATCGACCACCACCCGGATGACCACCGCCGCACTGCAGACCCTCGGCGCGGTCGCCACCCAGGCCGACGGCGCGAATATGGATGCCGGAATCGTGGCCGCGCTCACCGCGAATCGCACCGCGCGCCTGGCCGCCATCGAGGTGGACGAATTGCATCTGCCGCATGTGGCCGATGCGCTCGAACCCGCCGCGGTGGTGCTGCTCAATCTCTCCCGCGATCAGCTGGACCGGGTCGGCGAGATCAATATGATCGAGCGCCGCCTGCGCGCCGGTATGGCCCGGCACCCGAATGCCGTGCTGATCGCCAACTGTGACGATGTGCTGGTCACCTCCATCGCCTACGACCATCCCAATGTGGTGTGGGTGTCCGCCGGGAGCGGCTGGTCGGTGGACGCCACCAGCTGCCCGCGCAGCGGTGAGCCCATCCTGTGGGAGGGCGAGCACTGGTACAGCACCGGAGCCGATTTCCGGCGCCCGGAGCCGCGGTGGCGGGTGGACGAGCACACCGTCTACGGCCCCGACGGACTGGAATTGCCGCTCGCCCTTGCTCTTCCGGGGCGTGCCAATCGCGGTAACGCCGCGCAGGCGGTGGCCGCCGCCGTCGCCATTGGCGCCGACGCGGCCGCCGCGGCGAAGGCCACCGGCACCGTCACCGAGATCGCGGGCCGCTATCGCACGGTCGAGGTGCACGGGCATTCCGCGCGCCTGCTGCTGGCCAAGAATCCGGCCGGCTGGCAGGAGGCGCTGTCCATGATCGACTCCGCCGCAACGGGTTTGGTCATCGCAGTGAACGGCCAGGTGCCCGACGGCGAGGATCTTTCCTGGCTGTGGGATGTGCGCTTCGAACATTTCGAGGGCACCCAGGTGGTGGCCGCGGGGGAGCGGGCCACCGATCTCGCGGTGCGCCTGACCTACGCCGGTGTCGAGCACATCACCGTCGCGGATCCCTTGCGCGCCATCGCATCCTGCCCGCCCGGCCGGGTCGAGGTGCTCGCCAACTACACGGCCTTCCGTGATCTGAACCGAGACCTCGAAGAGAAGGCGCGGGCATGACCGACTCGACCGTACGCATCGGCCTCATCCTCCCGGACGTGATGGGCACCTACGGTGACGGCGGCAATGCCGTGGTCATCCGCCAGCGCCTGCGCATGCGCGGCCATGCCGCCGAGATCGTGGAGATCAATCTGTCGGATCCGGTCCCGGATTCGCTGGACATCTATCTGCTCGGCGGTGCGGAGGATTCGGCGCAGCGGCTGGCCACCCGGCACCTGCAGCGCTATCCCGGTCTGCAGCAGGCGGCCGGGCGCGGTACCCCGGTGCTGGCCATCTGCGCCGCCATCCAGGTGCTGGGCCACTGGTACGAGACCTCCTCGGGTGAACGGGTCGACGGCGTCGGCCTCTTCGACGTCACCACCTCCCCGCAGGACAGGCGGGCCATCGGCGAGGTGGCCACCCAGCCGCTGCTGCCGGGCCTCACCCAGGCCCTCACCGGTTTCGAAAACCACCGTGGCGGAACGAAACTCGGCGGCGACGCGAGTGGGCTGGCCCGGGTGACCAAGGGCGTCGGCAATGGTGTCGGCGATGGTCTCGAGGGCGTGGTGCAGGGTTCGGTGCTGGGCACCTATATGCACGGTCCCGCGCTGGCCCGCAATCCCGAACTCGCCGACTACCTGATCAAGAAGATCCTGGGCGTGGATTCGCTGTCCCCCCTGGATCTTCCGGAGGTCGACCGGTTGCGGCGCGAGCGCCTGCGCGCCTGACCGGGCGCGGCTTGTACCACGTCGCAACCGCGACACATAGCCGACACGCATGACCATTCTCGTGGCGCACGACGAATGTGTTGTTGCGCGGCCGACCGACCGGTAATCTCGCGCGCGGCCTACTTGATGAGGGAGGTGGCCGGTTGCGCAGGCGCGCCATGTTCAAGGCCGCGGGTGCCGCGGCTCTGCTCGCGGGCATGGGTTCGGGTGCCGCCGCGCGCGGTGCCGGATCCGCTTCGGCCAATCCGGTGTGGAACGCGCTGTTCCAGGCGTGGGTGCCGGAGATCTTCGCGCCGCTGCCGGATCCGCCCGAGCACACCGAGGCGATCGTCATCGGCTCCGGCTTCGGCGCGGCCGTGACCGCACTGCGACTGGCCCAGGCGGGCATCGCCAATACCGTGCTCGAGCGCGGATCGCGCTGGCCCAATGATCCCAATCGGGAGATCTTCACCGGCGACGATCTCCCCGACGGCCGCGGCTTCTGGCATCGCTCCAGCTTCACCGGCGTCACCAAGGTGCCGATGACCTTCGCCGATTTCGGCGGCGTGCTGGATATCACCGAATTCGGCGGTATCGATGTGTGGCGCGGAGCCGCGGTGGGCGGCGGATCGATCGTCTTCACCGGGGCCATGGTCGCGCCGCCGCGCAATATCTTCGATTCGCTCTACGGCGGTATCGCCGACTACGACGAACTCGATCGCGTCTACTACCCGCGGGTGCGGGAGATGCTGCGGCTGAGCCCCATGCCCGCCGATATCTACAACTCCGCGCCCTTCTCGCATTCGCGGGTATGGGACCGGCAGGTGCGGACGGCGGGTTATGAACCGCTGCCCAATGATTCGATCTTCAACTGGGATGTGCTGCGCGCCGAACTCGCGGGTGCCTCGCGCGCCTCGGCGACCGCCGCGCGCAGTAATCTCGGCAACTCCAATGGCGCCAAGTTCGATCTGAATCAGAACTATCTGCGCTACGCCGAGGGCACCGGCCGCACCGGCATCTTCCCCGGGCACCGGGTGGACGCCATCGGCCAGGACGGCGGCGGCAAATTCGTGGTCTCGGTGACCAAACTGGCCCCGACCGGTGAAGTGCTGGCCACCCGCACCCTCACCTGTGATCGGCTGTTCCTCGGCGCGGGCTCGATCGGCACCTCCGAACTGCTGGTGCGCGCCCAGGCCACCGGCACCCTGCCCAATCTCAATGAGCACATCGGCGACGGCTGGGGCACCAATGGCGATGCGGTGCTGGCGCGCAGCGTCACCGAGCCGACCCTCACCGGCGGCGGCGTGCCCAGCGCCAGCCGTATCCACGATGCGTCCGGTATGCCGCTGACGCTCGAAAACTGGTTCGTACCGGGCATTCCGGTGGACACCCTGGCCATCGCCTCGCTCGGTATCGCGCTCGATCCGACCCGCGCCCGCTTCGGCTATGACCGCGCCCGCAATACCGTCGGCCTGAATTGGCCGCGCGCGGCACAGGATCAGGTGGTCGCGGCCTGCCGCGCGGTGGACCGGCGCATCGCGGGCAGTTCCAACTCCTCGGTCGACTACTCAGTGATCGGGTACGACGCCAATGCCGCCTTCACCGCGCATCCGCTCGGCGGCGCGGTCTACGGCCGGGCGACCGATGCGTACGGTCGCGTGCACGGCCACCCCGGTCTGTACGTGATGGACGGCGCGGGTATTCCGGGCAGTACCGCCACGGTGAATCCGTCGCTCACCATCACCGCTCTCGCCGAACGCAATATCGAGGCGATTATCGGCGCGGGCCGCTGACCGTATTGCCCGGGGCCGGAATCCGGGCGGATTCGGCCTCGGCAATTACGCTGGCGCGAGACCGTTCGATGAGGAAGGGGCCGGCGTGAGCGACAGCGCACCGGAGGCGGGGGAGTTCGGGCGGCGCCCATCCGCCCTGTGGACCGATCTGTTCATGCTCGCACTGGCCGTGGTGTCGGTGGCGCTGGTGGTCTGGGTGACGTTCTTCGACGTCTCGGACCACACCTTCCGGGTGATCCGCGTACTGGACTACAGCATCTGCGCGATCTTCCTGGTCGAATTCCTGTGGCGCTGGCGGCGCGAGGCCTGGAGCTGGACGTTCCCGTTCATCTACTGGTACGAGGTACTGGGCATGATCCCGGTGACCAGCCCGTTCTTCCGCGGCTTCCGGCTGCTGCGGATCGTGGTGATCGCGGTCCGGCTGGGCCGGGTCGCCGATCGCGCTCTCGGCGAGCGGGTGACCGCGGCGATCGTGAACCGTTCGGTGGGCGCCATTGTCGAGGCGGTCAAGCGCCCGGTGACCATGGCGGTGCTGGACGAGGTCGGCGAGGTGTTGCGCACCGGTCACTACACCCGCAATATCGCCAATGCCCTGGAGGAGAACCGGGGTGAGCTCGATCAGATGATGCTCGAACTCATTCGCCAGGATCCGGCGCTGGGCCGGGTGCGCTATCTCCCGTTCCACGAGGACATCATTCGCGGTATCGCCGATGCCAGCTTCCGCCTGGTCTTCCAGGTGCTGGCCGATCCGCGCACCGATGAGCTGGTGGCGGATGTGTTGCGGGAGAACATCGATCAGATGCGCGATGCGGTGCGGGCCGGGGTGCGGGTTCCGGAGTCGGTGAATCACCGGATCCCGCAATAGTTCCCGGTCAGATGCCGTGCCGAATGCCGTCCCGCTTCTGCGCGTAGCGCACGGTCTCCCAGGCGATCATGGCCAGCAGCACCGCGCAGAGGATGCCGAGCGCTGCGAGCGCGGGCAGCGTGGTGGCCAGCGGAATAAGTGCCAGCAGCGCCACCGAGGCCACCACGCGCGGAATCAGCCATTTATGTGTCGCGTAGTACCGGAAACCCACCAGCGCCAGCAGATAGGCCACCGCGCCCCCGTACAGGGCGTACAGCGGTATCCCGTACAGCTTGTCCTCGAGCGAATGTCCTTGCGCCCCGCCGACATAGCCGAGCACCTTCTTCAATCCCAGTGACATGGCCACGATTCCGGCGATCATCGGGAAGTGCCAGTAGGTGTAGCAGCCGCGCGCGATCTGCACCCGCCGTTCGCCCTTGGCGTGTTCCATCTCGTGCTCGACCACCAGCGCCGCGACATCGAAGTACGCCCACCACATGAGTCCGGCGATCGCGAGCCCGAGCAGCGATCCGAGGGTGATGGCCCAGGAGATCGGCAGTCCGGCCACGCCCACGCCGATCGAGACGATGGATTCGCCCAGCGCGATAATGATGATCAGCCCGTAGCGTTCGGCAAAGTGCTTGGCGGAGTTGAGCACCCAGTCGTTTCCGGAGAATCCGGTCCACAGCATCTCCCCGGCGAGCGCGGCCAGCCAGAGCAGAATCTGCCAGTCGCCGTGACTGCGCACCCCGGCCAGCAACAGGATCGCGCTGATGGTGAGCGAGCCGGCGGCCCAGCGGATCACCTGTCCGCGCAGTTTCTCGTCCTCGGCGCTGGCCATCCAGAACACCCACAGGTGCACGAAGCGCGCGATGAGATAGGCGACCACGAAGACCAGCGGTCCGTACCAGCCGCCCGGAAGATCATGGAAGGCTTCGGGAATGGTGAGCGCGATGACGAAGGCCGCGCCCATGGCCACGAAGATGGCCACCCGCGCGATGCCCTCATCGGCCTTGACGACATTGCCGAGCCAGGAGTAGCCGATCCACATCCACCACAGCAGCATGAGGATGACCAGGGCGCGCAGCAGATTCACCGCGGTGGTCTCGTGGGCCGCCAGATCGGTGACCATGGTGAACGCGAAGACGATCACGAGGTCGAAGAAGAGTTCCAGCTGGGTGACCGAGGCGTCCCGCGCCACCGGCATTATTCGCTTACGTTGCGCACCAGGCATGCTGGACATACTGCCAGGACGGACCTCCGGTTACGCGGTACCGAATCCGGGTTCGAGCCTGCCGCCGTAGTGCAGTGGCTGCGAATAGCTGGTGGGTTCGTATCCGGTGGTCGGTTCGGCGTACGGCGCCTGCTCCGCTTCGCCGATATCGCCGAGTCCTTCGACGCCGGTGACCGATTCGACGAAGGCGATGAAGTTCTCGATGGCGGCCTCGCCCTCGCGGCGCGCGGTGCGCTTGAGTAGCATGCCCGGCGCGGGAATCGGCAGGTAGAGCTCGGTGTGGTACCAGATCTCGGTACCGCCGTCCTCGGTTTCGGTGAGGTCGAACCAGCCCTGGCCGCCGGCGCCGGCACTGGATTCGGAGACCTTCCAGGCGACGCGGTTCTCGGTGCAGGTGTACTCGACGACCTGTCGGTCGGGGCGGCCCATGAGCGTGGCGGAGACGTAGGCCCGTTTGGGGCGGCCCATTTTGTCGCGGGTGGCGACCCGGACGTCCTGGTGCGAGGGGGACCAGTCAGGCAGTTGCTCGACCATGAGCAACGCCTCCATCACCTGATCTGGATCGATGTCGATGATGAAGCGGTGATCAGTTTTCGTGCGCATTACCTACCCTCCAGCTTGGGCACCGATTGTGACCAGCGTCGCTCTCCGAGTCAACTGCCTCGCAGACCGTCTGGTCCTTTCTGTGCCGCCGGAATTGTGAATGTCACTGCCTAGCAATGGAATCGGAACGTACCCGCCGGTAAGTTCCGTTTACCGCTTTAGTGACCCATGCCACACCAACTTCCCCTCTCGGGGCCGCCGGAGGCTGCCCGGTAGTCTTGTGGGTCGGTAGCAGCAGTTTGTCGATCTTGGAGGATTCCCGCAGTGGCTCTCGTCGTCCAGAAGTACGGAGGATCCTCGGTCGCCACCGCCGAGCGCATCCGCAGGGTCGCCGAGCGAATTGTCGAGACGAAGAAGCAGGGCCACGATGTCGTGGTCGTCTGCTCCGCCATGGGCGATACCACCGACGAGCTACTCGATCTGGCCCAGCAGGTGGCCCCCGCGCCGCCCGCCCGCGAAATGGACATGCTGCTCACCTCGGGTGAGCGCATCTCCAATGCGCTGGTGGCCATGGCCATTCACTCGCTCGGCGCGGAGGCCCGGTCCTTCACCGGTTCCCAGGCCGGCGTCATCACCACCGGTACGCACGGCAATGCCAAGATCATCGATGTGGCTCCGGGCCGGGTGCAGAACGCGCTCGCCGAGGGCACCATCGTGCTGGTCGCGGGCTTCCAGGGGGTGAGCCAGGACAGTAAGGACGTCACCACGCTGGGCCGCGGCGGCTCCGATACCACCGCCGTCGCCCTGGCCGCCGCCCTCAATGCCGATGTCTGCGAGATCTACACCGATGTGGACGGCGTCTTCTCCGCCGACCCGCGCATCGTCGCCGATGCCCAGAAGCTGGACACCGTCTCCTATGAGGAGATGTTGGAGATGGCCGCCTGTGGCTCGAAAGTTCTGATGCTGCGCTGCGTCGAGTACGCGCGCCGCTACAACGTGCCGGTTCATGTGCGTTCGTCGTACACCGACAAGACCGGCACCCTGATTTCCGGATCGATGGAGGACATCCCGTTGGAGCAGGCAATTCTCACGGGCGTCGCGCACGACCGCAGCGAGGCCAAGGTGACCGTGGTGGGCATTCCGGATAAGCCGGGCTACGCCGCCAAGGTGTTCCGGGCCGTCGCGGATGCCGAGATCAATATCGACATGGTGTTGCAGAACATCTCGAAGGTGGAGACGGGCAAGACCGACATCACCTTCACCCTGCCCAAGCTGGACGGGCCGCGCGCGGTCGAACTGCTCACCAAGGCGCAGGGCGAGATCGGTTTCTCGCAGGTGGTCTACGACGATTTCGTCGGCAAGGTCTCGCTGGTCGGCGCGGGAATGAAATCGCATCCGGGCGTCACCGCCACCTTCTGCGAATCGCTCGCCGAGGCCGGTATCAATATCGATCTCATCTCCACCTCCGAGATCCGAATCTCGGTGCTGGTCAAGGACACTGATCTGGACGAGGCCGTCAAGGTGCTGCACCAGGCGTTCGACCTGGGCGGCGACGAGGTGGCGGTCGTGCACGGCGGAACGGGGCGCTGATCATGGGTGTACGGGTAGGAGTCGTCGGCGCGACCGGTCAGGTCGGCGCGGTCATGCGAAAGCTGCTGGAGGAGCGCGACTTCCCGGCCGATGAGGTGCGGTTCTTCGCGTCCGCGCGCTCGGCCGGTAAGACGCTGCCGTTCCGCGGTAAGGACATTGTCGTCGAGGACACCGAGACCGCCGATCCGACCGGTCTCGATATCGCGCTGTTCTCCGCCGGCGCCACCATGTCCCGCGTGCAGGCCCCGCGCTTCGCGGCCGCCGGTGTCACGGTCATCGACAATTCCTCGGCCTGGCGCAAGGATCCCGAGGTGCCGCTGGTGGTCTCGGAGGTGAATCCGGAGGCCACCCGCAACCTGGTCAAGGGCATTATCGCCAATCCGAACTGCACCACTATGGCGGCGATGCCGGTGCTGAAGGTGCTGCACGATCAGGCCGGTCTGCGGCGGCTCATCGTCTCCAGCTACCAGGCGGTGTCGGGCAGTGGCCTGGCCGGTGTCGAAGAGTTGGTCACCCAGGTGCGCGCGGTCATCGACGATGCCGAGAAGCTGGTGCACGACGGTTCGGCCGTGGATTTCCCGGCGCCGAACAAGTACGTCGCGCCCATCGCCTTCGATGTGATCCCGCTGGCGGGCTCGCTGGTGGACGACGGCTCCGAGGAGACCGACGAGGATCAGAAGCTGCGCAACGAGTCTCGCAAGATTCTCGGCCTGCCCGACCTGCTGGTCAGCGGCACCTGCGTGCGCGTGCCGGTCTTCACCGGCCACTCGCTCTCGATCAATGCCGAGTTCGCCGAACCGATTTCGGTCGAGACCGCCAAGAAGCTGCTGGCCAACGCCCCCGGCGTGAAGCTGGTCGACGTCCCCACCCCCCTGGCCGCCGCCGGTATCGACGAATCCCTGGTCGGCCGCATCCGCCAGGATCCGGGCGTGCCGGACGGTCGCGGCCTGGCGCTGTTCATCTCCGGTGACAACCTGCGCAAGGGCGCCGCCCTGAATACCATTCAGATCGCGGAAGTTCTGCTCGCGGACCGCTAGTCGCGACACACGATTGGGCCGTTCGATCCACTTCGGATCGAACGGCCCAATCGTCTTTCTCACATGCTTCGACTTCGTGGATGGACAGTCATCTCATCCATTGTCGCCAAAAGTGTTGCGCTGTAAGTAAATTCGACTGACAGACCGTTTGTTCCCAGGTATCCTGCAACGTGTGTCCGTACGGACTGCGCGGTGTCTAGGGGGATTCATGCGTGAACTTGGTTGCGGATCTGGCTCGCTGTCGACGGTGGAGTGCTGAGTTTGCCCCGGCCGGTGCCGACTTCGGTATGCCACTTCACGCACATCGACCACATCCGCACGGTTGTCCAAGGGGGCTTGCTCGCGGACACGTTTGCTCAGCGGATCGGTTGTATCAAGCGTGAGGCAGGGAATCGGGACATCAAGAGGAAGCGTCGAACCCGTGTGGTGCCGATCGGTAAGCGAGGCGTTGTCGCTGATTACGTGCCCTTCTATTTCGCGCCGCGGAGCCCGATGATGTACTCGATCCACAGGCGAAACGTCGAGACGTACGACGGCGACGAGCATGATCTTGTGTATCTCCGGACAACAGTGGAGGATTTGGTCGCTCATGAGCTGGATCCGGTGTTCACTGATCGCAATGCCGCGCTCGGGTTCTGTCGGTTCTCGCAGGATGTAGCGGACCTCGACACGATGATCGACTGGCCGCTTATGTGTGAGCGTGTCTGGAAGAACACGGAGGCTGATCGGCAACGCGTCGAGCGAAGGATGGCCGAGTGTCTCGTCTACGGGCAAGTACCCTGGTCGGTCATCCGGCAAGTCGTCGTTTACGGTGAGCGTCACGCTCAGATGCTGCGGGGTAGCCTCGTTGGTGGACCACGTGTTTCTGTCATACCTGACTGGTATTTCTAGCGTATGGAGTCGTTCGCCGTGATCACTCAGGCCACAGGCAACCTGCTCCACGCCGATACGGTTGCTTTGGTCAACACTGTCAACACTGTCGGCGTTATGGGCAAAGGTATCGCGCTGCAGTTTCGGCGCGCTTACCCCCAGATGTTCGAGGAATATCAAAAGGCCTGCGCGCGAGGCCAAGTGCAGATAGGCCGAATGCACGTATGGGAGACGGGGATGTTGGAGGGCCCCCGTTACATCATCAACTTCCCTACCAAGCGGCACTGGCGCGCAGGTTCCAAGCTGGAGGATGTGCGGGCGGGGCTCACGGCTCTGGTCGCGGTCATCAGAGATCTTGATATCGAGTCGATCGCGATCCCGCCGCTCGGCTGCGGGAACGGCGGCCTCGAGTGGTCCGAAGTCGAGCCACTTCTGGTATCCGCCCTGAGCCCGCTCCCTGATCTCGATGCTCGCATCTACCCACCGGTCGGTACTCCACCCGCTGGTGAAATGCCGAATGCAACGCCCCGTCCAGACATGACGGTTGGCCGTGCCGCACTGGTTGAACTCTTGACTCGCTACCTCCGCAATGCGTTGGAGGCGACTCCACTCGAGATTCAGAAGCTGATGTATTTCCTGCAGGTGGTCGGTGAGCCGCTCGGGCTCGAGTTCACCAAGGGCCGTTACGGGCCCTATGCCGACAGTCTTCGCCGTGTTCTCAACCTGGTAGAAGGCCATTTTCTCACGGGTTACGGTGACGGGTCGGCGCGCACGCTGGAGGCATCCTCTGTGCGCCCGCTTCCCGGAGCAGCTGAACAGGCTGCTCGGGTGCTGGCTGACGAGCCCGCAACAAGACAGCGAATTGCGCTGGTGGACAACATCACCGACGGGTTCGAGTCGATGTACGGCATGGAACTGCTCGCTACGGTGCACTGGCTGACTGTTCATGATGTCGGGGCGGCCGAAACCTGGCAGCGCACAGCTGAGCTGGTGCGCGAATGGACGCCGCGTAAGGCTGAGATGTTCACAGACGATCATGTTCGAACCGCCTGGAATCGGCTTCGTGACCACGATCTGGTCTCCCCCACTACGACAATCGACTCGGTATTGCACGATGAGGGGGAGATATCCTCGGCGCGAATGGTGGTGTCCGAGCGGGTCAGTCGTAACGAGCTTGGTTCGAGGCTCGTGGAAGCCATCACGGATTCGGGCTACGCCTGGACCGAGATCGCGGTGATCACGGCGACCTTGGACGAGGCCGAGTACCTGCAGCAAGTCCTCGACTACGCATCCATACCGACGCTTTCGCTGGAGAAGTTCGACGGAACACCTCAGAACGCGGTCAAGGTAGGCACTGTCCGCCGCGCCAAAGGCGTGGAATTTGCTGCGGTCTTTCATCCGACCTTGTTGGTCGGCAGTGCTGGTGCGGACGCTGGCGACGGGCAAGCAACCGCGGAACTCGCTGCCCGTCAGGCGTGGGTTGCCATGACCCGCGCACGGGATTACCTCTGGGTGGGGTTGATTGAGGAATGAGTACGCAACTGAAAACGAGCCGTTCGATCCGCTTCGGATTGAACGGCTCGTTTTTCATATTCGGCGCCGCTTCAGTCCGTCCAGAGTTCCGCGCACGGTAGTGGCGGAAGATGATCTACCGCAGTGTCCTCTTCGGTGGTAGCCGATGGCTCGATGGTGACTTCGATACTGTGCGGACGCAAGTGCGCCGCGAGCCGTTCGGCTATTGCCCGGCCGGCTCGGTAGTCGAGCACCATGCCGCCCGGAAAGCGCAGGCGCACATGGACTTCGCGCGTTTGCGGTGCGGCGGTCATGTGCCACCTCTTGTCGTCGGATTGGTGCCAACGGTCCGTAGTAAACGTTAAACACAGAAAAATTGCGGTGCAATAAGAAAAATACATGTTCCATACTGTGCGCCGTAAGCTCGCCCGGTCTGGAATCCTTGTCCGCAGATCCCACTGGGAAGGAGAAGGGCATGGTAGGAATCGGCGAAACAAGCGGGCGGTGACGGCCGGGAAAGCCGATCAGGCAGAAGGAGTTTGACCCGGTGGCCGAAAGTACCCTAGGGGCACGGGTAGCTGAGTTGCGGCGGCGGCGGGGACTATCGCAGAAAGAGTTGGGCGCAGCCATCAGGCGCTCGGAAAGCTGGGTGTCGCAGGTCGAGCGCGATGTACTGCCGGTCGAGAGACTGTCGGTACTGCAACGACTGGCCGACGTCCTCGGAGTCGCGGTGCGAGACCTGAGACCCGAGGCGGCCGAACCGATGGCCGCCGATCGCGGTGACGGCCATCGACCCGGATCCGCCGTTTTCGAACAACTGCGACTGTTGCTCACCGGACATCCCGCACTGGAGCAACTCCTCGGTGACGAGGCCGATCGCGAGTCGGCCGACGAGTTGCCGGGACTACAGGAACGAGTCGATCTGGCATGGCAGCTGGCACACGAGTCGCGGCTCGTGGAGGTCGGCAGCGCACTGCTGGAATTGATTCCGGATCTCGAACACGCGGCGCGGACCACCTCCGCGAAACGGCCGGAGGTGTTGACACTGCTGTCACGCGCCTACCAGGTGGCCGCCGCCGCATTCACCCGTCAGGAGGAAGTGGACGCGGCCTGGGTAGCCGCCGATCGGGCGCTCACCGCGGCCGAGGAATCCGGTGACGCGCTCGGCGTCGTGGCCGGAACCTACCGGATGGCACAGGCTTTCCTGCGACTACAACGGCTGGAACAGGCCGAGCAGGCGGCTCGGGTCTCGGTGACGGCGCTCGCGCCGCAGATCGCCGATACCGAGCGGGTGCGTCCGGAAGTACTGTCGCTCTACGGCTCTCTGCAGCTCATGCTGGCGGTGATCGCGGCGACCGATGGCAATCGGACGGCCGCGCGCACCGGACTGGCCGCCGCGCGCACCGCCGCGCAGCGACTCGGTGAGGGCCGCAATGATTTCGACACCGAATTCGGCCCGACCAGTGTGGCCGTGCACGCGGTCGCGGTGGCCGTCGAATTGGGTGATGCGGGTGAGGCGCTCGATACCGCGGCCTCGGTGGACGCCGCGGTGCTCTCACCCGAACGGCAGGCGCGTTTCCTGGTCGACGTGGCTCGCGCGCACGCGCAGCGGCGGCAGGCGCAGGATGCGCTGGGGGCCTTGCTCAATGCCGAGCGGCTGGCTCCGGAGCTGGTGCACCATGATCCGCGCGCCCGGGAGGTGGTGCGCGACCTACTCCAGTTCGCGGGCCGCAGACCGGCCGATGATCTGCGGGAGCTGGCGGGCCGCGCCGCCGTCACGCCCTAGTGCATTCCGTGGGCTCGGGGACCCACGGAATGCCGCAACGGGCGGCTCAGCGGATACCGGGGGTGCGTGGATCCGCGCCGACGCATGCCAGTAGCGCACAGCCGGGCGGTGCGTCGCTGAACGGTGGAGCGAGGGGAGTATTCAAGCAGGACAGCACATTACAGCCCGGATAGGCGTCCGGGCCGAGCCCGAATACGGCGAGCGCGATATCGGCGTCGAAGTACTTGGAGGCATCGAACCGCAGCGGTGGTTGGACGAACTGCCCCGGATCGGGCACCGGGGGATCGTCGAAGGCGGCGAACAGCTGCCGGAAGAACTCGTGCGACACCTCCATGCCGTACTGCAGGATTCCGCTCGGACCCTGATCGGTGTGCACGCCGAAGACGCCGGTCCACACCACCAGCAGATCCAGGCTGGGGATGACGAACACGTGCTGGAGCCCCAGCCCGGACATGGAAAAGGTGTCGGCGGGCAGGAATTCGGGGTTCTCGGCGCAGTCCGGGCCGAGCCAGAACAGGTAGCCGTAGCAGCCGTTGGTGGCCGAGGAGCTGGTGGCGCGGGTCAGATACGCCCGTGACACGACCTCGCGGCCCTGCCATCGGCCCTGATTCGCGACCAGCAGCCCGAGCCGGGCCAGATCATCGGGCGGGATCATCAGATGCGCGTAGCCGTAGGTGTGCCCGGAGCGGTCCCGTGCCCAGTAGTAGTCGCCGCGCTCGATGCCTATGGGCCCGAACAGCTCTCGCTGCGCGAACTCCTGCAGCGGTTCGCCGATGGCCAGCTCCAGCACATAGGAGAGCAGGTCCACATTGCGCTGGCTGTAGGAGAATGCGGTTCCGGGCGGATTGTCGAATGGCACGCCGAGCGCCTGCACCGCGCTGAACGGGTCGACGGGAATGACGCCGGTGAGGCCTTCGGTGACCAATCCGATGCGCAATCCGGAGGTTTCGGTGAGCAGATCCTCGACGGTGATGGCGCGATGTCCGGGATCGCCGACGCCCGGCGGCAGATAGCGATCGATGGGCGTGTCGATATCGAGTTTGCCTTCATCCCAGGCGATTCCGGCGAGTAGCGAAACAATGCTCTTGGTGACGCTCCAGACATTCCATGGAATTTGTCCGGTTTGTGAGTTTTGTGGGCCTTCGCCGATGAGGCAATTGTGTCGGAAAACTTGCACATTCAATCGATTCCGGCCGGCCGCGAAGTTCAACGCGTCGTGCAATCGCCCACTATCCAACCCCGCCTGTTCCGGTGCGGCCCGTTCGAATTCCCGGCCGTCCGGTTGCGCGCACCGAATTTCCCCCGCCGGTATCGACTCCGGCCGTGCCTGCGCCACCCCGCCGCCGAAGATCATTACCGCCAGCACCATCGCGCCGAGCAGCCCCCTGCGCATGCGCACCATGCGTTTCAGGCTAACCGCCGGACCGGACCCGATACGGCGAAACGCCGCCGGGAAAGGGGGGAGTCCCGGCGGCGTCGCTCGCAGCGGTGCCGCGAAGCAGCGTCGACGCCCAACAAGCGCCTCTCGGCGGGTGGTCGCTCGTAGCGACAAAGGGTGCGGCCCGGGGCTGTTACCGACGCCGACAGTGGGGATCAACCGGGCCGCGGCGGGATCTATTCCGGCCGCGCCGGTGTGATCCGCGCTACCCGCGGCCGCACGGGGGCGGGCGGCAAACTATTCGGTGCGCACTGTCGCCGGGACCGTTTAGCATTCGCAACGAAGACCGAACTTTTTCCAGGGGGGAAGCCTTGACCGATGATCCGGTGATCACCGAACTGATGAGCGTGCTCGAGCAGAACCCCGATCTGCTGTCGCTGCGGCTGCGGGTGGTCGAACTGCTCGCCGATCGCGAGCGCTACGCGGACGCGCTCACGCACTGTGCCATCGCGCTGGGTCAGGATCCCGGGAATGCGACGGCCATGACTCTGCTGCAACGCTGTTCGGCCGCGCTCGCCGGTGGCGCGAGCCCCGCACCCGTTGCCACCGCTTCACCGGACGCCGTCGCGGCGGAGCCGGAGACCTCGAACGCCACGCGCGGCAACGGTTTCGACTGGGCCGCCGCCGAAGCCGAGGTCGGCGACATCATCAAACCCGCCTTCGTGGACGACGATGGTGAACCGCTGGTCGTCGACCCGGCTGATGTCGGGCTGTTCGAGCAGCCCAGGCTGTCACTGTCCGAGGTGGGCGGTATGCAGAACGTGAAGGAGCAGTTGGAGCTCTCCCTACTCGGACCGCTGCGAAATCCAGAGCTGGCCAAGGCATTCGGCACCAGTGCCCGCGGCGGGCTGCTGCTGTACGGTCCGCCCGGCTGCGGTAAGACGTTCATCGCGTCGGCGGTGGCGGGCGAGCTCGGCGCGAACTTCTATCCGATCGAGATCGCCGATATCCTCGATATCCACCTGGGCGCGAGCGAGCGCAATCTGCACCAGATCTTCGAGGTGGCGCGCCGCAATGCCCCCTGCGTGCTGTTCATCGACGAGGTCGACGCGCTCGGCTACAAGCGCAGCCAGATGTCCGGCTCGGCGGGCCTGCGCACCGTGGTGAATCAGCTGCTCACCGAAATGGATTCGGCCACAGGCGATAACGAGGGCGTCTACATCCTGGGTGCCACCAACCACCCCTGGGACATCGACGTCGCGCTGCGCCGCCCCGGCCGCTTCGACCGCATGATCCTGGTGACCCTGCCCGACCCGGACGCCCGCGTCGCCATCCTGCGTCACCACCTGAAGGACCGCCCCGTCGAGGGCATCGATCTCAAGGCGATAGCCCTGCGCACCGAAGGCTTCTCCGGCGCGGACCTGGCCCACATCGCCACCTCCGCAACCCAATTGGCCATGGCCGACTCCCTGCGCGCCGGAGCCGTCCGCCCCATCCGCATGCCGGATATCGACCAGGCCATGACCCAGATCCGCCCCAGCGCCGGCGCCTGGTTCGAATCCGCCCGCAACGTAGTCGAATTCGCCAACAACGACGGCGCCTACGACGAACTCGCCACCTACATGAAGCGCATGAAGCTCCGCTGACCGAACATCCGGTAGGGGCGGGAAGAACAAATGGATAGTCGAATCGAACAGGCCGCTGTGCTCCTGACCCAGCTGCGGACCCCACCGGCGGCGGCGCATGGATAACCGGATCGAGCGGGCTCGGGTGCTGGCGAGTCTGGGGCGGCTGGAAGCGGCGCGGGAAACGCTGGGGGAGGTGCTGGCGGGGGAGCCGGAAGATGTTGTGGCGCTGGCGGATATGGCCAATGTGGTGTTGCGGTTGCGGGATTACGGGCGGGCCGTGGAGTACAGTGCGGCGGCGCTGCGGGGGGATCCGGAGAACACCTTCGCGTGGCGGGTGCGGGCGCTGGGGGAGTTGGGGATGGCCCGCGATGCCGAACTGGGGCCGGAGGTGGTGGCCGAGCATCGGGCGCGGGCGCGGGTAGCCGCCGAACGGGCGGTGAAGATCGCGCCGGAGGACACCGACAATCTGCGAATTCTGGCCTCCACCACGCGGGATCAAGATCCGGCGGCGGCGTTGGCGACGCTGGATACGGCGTTGGAGATCGACCCCGACGATGTCAGCGTGCATCTGTTGCGCGGGTTCATTCTGCGCCGAAATATGAAGGGGCGCACCGAACAAGCCGCGGCGGAGTTCCGGGAGGCGCTGCGGCTGGATCCGGAGAACGCGGAGGCGCTGTACGAACTCGCGCTGATCGATATCGAGGGCGGCGATCGAGAAACGGGGTCGGCGCAGTTGCGCCGAGTGGCGCTGCTGGATCCGGGGTACGGCACCGCGGTGCGCGACCACCTGGACTGGCTGGCCGCCGAAGACGATCGGCTGGCCCAAGCCGCGCGGACGGCGGAGACGCAGCGGTTGGCGCGCAACTTCCGGACGGCTCAGCCGCAACAATTCGTGTACGACACCGCACCGGCGTCGCGGGGCGGGCGCGCCTACAAGTGGGTGCTCGGGATATCGGTCGTGCTGGTGATCCGATTGATCGCGGCCGGTGTCTCGGACGACTCCGGCACGCCGTCGCACACCCCGCCGCCGGTGCCGACCTGGGTGCGGACACCACCGGCCAGCTATGTCAACCCGCTGCCGTTCCCGAGTCTCCCCCCGGAGTTCCGGCGCGATTGGCCGACGAACCTGCCCCGCGGGTGACGCTCCGCACCGCGCCTCCGGTAGCACCGGCGATTCCGCCGCAACCGCAGCTCACGGTCCCGTCGGGCGTCCATCCCTTCCAATAACCTTTTCTTGACTAATTCCAGAAAAGCGGGCAGTGTGGTGATCGCGCAGTGCCCGGCACGTGCGCTTCCCACCTGCGAAGGAGGCGTCGAATGACCAAGCCGACAACCACCAATACCGGCACTCCGGTGGTCAGCGACAATGAATCGCTCACCGCCGGAACCCAGGGTCCGATCCTGCTGCACGACCACTATCTGATCGAGAAGCTGGCTCAGTTCAACCGCGAGCGGGTACCCGAGCGCATCGTGCACGCCAAGGGCGCGGGCGCGTTCGGCGAATTGGTGGTGACCGGCGACGTCAGCCGCTTCACCAAGGCCAAGCTGTTCCAGCCCGGCGCCCGCACCGAATCGCTGGCCCGTTTCTCCACCGTCGCGGGTGAGCTGGGCTCCCCGGACACCTGGCGCGATCCGCGCGGTTTCGCGGTGAAGTTCTACACCCCGGACGGCAACTACGACCTGGTCGGCAATAACACCCCGGTCTTCTTCATCAAGGATCCGATCAAGTTCCCGGACTTCATCCGATCGCAGAAACGCCTGCCCGGCAACGGACTTCGCGATCACAATATGCAGTGGGACTTCTGGACCCTGCGCCCGGAGAGCGCGCACCAGGTCACCTGGCTGATGGGCGATCGCGGTGTGCCCAAGAGCTACCGCCATATGAACGGCTACGGTTCGCACACCTACCAGTGGATCAATGCCGCCGGTGAGCGTTTCTGGGTGAAGTACCACTTCAAGACCGATCAGGGCGTGGAGTCGCTGACTCAGGCCGAGGCCGACACCCGCGCGGGCACCGATCCCGATTTCCACCGCCAGGATCTGTGGGAGGCCATCGAGCGCGGCGAATTCCCCAGCTGGACACTGCATGTGCAGGTCATGCCCGTCGCCGATGCCGAGGGCTACCGCTTCAACCCGTTCGATCTGACCAAGGTGTGGTCGCATAAGGACTACCCGCTGATCGAGGTCGGCAAGTGGACGCTGAACCGCAATCCGGGCAACTACTTCGTCGATATCGAGCAGGCGGCCTTCGAACCGTCGAATGTCGTTCCGGGCATTGGTTTCTCGCCGGACAAGATGCTGCTGGGCCGTGTCTTCGCCTACGCCGACGCGCACCGCTACCGCATCGGCACCAACTACGCGCAGTTGCCGCCGAACCTGCCCAGGGCCGCGGAGGTGAACTCCTATTCCAAGGAGGGCGCCATGCGGTACACGTACAACGACGCGAATACCCCCGTGTACGCGCCGAATTCGTACGGCGGCCCGCACGCGGAGCCGGAACTCGCACCGGACGGCGGCATCTGGGATTTCGAGCCGACCATGGTGCACGCGGGCTATATCGAGCACCGCGAAGACGGCGATTTCACCCAGCCGGGCACCCTGGTGCGTGAGGTCCTCGACGACGGCGAGCGAGATCGCCTGGTATCCAACGTGGTCGGCCATGTGCTCGGCGGCGTCCAGGAACCGGTGCTGAGCCGGGTCTTCGAATACTGGAAGAACATCGACTCCGAGCTGGGCAAGCGCATCGAAGAGGGTGTGCGCGCCGGGCTGGCCGGCTAGAAAACATCCAGAAAACAACGCCCGCACCATGATTCATGGTGCGGGCGTTACTGTTTCAGGAGCGCGTCGGTGAGCTCCTCGGCCGTCCTGCGGTCCAGGGCCGCGTGCCCGAGCAGGAAGCGGTACCAGAACAGCCCGTAGAACTGATCGAGCAGCAGGTCCAGGTCCGCGTCCGCGCGCAATTCCCCGCGTTCGCGTCCGCGCGCGAGCACCTCCCGGGCGACCTCGCGGCGCTCCATGGTGAAGGTGCGCAGCAGTTCCGCGAGGTGCTCGTCCCCGGCGGCCTCGCGCACCAGGGTCCGTAGCGCCGACGCGGTCGGAATGCGTTGCGCCCCGGCGAAAGTGCTCTCGATCAGGTGCAGTAGATCGGTCCGCAGCGATCCGGTGTCCGGGCGCGCGACATCCTGTTCGGATCGGTCGGTGAGCGCGTCGAGCAGCAGGGTGCCCTTGGACGGCCACCAGCGGTAGACGGTCTGTTTCCCGACCCCCGCCGCTCGCGCGATGGCGTCGATATTCACCTTCGCCCCGTCGGATTCCGCGAGCAGGCGCAGGGCGGCGTCCAGAATGGCCCGGTGCGCCGCCTCATTGCGGCGTCGTCCGGTATGCGGTCGCTCCATGCCTTCCTCCTGTGACCCAACTCACCCTTTTGCCGAGACTAAAAGTCTCGGTCGGTGCGTTATCGAGACTGTGAGTCTCGTAAGCATAGTGCGGGACACCAACCGAAAGGCATTCGACATGACCACAGCGGATTCGGCCACTGTCCAGCGCGTAGTCGTCATGGGCGGCAGCTCCGGCATCGGTGAGGCCACCGCCGCGCTGTTCGCCGCGGAGCGGGCCGAAGTGGTGATCACCGGCCGCACCCAGGACAAGATCGACGCGGCCCTGGCCCGCATCGGCGGCAAGAGCACCGGCTATCGCATGGACGCCGCCGATCAGGCAGATATCACCGCCTTCTTCGCACAATCCGGCCCGATCGACCACCTGGTCATCGCGGTCAGCGGTGCGGCGGGCAGCGGCGCCTTCGCCGACCTCGACCTGGACGAGCTGGAAGCCGGGTTCCTGCAGAAGTTCTGGCCCCAGGTTCGCATCCTGAAAGCCGCGCTGCCGCACCTGACTTCAACCGGTTCGGTCACCCTGGTCACCGCGGCCTCCGCTCGCGCCGCCTTCGCCGGAACCTCGGGCCTGGCCGCCATCAACGGTGCTCTCGAAGCCATGATCCGCCCGCTCGCGGTCGAACTGGCTCCCGCCCGCATCAATGCCGTCTCCCCGGGCGTCATCGACACCCCGTGGTGGGACCGGGTTCCGGAGGCGCAGCGCCGCGACCTCTTCGACGGCCTCGCCGCCACCACCCCGGTCGGCCGCGTCGGCCATCCGGACGAAATCGCCAGGGCCATCCACTCTTTGGCCACCAACGGCTTCATCACCGGCGTGGTGCTCGACGTGACCGGCGGCGCGAACCTGCCCACCGGCCGCTGACCCTATTCGGCGGCGGGCTCGGCCTGCCGCCGATGGTTTCTTTCCAGGCCGTCGAGGATGAGGCCGAGTTCACCGTCGAAGAAATGCTCGCGGGCTTCCCGCGAGTCGATATCGCGGTGTGCCACATACCTTTTGTCAATCCGCGGGTACGGCCGGGACCGCTCTGGACAGGACCAGGATCCGGTCGACCCATTCCTGTTCGCTGAGCCCGCTGCGCGCGGCCGCGGTCAGCAGGGCGGCCTCACTGCTGGAGGAGCCCATGACGTACGAGAAGATCGCGTTCGAGGCGGGGTCGCTGACGATGTCGTCGAAGCCCGCGGTTTCCAGAATGGCCAGAATGCCCTCGATCATGCGCATGACATCGGGGCCCAGGTAGACCAGGCCCGCGCTGCTCATCACGCCGCCCAGCCAGGTGTGCCGCAGGAGGGTGTCGCGCAGGCTGCGGCTGGTGGCGAGCATATCGGCGCGCCAGCGGTCGGCGGTGAACTCCCCGGGTATCCACACCTCGCCCAGTACCTCGTCCACCACCAGTTCGAGCAGTTCCTCCTTGCTCGCCACGTGGGTGGTCGGCGGCCCGGTCATGGGCGGGGTACTGCTCAATCACTTCTGGTGGGGTTCGGTGTTCCTGTTGAACGTGCCGATCGCGATCGTCGCCATTCTCGCCGCGCTGGCGCTCATGCCGGAGTCGAAGGGCCCGTGGACCAAGCCGGATCTGTCGGGCATGGTGCTCTCCATCGTCGGCACCACCGCACTGGTGTGGACCATTATCGAATTCCCCGCCAGGGGGCTCGCGGGTGTCTGGCCGTCACTCGTCCTCGCGATGATCGGCTTCTCCGCCTTCATCATTCGGGAACTGAAGGCCGAACACCCGATGGTGCCGATGCAGCTGTTCCGCAATCGCGTCTTCACCGGTTCCAGCTTCTCCCTGATGCTGGTGGTCTTCGCCAATGCCGGTCTGCTGCTGGTGCTCACCCAGTACCTGCAATTCGTGCTCGGCTACTCGCCGATCAAGACCGCGGTGGCCTTCACCCCGATGGCGCTGGCGGCGCTGGTCTGTCAGGGGATCGGCGCCGGGCTGGCCGGCAAGCTGGGCGTGCGCACCATGACCATCGGCGGCCTGCTGGTGCTGGCCGCGGGCACCGGTGTACTCACCACGCTCACCGTCGATTCCGGTTTCTGGATGCCCGCCCTGGCCATGGCCCTGGTCGGCGCCGGCGCGGGTCTGGCCATGCCCGCCGCGATCGGTGCGCTGATGGGGGCGGTGCCGCCGGAGCAGGCCGGTGTCGGTTCGGCGCTGAACGACACCATTCAGCAGACCGGTGGTGCGCTGGGCGTCGCGGTTCTCGGTGCCATTCTGGCGAATTCGTACACCGGCGGCATGCCCGCCGATGCGCCGTCGGTGGTCCGGGAGAACCTGGCCCCGGCCATCGCCAGCGGCGACAGCGCGATCGTCGCCGCGGCGCGGGAGGCGTTCACCAACGCCATGTCCACCACCTTCACCGCCGGCGCGATCAGCGTCCTGGCCGCCTGCGTGGTTGCCTTCTTCCTGATGCGGGGCGCGAAAGCGGCGGGGGCGGAAGGTGTTCCGGCCGAAGCGGCCGAGGAGATGGTCGAAGCCCGCTAGCCACAACCGAAGACGAAGATCCCGCTCCCGATATCAATTCGGGGGCGGGGTGCTGTCAATTGCAGCCGGCATTGCGCTGCAAGATCCGCAGCGACCCGGTGACCGAGAGTTCCCGGAACTTCCCCGAGTCCATCGCCCGCCGATAGATGTTGTACGGAGCCTGCCCGCCATCGGCCGGATCCGGGAAGACATCATGAATAGCGAGCAGTCCGCCCCCGGCCACCCAGTGCGCCCAGTTGTCGTAATCCCGTTGCGCCGCCGCTTCGGTATGCCCGCCGTCGATGAACAGCATTCGCAGCGGAGTGCGCCAGATGCGTGCCGCCGCGGTGGAAGAGCCGATGATCCCGATCACCGTCTCGGTCAGTCCCGCGCGAATCATGTTGCGCCGGAAGGTGGTTACCGTGTCGAAGACCCCGGTCTCCGGATCCACCAGGCTGGTGTCGTGATACTCCCAGCCCGGCTGGTGCTCCTCCGAGCCGCCGTGGTGGTCGACGGTGAACACGGTCGCACCGGTCTCCCGCGCCGCGGCGGCCAGATAGATGGCGGACTTACCGCAGTAGGTCCCTATTTCCAAAATGGTCCCGTCGCCCGCGTAGGTGCGCGCGGCTTCGTACAGCGCACGGCCCTCTTCCGGCGGCATGAATCCGGTGATTTCTTCGGCCAATGCGAACAATTCGGCGGCGTCGGCGGAAATGTCAGCCCGTGTCATACAAAAACCTTTCTGGGGCGCGCGCATTGATACGGATTACGCATCGGCGAGTTGCCCGGAGAGCGGACCCATAGTAGCATCCGGACACGTGTCTGATTCCGTCTCCGACCGCCCGGTGGTAAGCCTCGAGGCGACCCGCCGTCGCCTCACCGAGAAGCAGGCCGACACCGTCGACCGGCTCACCCGGGCGGCGATGGAGGTGCTGTCGCGGGAGGGCTTCGCAGGGCTCACCGTGCGCATGGTCGCCGCCGCGGCGGGGGTGGGCACGGCTACCGCCTACACCTATTTCTCGTCCAAGGAACACCTGGTCGCGGAGATGTTCTGGCGTCGGCTGGCATCCACGCCCGCGCCCGCGCTGGAGGATGCGGACCGTACGGTGCGGGTGGTCGCGGCGCTGCGGCAGATCGCCATGCTGATGGCGGACGAACCTGCGCTGGCGGGCGCGGTGACGAACGCCCTGCTGGGCACCGATCCGGATGTGGCGCATCTGCGATTGCGGATCGGGGCCGAGATTCGGCAGCGGCTCATCGACGCGCTCGGCCCGGAGGCCGATCCGGAGGTCGTGGACACCCTGGAAATGCTGTACGCGGGCGCACTGCTGCGCGCGGGGATGGGCTACGCCTCGTATGCCGAAATCGCGGATCTGCTGGAGAAATCCGCGCTGCGCGCATTGCGTGACTGATATTCCGCCACCGGTCCGAGTGCACCCGGAACTATTGTCCTCCGTACCGAGATCCCTTGCCGCGCAATCGCTCCCGTAGTACCGTCCAGACAGGTGTTCGAGGGGTGCGGCCACCGCATCGCGCCCGGCGACCTGGTGGCGGCGACACCCGCTGTCTCCAACCGGATTCCGGAGGATTTCCCGAATCCCGGCACCTTCGATCCGGGCCGCTATCTCGACCCGAATCAGCAGGATCTGCTCAACCGCTGGACCTGGATCCCGTTCGGCGCGGGGCGGCATCGCTGCGTCGGGGCCGCCTTCGCGCTGATGCAGCTGAAGGCGATCTTCTCGATCCTGTTGTGGGACTGGGAGTTCGAACTCGCACAGCCGTCCGGCGCCTACCGCAACGATCATTCGAAGATGGTGGTGCGGTTGCGGCAGCCGTGCGCGGTGCGCTATCGCAGGCGGTCCCGATAGCCCAAGCGTGAATCCCGGCCACAAGCACGCCGGGATGACGGGGTCCGCTTTAGAGGGCGGCCTCGATGGCCGCGATGACCGACGGGTCGGTGGGCTCGGTGCGGGGGCGGATGCGCGCGAGCACGGTGCCGTCGCGGCCGAGCAGGAACTTCTCGAAGTTCCACTGCACATCACCGGCGGTGCCGTCGGCGTCGGCGACCCGGGTCAGCTCCCGGTAGAGCGGGTGCGCGCCCTCGCCGTTCACCTCCAGCTTCTCCAGCAGCGGGAAGTCCACACCGTAGGTGGTGGAGCAGAATTCGGCGATCTCCTCGGAGGTGCCGGGCTCCTGGCCCATGAACTGATTGCACGGCGCGCCGACCACGGTGAAACCGCGCGGGCCGTAGGTCCGCTGGAGTTCGACCAGGCCGGTGTACTGCGGGGTCAGGCCGCATTTGGAGGCGACATTGACCAGCAGGACCACCTGGTCGGCGGCCAGTTCGGCGAGCGTGGTGGGCTTATCGGCGAGCGTCTGCAGCGGAATATCGCGAAGTGAGGTCACGCCCTCGAATATAGAACGGGTTCGGCGTGGTCGCCGGTCCGCCCGTATTCGAGGGGCTTCACTCGTACCGAACCTGCCAGTGCTTGATCCCGTTGATCCACCCCGCGCGCAATCGCTGCGGCGGTGCGGCCTCGCTGATCCGGGGCATGGCATCGGCGATGGCATTGAACATGAGGTCTATCTCCAGCCGCGCCAGATTCGCGCCGACGCAGAAATGCGCACCGGTGCCGCCGAATCCGACATGCGGATTCGGATCGCGCAGCACGTCGAATTCGAAGGGCCGGTCGAATACGTCCTCGTCGAAATTGGCTGAGCTGTAGAACAATCCGACCCGATCGCCCTGCCGGACGGCCTGCCCGCCGAGTTCGGTATCGTGGAGCGCGGTGCGCTGGAATGAGGTGACCGGCGTGGCCCAGCGCACGATTTCGTCGGGCGCGGTGCGCGGGCGTCGTTCCCGATACAGCTCCCACTGCTCCGGATTGTCGACGAATGCCTTCATACCGTGCGTGATGGCATTGCGGGTGGTTTCATTGCCCGCCACCGACAGCAGGATGACGAAGAAGCCGAATTCGTCCGAACCCAGTGCCTCCCCGTCGATATCGGCGGTCACCAGCTTGGTGACGATATCGTCGGCGGGACACGCGCGGCGCTGTTCGGCCAGGTTGTAGGCGTAGCCGAGCAGTTCGGCATTGGCGGTCATATTCGCCCCGGCGAACTCCGGATCGTCGAAGTTCAGCAGTTGATTCGACCAGGCGAAGAGCTTGTGCCGATCGTGCTGCGGCACCCCGAGCAGTTCGGCGATGGCCTGTAGCGGAAGTTCGCACGCCACCTGCTCCACGAAATCGCCGCCGCCGGACTTCTTCGCCTCGGCGACAATGGCCGCGGCGCGTTCGGTGAGCGCTGTGCGCAGCCCCTCGACCGCCCGCGGGGTGAATCCCTGCGAGATGATCCGGCGAATCTTGGTGTGTTTCGGCGGATCCATATTGATCAGCAGCGCACTCCGTGACAGTTCCAGTTGTTCGGGTAGCGAATCCGCAGGCATCCGGATAATCGAGCCCTTTTCATGCGAGGACCAGATGTCCGGTCGCCGGGACACCTCTTTGACATCCTCGTATCGGGTGATCGCCCAGAAGCCCGCGTCGGTGAACGGCGCTGCCTGTTCGGGGGTTTGGGCATTCCACCAGACCGGCCGGGTGCGCCTGAGCGCGGCGAACTCCGCGGCGGGACTGTGATCGGCCCACAGGGCCGGATCGGTGAAATCGAAGCCTGCCGGTAGCGACGGAACAGACACTGTTCCTCCTCGCGCATATTGCCGCTATGATCGCGAAACTGAAACGTGTTTCACCACGATTGAACCACGTGGACGGGTGCGGCGGACCGGGTTTCGCCTACACCGGCAACCGGCTTGAGCCAGCAAACCGGCAGAATCTGAAGAACGAGTGGACACCCTGCCCGATCTGTGCGCAGACTAGAACTTGTTCTACAGTGACCGCAGGCACACTCGAGGATGAGGTAACGAAGAATGACCGCTTCTCCGCGCTCCGGGGATTCCGCGACCGAAGCCGATTACGTCGTTGTTGGTTCGGGCAGCGCCGGCGCCGTGGTGGCGGGCCGACTCGCCCAACGCGGCGCCAGCGTGATCCTGTTGGAGGCCGGCCGTAGGGACAACACCCGCATGGTCACCATGCCGGGCGCGATCAGCATGGTGCACACCGTCCCGCAGCTGAAGAAGCGCGTGACGTGGAAGCAGTACTCGGTCCCGCAGAAGCACGCCAACGACCGCCTGATCCCGATGACCCGCGGCAAGGTGCTCGGCGGCTCCAGCTCGGTCAACGGCATGCTCTACGTGCGCGGTAACCGCGCCAACTACGACTCCTGGGCCGCCGAGGGCAATACCGGCTGGAGTTATGAGGACGTGCTCCCGGCCTACAAGAGCCTGGAGAACTGGCAGGACGGCGCGAGCGATGTGCGCGGCGCGGGCGGCCCCATCGAGGTCACCCGGCAGCAGGACCTGACCCCGATCGCCCAGCAGTTCATGGTCGCCGCCTCCGAGACCCTTGGCGCGCCGATCATCGAGGACTACAACGGCGCATCGCAGGAGGGCATCTCGATCTTCCAGCAGAGCGTCAAGAATGGTCTGCGCTACAGCTCCTCGCGCGGCTTCATCACCGATATGCCGAACTCGAATCTGACCGTGCTCACCCATGTGCACGTCACCCGGATCGTGATCGAGAACGGCCGCGCCACCGGTGTCGAACTGGCCGAGAAGAACGGCAGCCGCCGGATCGTGCGCGCAGCCAAGGAGGTCATCGTCTCCGGCGGCGTCATCGGCTCGCCGCAGCTGCTCATGCTCTCGGGCATCGGCCCGGCCGCGCACCTGCGCGAACTGGGCATCGACGTGGTGGCGGACCTGCCGGTCGGCCAGAACCTGCACGACCACCTGTTCGTGCCGATGACCTACATCTCGAAGAAGGCCATCCACCGCGGTATTCCGACCCACTTCGCCAGCGGCATCATGCGGGAATTGGCCCGCCCGGGCAGTTCCTGGATGGGGCGCACGGTCTTCGAGGCGTGCGGCTTCGTCAAGACCAAGTTCGCCGACGGCGACTACCCGGACATGCAGATCCACACCCTGCCGTGGAGCTACCCCATCCCCAACCAGGATGAGGACAAGCTGCACCTGGTCGATCGCCGCCCCGGCTTCACCATCTTCCCGAGCCTCATCTACCCCAAGAGTCGCGGCGATCTGCGACTGGCCTCGAACGATCCGTTCGCCTCGCCGCTCATCGACCCGGGTTACCTGAGCGATCCGCGCGATACCGAATTCCTCATCGAGGGCATTCGGATGATCCGGGAGATCATGGCGCACAGCAGCATTGCCAAGGATTGGACCGAGGAGCTCGCCCCCGGGCCCGCCCTGCAGGACGAGTCCGCACTGCGCGCCGAACTCCCCAACCGCGTGCACTCCATCTACCACCCGGTCGGCACCTGCCGCATGGGTGTGGACGAGCGCGCCGTGGTCGACCCCACCCTGAAGGTGAACGGTATCGAGGGTCTGCGCGTGGCCGACGCCTCGATCATGCCCAGCATCACCGGCGGCAATACCAATGCCCCGAGCTACATGATCGGTGAGAAGGCCGCGGAGTTCATCGGCGCGTAAACCGCCGCACCGGAAGGCGTTTCGGCGGCGCTGTTACTTCCCTTGCAGCTGCCGGAACGCCGGTCACCCAACCACGACCTGCGGTGACCATGCTCCGCCCCGGGCCTGCACCATCAGCGCCCGGGGCGGAGTTCTGCTTTCGAGAGGAAATCATGGCAGCGTTGCCGCTGGATGTGTGGCTCAACAGCCCGGTCGCCGAATCCGCTTCCCGCGCGGCGCAATTGCGTGCGGCCGGGGTGGACGGGGTGTTCACCTTCGAGGGCGCGCACGATGTGTTCCTCCCGCTCGCGCTGGCCGCCGGGTCCGGGCTCGCGATCATGACCAATGTGGCGATCGCGTTCCCGCGCAGTCCGATTCATCTCGCACATGCGGCCTATGACCTACATGCGTTGTCCGGCGGGCGTTTCCGGCTCGGGCTGGGATCGCAGATCCGGCCGCACATCGAGCGACGGTACGGCAGCACCTGGTCGCGGCCGGTGGATCGACTCGGCGATACGGTCGCCGCGGTGCGGGAGATCCTGCGCGCCTGGCAGACCGGGGAACAACTCCACTATCGCGGGGAGTTCTGGCAGCACACCCTGATGCCGCCGAACTTCGATCCGGGGCCGAATCCGCATGGCGTGCCGCCGGTGCTGGTGGGTGCGCTCGGCCCGCGCATGACCGAGATGGCGGCGCGGGTGGCCGACGGGCTGCTGGTCATGCCGTTCAATACCGAGCGGCATTTCCGGGAACGCACGCTGGCCGCGGTGGACCGGGGCCTGGCCGAATCCGATCGGCCGTTCGAGATCATCGCCGAAGCCATTGTGGCCATGGGCAATACGGAGCGCGAACTCGACGCGGCGCGACGGTCGGTGCGTAATCTGCTGGCGTTCTACGGGTCCACGCCGTCCTATCGCCCGGTGCTCGAGGTGGAAGGCTGGGGGGATCTGCAACCGGAGCTCAATCTGCTCTCCAAACAGGGGCGCTGGCGGGAGATGGCCGGATTGATCGACGATCCGATGGTGGACGCGCTGACGGTGAGCGGCACCCCCGCCGAGTGCGCGGCGCTGATCCGGAATCGCTACGGGGACAGGATCTCCCGGGTGTGCTGCTACTTCCCCGGATATCCGGTGACCGATGCCGCCATCGCGGAACTGGCCACCGCCCTGCACGGCTGAGTCCGTACAGGGCGGTCCGGCCTTCAGCCGATGACTATCGGCTCCTCCAACTCGTACATGGCCCGCCGCCCGGTCATATCGGTGACCACCAGGCGCGGCAGATTCGGGCCCGGATCCCGGTACGCGTGCGCGATGGTCGGACCGTCCGTGCTGGCGTGCGCGCCATCGCCGAAGTACCAGTCGTACTGGCGAATCGCGCCGCCCGCGGGCGCACCGTCGAACTCCACCGTGGTTCCGGCGGGTCCGGAGGTCTTCGAGACGGTGAAGCCGTCACCCAAAGGTCCACCTCCGCCGAACCATTCGCGCACGACCGGATTGAGCAGGAAGGTCTTGGCGTACTCTCGCGCGCCGTCCACATCGGTATGGCTGACGGCGGCGGTACGGCACTGCGGCGGCGCCTCGATGTGCGGACAGGCCAGCAGTCGCAGCGAAACCTCCTCATCGCCGAGGGGATTCATCCACGGACCGTGATCGCCGCCGTCCCGGCTGACCAGCCCGTCGGCCGCCACCGCGTACACCTCGCCCGCGGCGCTATTGGCCTGCTGTGCAGCCTGCCGGAAGGTTTCGGCCGAGACCCGGATGAACTCGGACCAGCGGGCGCGCAACGCCTCCGGGGCCCCGGGCGCGTCCTCGCCGTGGAAGTAGTTGGATACCAGCACTTTCGGACTGCCGGGCAGATTGTGCGCCTTCTCGATGGCCGCCCGCATACCGCGCCCGCCGTAGCCCAGCTTCGCACCACTGAAGTACGGGACGTGCACGGCCGGATTGTCCGCCTCGGCCCCTACCCCCGCGCATTCGCGCTGTACCGCGGCGGTCACATCCTTGGTGCCCGGGGTGACGCCGACCGGAATGCCGAACAGCGGATCCAGATCGTTGATGCAGCCGTCCAGCAGCACCAGATCCACCGGATAACCGCCCGCTCGGGCCTCGGCTCCGGCCTGTTCCAGCTGGCAGAATACGTCGGGCAGCCGGTCGGTGCGGGTCTCGTCGGTGGTTTTCGCGTCGACCGGACAGCCCGCGTCCTCGGTATCGGCGTGCAGGACGGGCGCGTCCAGGGCCGCGCCGGAGACCGAATAGTCGTGTAGTCGGGCGGTGCGGCCGGTCTGGGTGCCGAGCGCCTCGGCGGTGAGATCGGCGAACGTGCGATCCAATCCCAGCCCCTGCCCCCAGGTGACCGAATCGCCCGCCGAAACCACGTGCAGCGGACGGCATTCGCGGCTCACCCGTAGATTCCACGGTTTGCCGTAGCCGCCGACCGCGCCGCCGGGGACCCTGGCGCGGGCGTCCACGCGTAGCCGGCCGTCGGCGGGCAGTTCGTCCTGCCGGATATCGAATCCGACCGTCATCACGTCACTGTTGACCGGGGTGATGCCGGTGCGAATCGGTTGTCCGCCGCCGAGAATGCGCCACTCCACATCGGCGTGCGCGGGCACGCCCGGTGGGAAGTACACGGCGGTGGTGCCGTGCAGCGCGCCGTCGCACTGTCCGGCGGCGGGTGTGCTGACATCGATGATCAGGGGTAGTTCGGTGCCGATATCGGCCCTGGCCAACGGCCCGGCCACCGCGGTCGCACCCACCAGCGTGGGCAGCAGCGCCACCCGGCACCAGCGGGATCGCCACAATTTCACATGCGCCTCCTGAGAGTTCCGCGTCTTGACAGCAGCCATAGTGCGGGCGACACGCGTAGCGCCGACCAGGCGCGCCGGATTGGCCGAATTTAGTCCTTTTGACCGGCGTGTCTGCTGGTCTACGGCGTTTCCTCGGTGCTGCAAGATCTTCTTAAGGCCGTGCCAAGGGCCGCGCCGCATCGTTGTCTTCGACGCCGGGTCCGCCCGGCGTCGGACCCGGCCGGGGGAACGCTGGGGCACGATCCGTCCACGAGGGGTGTCGGGTCGTGCTCCAGGGGCCGGATCGGCGAATCCCGGTAATGCCGGGGTTGCATCCGGCGATCTTGTTCACGGGTATCGTTGAGGCAAGTGCGCCAAGGAGATTGGATCCGACGATGGAAACAGTGATCGTCTTCGTTCTGGCCTGCGTGATCTACTGGTTCGGTCTCATACGCTGACCGGCCGGGGTCGACGCCACCGCCACCAGGGCGTCGGCGATCTGCGCGCAGAAGGCGTCGGCATCGTGATCGCCGTGCGTGAGCGCCCGGAACAGCGTCGCGCCACGCAGTAGTTCGAACAGCGCGTCCGCATCGCAGTCGGACGCGGCTTGGCCCAAATCCGCCGCGCCGGTCAACAGCTCCCCGAGCGCCTCGCGGGTCGGAAGCTCACCGCGGTCCAGCAGACGGCGGTAGCTGTCGTGGTCGTCGTGATACTCCGAGAGCAGACCCGGAATGGCCGAGCGGGCGGCGGGATGCGCGGAGGCGAACAGGAACAGCCGCGTCCAGGCGAGTAGGTCCGCGCGCAGATCACCGCTCGGGGCCGGGTGGTTGAACTCCTCCAGGGCGAAGATGGCGTCCTCGATCAAGGCCCGCCTACTCGGCCAGCGGCGGTAGATGGAGGTGGTCACCACACCCGCGCGCCGGGCCACCGCGGCAATGGTGGTGGCCTGGTAGCCCTCGCTGACCAGCAGTTCCTGTGTCGCGGCCAGGAGCTGTTCGTCCAACTGCGGATCGCGGGGACGCCCCGGCCCCGAGCGGGCCGGCTGGGGTGCGCTCACCGGGTCCTCCCACACTCTCTCGAGAAAATTCTGGGATTCACAGTACCTCCAGCGGCCTTTTCAAATACGCTGTGCCGCGTATTCTAATTGCTCTCGAGAGGTACCGTCGATGTTGACGCCACAGGACGAATTGCTCTGCCATCAGCTGCCCACCACCTTCGACCACGTCCAGCAGAGCGATCTGCGCTGGACCGAGCGGGTGGTGATGTACGGCTTCGACAAGACCCGGCGGGTCAGCGTCATGACCGGTATGGCGCGCTATCCCAACCGCAATCTCATCGACGCCTACGCCATGATCACCCTCGGCGATAAGGCGCATACGGTGCGCCTGTCCCGGCAGATCGACGACCGGTACGACGGGCTCGGATCCTGGCAGGTCGGGCCGTTCACCTACGAGATCGTCGAACCGCTGCGGAAGGTGCGCGCGTCGCTGGTCGAGAATGAGCACAACATCACGCTGGAGCTTGAATTCGATGCGCGGTTCCCGGCTTACGAGCAGGAGCCCGCGTTCTTCCGGACGCGCGGACGGGTGCGCGAGGACGCGCGGCGGTACTACCAGAACGGCTGGGTCTCGGGCTTCCTCGAGGTCGAGGGCGAGCGCATCGAGATCGATCCGTCGACCTGGTGGTTCGGGCGCGATCACTCCTGGGGCACCCGGCACGGCGGTGGCGGCGGCGCGATCAACGAGGGCGGCGGGATTCTGCAGCCGGGCGAGATTCCCGAGGGCGTCCTCTACTACATGGGGATCTTCCAATTCGATGACGAGCTGGTGCATTTCGCGCAGCGCGAGACGCCCGAGGGGCACCGCTGGCATTTCGAAGGGACGGTACTGTCACCGCTCGGCTCGGACGCCCAGCCACAGCCCGTGCGAGACGCCGCGCACGAGTTGACCTTCCGCGACGACTTCCGAATCGTCAGCGGCGGGACGTTCAGCATTGTCGACGCGGCGGGCACGACGCGGGAGTTCACCATCACGCCGGTGGGCGACTTCTGGCCCGGCTTGGCGGGTTATGACACCTACCGCGGCTACGCCTCGGGTGTGTGGAAGGGCGAATCCTGGAGTGACAGTTTCGTCGCCGATCTCACCGATGCCCAGGATCTGAAGCAGGTCAGCATGCTGAGCGAGACCTTCTGCCGCGTCGAGACCGAGGGCAAGGTCGGCTACGGCCTGGTCGAAATGGTCTTCATGGGCCGCAATGACAAGTACGGGTACAAGGGGTACTGAGCTTGAGCATCGAACGACTGCCGGCGGAGCGGCTGGCAGCGGCACTGGAACCGCAGCTGCGCCGGAACTTCCCGGTCTCCGGTAGCGCCAGGATCCGCGACTTCAAGCGTACCGATCGTGGATTCGCCACCGAGACATACCTTTTCGATGTAGAGGACGAAAGCGGCACGCTGCCAATGGTTTTCCGGCGGCCGCCGGAGATATCCCTGTTCCCCGACTACGATCTGCTGCGGCAGGTGCTGGTGATGCGGCGACTGGCCGCCACCGCTGTTCCGGTGGCCACGCCGATCTGGCTGGACCGCGAAGGCGAACAACTCGGCAGCCCGTACTTCGTGATGAACCGGCTGGCGGGCGAGGCGCCCGGCGACTATCCGTCGTATCACGTGCAGGGCAACTACTTCCAAGCCACACCGGAGCAGCGCGCGCGGATGTGGTGGGGATGCGTGGACACCCTCGCCGATATTCACCGGTTGGACTGGCGGGCTCTGAATCTGGACTTCCTGGCGTTGCCGGAGTACGGCAGCGGGCCGGTGGAACAGATTGTGAACTATCTGGACGCGGCCCTGCGATGGGCCACCGCGGGGGAGCTGCCCTCGACCTACCGGCGCGCTATCGCGTACCTGCGGCAGAACCTCGCCGAACCCGAGCACCCGGTTCTTTGCTGGGGTGATGCCCGCATGTCGAACATCCTGTACGACAGCGATTTCCGGGTCAGCGGCGTACTCGACTGGGAGATCGCGTATCTCGGCGACCACGAGGCGGACCTGGCCTGGATGTTGTTCCTGGACTGGGCCAGCTCCACCTACGAGGGGCACGACCCGCTGTCCGGTACGCCGACTCGCGAGGAGACCATCGCCTACTACGAAAAGCGAACCGGAACGCGGGTGCGCAATCTGGTCTTCAACGAGATCCTGGCCGCGGTGCTGCTGTCGGTTCCGTTGCTGCGCATGGCGAATCGGATCCAACTGCCGCCGGAGATGAATATCACCGGCTTCTGCACCACCCGAATCGAACAGCTGCTGGAGCAGTGATCCGGTAGCTGTTTCACCGGACTCCGCCCCCGGGACTGGCACCGGGGGCGGAGTCCGTCGGTGCCGGGCGTGCTACGAAGGATTCGGGTACAGGTCGGCGGCACACTCGCAAGGTCCGGCCGGTGTGCGGAGATTCGGGAGCAGATCCCGGAAGATGCCGTTCCCCGGCGTGGTCCGGCTGAGGGCGTCGGCGGCCAGCAGCATGGCCGCGGCCGTCCAGGTGGTGCGTTCCTCGGGCCAGCGTTTGCCGTCGGTGAAGACCAGGCCGGTCCAGTAGGACCCGTCCGGATCGCGGAGGTGCTGCATATTGATGAAGAGCTGGCGGGCGCGGCGCTGGTCGCCGAGTGCGTCCAGCGCGAGCACCAGCTCGCAGGTTTCCGCGCCGGTGACCCACGGCTGATCCGCGACGCAGCGGATACCGAGCGTGGGGATGACGAATTCGGGCCAGCGCGCGGTGATTCGGTCGTAGCCGCGTCGCCCTCGGATCGCGCCGCCGAGGATCGGGTAGTACCAGTCCATCGAATAGCGGCTCTTGTCGAGGAACGCCTCGGGATGATCGCGCAGCGCATGCCCGAGGCGGAGTGCGGCGACCTCCCAGGAAGGCTGTGGATCACCCAACCGCTCGGCCAGCTCCAGCGCACAGCGCAGGCTGTGGAAAATACTGGAGCAGCCGGTGAGCAGCGCTTCGCCGGACGAGCCCGCGGGACCCAGCGACCAGTGGATCTCGCCGAAGCGGCCACGTTGGAGGGAGAGCACGAAGTCGATCGCGGCGCGGACCGTCGGCCACATCTCCCGCGCGAACGCGGAATCCTCCGTGCTGGTGAGGTAGTGCAGCACCCCCGTCGCGATGTACGCACAGAAATTGGTATCGCTGTCCGCGTTCTCCACCACGCCGTCGCGGAACTGCATGGCCCAGGACCCGTCGTCGCGCTGGGTCTTCGCGGACCAGCGATACGCATCGCGCGCCTGATCCCACAGTCCGCCGACGGTCAGGGCCATGGCGTTCTCGATGTGATCCCACGGATCGGTGTGCCCGCCGGTGAACCAGGGCAGCGCCCCATCGGATTGCTGTGCCGCCGCGATGGTTTCGGCCGTGCGCAGGCAGTCGTGTGCGGACAGCACGCCGGGCACGGCGGGTAGTTCAGCGGCGGGCACTGCGGACCGCCGGCTTGGCGAAGTACAGGGCCACGCTCTTGCCGATGAGCGGGTCCAGCCAGCGCTCGGTGGTGCGGGTCACCTGCGGTGCGGACATCATGTCCCACACCAGCATTCGGTGGTACGCCGTCACCGCCGGATGCCTGTCATTGTGCACCCCGACCGCGCACTTCAACCACCAGTACGGCGAGTGCAGCGCGTGTGCGTGCGCCCTGTGGATAAATCTCAAACCCCGTGCGATGACCTTGTCGCGCAGTTCGTCTGCCCGGTAGATCCGCACATGACCGCCCGCATTGGCGTGGTACTCGTCCGACAGCGCCCAGCAGATCCGCTCGGGCAGCCAGCGCGGCACCGTAATCGCGAGCGCGCCACCGGGTTTGACCACCCGCACCAGCTCGGCGATGGCCGCGTCGTCCGCGGGGATGTGTTCGAGGATCTCCGAGGCGATCACCACGTCGAATTCGCCGTCCCCGTACGGCAGGTCGAGGGCGTCCCCGCGCACCGTCTCGGCCTTGGCGTACTCGGGCGCCTCACCCGCGTCCGCCATGGCCCGGAACATCACCTCCACATCGGCCAGGTCGCTGCCGTTCTGGTCGAAGGCGACGATATCCGCGCCGCGCCGATACGCCTCGAAGGAATGCCGTCCGGCCCCGCACCCCACATCGATGACGCGGGTGCCCGGGCCGATGCCCAGGCGGTCGAAGTCGACGGTCAGCATGTGTGCGCCTCCTGGCGGATGGGGGTGATCACCGGACGGGAATCGTGCCGGGCCATAGCTCGTTCGTACACCGAAACGGTTTGTGCGGCAACGGCTTCCCAGCTGAAGACGGTCAGCGCACGCGCCCGCCCGGCCGCACCCAGGTCGCGGAGCCGGGCGGGGGAGTCCAGCAGTGCGCCGAGCACCCGGGTCAGATCATCCACATTGCCGGGCTCGACCAGTTCGGCGCAATCGCCGACCACTTCGGGCAGTGCTCCGGCGCGGCTGGCCACCAGGGGTGTACCGCTGGCCATGGCCTCCACGGCGGGTAGTGAGAACCCTTCGTACAGGGAAGGGATACAGGCGATCTCGGCCGAGGCCAGCAGCCGCGCGAGCTCGTCGTCATCGAGTCCGCTCACCGGGGTGACGATATCGGCGAGTCCGAGTTCGGCGATCAGCTTCTCGGTCGGACCCTCCGGCTCCAACTTGGCGACCAGCCGCAGCTCCAGGTCATGGGTAACCCGCAGCCGGGCAATGGCATTGAGCAGATGCGCGATGCCCTTCAGCGGCTTGTCGGCGCTGGCCACCGCCACGATCCGTCCCCGCACCCGCGGTGCTTCGCGCGGCCGGAACAGCTCGGTGTCCACACCCAGCGGCACCGTGCGCACGTGCTCGGCCGACACCCCGAAGTCGCTGACGATATCCGCGGCCGACGAGGACGACACCGTGATCAGCTCCGGCAGCTGCCGCGCCACCTTCTCCTGCATCCGCAGGAAGCCATACCACCTGCGCAGGAACGGTTTTCGCCGCCACGGCGCGGCCTCCAGATCCACCGCCCGATCCCGGGTGATCGGATGGTGGATGGTGGCCACCAGCGGCAGGTGCCGGGCGATGTCCAGCAACCCGTAACCGAGGCATTGATTGTCGTGCACCACATCGAATTCCGCCGCGCGTTCCCGCAGTATCCGGGCCGCGCGCAGGCTGAACGTGCGCGGCTCCGGGAATCCGGCGGTCCACATGGTGGCGACCTCGAGCAGGTCTATTCCGTCCCGGATCTCCCGCAATCCCGGTGTGCGGAAAGGGTCTTCGTCCCGGTACAGGTCCAGACTCGGCACCTCGGTCAACCGCACCCGGGGATCGAGGTGCTCCGGATACGGTTGCCCGGAGAACACCTCGACCTGGTGTCCCAGCTCCGCCAACCCTCGACTGAGGTAGCGGACATATACCCCTTGGCCGCCGCAGTGGGTTTTGCTGCGGTAGGACAGCAGGGCAATACGCACGTCTGGGCCTTTCGTCGGGGCGCGGCGAAATCTACTGGTGGAGTGTTAATTACAGAAGTCAGGCGGGTCCGCGGTCAGCGGACCAGGCCGAGCGGCTCCAGTTTGCCCGCCAACCGCTCCAGGTAGGCGAGCACATCGGCCTCCGGCTTGTCCGGCATGCCGTAGAGCACATCGGTGACACCGGCCTCGGCCCAGCGCGAAAGCTTGTCGGCGTCGGGCTTGAAGTCCAGGGCCACCACGCGCGGTGCGCCCTCGCGGCCGGCCTCGGCCCAGCACTTCATCAGCAGTGCGGTGGACGCCGAGACATCGGTTTCGGTGGGTGTGGTGATCCAGCCGTCACCGGAGCGGGCGATCCACTTGAACGTCTTCTCGGTGCCGCCCGCCCCGATCAGCAGCGGCACATGCGCCTGCACCGGCTTGGGCCACGCCCAACTCGGGCCGAAGGAGACGAAGTCGCCGGAGTAGCTGGCCTCCTCCTGCGTCCACAGCGCCCGCATGGCCTCGACGTACTCGCGCAGCACTGTGCGCCGCTTATTGCCCGGTACCCCGTGATCGGTGAGTTCGTCGGTGTTCCAGCCGAATCCGGCGCCCAGCGTGACCCGTCCACCCGAGAGGTGATCCAGCGTCGCGATGGTCTTCGCCAGGGTGATCGGATCACTCTCGGTCGGCAGCGCCACCGCCGTGGAGAGTTCGATCTTCGTGGTCACCGCGGCGATGGTCCCCAGCGTCACCCACGGATCCAAGGTGCGGGTGTATCGGTCATCGGGGAGTTCGGCGGTGCCGGTACCCGGATGCGCCGCTTCCCGCTTGATCGGGATATGGGTGTGCTCGGGCACGAAGAATGATCGAAAGCCCTGTTCCTCAGCGGCTTTCGCGGCGACGGCGGGTCGAATGCCGCGGTCGCTGGTGAATTGCACGATTCCGAATCGCATGTGCCGCACGTCCTCTCAGTCGCCCTTGGCGGCGGCCACGCCCGCGCGCCGTCCGTAGAAGCTGCCGTCACCCAGTGAGCAGCCGCTGGCGTAGCCGCCCGCGCAGATGCCGGAGGTGACGCGGCCCGCCGCGAAGAGCCCGGGAATGGGCTCACCGGAGACGTGCAGCACCCGCGAGTCGAGATCGGTGCGCAGCCCGCCGAGGGTGAAGCCGCCGGTGTATCCGCGCAGGTCGTACGCGCCCAGCGGTTCGCCGATGGGCTTGACCCACTCGGTCTTCTTGTGCAGGAACGGATCCTGGCCGTGTTCGGCATGGCTGTTGTACAGGTCGATGGTCGCGCGCAGGGTGCCCGCGGGCAGGCTCATCTCACCCTCGAGCTCCTCGACGGTCTCGGCCACCCAGGTCGGCGCGATCCGCAGGAACGACATCGACGATTTGGTCTCGAAGGCCGCCTCCAGCGCCTGCTCGTCGATGATCAGGTATGCCTGATTGTCCTGATCCTGGAGTACCGCCTGACCCATCCGCCCCGGATAGGTGTCCTCGGTGATGAATCGCTGTCCGCGCCCGTTCACCAGGATTCCGCGCACCACCACCTGCGGGTCGGCGATGAGCGCGACCTCGGTGGCGTCCATATGCGCCAGATCCGCGCCCAGGGCCTGCGCCACCCGGATGCCGATACCGTCGTGCTCCTCCACCGTGGCGGCGGGGCGTCCGATGATCTTGGGCGCGAAGCGCTCCACCATTTCGTGCTGGTACGCGAAGCTGCCGGTGGCCAGTACCACGCCGCGTTCGGCGCGGGCGAAGAGCTCCTTGCCGTAGCGCTTGGCGGCCACGCCCACCACCCGGCCGTCGTCGTCGACGACCAGTCGCTGCAACCGCACGTCGAATTCCTGTCGCACGCCCAGCTTTTCGGCGGTCTGGGCGAGCGGCTCCATCAGCATGTAGCCGCCGCCCTTCTCACCCAGCTTCTTGTCCTTGGTCCAGGCGAGGTGCCCGCGCGGTGCGGGGGTGGCGATGGCGTTGAACGGTGCGGCGTTCTCGCCGCCGGAGAACATCAGGCCCTCATCGGCGGGCGGCTCATAGCCCGGCTCGCCCCAGAAGACCTCGTTGAACGGGACGCCATTGGCGACCAGCCAGTCGAAGTGCTCCACGCTGCCCTGGCAGTAGTCGTGGATCTTGGCCTTGTCCACGCCCGGACCCAGCGCGGCCGTCAGGAACGCCTCCATGTTCTCCGGGGTGTCCTCGAAACCGAGCTTGCGCTGTAGCGCCGTACCGCCGCCGAGGTAGATGAAGCCGCCGGACAGCGCGGCCGCGCCACCCCAGCCGCCGGTGCGTTCCAGCACGAGCACATCGGCCCCGGTCCGGGCCGCCTCGATGGACGCACACACCCCGGCAATGCCGTAGCCGACGACGACCACATCGGCCTCGAGATCCCAGGAGCTCACCTCGCTGGCCCGGAGCGGTCGGACGGTTGCGGTATCGGCCATGGTCTTCGAATTCCTAACTGGTGGAGGGGATTACTTCTTCTTGTGCTGCTTGACGGCTTTACCCACAATGCCGTCCAGCGTGGTGCCCGCGGGCCAGCCCACGTAGTGACACAGGAACAGCGCGATCTCGTGCAACTGCTCCTCGTCCAACTCCTCATTGCGCAGGGCCGCGCCGATCTGGATCTCGGCGATATCGAACAGGCCCTGCGCGGTCAGCGCACCCAGCAACAACATTCGGCGATCGCGAATGGAAAGTCCTGGCCGCGACCAGATATCGGCGAACAGATGATCGGCGGTGACGGCGAAATGCGTACCCGGGCCGTCCTGGAACTCCCAGCCGTACACCTCGCTCATCTTCTTCAGTCCGCGCTGTCGGCGTTCATCGGTCATATCACCACTGCTCCTTCGCTATCGGTCCGCGTCCGACCCCGAGCCCGTCCCCGAGCGCGCCGAGCGCCTGATCGGCCAGCGGCAGATCGACGCCGAGCCGACGGCCCAGGTCCAGGGCTAGCGAGAGGTCCTTCTCGCCGAGATCGCGGACATGGGTGAGAATCGGCAGCCAGAAATCGCCCTCGGCCACCGGGGAGGTGGTGTCCCGCAACATGATCGCCCCGGGACCACCGGTATGCGAGTCGGAGTGCCGGACCACCTTGCCGAGTTCGGTGATGTCCAACCCGGCCGCTTCGGCCAGCCGCTGCGATTCCGCGGCGGCGGTGAAGGCGATGAAATGCAGCAGATTGCGCGCCAGCTTCATTCGGGTGCCCGCCCCGACCTCGCCCGCGTGCACGATGAGCGAGGCGAAACTGGAGAACGGGGCGCGCACGGTGGCGAAGGCGGCCTCGCTGCCGCCGACCATGACCGCCAGTGCGCCCTTGTGCGCCGCCGGGGCGCCGCCGCTGATCGGCGCGTCCACGAATTCCACACCGTACTCGGCACATTCGGCCGCCAACTCGACCGCGGTGGAATCGGCGATGGTCGAATGCACCGCGACCACCGTGCCGGGCTTCGCCGTCCGCAGAATACCGTCCGGGCCGGTGACCACCGTGCGCACCTGCGCGTCGTCCAGGACGGCCACCGAGATCACTCCGGACCGTTCCGCGACCTGTGCCGCCGTGGCCGCCGCCCGCGCACCGTGATCGGTGAAGGGTGTCAGCGCATCCGGTCGCATATCGCAGACCACCAGTCCGCCGGGCCATTCCAGTAGCCGCTTGGCCATGGGCGCACCCATATTGCCCAGGCCGATGAAGCCGATCGACATATCGCTCATGCTCGGAACACCTGTCCGCCATCGACATTCAGCACATGCCCGGTGACCCACTTCGCCTCGTCCGACAGCAGATACAGGCAGGCGCCGACCAGATCCTCCGGGGTGCCCAGGCGTTTGATGGCCGCCGTCTTCACCAAGTCGTCGACATACTTGTCCGGCACGATGGTCCGCGTGGCCTCGGTGTCTATCGGTCCGGGCGCGATGGCGTTGATCCGAATATTCGACCCGCCCAGCTCATGCGCCAACTGCTGGGTGAGGCTGTTGATCCCGGCCTTGGCCAGGCCGTAGAAACCGGAGTACTGCCATGCGGCGGTGGAGGATTGATTCACGATCGACCCGCCGCCGTGCTTGCTCATCGGCTTCCACACCGCGCGCGTCATATTCAGCGCACCGTCCAGATTCACGCTCATGAACTTCTTGTAGTAGTCCCACGGCACGGTGAGCAGCAGATCCAGTTTCATACCCCCGTAGATGGCGGCATTGTTGACCAGATGGTCGATGCGCCCGAACTCGCCGACCGTGAATTCCGCTACCGCGGCGGCGGATTCGGGATCGGAGACGTCGACCGCGCGGAAGACCGCGATACCGCCGTCCGCGCTGATCTGTTTGGCCACGGCCGCGCCGCGCTCGCTGTTCAGATCGGCGACAACGACTTTCGCGCCCTCGGCGGCCAACGCCTGGGCATAGGTCTCCCCGATACCCTGCGCGGCTCCGGTGACTATGACGGTCTTATCGGTGAAACGGGCCATGACGTGCTCCTTCAGCAACCGGTCGCGATGAGTTTGGTTTCGAGGTACTCCTCGAATCCGGCAATGCCCATTTCCCGTCCGATACCGGATTGCTTGTATCCGCCGAAGGGCGCGTCGGCGGAGTACCAGACGCCGCCGTTCACGCTCAGGGTGCCGGTGCGCACGCCGTTGACGACCGTGCGAAGACGTGCGGGATCGGTGCCCCAGACCGAGCCGGACAGGCCGTAGGGGGAGTCGTTGGCCAGCCGGATCGCATCGTCGTCGCCGTCGTGCGCGATGAGCGTCAGCACCGGCCCGAAGATCTCCTCCTGGGCGACCGTCGCCGAATTCGGCAGGCCCGCAACGAGAGTCGGTTCGATGAAGTACCCGGGCAGGTCGGGACGGTTACCGCCGGTGACGGTGCCACCCTCGGCGCGCGCGCTGTCGAGATAGCGTTCGACCCGCGCCCGCTGTTGTTCGGAAATCAGTGGGCCGCAGACAGTTCCGGGCCTATCCGGGTTGCCGGGCCGGATCCCGGCCAGGGTCCGTGCGGCGATGTCGGCTGCCTCGTCATAATGCTCGCGCGGTACCAGCAGCCGGGTGCTGATCGCGCAGCCCTGCCCCGCGTGCACGGTGACGCCGAAGGCCGCGTAGCTCACCGCCGCTTTCAGATCCGCGTCATCGAGCACGATGAACGCCGACTTCCCGCCGAGTTCCAGGAACACCTTCTTTAGTGACTGCGCGGCGGCGGCCATGACGGTGCGACCGGTCCGCGTCGACCCGGTGAACGAGATCATGTCCACCCGCGGATCGGCGACCAGCTGCGCGCCCAATCCATGATCGTCGGAGGTGACGATATTGACCACACCGGCCGGAATATCGGTCTCCTCGGCAATGATTCGGCCCACCGCCGCCGCACACCACGGGGTATCCGGGGCGGGCTTGAGGACCACCGTCGTCCCGGCGGCCAGGGCCGGGCTGATCTTGGCGAAATTGATCTGGTGCGGGAAGTTCCACGGCGTGATCGCGCCGACCACTCCGATGGGTTCGCGGCGCAGGCGTCGGCTGCTCTTGATCCCCATCGGCGACGCGATGCCGAGATCGGTTTCCCAGGAATAGTTTTCGGCCAGATCGGCGAAATAGCCGAGATCGCCGATGGGGCCCTCGAGTTGGGGCCCGGCGGTCAGCATGCGGGGCGCGCCCACCTCGGCGATGGTGATCTCGCGCAGCTCCTCGATGTGCCCGCGCAGGGCATCGCGGAGTTGTCGCAGGCAGGCGGCGCGAAAGCCCGCGTCCCGGGACCAATCGGTGGCGTCGAAGGCGGTGCGGGCGGCGGTGATGGCGGCATCCATATCCGCGGGGCCGGCATTGGCGGCATAGCCGATTTGCTCGCCGGTGGCGGGGTTGATGTTGCCGAACAGGTTGCCCTGTCCGGGGACGAGTTTTCCGCCGATCAGCAGTTGGGAACCGCTGTCCGGGATGAGATTGCTCAGGCTCAACGGTAGCTCCCATAGTGTCTGGACACGTGTACGGACTATAGGTTCGTAGCTCGGAAACGCGCAAGAACATGTTTCAGTTTGGGAGACTCTTTCCCATGGCGAATTTCCGAATTCGTTGTCAGTTCGCCGTTGCGCTAGTACCGTGCAGACACATGTCCAGTCAGTTGTCCGCAGTGCCGCTGGAGCCCCTGCTGTTCGACCCGTACGACTACGCCATCCACGAGGATCCGTACCCGGTCTATCAGCGGCTGCGCGCCGAAGCCCCCCTCTACCATCACCCCGGACTGGATTTCTGGGCGTTGTCCCGGCATACCGATGTCGCCGCCGGATTCCGCGACAATGTGAATCTCTCCAGCGCCAACGGGGTTTCGCTGGACCCGGCCGCCTGGGGTCCGCACGCGCACAACACCATGTCCTTCCTGGCCATGGATGATCCGCGCCACCTGCGGTTGCGCAAACTCGTGTACCAGGGCTTCACCCCGCGCCGGGTCACCGAGATGAGCGACCGGATTCGCGAGATCACCCTGCAACACCTCGAACCCGCGCTGGCCGCGGGCAGTTTCGACTGGATCGACGATGTCGCGGGCAAACTGCCCATGGATGTCATCTCCGAACTGCTCGGCGTACCCCAGGCCGATCGCGCCGAACTGCGCAGACTCGCGGATCTGCTGCTGCACCGCGAAGAGGGTGTGCTCGATGTGCCGGTATCGGCCATGGAGGCGGCGGTACAGCTCTTCGGCTACTACAACGAGATGGTCGCCGCCCGGCACACACGCCGCACCGACGATCTGACCTCCGCGCTGCTCGATGCCGAGGCCGACGGTGATCGGCTCACCGATGCCGAGGTCATCGGCTTCATGTTCCTCATGGTGGTCGCCGGGAATGAGACCACCACCAAACTGCTCGGCAACGCGCTGCACTGGGCCGGGGTGAATGCGGAGCAGTACGCCAAGGTCGCCGACCATCCCGATCTGGTCGGGGACTGGGTGGAGGAGACGCTGCGCTACGACGCCTCCACTCAGATTCTGGCGCGCACCGCCGCGGTCGACCTGGAGTACTACGGGCAGACGATTCCGCGGGGCTCGAAGGTATTGCTGCTCATCGGCTCCGCCAATCGCGATGACGGCGTCTTCCATGATCCGGACCGCTACGACATCGAGCGCGGTGACAAGGGCGGGCTGGTCAGCTTCGGAAAAGGGGTGCACTTCTGTCTCGGCGCGCACCTGGCGCGGCTGGAGGCCGGAATCGTCCTGCGCGAGTTCACCGATCGCGTGCGGTCGTACAACCTGGAGGCGGGGGGTGAGCGCGTGCATTCGGTGAATGTCCGCGGCTTCGCGAAATTGCCTGTGACAGTGGAGGTTCGGTAATGCCACGATTCGCACCACATCCGGAGCGGCGACCGGTGCTGATCGCCGGGGCCTCCTCGGGCATCGGGGCCGCCACCGCCGTCGCGCTGGCGGAGCTGGGATATCCGGTGGCGCTGGGCGCACGCCGGCTGGAGATCTGCGAAACCCTCGCCGAGAAGATCCGCGCCGACGGCGGTGAGGCATTCGCGCACCGACTCGATGTCTCCGATACCGCCTCGGTCGACGAATTCGTGATCGCGGCCGAAAAGGCGCTCGGGCCACTGGAAATCGTGGTCTCCGGGGCCGGTGACCTGGAGTTCGCCAAGGGCTGGGAGATGGATCCGGAGCTGTTCGAATCGCAGACCCGGGTGCACCTGGTCGGCGCGCAGCGGCTCGCGCACCGGGTCATTCCCGGCATGATCGAACGACGCCGCGGCGATTTCGTGGTGATCGGATCGGACTGCGCCGACCGGGCGCGGCCCGGGGTCGGGGCGTACAACGCCGCCAAAATGGGCGTGGAAGCCTTTGCGCGCCAACTCCGTATGGAGTTGGAGGGCACCGGTGTGCGGGCCTCCATCGTGCGACCGGGCCAGACCCTCACCGGTATGGGGATGACCGCCGCGCCCGAGGTCGTCGGCCCCATGCTGCAGGACTGGGTGAAATGGGGATTCGCCCGGCACCCCTACTTCCTCAAGGCATCCGATATCGCCGCGGCCATCGTCGCCGTGGTCGGCACTGCGCGCGGTGCGCATCTGGTGCTGGTCGAAGTCCAGCCCGAAGCACCCCTGACCACAACGGGAGAGTAATCATGCGGCTCGTTGTCGACCTCGACCTCTGCCAGGGGCATGCCGTCTGCCAGGACGAAGCCCCCGCACTGTTCCACGTACCCAAACAGGGACAGGTCGAGATACTCCGCGCCGACCCCGGCGACGAGCTGGCGGCGGCCCGCGAGGCCGTCCGCTACTGCCCCACCCAGGCGCTTTCGCTCCGTGAAGATTGAAGGAAACCCCATGGCCTGGTCCCGCGACGAACTCGACGACATGATCGCCCGATGGGTGCAGGAGAACCAGCGCTGCGAGGCGCTCGGTGACTGGAAACCCCTGGCCGACTTCTACACCCCCGATGCCACCTACGGCTGGAACTACGGACCCACCCAGGAATTCATGGCCGTGGGCCGCGACGAGATCCGCGATATCGCGCTCGGACAGGAGATGTTCGGGCTCGAGGGCTGGACCTATCCGTACCAGGAATTCGTGGTCGACGAACGCAGCGGCAGCGTCATCGGCTTCTGGAAACAGATCAATGAGAAGACCCGCGCCGACGGGCGGCCGTACAGCCCCGAGGGCATCGGCGGCAGCTGGTTCCGGTACGCGGGCGGCGGGCAGTGGTCGTGGCAGCGGGACTTCTTCGACTTCGGCAATGTCACAGCGCTTTTCGTGGAGATGATCTCCAACGGGGTGCTGTCGGACGGCATGCGCAAGCGCATCGAACGTTCGGTGTCGGGGGAACCGCTGAAGGGCTGGTACCCGGTCGGGCAGGGACCGGCTCCGCTGTGGTGAACAGTCGATACGCTTCGCTGTCCCGCTCCGAACTCGCGATCCTGGTACCCGAACTGCTGCTGTGCGGACATCTCATCGACCGCTCCGGCATGGCGCATGCCATCGGGGCATTCGGGCGCGAGGGGATGACCGGCGTCGCCATCGACGAATGGCGTTGGGCCAGTCCGCTGTACACCCGGCGCATGCGTGCGGCGCTGGGTGTCACCGGGGACGGGGTGGACGCCATCTTCAAGGGCTTCCAGCTCGATATCGGCGCGCCACCGCAGTTCATGGACTTCCGGTACCGGGTCCGCGATCACGACCACGGCGAATTCCACCTCGACCATTGCGGCGCGCTCGCCGATGTGGAGCCGATGGGGGAGGAATACGTGGTCGGCATGTGCCACCACATCGAAGACCCCACCTTCGACGCCTCGGCGCTGGCCACCAATCCCCATGCGCGCGTGCGGCCGATCCATCGGCCACCGCGGGTGCCCGCGGATCGGACGCCGGTGTGCGCGTGGACCGTGACCATCGATCGATCGCTGGAGCCTACCCCGCCCGAACCCGATGCGCTGGCGTTGGCCGGAACCCGTGCGGCCACGGTGGAATTGGCGGCCATCGACACCGAAGACGAGGGACAGTCGGACTATTCGGGGCCGCTGTTGAACGATCTGCGCTTCGGGGACTTCTCGCGGTCGGCGCTGATTCGGATCGCCGAGGAAGTGTGTCTCCAGCAGCACCTGTTGACGCTCGCGTTCCGGCGGGCCGTCGCCGAGCGCTCGGATTCGGCTGTGGCGCTGGATATCACGCGCAAGCAGTTCACCGGTATCGCGGGATTGACCTCGGAGCGGCTGCGCTCCGCCCTGGGACTCGGGGACGACACCGCCGCACTGGCCGAGGTGCTGCGCCTGCATCCGGCCTTGAATCCCTCGGCCTATGTGGACGCTGAGATCGGATGCTCGGTTTCCGGCGGCGAGCAGATCGTGGAATTGCGGCTCGGCCGGGCCTGCGGTGCGGTGGCCGACGGCGCCTGGGCCGCACTGGTGGATGCCGAGCATCTCGAGGCATTGAATTCCCTTGCACGCGGGGTCAATCCCCGATTCGAGGCGGGCGTGCGATCCGCGACCGCCGACGAACTGATCCTCGAATTCGGCTTGGCCGCCGTGCCTTTCCGGGAATTCGGCGAGGTCGCCATCACCCGATTCAGTACCGGGGCCGCGTTCACCTTCGCCGACCGGGGCATTCCCCTCCCTCTCACCGTCCTGTAGAAAGCGAAAGTCCATGGCCTGTAACTTCGCCGACCTCTACGAACACGCGGCGGACGCGGTACCCGACCGCCTCGCCGTCATCGAGGGCGCGCGGCGGCGCACCTTCGCCGAACTCGACGAGCGGGCCAATCGGCTCGCGCACCACCTCGCCGCTGCCGGGGCCGGACCGGGCACCCATATCGGTTTCCATATGCACAACAGCATCGAAACCCTGGAAACCCTGCTGGGCTGCTTCAAGATTCGGGCGGTGCCGGTCAATATCAACTTCCGGTATCGGGCCGAGGAACTGCGGTACGTCTACGACAACGCCGACCTCGAGATGGTCGTGCATCATCGCTGCTACTCGCCACTGCTGGAGGCGGTGCGGGGGCAGCTGCCCAAGCTGCGGCACAGCCTGGTGGTGGAGGACGATCAGGGCGGTCAGGGTCTGGCGACCCAGTCCATGCCCTATGAGTCGGCACTCGAGAATGGTTCGCCCGAAAGGGATTTCGCCGAGCGCAGCGCCGACGATCTCTTCATCATGTACACCGGCGGCACCACCGGACTGCCCAAGGGCGTCATGTGGCGGCAGGAGGACATGTGGCGGGTGCTCGGCGGCGGTATCGACTTCTACACCGGGGAACCGGTGGCCGACGAGTACCAGCAATCGCGGGCGGGCGCGGCCCAGGAAAAACCGATGCGCTGGTTCGTGCTGCCGCCGCTGATCCATGCCGCCGCCATGATGCCGACCTTCACCGCGCTGTGGTCGGGCAATACCGTGCTGTTCGAACCCCGCTTCGATCCCGCGCGCATCTGGCAGGTCGTGGCGCGCGAACAGCCGAATATCCTGGTCATCACCGGTGATGCCATTGCCCGCCCGCTCATCGACGCCTATCGGGCCGCACCCGTGGACGCCTCCTCGGTCTTCTCCATCGGCTCCGGCGCGGCGCAGCTCACCCAGCCGGTGAAGAACGAACTGCTGGAACTGTTCCCGAGCACGCTGGTCAGCGAATCCATCGGCTCCTCCGAAACCGGTTTCGGCGGAATAGGTTTCGCGCAGAAGGACGACGATCCGGGGCGCGGGCCGCGGGTCAACACCGGGCGCGGGGCGGTGGTGGTCGACGAGGACGGACATCCGGTCGCGCCGGGCTCGCAGGGGTGGCTGGCCAAGACCGGCAATGTGCCGATCGGCTACTACAAGGATCCGGTCAAGACCGACAAGCTGTTCCGCACCGTGGACGGGCGGCGCATGGTCATCACCGATGATCGGGCGCGGGTCGAGGCGGACGGGGCCATCACGCTCATCGGTCGCGGGAATATGGTGATCAACACCGGCGGCGAGAAGGTCTTCCCCGAAGAGGTCGAGGCCGTGGTCAAGGCGCATGCGAGCGTGTACGACGCGGTGGTCATCGGGATCGCGCACGAGCGCTGGGGGCAGTTGGTCGGCGCGGTGGTGTCGAGCGCGGACGGCGTGGACTTCGCCGATCTCGAACGCCATGTCCGGACCCATCTCGCGGGATACAAACTGCCGCGCCGGATCTGGGTCACGGAGACCGTCGTGCGCACGCCCAGCGGTAAGCCGGACTATCGCTGGGCGAAGTCGTACGCGGAATCCGCCCTACCGGATCACGAGGTGCAGTAACCGGTTATGGAAAGCAATGCCAAGTCACGGTCCATTCTTCGGGATAACTCGGCTGAATCAATGGCGAACAGCATAGGAACCTGTTCTAATTCAGAGATGGCAGAGGTGCACACCGTACTCGGTGAACAGGTCCGGATGCCGGTCGAGATCAGGCATGCCGATGCCAGCTCCGCGCTCTTCTTCGCGGATACCGCCGCCGCGCGCGAACTGCTCGCACCGGCGGGGCTGGAACCGGTCACTGTTCTCGGCCTGGCGATTCTCTCGCTCGCCTTCGTGCGCTACGTCGACGGCGATCTCGGGCCGTACCACGAATTCGCCTTCTCGCTCATGGCCAAGCAGCCGGGGCGCAAGGACGGCACCGGGGCCTACATCCACTGGCTGCCGGTGAATCAGAGTTTCACTCTCGAAGCCGGACAATCGATTTGGGGATTTCCCAAGCTGATGGCCGATATCGACATCACGCCGGTGCGCGGCGGCCAGCGCTGCGAGGTGCGGGTGGACGGGCAACTCGTCATCGCCCTGCGCGTACTGGACGGCGTGCCCATGCCGGGTGGTGCGGGCGGTGCCTCCATCGACGCGTACACCTGGAAGAACGGAGTGCTCCGGCGCACCCCGTGGGTGATGAACCCGAGCCGGGTGCGCGGTATGCCCGGCGGGGTGCGCGTGGAACTCGGCGACCACCCCGTCTCGCGGCAACTGCGTGCGCTCGGCCTGCCCCGGCGCGCGCTGTTCGCCAGCCGGATCGGTTCGCTGGCAATGACTTTCGAAGACGCCACGAGCGTCTGGCCGACCAGGGAGGCACGATGACCCGGACCGCACTCGTCACCGGAGCCGCCAGCGGTATGGGGCGGATCGTCGCCTTGCGGCTGGCCGCCGCCGGATGGAAGGTCGCCGCGGTCGACCTGAACCCGGTCGGGCTCGCCGAAACCGCGCAGCGCTCACCCAATATGACCACCTACACCTGTGATGTCTCCGATCAGGAACAGGTGCGCGCGGTGGTGGACAAGGTACGCGGTGAACTCGGCGCCATCGACCGGCTCGTGCACGCCGCCGGTATGTGCCACGTGCACGCCTCCGCGCTGAATCATGATGTGGCGCAGATAAAGAAGATGATGGATGTCAATTACTTCGGCACCGTCAATCTGTGTCAGGCCGTCATACCGGCCATGAAACAGGCGGGCACGGGCACCGTCGTACTCTTCGCTTCGGTCGCGGGCTGGTTGCCCTCACCGGGGATGGCCGGATACTCCGCGTCCAAGTTCGCGGTCATCGGATTCATCGACAGCCTGGCCTACGAACTCCAGGACAGCGGGGTGCGACTGCTCGGACTCTGCCCACCCATGGTCGAGACCGCCTTCCTGGACAAGGTCCGCGCGGAGAACGAATCCGTGCTCGGCGGTTCGGGCGGTATGAGTCCCGAAGGTGTGATCGACGCGCTCGAGAAGGCGCTGTCCAAGCCGGCCAATCCGCTGTTCGTCTTCCCCGGCCAGGCCTATCCCACCTACCTCATGCGGCGTTTGCTGCCCGGCCTCTCGCGCCGGATCGTGCGCCGCATGGTCAAGCCGACGGATTGACCGTCGCGCGGAAACCGGCTCGTGCTCCGACCGGTGACCGCATCGGTGCTGGGCGATCGGGGCTCTGCGATCGCCCAGCACCGGCCCTCCGCCGGCTATCGGCCGGCGAATAATCGCTGGCCCGGATCTCGCACGCGCGAGAAAATGAACCCTTCTGCTCGGACACCATTCGAGAGAGGGGACGGATGAGTTCACGCGCACCCGCGTTGAAGCTCGTACTGCGTTACTACGGACGGGAATTGGCTCGGCGCAAGCTGTGGACGCTGGGCGGCATGCTGGGGCCCGCGCTCGGCACCATCTGCCAGAACTACATCGCACCACTGCTGGTCGCGGTCCTCATCGGGCGGGTCGCCGCCAGCGGTGACTCCGGGATATCCACCCTCGGCCCCTTGGTCGCGGCCTTCGCGGGCGTGATCATGCTCTCGGAAGTGCTGTGGCGCATCGGAATCCACTGCCTGAACCGACTCGACGCCTACGGCATCGAGAGTCTGTACGTCATCGCCATGGACGAACTGCTGGCCAAGGACGCGGCGTTCTTCCACAACAACTTCGCCGGATCGCTCACCAAACGGTCGCTGAGCTTCGCCAGCCGCTTCGAACAGTTCGTCGACACCTTCGCCTTCGAGATCTTCGCCGCCGTGCTGCCGCTCGGTTTCGCGGCGGTGGTGCTGTGGCGCTACGACCCCATGCTGGTGGTCGTGCTCATCGGGCTGATCCTGTTGACCGCGCTGATCATCACACCGCTCATCCAGCGACGGCAGGCGCTGGTGGACGAGCGGGAGGCGTCCATCGCCCTGGTCTCCGGGCATGTGGCCGACAGCCTGGCCAATATGCAGGTGGTGCGCGCGTTCGCCGCCGAACGCCAGGAGGCGGCCGAACATCGGCGACGGGTCGTCGACCAGCGCCGAAAGTCCTTGCGCTCCTGGGACTATGCCAATCTGCGCATCGACACCGTGGTGACGCCGCTGGTGGCGATCACCAATGTGGCCGGGCTGCTCATCGCGCTCGGGCTCAGCGGCGGGCACGCCTCGGTCACCGTGATCATGGTGGCGTTCACGTACTACTGGAACGCCACCGGGATCATGTTCCGGTTCAATCAGATCTACCGGCGGTTGGAGAGCACGCTCACCGAGGCGGCGCAGTTCACCGAACTACTGTTGACCTCGCCCACCGTCGTGGACGCGGCGGAGCCGCAAGCGCTGCGGCCCAAGGGATCCGATGTGCGATTCGAGCGGGTGCACTTCACCCACGCGGGCGCCGCACCACTGTTCACCGGGTTGGATCTGCATGTGCCGAGCGGATCCAAACTGGGTCTGGTCGGGCGCTCGGGCGGCGGGAAGACCACGCTCACCCAATTGCTGCTCCGGCTGATGGATGTCGACGCCGGTGCGATTCGCATTGGCGGACAGGATATTTCGAAGCTGAAGCAGAGCGATCTGCGCAGTCTGCTCGCCTATGTGCCGCAGGATCCGGCCATGTTCCACCGCACCCTGCGGGAGAACATCCGCTTCGCCCGGCCCGATGCCACCGACGCGGAGATTCTGCGCGCCGCCGAGGCCGCGCATGTCACCGAATTCGCGGACGCGCTGCCGCAGGGAATGGAGACCCTGCTCGGTGAGCGCGGGGTGAAACTGTCGGGCGGACAACGCCAGCGGGTGGCGCTCGCCCGCGCGATTCTGCGCGATGCGCCGATCCTGCTATTGGACGAAGCCACCAGCGCCCTCGATTCCGAGAGCGAAAAGCTTGTGCAGCAGGCACTCTGGGAGCTGATGGAGGGGCGTACGGCGCTGGTGGTCGCGCACCGGCTGAGCACCGTCGCCGGAATGGACCGGCTGGTGGTACTCGACCACGGGCGGATCGTCGAGGAGGGCACCCATGAGCAGCTGCTGCGCGCGGAAGGAACGTACGCGCAGCTGTGGCGGCATCAATCGGGCGGATTCCTCGGCGAAGAAATGGTCGCCCGGTAGGTGACGGTGTGGGGGCGTGCGCCCCCACACCGCTTACTTACCTTGGAAGTTGGGCTTGCGCTTCTCGGCGAAGGCGCGCGGGCCCTCCTTGGCGTCCTCGCTCCGGAAGACCGGCAAGCCGACCTTCGCGTCGATCTTGAAAGCCTCTTCCTCGTGCATGCCCTCGGTATCGCGCATGACCTTCAGGATCGCCTGAACGGCAAGCGGGCCATTGTCATTGATCAATTCGGCGATTTCGAGGGCCTTGTTCAGCGCCGTGCCGTCCGGCACCACATGCCCGATCAGCCCGAACCCCAGCGCCTCGGCGGCGGTGATGTGCCGACCGGTGAGCAGCAGTTCGGCCGCGACGGTGTACGGGATCTGACGCGGCAGCCGCACCGCGGAACCGCCCATCGGGAACAGGCTCCACTTCGCCTCGGAGACACCGAATTTGGCGCTCTCACCGGCAATGCGGATATCGGTGCCCTGCAGAATCTCGGTACCACCGGCGATGGCCGGACCCTCGACCGCGGCGATGAGCGGCTTGGTCAGGCGGAAACCCTTGAGCAGGCCCGGCATCCGGGTCGGATCGAACGCGCTGCCCTCGGACATGCCGTCACTGGGATTACGCTTGGACATGGCCTTGAGGTCCGCGCCCGCGCAGAAGGCGCCGCCGGCGCCGGTCAGAATGCAGGTGCGAATGTCCGGATCGCTGTTCACCCGCTCCCACGCCTCGGTCATGATGGCCAGCATCTCGCCCGTGAGCGCGTTCTTCTTATCGGGGCGGTTCATGGTGACGATCAGCGTGCCGCCACGCTTCTCCACGAGGGCATGGGGCTCGGTATTGCTACTTGTTTCAGCAGTGGCTGTCGTCATCGCCGACCTTTCTTTCCGCAGATTCGGGGACGAAACTACCCCGCGCCGTTGTCTTGAACAATAACGTGTTCTAGTTTGGATCGTGGTGACCGCCGTCACGGGCGGCTAGTTATGGGAGAGACGCCATGAGTGCAATGAGTACGCAGAGCAAGCTGCCGCCCCGGGTTACGGAATCCTTGATCAACCGGCTCACCGGCATGGTGACCGCGGGTAAGGCGGGCGAGGCCCGCGAGCCCTTCGAAATGATCGAGGTCTACACCGGTGACGTGGTCGGCCTGCTGCCGCAGTCCTCGCCCGAAGATGTCGTCAAGGCCGTCGAGATCGCCCGCGCCGCCCAGGTCGAATGGGCCGCGCGGCCGCTCAAGCAGCGGCTCGAGGTTTTCGAACGCGCCCACGAACTCATCCTCTCCGAGATCGAGACCATTGCCGACCTGATTCAGATCGGCTGCGGTAAAGCTCGCCGCATGGCCATCGAAGAGGCCTGCGACACCCCGATGGTCATCGCGCACTACCTCAAGACCGCGGAGAAGACGCTGCGCTCCAAGAAGCGCAGTGGCCCCATGCCGGTCATCACCACCTCCACCGAGGAGCACCGGCCCAAGGGCGTCGTCGCGGTCATCGCGCCCTGGAACTTCCCCTTCGCCATCTCCATGTCCGACTCCACCCCGGCGCTCATGGCGGGCAACGGCCTGATTCTCAAGCCGGACAACAAGACCGCGCTGTGCACCCTGTTCGGCATCGAACTGCTGCACAAGGCGGGCCTGCCGCGCGGACTGGTCCAGGTGGTCTGCGGCGGCGGCCCCGATGTCGGCCCGACGATCATCGACAATGTCGACTTCGTCATGTTCACCGGTTCCACCAATACCGGCCGCACCATCGGTGAGCAGGCCGGGCGCAATCTCATCGGCTGTTCGCTCGAACTCGGCGGCAAGAACCCGATGATCGTGCTCGACGATGTGAACCTCGACGAATGCATCCCCAGCGCCATCTTCGCCGTCTTCGGCAATACCGGCCAGGCATGCATGCATATCGAGCGCATCTACGTCCAGGAGCGTGTCTACGACGAATTCCTGCGCCGATTCGTCGCCGCCGCAGCGGAATTGGGCGCCAAGGCCGGGGCCACCTACGACTTCGACCCCGAAATCGGCTCACTCGTCTCGGTCGACCATATGAAGCGCGTCGCCGCCCACGTCGACGAGGCCCGCGAGAAGGGCGCGACCGTGCTGACCGGTGGCAAACCGCGCCCGGACATCGGCCCCGCCTTCTTCGAGCCCACCGTGCTCACCGGCGTCACCAAGGATATGGAGCACGCCACCAAGGAGACCTTCGGCCCGGTCGTGGCCATCTACAAGTTCGGCACCGATGAGGAGGCCATCCGCCTCGCCAACGACACCGACTACGGACTCAATGCCAGCGTCTGGGCGGGCGACCTGCACCGCGCCGGTCGCATCGCCGAGAAGATCGAGGCCGGGGCCATCAATATCAACGACGGCTTCGTCACCACCTACGCCGCCAAGGGCACCCCGTCCGGCGGCGTCAAGAGCTCCGGCGTGGGCACCCGGCACGGTGCGGCGGGCATCCTGAAGTACACCGACACCATCAATGTCGGCGTGCAGAAGAAGCAGATCCTGGCCGCCCGCGCGGGCATGCCGTACGAGAAGCAGCTCAAGAGCACCCTCATGACCCTGCGCCTGATGAAGAAGCTGCACCTGGGCTGATGCCCTGAAATCGGTTGCACCCCAATGATCCCCGGCCGAATACGGCTGGGGATCATCCGTATCGGTCGCTGTGCGGTCGCGGTGACCTGGCCGATGCCGACGACATGACCGCTTACGGAGAACTCCGATTCGACATATTGGCCCGCAATGCCGCCGCCGCAGCACTTTTCGGCGAGGAGTTCGGCCCCGGCGGCAATACCGCCCCGCATCGTGTTCCCGGACCCGGCCGATCGCGAGGGGCAACTCGACTTGCCCGTGGTCGCCCGCGAAGCCGGCGGCAACCTCCGCATGCACCTGGCCCGCCACCCCGACGATCCGGCCTGCGCCGATTGATCGCCGAACTACGTTCCGCCAGCCTCGATTTCGCCACCTGGTGGGACGACCACACCGTCCGCGAACGCCCGCACCGCCCCCGGGCCGGAGATCTGACGGTGCATTACGACACCCTGGTTTCCCCGGACGGCTCCGATCGCCGCCTGATCGTCTCCACCCCCCGCGGACCCGCCCTGCGCACCCTGGTCGCCGAATACACCCACCGCCGCCTGCGCCCGGACAGCGAAAAGGCCCCGACCGAAGTCAGGGCCTTTTCTGTGTCTCAACCAACACGTCGGGGTGACAGGATTTGAACCTGCGACCTCTTCGTCCCGAACGAAGCGCGCTACCAAGCTGCGCCACACCCCGTGATGTGAACGTGGAGTAGCTTAGCCGATGGGTGGCGCTGATGCTAAATCGTGTGGTCAGACGGGGTAAATGGGTGGAATCGGCGGGTTAGAGCGGGCGGATGCTGGCGAGGATTTTCTTGGCCAGACCGGGGTCCACCGAACCGGCCACACCGGTGTCCGCGGCGATCGTGAAGACGAACGCGCCGCTGTCGCCGGGGAAGGCGAAGGTGTAGATCGAATAGGTGGAGGCGCAGCCGGCCGAGGGCGGCGGGGCATTGCCCTTGGTCTCCAGGTAGACGCCCTGGAGCTGACCGTCGCTGTTGGCGAAGGTCTCGGTCGCGCCGGGGGTGGAGCCGGTGGAGGTGGACCAGCCGATCTTGGCCATCCGGGTCGCGATATCGGTGGCCGCCTTGGCCGGGTCGGTCTCGGTGGACTGACTCAGAAAGACGTTGGTGCGCACGTAGTTCGGGCAGTAGTTGAGCCCGTCCTGCGCCAGACCCGCGATCGGCACCGAATCACCGCCGCCGTTGAAACTGGTCTGGCCGGTGCGATCCAGCTTCCAGTCCTTCGGAATGTCATATGCCGCACCGTTGTCCGCGATCGTCACCACCTGATAGCCCGGGATGACCGCGGCCGGGGTGGTCGCCTTCGCCGAGGTGGTGGCCTTGGGGGAGGTGCTGGGCTGAGCGCCCGACGGGGTGGTGGTGAGGGCGCTGATCAGCGACGGGGTCGTATTCGAGTGCGCCGAAGGCTCATTCGAACCGCGGTTCACCAATACGACCGTGACCACCACGCCGATGATGGCCAGGACCAGCACGCCGATGCCCGCGAACAACCAGCCCTTGCGATTGCCGCCGCCCGAAGGCGGCGGTGCTCCGTAACCCGGCGGCGGACCGTAACCGGGCGGCGGCGTTGTCTGGTACGGCGCGGGGCCGGACTGATACGGGGACTGCTGATACGGCTGATTCGGCACGCTCTGATAGGGCTGGCCGCCGGTGAACGGTGTCGTCGGCGGCGGACCCCACTGCTGGTGAATCGTCGGGTCCGACTGACCCACACCGTAATTCGGCGGCGGCTGCTGCGGCTGCGGGGCCGACTGCCACGGCGAATCCTGACTGGGCACGCCCTGCCACCAGTCGGGATCCGGACCCCGCGTTGTCGGATCCTCGTTCGGTTCATTACCACTGGCCACGGCTCACCCCTGACTGACGACTACATACCGCGTTGTATATCGCGGCGGACGCCTAACGCGCGACAGCCTCCGAAGTGGTGCGCCCGCGACCCGATTCGGCGACCGGCTGCTTCGGGGGCGCGCCCACCAGGGTCACCAGCGTCGCCTCCGGACGGCAGCAGAACCGGTACGGCGCCCACGGCGAGGTGCCCAGCCCGGCCGAGACATGCAGCTTGGTGTGCGCGCCCCACTGCGAGGGACCCTTCACCCGCGACCGGTCGATACCGCAATTGGTCACCAGCGCACCGAAACCCGGGAGGCAGAGCTGCCCGCCGTGGGTGTGGCCCGCCATGATCAGGTCGTAACCGTCGCCCGCGAACCGATCCAGCACCCGCGGCTCCGGCGAGTGGGTGAGCCCGATGCTCAAGTCCGCCAACGGATTCGGCGCACCGGCCACGGTGTCGTAGCGATCCCGCTTCAAATGCGGATCATCCACGCCCGCGGTCGAGATCTTCACCCCGGCGACCTCGATATCGCGGCGCACATGCGTCAGATCCAGCCAGCCCCGCTCGGTGAACGCCGCGCGCAGGTCCTGCCACGGCAGCGGATCACCGAAGACCCGCCTGTGATCCTTCTTGAAGTACTTCAGCGGATTCTTCGGCACCGGTGCGAAGTAGTCGTTCGAACCGAAGACGAAGATGCCGGGACGACCCAACAGGCCGCCGAGGGCCTGCACCACCGCGGGCACCGACTTCATATGCGAGAGATTGTCACCGGTGTTCACCACCAGATCCGGCTCCAGCCGATCCAGTTCGCGCAACCACGCCTGTTTCAACTGCTGACCGGGCATCATGTGCAGATCGGAGATGTGCAGCACCCGGAGCGAGGGTTTACCCGGGGACAGCACCGGCAGCGTCGCCTCACGCAGGGTGAAGGCGTTGCGCTCGATCAGCGTGGCGTAGCCGACTCCGGCGACGGCGGCCCCCGCGGCTCCCAGAGCGGTACGGCGAAGGGTGGCGGTCGAGATTACGGGCATTTGCCCAGAATAGGCGACCCGTTGAAAATGCGTCGAGCCTCGCGGGTGATGAACGGTACCGTGGCGGCCATGTCGGAACTCAAATCGAAGCTGCGCGCGGATCTCACCACCGCCATGAAGGCCAAGGACACGCTGCGCCTCAATACGGTGCGCATGCTGCTCGCCGCCGTGCAGACCGCCGAGGTCGCCGGCAAGGAGGCGAAGGAACTCACCGATGCCGAGGTCATCGCCGTGCTGTCCAAGGAAGCGAAGAAGCGCAACGAGTCCGCCGTCGTCTACGAGCAGGCCGGACGCGGTGAACTCGCCGCCACCGAGCGCGCCGAGGAACAGATCATCGAGGAGTACCTGCCGACCCCGCTCACCGACGCCGAAGTGGCCGATATCGCCGACACCGCCATCGCGGACGTGGCCGAGCAAATCGGCGAGCGCCCGGGCATGCGCCAGATGGGGCAGGTCATGAAGGTCGCCACCGCCCTGGCCGCCGGGCGTGCCGACGGCACCCGCGTCTCGGCGGCGGTCAAAGCCCGCCTCTGAACGCGGCTCGCGTCCGGTCTCGGCGACGCTCGCACCCGCGCGGGTGCGAGCGACGCGCGCATTCGGCCTCTCGGCCATTCACGAACGTCCCGGGCGCGCACGTCGCACCGGGCGACGACATCGGCCGCGCGGACGGCTGGCGATACAACCGTGGCCCCTCGCCGATCGGCGAGGGGCCACGCTCGGTAAATCGCTCGAATCCCGTTATCGCGGAATCGGGATGGGTATCGGGATCGGCGGCAACTGCGGCAGACCCGGTATCTGAATGCCCGGCACCGTCGGCTGTGGAGCGTTCGGCGCGGGCAGCGGATGCTGGGTGCCGTCACTCACATAGATGGTGATCACCGAGCCCGGGATCGCCGAACCGTCCGGCGAGATGCTCATCACCGTGCCCTTGTTCGCGCCCGGGGCCGAGGCCACCGACACCTGGAAGCCCGCGCCGATCAGACTCGCGGTCGCCTCGGCCTGGTTCTGGCCGATCACATCCGGAATCTGCGAATTGTTCGAGCCGCGCACGTACTTGTCGTCCAGCGGGGGCAGACCCAGCGGCGGGAACTTGCCGAGCACATTCTTCATCGCGCCCAGCCACGTCCGCGCCGGTTCATTACCGCCGTACAGGTTGCCGCTGCCGCAGTTGCGCAGCGGGTACGAGCAGATCTCGCCCGGGGTCGGGCTGTCACCGTAGATGTACGCCGCGCCGGCGAAGAAGTTGCTGAACGCCAGGAAGGCCGAGGAGCGGTGCGTCTCGGTGGTTCCGGTCTTGGCCGACAGCGGGAAGTTCCAGCCCACCGAGGAGGCCGCGCCCGCACCGGTACCGCTCAGCACGTCATGGCTCAGCGCGTTCGCGAGGGTGTTCGCCAGACCCGGATCGACCACCTGCTCACACGCCTGCTGGGTGAGCGGCACGGTCTTACCGCTGCGATCCACCACCTCCTTGATCGGAGTGGGCGGGCACCAGCGACCGCTGGAGGCCAGCGTCGCGGCCACATTCGACAGCTCCAGCGCGTTCACGCCGACCGGGCCCAGGGTGAACGAGCCGAGGTTCTGGTCCTTCACCATGTCGGCCAGGCTCTGATTGCCGTGGCCCGAGGTGCCCGGCTGTGCGTACGAGCGCATGCCCAAGCGGACCGCCATATCGACGGTCGGGGTGACCCCGACGGCCTGAATCAGCTTGACGAAGGCCGTATTCGGCGAGGTCGCCAGGGCCTCGGTCACCGACATCGGCGACTTGTACGCGCCCGCGTTCTTGACGCAGTACGTCTCGGCTGGGCAGCCCGGCGTGCCCGAGTTACCCATGCCCTTGGCCTGGAAATTCGCGGGCACGTCCAGCTGTGCGCTGATACCGAGCCCCTTTTCCATGGCCGCGGCCGTGGTGAAGATCTTGAAAATCGAGCCCGCGCCATCGCCGACCAGCGAATACGGCTGCGGCTGCACGGTTTGATGCGCATTGCCATCCAGCCCGTAGGTGCGGCTCGATGCCATGGCCAGCAGCGGATGCGAATCCTGGCCGGGAGCAATGACATTCATGACCGAGGCGATATCGTCCAGATTCGGATCGGCGTTCGCGGTGACCGAGGCCTTGGTCGAGTTCTGCACATCCGGATCGAGGGTGGTGCGAATCAGGTAGCCGCCCTTGTCGATCTGATCGCGGCTGATACCGGCATTGGCCAGGTACTGCAGCGCGTAATCGCAGAAGAAGCCGCGGTCATTGGCGGCGATGCAGCCGCGCGGCAGTCCCTTGGGCTCGGGTAGCACACCCAGCGGTTCGGTCTTGGCCTTGCGGAATTCGTCGGCCCGGCTGGGGATATTGGCGATGAGCGTGTCCAGCACGGTGTTCCGGCGCTCCAGCACACCCGTGGGGTTGGTGTACGGGTTCAGCTTGGAGCTGGACTGCACCATGCCGGCCAGCATGGCCGACTGCACGATGTTCAGATCCTTGGCATCCACGCCGAAGTAGGTCTGCGCGGCGTCCTGGATGCCGTACGAGGAATTGCCGAAGGGCACCAGGTTCAGATAGCGGGTGAGGATCTCGTCCTTGGTGAGCTGCTTGTCCAGCGTCATCGCCATGCGGATCTCACGGATCTTGCGGGCGGGGGTGGTCTCGGTGGCGGCGCGGCGTTCGGCATCGGTCTTGGCCACCACGAGCAGCAGATAGTTCTTCACGTACTGCTGGTCGATGGTGGAGCCGCCCTGCTGCACCTCACCGCCGCTGGTGTTGGTCAGGAAGGCGCGGAAGGTGCCCTGCCAGTCCACGCCGCCGTGCTCGGCGAAGCGTTTGTCCTCCACGGACACGAGCGAAAGCTTCATGTCGTTGGAGATCTTGTCGCTGGGGACTTCGAATCGCCGCTGCTCGTACAGCCACGCGAACGGCTGGCCGTTCGCATCGACCATGGTCGACACCGCCGGGACCGCACCCTCCACCAATTCGGCGGAGACGTTGTCTACGGCGTCGGCGGCTCGGTTCGAGATATAGCCGAAGCCGCCGGCGAGTGGGAACAGCAGCCCGGCGAGCAGGACGGCGGCCAGGACGCAGCTGCCGGCCAGTCTCGCGAGCGTTCGTGTGATCGGCACGACCCATAGCCTAATTGCCCTTTCCGACTGTCGGCGTCCGCCCGGGCGAGGGTGTCCGTTCGTCTGAATCATGCCGACTGACCGGTTTTAGGCAACGAATGCGTGGACGGGCGTACCAGAAAATCTCAGGACGGTCTTGCGCTGGCCGTGCACCACTATCTAGATTGAGAACCCAGTGTGATAGAGCTAACACTCAAAGTGGAATGTGGTGCAGTTCGCAGTGGGGTTGGGTATCTGCGCGCTGCACACGCGATTCTGGAGCGCCGTGACCCGGTGTTCGGACTGCAAAGGGGCACTTAAATGCACATGACTACCCCGATAGCTCGATTGGACGTGGAGCAGGCCGAAGCGAGGATCGCTTGGGTTTCCCAGGCTCGATGCAAGGAAGTGGATCCCGACCAGTTGTTCGTGCGTGGCGCGGCACAGCGCAAGGCGGCAACCATCTGCCGGCATTGCCCGGTGCTGATGGAGTGCGGGGCGGACGCCCTGGACAATCGCGTGGAGTTCGGTGTGTGGGGCGGCATGACCGAGCGGCAGCGTCGTGCGCTGCTCAAGCAGCATCCCGAGGTGACATCCTGGGCCGATTTCTTCCGGGTCCAGCGTACGCAGAAAGTAGCCATGTAACCCGTATCCCCATAAGCAGAATGGATCGAGCCCGCTGATGCGGGCTCGATCCATTTCCGGGGTAAGAACGGGCAGAACAGGCAAATCCTCCGGTGTGATTCAGGGGGGTTGCGCACTCGCGCCAGGGGTGGCGCATATGCGTCAGGCCGACCGCGCGGCTCCCGCCTCGGCCAGCTGCCCACCGACCGCGCGCAGCGCCTCCAGATCGGCGACCTCGAACGGCAGTGCCGTCACCGCCGCGATCGGCACCCGCGGATGCGCACCGGTGAACCGGGTCAGCAGATGCTGTTCGCGCTTGGCGGTCACCGCGCGCTGCGCGTGAATCCGCAGCACCGCGGCGGCCAGCGCGGCCGGGGTCTCGGATTCGCCGTTCACCGCGGCCTGCGGGACCAGCTTGTCCGCGGCCACCGACGCCTGTTCGGCCGAGAGCGAGCTCAGCACCGGGTGCGTGCGGTTGAGCACCAGACCGGCCAGCGGCATCTTGTCGGTGGAGAGCCGGTCCACGAAGAACGACGCCTCGCGCAGCGCGTCCGGTTCGGCCGCGGCCACCACGATGAAGTGCGTGCCCGGCCGGGACAGCATGGCGTAGGTGCGATCCGCGCGATCCTGGAAGCCGCCGAACATGGATTCCAGGGACTGTAGGAAGACCGAGGCGTCCTTGAGCAGCTGTCCGCCGACGATGGTGGACACACCGCGCAGCGCCAGGCTCATCGCCCCGGCCACCAGTTTGCCCACCCCGCGGCCCGGCGCCATGATCACCCGAATCATCTTGCCGTTCAGAAAATTGCCGAGACGCTTGGGCGCGTCGAGGAAGTCCAGGGCATTCCGCGAGGGCGGGGTGTCGACCACGATGAGGTCCCACTCGCGCTTGCTCGCCAGCTGACCGAGCTTCTCCATGGCCATGTACTCCGAGGTGCCGCCGAAGGAGGAGGCCACCGTCTGATAGATCGGATTGGCGAAGATCTGCTCCGCCTTGTCCGGGCTGGTGTGCTCGAGCACCATATCGTCGAAGGTGCGGCGCATATTCAGCATCATGGCGTAGAGCTCGCCCTTGACGCCGTCGCCCAATTCGACCTGCTGCGGGGTGTTTCCGAGATCGCTGACCCCGAGCGACTGCGCCAGCCGGCGCGCCGGATCGATGGTGAGCACCACGACCTTGCGGCCCGCCTCGGCGGCGCGCAGCGCGATGGCCGCGGCGGTGGTGGTCTTGCCGACGCCACCGGAGCCGCAGCACACCACGATGCGTGCGGTGGGATCGGCGATGATCTTCGAAATGTCCAGGGGGACGGTATTGGCTGGAACGATCATGGTCAGCGGACTCCCTGCGCGCTCAGAACTTCGGCCAATTCGTACAGCCCGCCCAGATCCATCCCGTCGGCGAGCGCCGGGAGGTACAGCCGCGAGATATCGACCTGGGCCAGGTCGGCGGCGTTCTCGTCCTGCGCGTGCAGGCGGGCCGAGTGCTCCAGGGTTTCGGCCACCAGACCCTGGAAGTCCTCCTCGGACAGGGTGATTCCGGCCTCGGCGAGTCCGGTGCGCAGCGCCTCGGTATCGAATTCGCCCGCGGCGGCCTTCTCGCGCAGGCCGCGCGGCAGATAGCCCTCATTGGCGCGGTTCACGATGACCGTGCCGATATTCAGATCATTGGCGGTGAGTTCGGCGACCGCGTCCGCGGTCTCCTGCACCGGCAGCGCCTCCAGCAGCGTGACCAGATGGATCATGGTCTGCGGTGAGTGCAGCAGCTTGGATACGCCCTCGGCCTGCGAGGCGATCGGGCCGCCGCCCGCGATCTCGGCCATGGCCTGGGTGACGTCAAGGAAGCTGGCGATCCGCCCGGTCGGCGGCGCGTCGATGACTATTTCGTCATAAGCGGGTTTACCGGCCTTGTCGACGCGGACCGCGCACTCTTTGATCTTGCCGGTCAGGATGACGTCCCGCAGGCCCGGCGCGATGGTGGTGACGAACTCGATGGCGCCGACCCGGCGCATGGCACGGCCCGCGAAGCCCAGGTTGTAGAACATGTCCAGGTATTCGAGGAAGGCGTGCTCCACATCGAGCGCCAGCGCCAGCACCTCGCCGCCGCCGTCGGCGGTGGCGATGCGAGTCTCGGTGGGCGGCAACGGCGGCAGATCGAAGAGTTGCGCGATGGACTGTCTGCCCTCGACCTCGACCAGCAGCACGCGGCGGCCCCCCGCCGCGAGTGCCAGGGCCAATGCGGCCGCGACCGTGGACTTTCCGGTGCCGCCCTTTCCGGATACGTAATGCAGACGGGCCTTGTCCGCCCGCTCCGGCCAACCTGCTTCGACCCCCGGCTCAACCGAAACGGGCACTGCTATCGGTACTCCCACGCTCGCGAGCCTATAACTCGTTCCTGCCTCATGCCCAGAGGAGACGCCGACTGTCTGATACACCACTCTGGAATCTTGGATTTCCGGATTCGAATGCGCCATAGCAGGGTCCGGAGTATGGGACCCGATGCCCGGGGCTAATCTCACCCCATGAGTGAAGTGACCGCGTGGGAGTACGCAACCGTGCCGCTGTTGACGCACGCCACCAAGGCAATCCTCGACCAGTGGGGCTCCGACGGCTGGGAGCTCGTCTCGGTGCTGCCCGGGCCGACCGGTGAGCAGCACGTCGCCTACCTGAAGCGACCCAAGAACTGATGGCCGCCGCCACCGCCTGGGCGGAGAACCTGGAGAAGCTGGGGCTCACCCTGCCCCCCGTGGCCGCACCCGTGGCCTCGTACATTCCGGCCATCCGGACCGGGAATCTGGTCTACACCTCCGGCCAGCTGCCGTTCGCGGACGGGCAGCTCTCGGCCACCGGCAAGGTCGGGGCGGAGGTCTCCACCGAGCAGGCCGCCGCGGCCGCACAGCTGTGCGCGCTCAATGCGCTTGCCGCCGTGCATGATCTGGTCGGACTCGACAATGTGGTGCGAATCGTGAAGGTCGTCGGCTTCGTCGCCTCCGCCCCCGGTTACAGCGATCAGCCGGTCGTCATCAACGGCGCGTCGAACTTCCTCGGCGAGGTCTTCGGCGATGCGGGTGTGCACGCGCGCTCCGCCGTCGGCGTCTCCGAACTGCCCAAGAACACCCCGGTAGAGGTCGAACTCATCGCCGAAGTTCGCTGACGCCTTCCTTTTTCGAGGAAGTGGCGGGTGTGGTGCGTTCAACCCTGGACCCGCCACCCCCGCTGAGTTAGGACAGAAGCATGACCCTCACTCATCCCGCGTATGACCAACTGCGGCAAGTGACTCCGTCCGCCGCCGTCGTGCTGGCGGACAATCCCAGCGGAATGACCCTGCAGGGCACCAACACCTGGCTGTTGCGGGCGCCCGGGAGCGCGGAATACGTGCTGGTGGATCCGGGGCCGGAGGATCTCGGGCATACCGCGGCCGTGGTGCGCGAGACCGGCGGGAAGATCGCGCTCACGCTCATCACGCACCATCACCTCGACCACACCGGCGGTATCGGCGGCCTGGTCGAGGCCACCGGAACTCCGGTGCGCGCCAAGGATTCCCAGTTCCTGCACGGTTCCACCGCGGTGCTCGCCGACGGTGAGGTGATCGAGGCGGCCGGATTGCGCATCACCGTGCTCGCGACGCCGGGGCATTCCGAGGATTCGGTGAGCTTCCTGGTGGACGGGCCCGCCGACGGTGACGCGGCGCTGCTCACCGGGGACACCGTATTGGGCAGTGGCACAACGGTGCTCGAATCCCGCGACGGTGCGCTCGCCGATTATCTGGAATCGCTGCGGCGGTTGGCGGAGGCCGCACCGGGGCGGGTGCTGTTGCCCGCGCACGGCCCGGATCATCCGGACGCGCTGCCGGTCATCGATTTCTATCTCGCGCATCGCGAGGAGCGGTTGAACCAGGTGCGGGCGGCGCTGGCGGAGCTGGGGCCCGATGCGGGCGCGATGCGGATCGTGGAGAAGGTGTACGCCGATGTGGACCGGTCGCTGTGGCCGGCCGCACAGAGTTCGGTGCAGGCGCAACTGGCCTATCTCCGCAGCCGGGGCTAGCGAATACGAAGGGACCGGGTCGTCACCGAGGTGACGACCCGGTCCCCACGAGTCTCTGTTCCCTGCCGGTACTACCTGGCGCGGCGAGCCAGGCGCTCCGAGTCGGAGATGAGCACGCTCTTGCCCTCGAGCCGGAGCCAGCCGCGGTGCGCGAAGTCGGCCAGGGCCTTGTTCACGGTTTCGCGAGAGGCGCCGACCAGCTGGGCGATCTCCTCCTGGGTCAGGTCGTGGGTCACGCGCAGCGCGCCCGCTTCCTGGGTGCCGAAGCGCTGTGCGAGCTGCAACAGCGCCTTGGCGACACGACCGGGCACATCGGTGAAGATGAGGTCGGCCAGATTGTTGTTGGTGCGGCGCAGACGACGGGCGAGGACCCGCAGCAACTGCTCGGCGATCTCCGGGCGCTGATCGATCCACGCCTTGAGGGCGTCCCGATCCATGGTGACCGCGCGAACCTCGGTGACGGTGGTCGCCGTCGAGGTGCGCGGACCCGGATCGAAGATCGACAGCTCGCCGAACATATCCGACGGGCCCATGATCGTCAGCAAGTTCTCGCGACCATCGGGTGAGCGGCGGCCGATCTTCACCTTGCCGGAGGTGATGATGTACAGCCGGTCACCGGGTTCGCCCTCGTTGAAGATGACGTGGCCGCGCGGAAAGTCCACGGGCTGAAGTTGTTTGGCGAGAGCCGCCACCGCGGTGGGCTCGACGCCTTGGAAGATGCCTGCTCTGGCGAGGGCCTCGTCCACGAATGTGCTCCTTATGGGAAATGGCTCTGTCCTGGACCGAAGCATTCGGCCGACAGTGCAGTCTACTTTGCAATACGCCCGGGTAGTGATAGACACCACGCGGCAGGGTCATTCTCCGACACGCAGCATCCGATTACACGACACGCACCGTCGATCTAGCGACACGCAAAGTTCAACTCTAGCGACACGCCGTTTAGCCCACGCAGGAAGATCGGAAAATGCCGCTGACCGGCCGAATACCGGCGTAACGGGCAGCGGCGGATAAAAGCGATTCAGCTGGCCTGGGCTACATCCATGCCCTTGGCCGCCGGTCGGGCGCGCCTCGGGCGCGCCGCCGCGGCGGGCAGTCCCAGTTTGGTCAGGTCACTGACCTCGGCATTCGTGGCTCGATCCAGATACCGCTGAACCTCCGGATCCGGTTCGAGCAGCTTGCGAAGCCGATTCTCGACACGTTCCATCACCAATGCGAACAGCATTAGCGCTATCGGAAACAGCACCACAGCGAGTCCTTGCATAGGGAGGAGTAAACACGGCGAAGGTCTCAGATGGAACACGGCGGATGCTCAGCCAGGTTGATGGGGCTTGCCGGTTCCGTAAGGTGGACGCGTGCGTGTCTCCACATCCAGCGCGGCCGCGAATGGGGCCGAATCCGGCGCTCCCGCCGTGCCTACCAGCGGCAGCGCCGCACCCAAGGGCGGAAAAGCCCGATCGCGCGCCAAGGAGACGCCCACCGGTCTGGTGCGCCGCGCCCGGCGCATGAATCGCACGCTTGCGCTGGCCTTTCCGGACGCGCACTGTGAACTCGACTTCACCACACCACTCGAATTGGCCGTGGCCACAATCCTTTCCGCGCAGTGCACCGATGTGCGGGTGAACCTCACCACACCCGCGCTCTTCGCCAGGTACCGCAGCGCCCGCGATTACGCCGAGGCGAACCGCACCGAGCTGGAGGAGTACATCCGGCCCACCGGCTTCTATCGCAACAAGGCGAATTCGCTGATGGGACTGGGGCAGGCGCTGGTCGAACGCTATGACGGCGAACTCCCGCACACCCTGAAGCAATTGGTGGAATTGCCCGGAATCGGCCGCAAGACCGCGAATGTCATTCTCGGCAATGCCTTCGGTGTGCCCGGTATCACCGTCGACACCCATTTCGGCCGCCTGGTCCGGCGCTGGCAGTGGACCGCGGAAGAAGATCCGGTGAAGGTCGAGCATATTGTCGGCGATCTCATCGAGCGCAAAGAGTGGACCATGCTCTCGCATCGGGTGATCTTCCACGGTCGCAGGGTCTGCCATGCGCGCAAACCCGCCTGCGGCGCATGCGTTCTGGCCAAGGACTGCCCCTCGTACGGGCTGGGTCCGACCGATCCGGCCGCGGCGGCGGCACTGGTCAAAGGCCCGGAGGCCGAGCATCTGCTCGAAATGGTGGGCCTGTGAGTCCTGTTGGACGCGCCCGTCTTCCGAGGTGGGGCGGGCTGCTCGCGCTGATCGTGGCGCTGACGCTGACGGTCGCGGCGTGTTCGAGTTCCGGGGGCGGCACGTCCGGCGGCGCGCCGAACGGGTCGGGTGAGCGACCGGCCTCGTCGGCCGAACGGGCGCACGCGGCGCTGGCCGACTGTCCCACGCCCTCGGGAGCGGTCGTGGGGGACAGTCCATTGCGCGGGCTCGCCCTCGAATGTCTGGCCGACGGCAAACCGGTGGATCTGATCGCCGCGCTCGCGGGTAAACCCGCGCTGCTGAATCTGTGGGCCTACTGGTGCGGTCCGTGCGCGGAGGAATTGCCGCTGTTGCAACAGTTCTCCGATCGCGCGTCGGCGTCGATCACGGTGCTCACCGTGCACAGTGATCCGTCCACCGCCAAGGGCCTGTCCCGGTTGACCGGGCTCGGAATCCATCTGCCGGGTGTGGCGGATCCCGATACCAAGGTGCGCAATGCCGTCGGCGCTCCGGCGGTGCTGCCCATCTCCGTGCTGTTGCGTGCGGATGGCACCGTGGCGAAACTCGTTGTGCGCCCGTTCAAGAGCGTCGACGATATCGCCGATACGGTTGCCGCCGAGTTGGGGGTGCGGGCGTGAGCGCCGGTGCCGTGGTCGATCTTGGAGTGTGGGCATGAGACTCGAGGTGCCTACGGGCTCCATTCCGGAGTGGCTCAGAGCGGTGGCCGACCATGATCCGGCCGATCCGACCGGGATGAATCCGGTATTGCGGCGCTTCGCCTCCGCGGCCGTGCACACCCGTGAGGCGGCGGTGCTGGTGCTGTTCAGCGGCTCCGAGACGGCCGATCCACAGGCGCTGGGCGGACTGCCCGAGGATGCCGATGTGCTGCTCACCCAGCGCGCCGCGACCATGCGCACGCACAGCGGTCAGGTGGCGTTCCCAGGCGGCGGGGTGGAGCCCGGCGATGACGGGCCCATCGGCACCGCATTGCGCGAGGCGCGGGAGGAGACCGGACTCGATCCGGCCGGCGTGGAGCCGATCGCGGTGCTGCCCAAGATCTTCGTACCGCCGTCGCGGTTCGATGTGACCCCGGTGGTGGCCTACTGGCGTACCCCCGGCGAGGTCGGCGTGGTGAGCGTGAACGAGGCGTCCCGGGTGGTCCGGGTGCCGGTCGCGGAGCTCGTCGATCCGGCCAACAGGTTCGTGGTGCGGCATCCGCTCGGCTATATGGGTCCGGCCTTCGCGGTGGACGGCATGCTGGTGTGGGGCTTCACCGGGGGAGTGCTCGCCGGGCTGCTGGCGGTATCCGGGTGGGAATTGGAATGGGACCATCACGATGTGCGTGATCTGCAGGCCTCACTGGCCGCGGTTGGGATGACGTTATGAGCTCTTCGGCCTGGCTCGACCTCGGGATCCTGATTCTGGCGCTGCTCGCGGCCACCTCCGGGTGGCGGCAGGGCGCGGTCGCCTCCGCACTGGCCTTCCTGGGCGTGGTGCTGGGCGCGGTGGCGGGCATTCTGATCGCACCGCACATCCTCATCCACCTGAGCGAGGGTCGCTCCCGGGTGCTGGTCGGCGTGCTGCTGATCGTGGCCCTGGTGATCGTCGGCGAGGTCGCGGGCATGGTGCTGGGGCGGGCGGCGCGCAGCGGTATGCGTGATCCGTTCACCCGCAGTGTGGACAGCGTGGTCGGCGCGGGTCTACAGATGGCCGCGGTCTTGGCCACCGCGTGGCTGCTGGCGCTGCCGCTGGCGAATTCGTCGCAGCCGGGAATCGCGGCCGCGGTCAAGAACTCTCAGGTCCTGGTGAATGTGGACCATCTCGCGCCGGACTGGCTGCGACGGGTGCCGAACGAATTCTCCAACCTGCTCAACACCTCCGGGCTGCCGGATGTGATCGGCCCGTTCGGCCGGGTGCCGATCGCCGCGGTGGAACCGCCGGATGGCAGCGTGCTGCAACTGCCGGTCGCGCAGTCACTGCAGACGAGCGTGCTGCGCATCCGCGGTATCGCGCCGAGTTGCCAACGGCAGCTGGAGGGTTCGGGCTTCGTGGTCGCACCCGAGCGCATCATGACCAATGCGCACGTGGTCGCGGGCACCAGCACCGTGAGCGTGGATACCGCGCGCGGGTCGATGGAAGCCCGAGTGGTGCTGTTCGATTCGTCCAAGGACATCGCGATTCTGGCGGTGCCCGGATTGAACGCGCCGGTGATTCCGCTGGCCCCGGCGGCGGCCAACTCCGGTGAGTCCGCGATCGTGCTCGGCTACCCCGGTGGCGGGCGCTACACGGCCAGTGCGGCTCGGGTGCGCGAGACCCTGGATCTCAAGGGCCCCAATATCTATCGCGACAACAATGTGCAGCGCGAGGTGTACACGGTGCGCGGTCAGGTACGCGCGGGCAACTCCGGCGGTCCGCTGGTCGACACCGAGGGCAATATCCTCGGCGTGGTCTTCGGCGCGGCGGTCACCGATGACGACACCGGCTATGTGCTGACCCTGGACGAGGTGCGACCGGAAGTGAACGAGGCGGCGAGCGTCTCGACCCCGGTCGGCACCGGAAGTTGCGTCCTGAGCTAGGAGAGCAGTGTGGCGAGCTCGGCGGTGACCGCCGCCGGGTTCTCCTGGTGCGCATAGTGTCCCGCGTCCGGGATGGTCACCACGCGACGCCGCGGCGAGAATTCCTGACCGCGGCGAATCGTGCTCGCGAGGATGTAGTGGTCGCGGTCGCCGTGCAGGGACAGCACCGGGATGTGGATGGGTTCGCGCATGGTCTGCATGAAGCGCGCGCCATCGGGCCGCCATTGGCTGCGGAAGGCCCAGCGCTGGTACTCCAGACCGGAATGCGCCGCACCGGGAATGCGGATGGCGGTGCGCATGCGCTCGGCGGTGTCGGCGAATTCCGCTGTGCCGGACCAGTGTTCACCGGCCCGATGGCGCGCCAGGCGTTCGATCTCCGCGCCGTCGTCGGCGGTGAGCAGATTCTCCGGATACCGCGGGAGTTGATAGCGCAGGAAATTGGGCAACCAGGCCGAGCGCTGTTTGCGGTCGCGCAGGATGGAGCTCTTGAGCGCCGCCGGATGCGGTGAACTCACCAGTCCGATGGCGCGCACCACCCGCGGTTGCAGTACCGCGGTCGCCCAGCACACCAGCCCGCCCTCGGCATGGCCGACGAGAGTGGCCTCGGTATGCCCGAGTGCGCGAACGAGTCCGGCGATATCCCCGGCGAGCGTCCACCCGTCGTAGCCGCGCGGTGGTTTGTCACTGTCGCCGTAGCCGCGCAGATCCACGGCGACGGCGCGATAGCCGAGTTCGGCGAGCGCGGTCAGCTGATGCCGCCACGACCACCAGAAATCACCGAACCCGTGCAGCAGCACCACCAGTGGCGTTTCGGGGTCCGCGAAGACCACTCCGCCTTCGGGCATCGCCTCCACGACGTGGAAGCGAATGCCGTTGGCATGCACATCCCGATGGGTCCACGGTCCCTCGTAGCGGACGGCGGACGGATCGGGGGGCGAAATCGACGACACGCCGAGGCAGCGTAATCGACGAGCTACGGCCGCGGCTTGCCGAGACCGGGCGTGGCGTCTGCGGAATGCTCACCGGCGGCGCCGAAACCGCTGGGCAGCAGCGTCTTCGCCTCCTTGAGCGATTCGATGGTCTTCTCCGGCGCGCGGAGTTTGCGCACCTTGAGATAACCGAGCAGCGCCAGCGCGGCGGTGGTCACGATCATCAGCAGGAAGACGATCAGGAAGGCCAGCCAGCGGTACACCCAGACATCGAGCAGCTCGGCCAGGAAGAAGAAAAAGAAGAAGGAGCTGAACAGCAGGACCGTCAGCGCCCCGATGAAGAAGACGCTGCCCTGCAGCCCCTTCTTGATCTCGCCGGTGACCTCGGCCTTGGCGAGCTCCACCTCGGCCCGCACCAGTGTCGACATCTGCTCGGTCGCGTCCCGGACCAGACTGCCCAGGCTCGCCGATTCGTGCACGTCGACATCGGACAGCGGAATCGAGGTGATGGTGCGGGTGCGATTCCCGTCTCGCCCGTTACCGCCCTGTGTGAAGCTCAATTGCTCGACCCTTCTCCATGTCCCGGAACTGCCCGGTGCGCTCTCACTCTTGTCCCTGTAGTGCCCGCTCGTCTCGGCGTGCCTGGTGGGCACGGCCACGACGCAACAGTAGCGCCGAACCCGCCAGGGAAGCCGTCAAAGACGTCAGCAACACAGCCGCTTTCGCCAGTTCGACTTCGGAGCCGTCGCCGACGCCGTCCAGTGCGAGTTCTGCCACCAAGAGGCTAACGGTGAAGCCGATCGCGCCTAGTACCGACAGGGCGAACATGTCCCGATAACCGAGATCGTCGGGCCGGCGCGCGATGCCCAGACGTACCGCGAGCCAAGAGAACCCGAAGATGCCGACCGTTTTTCCGACCAGCAGGCCGACGATGATGGCCAGCGAGATCCGATCGGTGAACAGCTTCGAGAACACATCGCCGTCGAGTTTCACCCCGGAGGCGAAGAGCGCGAAAAGCGGTACGCAGAGGGCCGCGGAGATGGGCTGGAAGAAGTGCTCCAGCTTGGCCGCGGGCACGCAGTGCTCGTCCTCGTCCGCGTCCGGGCGCACCCGGGTGAGCAGTCCCAGCGTCACACCCGCCAGCGTCGGATGGATGCCCGCCTCGTGCAGTGAATACCAGGCGAGCAGCGCCAGCGGAACATAGAGGAACGGTGTGCCGATCCGCTTCCACTGGCCCAGCGCCCATACCGCGCAGCACACGATGGCGATGGTCAGCCACAGCATTTTGAGGGTGGTGGTGAACAGCACCGCGATCAGAATGATGGCGATCAGATCGTCGACCACCGCCAGGCTCAGCAGGAACACTCGCGCGCCCGCGGGAATGCGGGAGCCGGTGAGCGCGAGCACGGCCAGCGCGAAGGCGATATCGGTGGCGACCGGAACGGCCCAGCCGCGATCCATGCCCTCCACACCCCAGCCGATGCCGATGGCGAGCAGCGCGGGCACCACCACACCGCCGATGGCGGCCAGGATCGGCAGGGTCGCGCGTTTGGGGTCGGCGAGTTCGCCGACCACCAGTTCACGTTTGAGCTCGAGGCCCGCGACGAAGAAGAAGATCGCGAGCAGACCGTCCTTGGTCCAATCCGCGAGCGTCAGATTCAGATGCAGTGCGGGAATGTCGAGGTGGGTGTCGACCATGGTGGTGTAGCTCGCGCCCCATGCGGAGTTCACCCACAGCACCGCGGCCGCCGCCGCGATGAGAAGCAGTGCGCCACCGAAGGTTTCGGTCCGTAGATAGCGGGCGAGTTCGGAGCGCATCTGGGCGATCAAGGGTGCACCTTTCCGGCAGTACGGTCGACTGAGCCAGCGGCGTGCGACTCCACCAGGTGCGGTCGACGCATACCGCATGCCGACCAGACTTCCCGGCACACCTTACGCAATTCTAACGGTCGAAATCCGGCATCGTGGCAGGGGCACGCCGCCCGACCTGCGGCGCACGATGCTATGGACAGCGCACGGCCCCGATGACCAGCCGGTCATCGGGGCCGTTGCGGGGATGCGCGAAACGACTTATCCGAGCGCGCTTTACGCCTTCCCGGCGCGAATGGCCTCGAAGACA
>NZ_BDAW01000032.1 GCF_001625085.1 Nocardia acidivorans NBRC 108247
CCTATTTCGTGGTCGCGCACTTCCACTACGTGCTCTTCGGCACCATCGTGTTCGCCACCTTCGCGGGCATCTACTTCTGGTTCCCGAAGATGACCGGCCGCATGATGGACGAGCGCCTGGGCAAGTGGCACTTCTGGGCCACCTTCGTCGGCTTCCACACCACCTTCCTGGTGCAGCACTGGCTGGGCAATGAGGGCATGCCGCGCCGCTACGCCGACTACCTGCCGACCGACGGCTTCACCACCCTGAACACCATCTCCACCATCGGTGCCTTCATCCTGGGTTCGTCGATGCTGCCGTTCGTCTGGAACGTCTTCAAGTCCTACCGCTACGGCGAGGTCGTCACGGTCGACGATCCGTGGGGCTACGGCAACTCCCTCGAGTGGGCCACCTCCTGCCCGCCCCCGCGGCACAACTTCTACGAGCTGCCGCGCATCCGCTCCGAGCGCCCCGCGTTCGAGCTGCATTACCCGCACATGGTCGAGCGCATGCGCGCAGAGGCCCACGTGGGCTGGGGCACCAAGTCCCACCAGGTGCACGAGCTCACGGACAGCGTGTCCAAGTAGCTCTGCAGCGCAATACCCCCGCCGCGGCGGTCGTCTTCTGACGGCCGCCGCGGTCGTCTCCGGGTTTACTGGGAGCGAAGCCCCTCGGAGGAAGGAATCCGATGTCGGAATCTCGACTGTCAACCGCCTGGTCGCGGTCATTGGGGTTGTCGTTGCCGGTGGTCAACGCGCCCATGGGCGGTGTCGCGGGTGGGCGGTTCGCGGCGGCGGTGACGCGCGCCGGTGGCCTCGGCATGGTGGGGATGGGCGGTGCCGGATCGGTGGCGGCGCTCGCGCGTGAGTTGGCGCATCTGGACGGGGTGCCCGGGCCGTTCGGAATCGGCCTGGTGGACTGGGTGATTCGCAAGGAGCCGGAGCTGCTGCCCGCCGCCATAGCCGCAGGGCCCGCGCTGATCTCGGTGAGCTTCGGGACCGATCTGTCCTGGGTGGCCGCGCTGCACGAGGCCGGAATTCTGGCGGCGACACAGGTTTTCAGCGTCGAGGACGCGCACCGCGCCCAGGACGCGGGGGTGGATGTGCTGGTCGCGCGGGGCTTGGAGGGCGGCGGCCACGGTGCGGTCGAGGTGCCGACGCTGCCACTGCTCGAGGCGATCGTGGCCGACGCGCCGGTGCCGGTGCTCGCCGCCGGTGGCATTGCCACCTCACGGGATCTGGCGGTGGCCCTGGCGGCCGGGGCGAGTGGGGCGTGGCTGGGCACCTGCCTGGCCGCCTGCACCGAATCGCTGCTCTCGGAACCCGAGCGCCGGGCCATGCTCGCGGCCCAGGCGCAGGATGCCGTGGTCACCAGGGTCTTCGATGTGGCCAAGGGATTGCCGTGGCCGACGCATTTTCCCGCGCGGCTGCTGCGCAATACCTTCACCGAGCGCTGGTCGGAACATACCGACGACCTTCCCGAGCAGGCGCGCACCGAATTGCGCGCCGCTGTCGAGGCCGGTGATCACGACATCCTGCCGGTGTACGCCGGTACCGGCATCGGTGCGGTCACCGAGATCCGAGCGGTCGCCGAGGTGCTCGCCGAGCTGTGCTCGGGTGCGGCGAACTTGCTGTGACGCCCGCGACGGCGGGTGGCGCGACCTCCACCCGCCCCGCCTGACAGAATGATGTGCGCCGCCGCGCGCTGGGGCGGGGAGTTTTGTCGCGAGATATAGGAGTTTCGATTGAGCACGTCTGAGACGACGGTTCTGGTCACTGTTACCGGACCTGACAAGCCGGGCGTGACATCGGTACTCCTCGCGGCGCTCTCCAATAACGCGGTCAGCCTCCTCGATGTCGAACAGGTCGTGATCCGCGGCCGCCTCACCCTGGGCGTGCTGGTCTCCTGTCCGCGCGATCCCGAATCGCTGCAGGATCAGCTCGAGGACGCCATGGCCAGCGTCGGCATGAATGTCGATGTCGAGATCGGCGCGAGTTCGGTCGCCGGTGCGCGCCTGTCCACCCACGCGGTCGTGGTGCTGGGTTCCCCGGTCACCGCGCGCGCCTTCAGCGCCATTTCGCGCAAGCTCGCCGAGCAGCGCGTCAATATCGACTCCATTCGCGGTATCGCCGATTACCCGGTGACCGGTCTGGAACTCATGGTCACCGTCCCGTCCTCCGATGCGGACACCGTGTCCAACGGCGTCCCCCGCGAGCCCTCCGTGGTTTCGCGGGCTTCCGCCTCCGGGCTTGACATGGGTGACGCGGAGACCACCCTGCGCACCATGCTGGCCGCGGTGGCCGCCAAGGAGAGCGTGGATATCGCCGTGGAGCGCGCCGGTCTGGCCCGGCGCTCCAAGCGGCTCATCGTCTTCGACGTGGACTCCACCCTGATCCAGGGCGAGGTCATCGAAATGCTGGCCGCGCACGCCGGTGTCGAGGATGAGGTCCGCGCCGTCACCGAGGCCGCCATGCGCGGTGAGATCGACTTCGCCGAATCGCTGCGCCAGCGCGTGGCCACCCTCGCGGGTCTGGATGCCTCGGTCATCGACGAGGTGGCCGACAAGATCGAGCTCACCCCGGGCGCGCGCACCACCATTCGCACCTTGCGCCGCATGGGTTTCCGCTGCGGTGTGGTCTCCGGCGGTTTCCGCCAGGTGATCGAACCGCTCGCGCACGAACTGGAATTGGACTTCGTCCAGGCCAATACGCTCGAGATCATCGACGGCAAGCTCACCGGCCGCGTGGTCGGGGAGATCGTGGACCGTGCCGCCAAGGCCGTCATGCTGCGCCGCTTCGCCGCCGAATCCGGGGTGGCCATGGAGCAGACCGTCGCGGTCGGCGACGGCGCGAATGACATCGACATGCTCAATGCCGCCGGCCTGGGTATCGCCTTCAATGCCAAGCCCGCCCTGCGCGAGGTGGCCGACGCCGCGCTCTCGCACCCCTTCCTGGACGCGGTGCTCTTCATTCTCGGCGTCACCCGCGAAGAGGTCGAGGCCGCCGATGCCCGCGACGGCGGCGTGCGCCGGGTGCCGCTCCCGCGCTGAGGACACCGGAAACGCGTTGGGCCGCCTGCACGGTCGGCGGCCCTCCCGTCGGTAGCGTGATCGAATAATTCGGCCACGACGATGGGAGCTGTCCGTGCGGGTGTGCGCATCACTGGCGGTAGTACTGCTCGGGCTGGCCTTGACCGCCTGCGGCGATAACGGCAACCCGAATGAAGTGCGGCCCACCACGACCTCCTCCGCCGCCCGGCAGGCGCCCGAACCGGTGGTCGCGGGGCGGGATCAGAACGGCACCGATATCGCGCTCACCGTCGGCCAGGGCCTGACGGTCCGCCTGGCAGCCAATCCCAGTACCGGATATATGTGGCAGCTGGCGCAATTGGATCGGAACATGGTCGAACAGACCGGTGGCACGGAGTACGAGCAGGACCCCAGTCCGAACGGCATGGTCGGCGTCGGCGGCACGTCCATCTGGAAGTTCACCGCCAAATCCACCGGCGCGACCCGGCTGGTGCTGGAGTACCTGCGGCCCTGGGAACAGGGCGTCGATCCGACCGAGCGCTTCACGCTGAACGTGAATATTACGTAATCGGGGCCGGGCCAGGGCTTTTCGGAAGGTGATTACCCTGGCGCGGAGTTGTCTTGTCGAACAGGAGTGTGGTGCCGGTGTCCAGTGTCGAGTCCACGGTTGATGCCGGATTCGTGGCCAGGCATGCCGAATTGGCGCGCGGTTACGGCGGCGGTGGTGACCCGGCGGATCCGGCGCTGGTGCAGGCCATGCAGATGGTGTTGCACATCCCCAAGGCCGATCCGCCGCGCCGCGGTGCGCTCTTGGCCGCGGCGGCCTCCGCGGTGGTGCGCCTTTGTCTCGACGAGCGTGTGGGCCCGGACGGTGAGTGGGAGGAGCGCTACCTCACCTGGAAGCGGTCGCGAATCCGCAAGGTGGCCAGGCGTGCCCGCGGTGCGCAGTGGCTGGCCGCCCAGGAAGTGGACGGCGTGACCGTCGAATTCGAGGGCGCGCAGGCGCGGGCGCTGGTGCCCGGCGCGGTCGGGGATATCGATCCGCGCATCAAACGCCTGCAGATCGGCGGCACCGAATTGGAAGGTGATGAACAGAATTCGATCGATCCCGGGTATCCCACGCTATGGATCGATTCGGAATTGGGTATGTCTGTGGGCAAGGCCGCCGCGCAGGTCGGGCATGCGAGCATGCTGCTGGCCGGCGCCATGCCGGTGCGGTGGGTATACGCCTGGGCCGCGCGCGGTTTCCGATGCAACGTAGCCGAGGCCGGTCCCGAGCACTGGGCTCGGCTACAGCGCCGGGTGGCCGAGGGTAGTGCGACCGCTGTCCGCGATGCCGGATTCACCGAGGTGGCCCCGGGGTCGATGACGGTGATCGCGGTGCCGGAGAACTGAATCGGTGGATGCCGGGCGGTATCCGGACCGTGCTTGTCCAGAACGGGAACCGCTCGGTCGGCACGGTGGCCCATGTGCGCGAGGGTATCGACTTCACCGAACTGCAGGAGAAGGATCGGTGCACGAGTTTCCGCAGGAGGAAACACGACTATGACGACACTGCTGGTTGTTCTCATCGTGTGGGTGGTGCTCTCGATTCCGGTGGCACTGCTCCTGGCACGCATGTTCCGATCGACGGGCGGCGACGCGCGCGGTCGTGGCGGGGCGCATCCGCGCCGCGACGGTCGCGCGCGCGGCCCCGAGGAGCCCGAGCTATCCCGGTTCTACCCCGAAATCGACCGTCGCGGCGGGGAATTCAGCGCCGAATTCGGTGCGGAGGAAGGTGACACGCATCGCGTTTTCCCACCACGTTGACGAACGTCCAGGGCGGTGGGCCAAGATGGACCCCGTGCCGCAACCGGATCCCGATCTGCTCATCGACTTCAACGATGTCACCGTCCGACGCTCGGGCCATACGCTCGTCGGACCGGTCACCTGGCAGGTGGAACTCGACGAACGCTGGGTAGTGCTGGGCCCCAATGGCGCCGGCAAGACATCACTGCTGCGCATGGCCGCGGCCGAGATGTATCCCACGTCGGGTGCCGCCAATCTGCTGGGGGAGACCCTCGGCAAAGTGGATATCAATGAATTGAAACCGCGCATCGGTCTCTCCTCCGCTGCCGTCGCCGGCCGGGTGCCGGTGGATGAGAAGGTCTCGGATCTGGTGGTCTCCGCCGGATACGCGGTGATGGGCCGCTGGCGTGAGCGCTATGACGCGATGGATACCGATCGCGCGGTGGACATTCTGGAAAGCCTGGGGGCCGAACATCTCTCCGATCGCGCCTACGGGACGCTGTCCGAGGGTGAGCGCAAACGCGTGCTCATCGCCCGTGCGCTCATGACCGATCCGGAGTTGCTGCTGCTCGACGAGCCCGCCGCCGGACTCGATCTGGGTGGGCGCGAGGAATTGGTGGAGCGGCTCGGCGATCTCGCGGCCGATCCGGACGCGCCCGCGACCGTTCTGGTCACCCATCACGTCGAGGAGATTCCGCCCGGGTTCACGCACGGCATGCTGCTCAATGAGGGCAGTGTGGTGGCGCAGGGTCTGCTCACCGATGTGCTCACCGCCGACAATCTGAGTGAGGCGTTCCGACAGTCGATCGCGCTGGACAAGATCGACGGCCGCTACTTCGCGCGTCGCGCACAGCGTTTCGGCCGGCATCGCAACCGCTGAATTCCGGCGCGCCGGAATGGAATTCCCGGCGCGCTGCCATTGCATCGACTGCCATTTACGGGCAAACTATCGGCAATATCTACAGTTTCAGCGTTGAGCTGGTGTGTCGATGCAATCGCCGACATTTCGCCATTCACTGGCGAATTGTCGGCTCGGGTGGAGGGAGCAGGGGTTGGGTCGCACACTCGGTATCGTCGCCCTGGTGGCGGTGTCCCTGGCCGCGGTGGCCTGTGCCGCCGATCCCGCGCCGCCGCACAAACTTTCACCCTCGGAGTCGGCGGAGGGAATGGCGCTCGCCGCGATTCCCGCCGAATTGGTCGGCAAAACAGTGCAACTCACCTATGACAGCGGCTCCGGGGGGACCGCGACCTTCGGCGGTGACGGCCGCACGCTCACCTTCGTGGCGGCCGACAGCGGCCGAAAGACCGACTCGCCGGTCACGGTGGAATCCATCGACTCCGGCATCTTCCTGGTCACCTGGACCGATGACGCCACCGGCGCGGTGATCAGTCAGGTGCAGAACTACCGCACCGGCAAGGTACGGGGCACCTGGTCGCGGCGCACCGCACCCGATGCGGCCTTCACCATCGAAACCCGCAGTGGGTCGGTGCACCTGACCGATTGATTCATTCGCGCGGGCGGCGGCACAGCGCGTCGATGACCGTGCGCGCCGCATTGGAGGGTGTGCGCCGGGCATCGTGTGCGACCGCCAGATGCCACGGGGTGGGTGTGCCCGCGCGTTCGGCGCGCACGATCGAATCGGAGACCGCGGCCGCGGACCGGGGGAGCAGCAGGACGCCGAAATCCCTGGCGGCCAGCTCCATCGCGAATACCTGATCGGCCACCTCGATCACACTGCGCCGTCCCGGGAACAATGCGTCCGCGACACCGCGAATACCCCGGCCCGGTGCGAAATCGATGAACCGCACACCGGGGCTCGAAGGGGCATGTCGGTCAGGCGCTGGTATCTGCGGAATCCGCGGTGACACTGCTGGCGCTCGCCCTGTGGGCGAAGTTCGCCAGACGCCCTAGCAACCGTTAGGGTGCGAAAGGTGAGTGAGACCGTTGCCCAGCCCGACGCCCAGCCGACCGCCGCGCCCATCAAGGACGCCTCCACGGTGATGCTGGTGCGTGACGGAGCGCGCGGGCCCGAGGTGTTCCTGCAGCGCCGGGTCGTCGGCATGGCGTTCGCCGCCGGTATGACGGTCTTCCCCGGCGGCGGTGTGGACCGCTCCGACGCCGCGGTCGCCCTGGACTGGGCCGGACCCGAACCCGCCTGGTGGGCAGCGCGATTCGGCACCGATCCGGGCCGCGCCCAGGCTCTGGTCTGCGCCGCGGTCCGCGAGACCTTCGAGGAGTGCGGCGTCCTGCTCGCGGGCCCCACCGCCGATTCGGTCGTCTCGGACACCTCCGTCTACGCCGAGGCGCGCGGTCAACTCGAGCGCCGCGAACTCTCCTTCGCCGAATTCCTGACTCGCGAGCAGTTGGTGCTGCGCGCGGATCTGCTGCGTCCCTGGGACAACTGGATCACCCCCGAGGTCGAACCGCGCCGCTACGACACCCGCTTCTTCGTCGCGGTGCTGCCCGAAGGTCAGCTCGCCGACGGCGCCACCACCGAGGCCGATCTGGTCACCTGGTGCACCCCCGACGAGGCCATCGACCGCTGGCAACGGGGCCTGGACGTGCTACTTCCGCCCACCTGGACCCAGCTGGACGCGCTGCGCGAATTCACCTCCACCGCAGCGATTCTCGAGGCCACCCGGACCATCGACCCGATCATGCCGATCTACGATCCGGAGGGTGAGCCCGCCCTCGCCTTCCCGCAGGCCGACCGCTACTTCGCGGCGCTGCCGGAGAATGCCCGCCTGCGCGGTTCGCAGCGGCCGGAGTAGTGCCGACCGTATTGCCGGTATATCGGCCGCAGTAGGGTGACCGCTGTGGCCGAATTCGTGACCGTGGACCGGGGTGTGGCGGAGGGCGTTGCCGTGCTCCGCATCGCGCGCCCGCCGATGAATCTGATCGATCTCCAGGTGGCCCTCGAGGCGGCGGCCGCCGCCGCGGAGATCGCGGCCGATCCCGGTATCTCCGCCGTGGTCGTCTACGGCGATGCGCGGGTGTTCTCCGCGGGCGATGAGCTGGCCGAGCTGGCCCGGTTCACCCCCGAGCAGGCGCGGGTGGTGGTCGCCGATTTCCAGGCCGCGCTGAACTGCCTGGCGCGGGTGCCGCAGCCGACCGTCGCCGCGATCAGCGGGTACGCGCTGGGCGCGGGACTGGAACTCGCTCTCGGCGCCGATCGCCGCGTCATCGGCGATAACGTGAAACTCGGTTTGCCGCAGATCAAGGCGGGGCTGATCCCGGTCGCGGGCATCCGCCGCCTGAGCCTGCTCATCGGACCCGCCGCCGCCAAGGATCTGGTCTACACCGGTCGCTTCGTCGATGCCGCGGAGGCGGCGAGGATCGGCCTGGTCGACGAGGTCGTCGCACCCGATGACGTCTTCGAATCCGCCCTGCGCTGGGCCCGGCAGTTCACCGGTGGTCCCGCCCTCGCGCTCGCCGCCGCCAAGCGCGTCTTCGAGGCCGGTACGCACGGCCACGATCGCGCGCGCAGCGAATGGTCCGCGCTCTTCGGCACCGAAGACCAGCAGGTTGGAACGCGTTCTTATTTGGCCGATGGTCCAGGTGCGGCCTCGTTCACAGCCCGTTAGCCGGGCCGATAACCGGCCCCACCGGGGTATTCATTAGGCTGCCCTGTTATGACCGTTCGTCCTGAAGACCCCGCGCCGAACCCGCACGCCACCGAGGCGGAGGTCCAGGCCGCGTATTCCGACAACAAGCTCGCGCAGGTGCTGTACCACGATTGGGAAGCGGAGACCTACGACGACAAATGGTCCATCTCCTATGACGAGCGTTGTATCGAATACGCGCGCGGCCGCTTCGACGCCGTCGTGCCCGATGCGCCACTGCCGTACGAGCGGGCCCTCGAACTCGGTTGCGGCACCGGCTTCTTCCTGCTGAACCTCATGCAGGGCGGTGTCGCCAAGCGTGGTTCGGTCACCGACCTGTCCCCGGGCATGGTCAAGGTCGCCACCCGCAACGGCCAGAACCTGGGCCTGGATGTGGACGGCCGCGTCGCCGACGCCGAAACCATCCCGTACGAGGACGACACCTTCGATCTGGTCTGCGGACACGCTGTGCTGCACCACATTCCGGATGTGGAGCTGGCGCTGAAGGAATGTCTGCGGGTACTCAAGCCGGGTGGGCGTTTCGTCTTCGCGGGTGAGCCGACCACCATCGGCAATATCTACGCGCGGCGCCTGGGCCAGGCCACCTGGAAGGTCACCACCGAGATCACCAAGCTGCCGTTCCTCAAGGACTGGCGTCGCCCGCAGGAGGAGCTGGACGAGTCCTCGCGCGCGGCCGCCCTCGAGGCGGTGGTCGATCTGCACACCTTCGATCCCTCGGATCTCGAGGCCATGGCGCGCAGCGCCGGCGCCATCGAGGTGCAGGCCAAGACCGAAGAGTTCGCCGCCGCCCTGTGGGGCTGGCCGGTCCGCACCTTCGAGGCCGCGGTGCCCGCCGAGAAGCTCACCATCGGCTACCGCATGGCGCAGTACCGCGCGTGGCTCGGCTTCAGCTGGCTGGACGAGAAGGTCATGCGCCATATCGTGCCCCGCCAGTTCTTCTACAACGCCATGATCACCGGCGTGAAGCCCGGCGTCTCGGCCAAGTAGTCCGACACCGGTGGGCTACGCCTTCTCCCGTGATGACGTCGCCCACCTGGGCAGCGCGGCCGGTGCGGCAGCGCTGGCCGAGGTCGATTCGCTCGCGCTGACCCCGGCCTGCCTGCTGCGCGATCTGGAGCGGATCCGCCGCTCGCACGGCGACCGTGCGGCCGCCCTGGTGGAAACGGTCCGCCTGCGCCGCCGCGCCACCGCCAAACTCGCCGCTGCCCGCGAGTGGCTCTTCACCGATGACGCCCTCCAGCAGGCCACGCCGACCGCGGTGGCCCGGCATCGCGCCGAACGCCTGCGGGGCCGCAGCGTCCACGACGTAACCTGTTCCATCGGAGCCGAACTCGCCGAATTGGCGCGCGTCTGCCCGGCCGTCATCGGGAGCGACCTGGATGACGTACGGCTTTCCATTGCCGCGCACAATCTTTCGAACGCTCGAAATGTGTTGCTGGCCAAGGCGGACGCGTTGCGTCCGGTCAGCACCGCCGAGGTGGTCATCGCGGATCCGGCGCGCCGCGCGGACGGCCGCCGCACCCACGATCCGGCGAAATTGCAACCGCCGCTGCCGGATCTGCTGGCCGCGTACGCGGGTCGGGATCTGGCCGTGAAGTGCGCTCCGGGACTGGATTTCGACAAGCTCGCCTGGGCGGGGGAGATCGAGGTCGCCTCCCTCGACGGCGCGGTGCGGGAAGCCTGTCTCTGGTCACCGGGACTGGCGGAGGCGGGCGTAACCCGCCGTGCCACAGTGCTTTCCAGCTCGCGTCCGCCGGAGATCCTCACCGATGCCGAACCGGACGACATCCCCGAGCGCGAACCCGGCGACTGGATCATCGATCCGGACGGTGCGGTCGTGCGCGCGGGCCTGGTGCGGCACTACGCCGCCAAACACGGTCTGTGGCAACTCGATCCGCGTATCGCCTATCTCACCGGTGACACCGTTCCCGACGGTATGCGCGGTTTCCGCATTCTCGATCGCATGGACTTCCGGGAGAAGCCGTTACGGGCCGAGCTGCATCGCCGTGATTGCGGTCCGCTGGAAATCCTCACCCGCGGTGTCGATCTCGATCCCGATGCGTTGCGTGCCAAGCTCAAACCCCGGGGGAAACAACCGCATTCATTGGTCATTACCCGGATAGGCAAGACCGCCACCGTCTTTCTCTGCGACACTCCGTAACCGGTACAGCAGGTAGATCACACCGCCGCAGCCCATCGCGATGCCCATGGCGGCGTAGGCGGGCACCGGGTCGTGCGGCGCCGGGGCGACCCGGTACCACCCGGGGGAGTAGCTGACCCGGCCGAACAGGCGACCGCGCAGGGCCACCGCGGCGGATGGCACGAACAGCGCCCCGATGGCCACCACCATGCTGGTTGCCAGGGCCGGTAGCGCGGCCGCCACGCTGTAGCCGCCGACCAGGCCGATACTCACCACCCCGAGCACCGAACTCACCTGTCCGGGCGTGGTGACCAGCGCGAGAATCATGGCGACCAGGGCCATCGCGAAGGAGAGCGAGATCGCCGCCGGCGGCAGCGGGCGCCGCCGAGCCGCGGCCAGCCCCACGCCCACCGCCACCACGACCAGCGCATCGGCCCACCACGGGCGCGGTACAGTCACCGTCGCACTGGCCGCGGCGGCGAACGCCACCAGCAGCAGCACCGGGATACCGTCGCGCCCGGGCAGCATGAACGCCGAGATCGCGCCGCCCGCGATGACCAGCAGCACCGCTATCACCACGACCGCTGGATGCGCACCGCTGTGCGAGAGCCATTTCGAGGTGATCGCCACGCTGGAGATCACGACCCCGCCGGATACGACGGTCGCGAGCGATACCCGCTCATCGGGCGCCGCCACCGGAAATCCGATCGCGCGGATCAGCAGGCCGAGCGCGATCAGCGCCAGCGCCAGCGCGATCAGCCAGACCGGCGGTGCGTCACCGAGAACGCGCTCGATCGGGCTGAGGGCGCCGCCGGCCGCGGGCCGCTGCACGATATTGCCGAGCGCGGCCGAGCTGATGACGCCGAAAAGGTAGACGCTGGTGGCCTTTCGGCTGGTCCACACCACCGGCGCGAGGCTGCCGATGATCACCCCGGCCCACAGCGAATCGATGAAATTGAAGGTGGTCAGCGAATCGATATCGAGCCAGGGCAGCCCGGCGTGATTGGCCAGAATGCCCAGCAGGCCCAGAATGGTGGCGAACCAGGCCGCGCGGGCGCTGCCGATGCCGATCACCAGGGCCGCCGCCAGCACCGCCACCATCGCACCGGATTCCATCGCGCGCGGCACGCTGCGAATCATGAGATCGACCTTGTAGGGCGGTAGTTCGTACCACCCGTAACTGACCGGCATCATGATCGCCAGACCCGCCGTGGCGGTCGCCGTGTACACCGCGAAAACGCGAACCAGGGTGTTCCAGCGGATCTCCATGCCCCAGAGGGTGCTTCGGCGATTCATCCGCATCCCCGCGGTCCGCGATCCGAGGTCATAGCGATCACCCTCCCAGTCGCCGCCGCGAACCTCCCGCAGCGACGCGCAGCTACTTCGGACTGAACCGCGGGTCAGATGCCGTCGATGGCGGCGACAGTGAAGGGCGCGGGGGTGCCCTCGCCCATCGGGCCGCCGCGATCGAACTGCGAGATCACCACCAGGGCGCGATCCCCGGCGTGCGCGATGGTGGTCGGGATGGCAAGTGCGGCGTCGGTGATGAGCTGCTGCTGTTCGACCGTCGAGCCGTCGCCGGTCACCTGCCACCGGCTCACCGTGTTGTCCTTGTTCCGCACCACCCAGAGGGTGTCGCCACGCAGCTCCAGGCCATCACCGTTGATCATCGTGCCGCCGCGCTGGATCACCTTGGTCACCGCTCGTGCCGCGTCGAGTGAGACGCGGTAGAGGTCGCCGGTGGGCATATCCACGACGAGCAGGTAGCGCCCGGCGGGGTCGGCCACGATGCCGTTCAGCAGTGGGGTGGACCCGGGTGCGGGATCTTTCACGAGGTTGGTGAAGACAGAGAGTTCGGCGCGGCCGCCGTGGGTGATGGCGGTGCTCAGCTCGTCGGGGGTGACCCGGTAGACGATGGGGCGCACGCTGTCGGTGAGGTAGACGCTGCCGTCGGGGGTGATGGCGAGGTCGTTGAGGAAGGGCTGGTCCGCCCGCGGCGCGTCGAAGCGGGCGATCAAGGCGCGAGTTCCGGTGTCGTACACCGCGACTCCGGTGGTGTGGTCGATGACCCAGAGCCGCCCGGCGGTGTCGACGCGCAGGCCGTTGGCAGTGTGGCGACCGTCGGTACCGGAGGGCAGGAAGACCTCGGCGCGGCCGGCATCCTTCGCCGCCCTATAGATCGCGCCGTTGGTGAACGATCCGACATAGACATCGCCGTTGCGTGAATCCACCGCTATACCTTCGGGATACGCCTTCGCATCGGGGAGTTCAAAGGCGGTGCTGATATGCGGTGTCGTGGCGGGGGCGGCCGCCTCCTGGCTAGTGGTGCAGGCGGTGAGCGCCAGCAGCGCCGCGGTCGCGGGCAGGGCGAGACGCAGGCGGGTCATGCGAGGCATGGGCGGGCCTTTCGGTACCGATCGAATGGGGGTAACACCGTAGTGCGGACTCGAACATAGATTAGAGTTCTAATACTCGTCAAGACTCGAATACCCGATAGGGTCGACTACCATGCACCCTGTGACGTCGATGCCCGCCGATGAGCGCCTGGGTTCCTATATCAAGCGCGCCGAACAAGCCCTGATGGGTGCGAAGAATCCCGCGCTCAAGCCCTCCGGCGTCACCGTTCCCCAGTACGCGGCCCTGTTCGTGCTGCGGGAGAGCCCCGGCATCTCCGCCGCCGCCCTCGCCCGGCAATGCGGTGTCACCCCGCCCACCATGAATACGGTGCTGGCCAATCTGAAGGATCGCGGCCTCATCGAGCGCACCCCGCACGCCTGGCACAAGAACGTCCTCGAAACCCGCCTCACCGCTGCGGGCGAGAAAACCCTCCGAGACGCGGACAAGCGCGCGGTCCGAGTGGAACGCGCGCTTGCCGATGAATTCACCGCCGCCGAACGAAAGACATTGGCGGAGTTACTCGAACGAGCCACCGCCCGGCTGGAGGCCACCCGGCCCGAGTAGTGATCAGGGCAGCGGGTCCGGCACGAGCTGCACGGCCTCGTGGAGTTCGCGGCGGTTCTGGTGGTGGCTGAAGCGCATGCCCGAACCCGACACCGGCAGCGCCGCAGCCGATCTCACCGAATTCCTCACGCGCCTGTACGGGGTGGTCGAGCACCCGCCGCGGGTGCGCTCACTGCGCGGCATGATGGCCGACGCGCGACTCGACCCCGATTTCCGCGCGGCCTTTCAGGACTGGATCGACGGCCACCGGCGCGTGGTGATCGAACCGATCGAGCGCGGTATCGCGCGCGGTGAACTCGATCCGGCGCTGGACGTGGAGTACGCCACCGACCTCGTCTTCGGGCCGTTCTGGTACCGGTTGCTCGCCGGCGACGCACCACTCGACCCGGCGGACGCGGCCGGGCATATCGCGCGACTACACGCGGGATTACGAAGCCGCTGAAACCCGTTGGGGTGCAAGCGGGTATGGGCCGCGGTCGAACGCGTGCCGGGAGGGCGGGCGGCTATTTCTTGTCGGGCTTGAAGACGAAGAGTTCGCCGATTCGGGTGGCGACCACGATCTCACCCTTCGCGCCGACGGTGGTGCCCACGGTGGAGCCCTGCGCGCCGGGGAGTTCGTGCGAGTCGACGGTCGCGCCGGAGCGGGTGTCGAAGGTGACCAGGGTGAGGTTGTCGCCGATGGGGGCCACGGTGTAGCCGGTGCCGCCCGCGGTCTGGACGGGCCGCCCGCGCAGGGCGAGATCCTTGCGCTCCCAGGCGATTTCGGGTGCGCCACCCTTATCGCGCAGCGCCATCAGGTGCCCGTCGTCGCCGGCGGGGATGATCAGGCCGTTGGCCACCGAGACCGCGCCGCGCGCCGGGAAGCCCAGATCGTGCACCCATTTGGTGTGTCCGTCGGAGGCGTCCACCGCCATCAGATGGTTGGCGTTGTCACCGACATACAGCGTGGAGCCGTCCGAGGACAGGGTCGGACTGGTGGCGCTGCCTTCGGTGAGGATCCGCGCGCTCCACTCCTTGCGAATCTCCTTGCCGCTGTAAGTGAGTGCCACCAGATCGGCGCTGCCCTCACCCGGCTGCCAGAGGGTGGCGTAGAACCGGCCCGACTTCTCGTCCACCGCCGACACATTCGCCACCGGGCATTGCGGGCCACCGGTGGCGCAGTCGTCCAACCCGGTGAAGTCCGGCGGTCGCGGCAGATCGGGAAATTTCAGGAAGTCCGGCTCACCCAGCAGCTGGAAGGTGGAGACCTTCCGATCACCGGTCTGCCGGCTCAGCACATCGACCTGGCCCAGCTGGGTCACCGACAGCACATTGCCGTCCCCGGTGAACTGCACCGAGATCGGCACGCCCGCCGCCGGTGTCCGCCAGCGCGGCTGCCCGAGCGCATTGAGCGAATTGATCCCGCCGTCATCGCCGACATAGATATTGGTCGCGCCGTCCACGGCCATCCCGCCCGCGATGGCGCTGATACCTAGGGGATTGCAGAAGCGCTTGCGCCCCGTCGGCATGAGATACGAGAAGATCTGGCAGGAATCGGTGCGCGTGGTGACCACGATCTGACCGTCCGGTCCGACCAGCGCGGGTTCGGCGAGCGGTCCGCCCACCGGCCGCGACCAGCTCAGTGACAGCTCCCGCGATCCGGTGACCGGACTGGTCGCGCTATTGCGGGCATCGTGGAAGACCAGCGGCCAGCCCTGCCCCGATCCGACCTTGATGTCGTCGACAGTCGTACTGCCGCAGGCACTCAGCGTCAGCACTCCGGCGGCCGCCACCGCGAGGGCCCGCGTCCCGGTTCGTAGCCAGTTCGGCGCGAGCCGCTTCGAATCGCGCGATCCCTGCTGGTCACGTCCGGTCTGCCGCCTGCCGCTTCGCACCTGCTGGTGTCCCTTCTGCCAGTACGGAGTCACTGAAATGCCATGGGGGCCGGGGCAGCGCGATGCTCGGGCTGATCCAGCCGCAGCACAGCCTACTTCGCCGCCTCGCGCGGATCCCGATACCCCGTGCGGAGCGCCCGCCCCGGCGATACGGCGGATCGCGGGGCGGATGCGCGCGAGTTCGTGGGCCGCCGTGTGTCGTGCCGCGAGTCGCCCCGCGCATGTCCCGGGCGGGCAGTCGTGTGAGGTCGCGGCGCGACGGGTCGCGAGGTGGTCCCACGGGCGTTCCCCGTGGTGTCGCCGGGAACGATCTATTGCGTTGGGGGCCGGGTGGTTCGGTGCGCGTACACCGCCAGTCGCACCCGATTGTCGCGGCCGGTCTTCTCCATCAGGTTCGCGATATGGGTTTTCACCGTGGTGACGCCCAGGTGCAGGCGGTCGGCGATCTCCTGATTGCCGAAGCCCTCGCCGACCAGGGTGAGGACCTCCTGTTCGCGGGGCGTCAGATCCGGTTGCGGCGGACCGGATTCGGTGACGTCGCGGGTGGTGACGGCACGATCGACCAAGCGGCGCAGCAGCGGTGGGGAGAACAGCATGTCGCCCTCGGCGGTGCGGCGGATGGCGGCGAGCAGATCGGCGGGCTCGGTGTCCTTGACCAGATAACCGGTCGCGCCCGCCGCGAGCGCGGGGAATAGATGGTCGTCGTCATCGAAGGTGGTGAGCACCAGGATCTTCGCGTGCGAGCCGGAGCGCACGATCGATTCGGTCGCGGCGACACCGTCCAGTCCGGGCATGCGCAGATCCATCAGAATCAGATCGGGGGAGAGTTCGGCGGCCAGGCGGACCGCCTCCACCCCATTGGCCGCCTCGCCGACCACCGCGAGATCGTCCGTGGATTCGATGAGCATCCGCAGGCCCGCTCGCACCAGCCGCTGATCATCGACGAGCAATACCGAGATCACGCGTCCTCCCCATTCCGCTCCGGCAGCCACGCCACCACCTCCCAGTCCGTGCCATCGACCCCGGCGGCGATCCACCCGCCCGCGATTTCGACTCGTTCACCCATACCGACAATGCCGTGCGCGCCAAGCGAATTCGCACCTGTCGCGGAGGTCTCACCGGGCCGGGGCGCTCGCAACCCGCTCCGGACCCGCACCGCGATTCCGGTCCGGCCCGGTGCGATATCGAGCGAACCGCCGGTTCCCGCGTACCCGTCGGCGTTCGCGCCCGCCCGCTCGTCCCCGGCAATGACGCGAGGCGCGGGCGGTGGATCATGCGCAGCCGTTTCGGCGATGGTGAGCCGCACCGGTACCGCGGGTTCCGCGTGCTTCATCACATTGGTGAACGACTCCTGGACCAGACGGAGCAGGGTGAGGCGGCCGATCGCGTCCAAACCGTCCACCCCCGTGCGGATTTCGGTCTCGACGGCGAAACCGGCCGCGCGCACCCGTTCGGCGGCGGCGTCGATCTCGGTGCGCACCGCCGCCGAATCCACCAGGGCGACTTCACTCAACGCCGGGTCGCGCAGTGCGGTGAGCAGGCGGCGAATATCGGCCAGGGCATCCGAGGCGGTGCCGTGCACATCGTCGAGCACCGCGTGCACGCCCGGATCGGCATCGGCCACCACATGTCTCGCGATACCGATGCGCAGCACGATCGACGCCATGTGATGCGCTACCAGATCGTGCAATTCGCGGGCGAGCGCGCCTCTTTCCAGGAGCCGGGTGCGCTGCTCCGCCTCGGCCCGCCGGTTCTCGGCATCGGCGGCGCGCAGTCGCAGGCTCACCGCGAGTTCACGCTGCCCGCGCAGGTACAGCCCGAGCAGCACCGCCACCCCGACGTACGCGCCCACCTCCAGCACCGGCGTCGCCCGGGACACCGTCTGATCGTGATAGCCCATGCGGCCCAGCACCACCGCCGCCGTCCACCCGGCCGTCGCGAGCACGACCGTCGAATTGCGGTGCGAGCGCCGGATCACATCGACGAGGGCGACCGCCCCGAGAAACGGCACCAGCCCGGACAACCCCCACGCGGGAATCCGGAACATGGGCACCGCGAGCGCCGAGATCGCGAGGCACGCCGTCACCGGCCAGCGCGCGCCGAGGGCGAACACGACGCCGGCCGCCATGGCGAGCAGCCAGTAAACACCTGGCACCCGGTACTGCCCGGGGAAGGTGCTCGCCGCCAGCAGCAGCGGCACGACCACCACCGGCAGGGCGCGCGCCAGCACCGCGAGGCGCTGCCGATCCGGGATCTCGATCACGCTCCCACCGTAGGCGACGGGCCTGTCCCGGACCGCGCCGACCGGGCCGGATGCGGCGGCATCGAGGCTGTTTAGCACGTTTACCGATGCCCCACAAGGTCTGCGGGGAGGAGCGCGGGCGGTGTATCACCGGCCCCGCGCAGGAGCGAAGGCAACCGCCCCGCAATCGAAGCTGGAGGAGTTGTCTATCGAAGGAGCAGCTGTGGTCTCGAGGCGGGGCTTTCTCACCGGATTCGCGGTCGCATCGGTGGCGTTGACCGCCGGATGCGCGGGCGGCCGGTCCGGTACGCCGGGCGTGAGCGCCGGGGGCACCCGGCCGCTGCCCATCCCGCCCCTGGCTCCCTCGACCGTTGGCGCGGACGGGGTGCGCCGCTTCACCCTCGAGGCCATGGCGGGCACCACCGAAATGCGCGCCGGACAACCCACTCCCACCTGGGGTTACAACGGTTCGATCCTGGGCCCGACGCTGCGGGCCGAGCGTGGCGAGCAGGTGGCGTTCACCATTCACAACGCGCTGCCCGAACCCACCACGGTGCACTGGCACGGTATGCACGTCCCCGCGTCCTGCGACGGCGGCCCGCATCAGACCATTCAGCCCGACGGCGTCTGGCAGCCCGCCTGGACGGTGGATCAGCCCGCGGCCACGCTCTGGTACCACCCGCATCCGCACGGCAGTACCGAAAAGCACGTCTACCGTGGACTTTCCGGGTTCTTCCTGTTGGACGACGCCGAATCGGACCGCCTGGAGCTGCCGAAAGAATATGGGGTGGACGATATTCCGCTGGTCATCCAGGATCGCCGCCTCACCGCCGACGGCGCGCTGGACGAATCCGATCCCAGCGATATCGGCCTGCTCGGCAAGGTCATCATCACCAATGGCATTGCGGGAGCGCATCTGGAGGTCCACACCCAGCGCGTCCGCCTGCGCATTCTGAACGGCTCCTCGGGCCGCCTCTACAACCTGGCCTTCTCCGATAACCGTGAATTCCGGCTCATCGCCACGGACGGCGGTCTGCTCGCGGCCCCGGTTCCGTTGCGGCACATTCAGATCAGTCCCGGTGAACGTGTCGAACTGGTGGTGGAGGTCGGCGGCGATCCCGTCACCCTGCGCAGTCTCCCGATCGAACAGCGCACCGGGATCAAGAATCCGGCCGCCTTCGGCTTCGACGATTCCTTCGACATCCTGCTCCTGCGACCCGCGCGCACCCTGAAATCCAGTGCCCCCCTGCCGAGTTCCCTGGCCGCGATACCCGCCCTGGTCCCGCCCGGCACCCCCGCCACCCGCACCTTCGACCTGCGCTGGCACATGATCAACAACCAGCGCATGGATATGAACCGCATCGATATGACCATCCCCGTCGACACCACCGAGGTCTGGACCGTCCGCAACAGCGACGACTGGCCGCACAATTTCCACGTCCACGATGTGCGATTCCAGATCATCGCCATCGACGGCCAGGCCCCGCCGCCCGAACTCGCGGGCTGGAAGGACACCGTCTACACCACCCCCGGCCCCGCCTACACCCTCGCCATGCGATTCTCCGGCCACACCGACCCCACGTATCCGTACATGTACCACTGCCATCTCCTGCTGCACGAGGACCAGGGCATGATGGGCCAATTCCTGGTCCTGGCCCCCGGTCAGCAGCCCGCCCCCATGAAGATGGAGATGCCCGGTATGGAGGGAATGGATATGCCCGGAATGGGGACGCACGGCGGGCACGGCTGACTTCGCGCCGACAACGCTGCCTTCGCGTCCCCGCGTCGCCGGGTGCGAGACGCAAGTCATAAGGTGTGAGGCGAGATTGCCCGATCGGGCGGTGGTACCGGCCCAGCGGAAAAACAGGGAGCAGTTCGTGACGAGCATGTGGGGCGCGCCATTGAGTGCGCGTTGGCGCGGATCCCGTCGCCAGGATCCGGAGCAGGCGCGTTTCCTCACGGTGGCCTCGGCCAAATGGGTGCTCGCGAATCGCGCGTACACGCCCTGGTACCTGGTGCGTTACTACCGGCTGTGGAAGTTCAAAATGGCCAACCCGCATATCGTGCTGCGCGGCATGGTCTTCCTGGGTCGCAATGTCGAGGTGCACTGCACCCCCGATCTGGCCCGCCTCGAGATCGGCCGCTGGGTGCATATCGGTGACGGCAATGCCATCCGCTGCCATGAGGGTTCGCTGCGCATCGGCGACAAGGTGGTCTTCGGCAAGGACAATGTCGTCAATACCTACCTCGATATCGAAATCGGCGAATCCACCCTGGTCGCGGATTGGTGCTACATCTGCGATTTCGACCATGTCACCGATGACATCAATATGCCTATCAAGGATCAGGGCATTGTGAAGTCCCCGGTCCGCATCGGCCCGGACACCTGGATCGCCGCGAAGGTGACCGTGCTGCGCAGCACCCGCGTCGGCCGCGGCTGTGTGCTGGGCGCGCACGCCGTGGTCAAGGGCGACGTCCCCGATTACGGCATCGCAGTCGGCGCACCGGCCCGGGTGGTGAAGAACCGCAAGGACGCCTGGGATGCCGCCGCCGAGGCCCGCGCGGCGCATATGGCCGCCCTCGCCGATATCGAACGCAAGAAGAACGGCGTCACCGCGTCATGACCGGCTATGCCGCCTTCCTGCGCGGGATCATGCCTTCGAATCCGAATATGAAGAACGAGAAGCTGCGCGCGGTCTTCGAGAATCTCGGCTTCACGAAGGTGGCATCGCTGCTGTCCAGCGGCAATATCGTGTTCGAGAGCCCCGAAACCGATGTGCCCGAACTGGAATCGCGTATTCAGCGGGCATTGCAGGCCGAATTGGGCATCGGTGGCGGCACCATCATCCGGACTCGTGAGCAGTTGCGGGCACTGGTCGATACCGACCCGTTTCCGGATCTGACCCACGGTCGCGAAACCTATCTGACCGTCACCTTCCTCAAGGATCCGGCGGCGGGCGCACCCGGGGCCCTCGATGAGACCACAGGTAAGGCCGTGCGCCTCGTCGGCTATGACGAGCCCTGCGCCGCGGTCCTTTCGGTCATCGACAACACCGATCCCAGCACCACCAATTACATGGCGTGGATCGAGAAGGCGTACGGCAAGGAGATCACCACCCGCACCTTCCTCACCGTCCAGAAGACGCTGAAGAAGCTGGGCTGATCCCGATCAGTCGCGGACGATCAGGTCCGCGGTGAAAACCGTTGAGGCCGGGCGGATTCCGGTGCGAATCAGATCGATGAGCAGGCGGGTCGCCTCGACCGCCTGCGCTTCGCGTTTGGTGTCTATCGCGGTGAGCGGCGGATGGCTCAGGCGCGCGATCATGCCCTCCGCGGTGATGAGCGAGATATCGGCGCGGCCGGATTCGGCGAGGGCGCGGGCCACGCCGCGGGCAATGGCATCCAGCGGGGCGTAGACGCAATCGGTGTCTGGAAACCGTTGCAGCAGTTCGAGGGTGGCCGCTCGCCCGGCTTCCTCCCGGGCCGCGCTCGCGTCGGCGACCGCCACACGGGGTGTAATTGCGTGCAGCGCACACCAATCCACGAAGGCATGGTGGGTGCCCGCGGCGGTCTGGCGTTTGCCGGAGTCGATCACGAGCGCCGGGCGGGAGTGCCCGCGGGCCCGGAAATGCGTCATGGCGCAGGCGACGGCGCTGGCGCGATCGAGGGAAACCGTTGCCACCTCGTCGTTCTCGGCGTCACCGCTGATGATCACGGTGGGCATACCGCGCTCGACCAGGGCGGTCACCAGGCCGTCCGCCGGGTCCGGGTCGACCAGCAGAACGCCGTCGACCGCGAGGGTTTGCACCCAATTCCGTTGGTCCGACGGCGGAACCAGGGTCAGCGCGTAGCCCCGGGCCAGGCTCTCCGCGGCGGCGGCGACGGCGGTGCGCATATACCAGTCCATGCGGCTGTCCCGGTCCGCGCTCTCATCGCTCATGAGTGAGGCGACGATGCCGAGGGTGTTGCCCGCCCCGGTGCGCAGGGCGCGGGCGCGCGGATTCGCCTGATAGCCGAGGTCCACGGCGATCCGCTGGATGCGTTCGCGGGTGCGGGCGTCGATTCGCCCCTTGCCGTTCAGGGCGTGCGAGACGGTGGCGACCGAGACTCCGGCGGCCGCCGCGACATCGCGGATGGTGGGTCGCGACGCGGCCACTCGATTGCTCCTCGCTGGTTCGACTGGTTCGGAAGCCGATGCTACACGCTGTGCCAAAACGTTTTCGCAACAGACTCGTAAACCGGGTTCTCGCCAGCGAAACGTGTGGCGCGCAAGCTTTTCCGCACGGGGGGACCGGCCATCGGATTCCAGCCCGTCATGTCGCGCATGTACCAGGATCACGACATCATGCTCGGCTTCGTGGACACCGAGCACGCCGTATTCGCCTCCGCGACAGCGCCTGTCACCGGTGTCTTCGCGCCCATGACCAAGAGCCCGCAGATGATCATGTGGGATCCGCAGACCTATCCGCAGGTCAAGACCATCGCCGACCTCCGCGCCCTCCATCAGGCCCGCACCCTCACCCGCCTCCGCGAACTGGACTTCCCCGCCGCCCTCCCCGCCATCTTCGCGGGCCTGCGCATCTCGGCGTGCCTGTCGGTGGTAGGGGCGATAGTCGGCGACGTCTTCTGCGAACAGGGCGACCCGGCATAGGCATCCTCATAGACACCTACCGTGCCCGCCTGCAATCCCCCCAGCTCTTCGCCGCATTCATCGCCGCCTCCCTGCTGGGAGTCGCCGTCTTCATGCTCTTCGGCTGGCTCTCCCGCCTGGCCGTAGGCAACTGGTACCAGCCTGCCCGCCGATGAAGTCGCCGGACTATTCGCGCCCGCGCCGATAGGCTGTGCCGGTGATTATCGGTCTCCGCACGGCATTCGCCGGACTGGCCGCGCTCGCGCTGGCCGGTCCGTTCGCCGCCACCGCACACGCGACCCCTTCGGACGGTGTCACGGGGGTGATACTGTCGCGCACCACGATTGGCGATACCGTTTACATACTGCGGGAAATCACCATCGCCCCGGGCGGTTCCACGGGGTGGCACTATCACGACGGCACGCTGTACGCGGTCATTCGGCAGGGGCAGCTGTTCCACTTCGATTCCAGCTGTGAACAGGATGGTTCGGGCGGGCCGAGCGGGTTCGTCGAGCGCGCCGGAATCGGGAACGTTCATATCGAACGCAATCTGGGGACCGAACCGCAGATTCTGGATGTGCTGTACGTATTGCCCACGGGCAGCCCGCTTTCCGAGGACGCGCCGAACCCCGGCTGCCCGTTCCAGTAGCCGCTCAGAGCGCGGCGTACACCGCCTCGACCAGTTGGTCGGCCCGACGGCCCCGGGCGAGCCGACCCCGGCGCGGATTGGGGGTGAAGGCGAGGGCGACCCCATGCGCGAGATCGCCGAGTCCGATCGATCCGCCCGCGCCCGGATGGCCGAAAGCGTTGGGGCGGGCCGCTTCCGGGACGCTCGCCGATGCCCTCGATCTCGGCCGACTGGTCATCAATCCGCTGATCTACTCCGAGGTCTCGGTGGGCCGGTGCGCATGCCGCGATCACCGGCTATCGGTTGCTGACCAGAGACGCGCGGAGGTATCGCACCTATTTCCCGACCCTGACGTTCATTGCGCCGGAATAAACTGGATGCGGCGCGCCGATGTCGGTCCATCGGCGGTTCGGCGATTCAGTACGGCTGGTTCGGATCCCGCTCCGGCAGTGGACGTTCCACGATGACCGGGCGGCCCAGCGGATTGCGCACGCCGCGCTTGGCGGACTGGTAGACCAGGGCGGTTTCCTGTGCCACCACATCCCAGGCGAAGTCGGCGGTGAGGCGTTCGCGCGCGGCCCAGGCCCGATCCTGTGCGGCGGCCGGATCGTCCAGAACCGTGCAGACGGCCTCGGCAATACCGTTCACATCGGCGGGTTCGAAGGACGCGCCGGTGACACCGTCGGTCACCAGATCGCCGAGACCACCGGCGGTGGAGGTGACCAGGGGGGTACCCGCGGCGGCGGCTTCCAGGGCCACGATGCCGAAGGGCTCGTAGCGGCTGGGCAGCACGATCGCATCGGCGCTGTGCAGCCAGCCGAGCAGATCCGTATGGTCAAGGCGGCCAACGAAATTCACCGCGCGCGCGACGCGATGCGCACGAGCGCGTTCACGCAGCCAATCGATCTGGGTGCCGATGCCGGCGACCGTCAGCGTGGCACCGGGATGCGCCTTGCGAATGCGCGGCAGCGCGGCGATCGCATCCTGCACACCCTTCTCGTATTCGAGCCGGCCCACGTACAGCAGCCGCGGCGGACCGGACAGCGGCGCGCGCTCGCGGAAGGTCCACGAACTCACGTCGATACCGTTGCGAATCACCGTGACGGGCGTGCGCTCGGGGTTGTAGAGCCGCTCGACCTCGTCCTTCATGGATTCCGAACAGGTGATGAGCGCATCGGAATCATGCGCCAGCCACCATTCCACCGAATGCACCTGCTTGTTGACCCGACCGGACACCCAGCCGCTGTGCCGTCCGGCCTCGGTGGCGTGAATGGTCGACACCAGCGGCACGTCGTAATGCTCGGCCAGGGTGATGGCCGGATGCGCGACCAGCCAGTCGTGCGCGTGCACCACATCGGGCGTCCAGCCCTCGCCGATACCCGGCTTGTTCAGCGCGATACCCGCGCGCACCATGGCGTGGCCCATGGCCAGGGTCCAGGCCAGCATGTCCTCGCCGAAGTCGAAGACCGGCGGATCCTCGGCCACCGCCACCACCAGTACGCCGTCCTCGATGAACGAGACGGTGGGGTGCGTGGTGGCGTCACTGCCCATCGGGCGGCGCGCCAGCACCACGACCTCGTGCCCGGCGGCGGCCAGCTCGGTGGCCAGGTGATGGACGTGGCGGCCCAGCCCGCCGACAACGACGGGCGGGTACTCCCACGACACCATCAAGATCTTCATTGGGGTCCTTCTGTATCGATGCGGCGTCCGCGGGCCCCTACGTGGTTACGCAAGCTGCCTCCTCCGGGTTCGGCGCTCCCGCCCTCGCGGGGCCGAGCCTGCGCGCATCGAGCGCCGGGAAGAATCCGTCGGCCGCGTACCATCCTGCCGCCAACTGCTGCGCTTTGGCGAGTTGTCCGGCCGCGACCGCCGCCGCGATCTCGCGCACGGCATGGGCGTGTTCATGGGCTCGGTCACGCGCGTAGCCCGCCGCGGAGTCCTTGGAGACCATGAACGCCCAATCGCTGGAGACGGTCAGAATCGCCTCGCGCAGCAGCTGATCGGCGACCCGGTCGCGCAGCCCACCGAAGGTGGATTCGCCATCGCCGGAAGGGATTTCGACGCGCATCTTGTCCAGGGTGTCCAATGCCAGCCGCACGATTTCGGCATTGAGGTCCACCAGATCCTGGACCTGATCCCCGGCCCACACCCGCCAATCCTTGCCCGAACCCCAGGAGGAGTCGCTGAGCTGCACCGATTCCCCGACATAACCATTGGCGCGGGCATCGGCGAGCGTGCCGACGGTGATGCCCGCCTCGGGCAGCGCGCGCAGCACCTGCTCCAGCCACTGCGGACCCTCGTGCCACCAGTGCCCGAAGAGTTCGGTATCGAATGCCGCCACGACCAGGGCCGGACGGCCGATGCGCGCGGATTCGGAGATGAGGCGCTCGCGCACGGTCGCCACGAAATCGGCGACATCGTGTTCGACCGCCGCCGCGGCGAGCGCGGGATCGTAGGGGGCCTTGTCCGGACCCGAGACGGTCTTGCCCGTCACCCGGGACGGTTTGAGACCGGTCGCGTGATCATAGTGATGGAAATCACGGTACGCGGCATGCCCCGGGTACCCCGATTTCGGGGACCAGACCCGATAGCTGACATGCAGATCGCGTCCGAAGGCCACCACATCCGAATCCCGCACCGGGCGGCCCAGGGTGGTGTCACCGCGCAGGGCCGGACCGTCGACCATGAAGTGCGTCACACCGGCCGCGTCGTAACCGCGTTCCATGCCGGGCGTGAATCCGCATTCGGGAGCCCAGATTCCGGTGGGCGTATGCCCCCAGCGTTGACGGGCGTCGGCCAGGCCCTCGCGCAGCTGATACGCCCGCAACCGCTCGTCGAGCAGCGGCTGGAACGGATGCGCCAGCGGTCCGCCCAGCAATTCGATGGCCTCGGCGTCGATGAGCTCGCGCCAGACCGGCGAGGCGCCGTGCCGCCATCGGGTCTCGAAATCCTCGAGCGATTCGTTCGCCAGCCGATGCTCATGACCGCCCAGCGCGGTATTCCCGGCCATGGACGCCTCATCGGCGCGCAGTCGCCAATTGCCCAGCCAGTGATGCATGGCGGACAGGCTGTGCGGATCGTCCAGCTGTGCCGCCAGCACCGGCGTGATGCCCAGGCTCAGCAGATGCGAACGCCCTTCCGCGGCAAGGGTTCTCAACACCTTGGCCACGGGAAGGTAGGAGGAGGCCCAGGATTGGTACAGCCACTCCTCGCCGACCGGCCAGCGCCCGTGATGCGCCAGCCACGGCAGATGCGAATGCAGGACCAGGGTGAACTGGCCCGGCACCGGAGTCGCCTTGTCGCTCACGGCTTCACCGCGATGGCCACCAGATCCAGGCTGGCATCGATATCGGCCGCCGCATCGGCGAGCAATTCGAAGTCGTCGGTGCGCACCGCGGCCACATCGGCGGCCAGATCGGCGGGCCAGGGCTCGCCCGCGACGGCGCGCGCGATCTGCGCGTCGATGATCGACCCGCCCCACTTCTCGTCCAGGGCGACCAGCGCCGGACCGTGGAATACCCCCGCCATCAGCTCGATCTCGAAACCGGCCTCGACACAGAGTTCGGTCAGCTCGGCGGCATTGAGTTCGCGGGTGTGGAACGGGTTGAGCGGGGTGTCCCGGCCCGGCGAGAAGGTGATCCGGTTGGGCGTGCTGATCAGCAGCTTCCCGCCCGGCTTCAGCACCCGCAGGCATTCCCGAACGAACTGCGACTGATCCCAAAGATGTTCGATGACTTGGAAATTCACCACCACATCGACCGACTCGTCGGCCAGCGGCAGGTCCGCGAGATTGCCCTGCACCATCTCCACGGCCGGGTACTTGGCGCGCACGTGCGCGACGGCGCTGTCGTCGTAGTCGAGTCCGGTCACCTTGGCCGCGACCCCGGCGATCATGTTGGCGCCGTAGCCTTCTCCGGATCCGGCCTCGAGCACGGTCTTACCGGCGCAGTGCTCCAGCAGGCGGACGTAGGCGATTTCGTGCCGACGGAACCAGTAGTTCTCCTCGGCGATGCCGGGCACCGTCCGTTCACCGGTCAAAGGCAGCGGATCGGTGTGGTTTTCGGTGGGTATCACGGCCTCGCTCATTGGATCGACGTTAGCGGTTGCCCATATCACAGCGGCGACCGGATCGGCTGATGGAGAACATCACAGCGTAAGTTACCCACGAGTAACTTAACGTAGGGTAATCTCCAGCGCGAGCTACTTGTGGACGTACGGCCAGCAGATCGTGCGACCGCCACACCCGTGCCATCAGAACAGGAGGTCGACGAAGACCCATGCCCAACATCGTCGTACTGATCAAGCAGGTTCCCGACACCTGGTCCGAGCGCAAGCTGACCGATGGTGACTACACCCTCGACCGCGAGGCCGCCGACGCCATCCTCGACGAGATCAACGAGCGCGCTGTCGAAGAAGCGCTGCTGATCAAGGAGGCACAGGGCGGCGAGGTCACCGTGCTGGCCATGGGCCCCGCTCGTGCCACCGAGGCCATCCGCAAGGCGCTGTCCATGGGCGCCGATAAGGCCATCCACATCAACGATGACGCGATCCACGGCTCCGACGCCGTGCAGACCGCCTACGTGCTGGCCGCGGCTCTCGGCCAGATCGAGGGCATCGAGCTCGTCATCGCAGGCAACGAGGCCACCGACGGTCGCGCGGGCGCGGTTCCGGCGATCATCGCCGAGTACCTGGGCCTGCCGCAGCTGACGCACCTGCGCAAGCTGACCGTCGACGGCGAGCGCATCTCCGGTGAGCGCGAGACCGACGAGGGCGTCTTCAAGCTCGAGGCCACCCTGCCGGCCATCGTCTCGGTCACCGAGAAGATCAACGAGCCGCGCTTCCCGTCCTTCAAGGGCATCATGGCCGCGAAGAAGAAGGAAGTTCAGACCTTCACGCTGGCCGATCTGGGCGTCGACCCGGAGACCGTCGGTGTGGCCAACGCCGGCACCCAGGTGACCGGTGTGACCCCGAAGCCGGCGCGCACGGCGGGCGAGAAGATCGTCGACGAGGGTGAGGGCGGCCAGCAGATCGCCACCTACCTGGTCGGTCAGAAGATCATCTAAAGCCCCCGAGCCCAACGAACTTCAGGAGAGAAAGACAATGGCAGAAGTACTTGTGCTCGTGGAGCACGCCGATGGTGCGCCCAAGAAGGTGACCACCGAACTGATCACCGCCGCCCGCGCGCTGGGCACCCCGGCCGCCGTCGTGGTCGCCGCACCCGGCACCGCGGACAAGCTGGCCGACGCGCTGGCCGCCGCCGGTGCGGAGAAGATCTACGTCGCGGAATCCGATGAGGCCGAAGGCTTCCTGGTGACCCCGAAGGTCGACGTGCTCGCCGGTCTGTCCGAGTCCGCCGCCCCGGCCGCGATTCTGGTCGCCGCCACCGCCGACGGCAAGGAGGTGTCGGGCCGCCTTGCCGCGCGCATCGGCTCCGGCCTGCTGGTCGACGTCATCGCGATCGATGCCGACGGCACCGCGCAGCACTCCATCTTCGGTGGCGCGTTCACCGTGGCCGCCAAGGCCACCGGCGACGTCCCGGTCATCTCGGTGCGCCCCGGCGCCGTCGAGGCGGCCCCGCAGGCCGGCGCCGGCGAGAAGGTCGTCGTCGAGGTGCCCGCCCAGGAAGAGGGCGTCACCAAGGTCGTGTCGAAGGAGCCGGTCGCCGGTGGCGATCGTCCCGAGCTGAGCGAGGCCGCGATCGTGGTCTCCGGTGGCCGTGGCGTCGGTTCGGCCGACAACTTCGGCAAGGTCGTCGAGCCGCTGGCCGACGCCCTCGGTGCCGCCGTCGGCGCTTCGCGTGCCGCGGTCGACTCCGGCTACTACCCGGGTCAGTTCCAGGTCGGTCAGACCGGTAAGACGGTCTCCCCGCAGCTGTACATCGCCCTGGGCATCTCCGGCGCGATCCAGCACCGCGCGGGCATGCAGACCTCGAAGACCATCGTCGCTGTCAACAAGGACGAGGAAGCCCCCATCTTCGAGATCAGCGATTACGGCATCGTCGGCGACCTGTTCAATGTCGCCCCGCAGCTGACCGAGGCGGTCAAGGCGCACAAGGGTTAATCACCCGGCGTCGAGCGCATAGAGTGACCCCCGGCCCGAAAAGGCCGGGGGTCACGTGTATTCGGGGGAGTCCCGGCCGAGCTGGCCCCGGCCGGACAGAGATCGAGAATGCCGATATGCCCACACCCGCCGAGCTGACCGATATCGCCGCCGCACTGCACTGGGACCTGGCCGAGTGGCTGGGCACCGATGCGCTGCCCAAAGTGTTCGACCGCATCTCCGGAGCGCTGGACGAGGCGTTCACCTCGGTCGTGACCACCGGGCACGCGGTGGATCGTGAGACCCTGCTGGCCGGGGTGTGGTCGGCGCGGAACGCCCAGCCGGGCTTGGAGATCGAGGTCTCCGACGTCCGGGAGATCGCGCGCAGCGGCAATCTCATCGTGCTCCGATTCGTGGCCGAGAATGTCCTGGGGCAGATGCGCACCCGGCGGACGGTGACCGCGGTCCTGGTCACCGACGGCCGCACCCATCTGTGGCGCACCGTGCACGAGACCGCGGTCCCGGACTGAGCTCGATCGCGAGTGCCGGTGCCAAAGCTTCTGGGGGCAGGACGGTTTCGGTCGGTCGTTCTCTCGCAATTTCCGGACTCGCCGCCGCCACCCTGTTCGCCGGTGCGGGCGCGGCCAACGCGGCCCGCTTCCGCTGGAACCCGTTCAGCCCGCGACCACCTCGGCCGCGCCGGTGGCCGATCTGACCACCGGCTGCACCGGCCTCGACTTCCGCACCGGCTCGGCCCACTCCAGTGTGATGAACGGCGATTGGTTGTCGGGCTCGGCGGCACCGTTCGTGCCGGGATCGCTGGCCATGGGCTGTCTGCTGCACAATATCCGCATGGGCAACGGATAACGGGGTCAGGACCGCCGGATGGGGTGGCGGAGAATGGTTTTCATGGTGGCCTCGGCCGATGTGCGCGGGTCCGAGAGGTAGATCTCGTGGTGCCGGCCGTTCATGGTCAAGCCCTCGGCTCGCATGAAAGCATCCATGCGGGCGAGGGTTTGGGGTTCGGTCGAGTACGGGCCGACGTGCAGGGCCTGGATCGACTCGCCCTCGGTGATCTGTTCGAAGACCGCCCCGGTGATCATGTCCGCGGTGACGAAGTCCGGTAGCCGAATCATCATCTTCCAGTGCCACTCCTCGCGCGGCACCGTGAGCGGCGGCGCGTCGGACTCGACCCACCACAGGCCCTCCAATTTGGCGACCACGAAATCCTGATCGGCGGCCCTGGCGAGTTTCTTCACGCCGTACGCCGCGCGGTACACCGTGGCCACGGCCTCGGTGTACGCGCTGCCCAGGGGCGCGCCGGAGCCGGTGGCGGTGGCATAGGCGTGGGTGCCGAAGGTGCGCAGGACCGGATCGGCGGGGGCGGTGTAGTAGTTCCGATCGGTTTTGGCCAGGTCCAGTTTCATAGGTCGAGGATCGGGTCTCCCCTGGCCGGAGAGTCAAGGCGCGCCGGATTCTGGCAGGCTGGACCGATGTCGATCACGCCGCCACCCGAGGTCGCCGAGAATATCGCCGCGATTTTCGCCGAACGGGGCAGGCGGTGGCTGGCGGATCTGCCCGCCCTGGTCGCCGAGCGGTGCGCGGCATGGGAACTGGAACTCATCGGCGCACCGTTCGGCGGCGGTACGCACTCCTATGTCGCCCCGGTGCGCCGGGCGGACGGATCGGTCGCGGTGCTGAAGATCCCCGTGATCGATCCGGAGAATCTCGGCGAGGCGGCGGGGCTGTACTGCTATCGGGGTGACGGTGCGGTCCGGTTGTACGAATTCGATTCCGCCAGTAACTCACTGCTGCTCGAATGGGCGCGACCCGGAACGCCGCTGCTGGTCCAGCCGGGCTTCCCGAGTCTGGAGGGCCGACCGGAGAATATCGGCCGAGTGGAGCGGGCGTGCGCGCTGTATCGGCGACTGCGGCGCGAACCGGTCGGCGTACCAGCGGATTTCCCGCCGCTGCCCGAGGCGGCGGGCATGGTCGCGGAGTGGGTGGCGATGTTCACCACCCCGAAACCCCATATCGCACAGGTGATCCCGCCCGCGCTACTGGATCGGGCCGCCGAATGGTGTGAGCGCCTGGCCGTTCCGGACGGCCCCCTGCTGGTGGTGAACCGCGATACCCACCTCGGCAATATCGTTGCCGCCGAACGTGAACCGTGGCTGCTCATCGATCCGAAGGCGTATCTGGGCGAGGCCGCCTTCGACGCGGGCTTCCTGGTGATGATCCAGGTGCAGAGCGATCCGAACCCCGAACACGCGGCGGCAGTGGCGGATCGAACGGCCGCCGCCCTCGGGGTATCGGTCGAACGCGCCCGCGGCTGGGCCTTCATGCGCGCCATGGAGGAGATCGCCTGGTCCGTCGAGGACGATCAGCCCGATGACCTGCGCCTGCATCTGGCGGTAGCGCACGCCCTGGCCTAATCGCGCGGGTTCTCCTTGTTGACCAGGTAGCCCACCGTGCTCGGAATGAACAGCGCCAACCCCCAGGGCACCGCCACCCAGAACGGCCAGAAGTACCCCATTCCCGTTGCCAGCCAGATCAATACGCACAGGATGTTCACGAACACCCACGGCGTCCACATGATCTTCACCCAGGTGGGAAACATCCCGGGCGCGGCGGCCGGCTTCGGCCCCGACCGGGACCTCCGCACCGCGGGCAGATCCGCCAGCACCGGCGTCAATTCCCCATAGGTCCGCGCCGCGTACACCTGCTGCACCCGCTCGTCGAACTCATGCAGATTGATCCGCCCGTCGTCCATCGCCGTCCGCAATTTGGTGACAATCTGTTCGCGATCGGCATCCGACGCCCGCATGTTCTCCTGGCTCACGGCCCTCAGCCTAGGACGGTCGACAGCACCGCGCTGCCCGAATCATTCACGCGCAGTGCAGGGCTGCCAGCAGGGTGGTGAGGATGGGGGAGGGGCGGATATCGCTGCGCACCACGGCCGAGACGGGGACCCGCAGCGGGTGGCCGGTGAGGCGCAGGGTGGCGATGCCTTCGGTATGGCTGTCGGCGTACAGGATGGTCCAGGCGTCGGGGCGATTGATGAGTTCCATGGTGGCGGTGTGGTCCGGCGGGATGGGCGGGCCGTAGGCCGGACCGGTGGGGAGATCGGCGAAGGCGGAGCGGACCACATTGTGCAGCAGCACCTGATCGTGTTCGCCGGGGAGTAATAGCGGATAGTCACTCAACATGGCGAGCGTCACATCCGTGCGCCCGGCGAGCGGATGGGCGGTGGAGGTGGCTATCACGAGGTCCTCCACCCAGAGTTTTTCCACGGTCAATCCGGGCTGATCCACACTGCCTCGAATGAGGGCCAGATCACAATCGCCGTCGGCCACGGCCTGAATGCGCTGGCGGAAAGGTTTGATGACGAATTCGATCTCGGCGCCGGGATGCGCCTCGCGTGCTCCGGCAATGGCGGAGAGCGATCTTGTTGCGAAGCTCATATTCGCGGCGAGGCGAATTCGCGGGCCGGAGGCGCGTACAGCTGCGCGAATGGCGGATTCCAGGCTCAGCATCTGCTTCGCAAGGGGAAGTAGCCGGGTGGTCGCGTCGGTGGGTACGACGGATCTTGTGGACCGCTCGAAAAGGGGGACCCCGAGGTCTCTTTCCAGTCGCGCGATCTGGTGGCTGATGGCCGACTGCGAGATGAAGCAGCGGGTCGCCGCCCGGCTGAAGCTGAGCTCCTCGCAGACGGCGACGAAGTAGGCCAGCTGTCGCAGCTCCACGGCACTTCTCCAATTCATGATCAATGTAGATAAGAGTCATATTGATTATGCGCCCTGACCCCTGGAACATCCGCGTTCCGAATCACGGTTAGTCATGAGAGAAGGAGGCTGTCATGTCGTACGCGGGTGCGGGTGTCGAGACCGTTGAGGTTGTCATTGTCGGATCGGGCTTCGGTGGGCTTGCCGCCGCCAAGCAGCTCAATAAGTCGGGAGTTCCGTACGTTCTGATTTCGAGTACCCCCGAACACCTCTTCCAGCCGCTGCTCTATCAAGTTGCGACGGGTGTGCTGGCCTCCGACGAGATTGCCCCGCCCATCAAGAACATCCTCAAGCATCACAAGAACGGCGAAACCCGCATCGGCAAGGTCACCGCGATCGACGCCCCGAACGCGATCCTGACGTACGAGACCGCCGAGGGCACCCGGCGGATCCGCTACGGTTCGCTCATCGCCGCCACCGGTGCCCGCCAGTCCTATTTCGGCCGTGACGATTTCGCCGACAAGACCTATTCGCTCAAGACCATCGACGATGCCAAGGCGCTGCGCGCGCAGATCGATCGCGTCTTCACCGAGGCCAAGACCGCCGATCCGGAGACCCGCCGCCGCCTGCTCAGCTTCGTGGTCGTCGGCGCGGGCGCGACCGGTGTCGAGGTCGCGGGTCAGCTCAAGGAACTCGCGAAAAGGTACTACCACACCGATGATTCGGTGATTCTGGTCGAAGGTGCGGGCGTGGTGCTGCCCCCGTTCGGCGGCGGACTGTCGGAGTACGCGAAGGGCTCGCTCAGCAAGAGCGGCGTCGAGGTGCTGACCGACACCTTCGTCACCGATATCGACGAGGGCAAGGTGACCGTCAAGAGCAAGGACGGGGTTGAGCGCGGTATCGCCGCCGAGACCGTGGTGTGGTCGGCGGGCGTGCAGGTCGGCGGGTTCGCGGAACTGCTGGCCGAGGCCACCGGCTGTGAAACCGACCGCGCCGGAAGACTTCTGGTCAATCCGGACTGCACCGTCGGCGGGCACGCCGATATCTACGCCATCGGCGATATGACCTCGCTCAAGGGCTACCCGGGCCAGTCGCCGGTCGCCATGCAGGAGGGCCGCCACGTCGCGGACATCATCCGCGGCAAGAAGCAGGCCGCGACCGAGTTCAACTACTGGGACAAGGGCAGCATGGCGGTGATCAGCCGCTTCAGCGCCGTCACCAAGATCAACGACAAGATCAAGTTCACCGGCACCCTGGCCTGGTTCACCTGGCTGGCCGTGCACCTGTTCTACCTGGTCGGATTCCGGAACCGTTTCGCGGCCGTCTTCTCCTGGCTGGTCGCCTTCATCGGCACCGGCCGCCCCGGCTTCAGCGAGGTCGACAAGGCCCCGGCGGCAAAGGAACAGGCCCCACCCCGAGCCGCCTGACCCCGTCCCCGAGAACGAGCCGCCCGGTAGTCCCCACCGGGCGGCCTTTTCGTGCCCGGAAGTTGTCGGGCACCCGCTGTATGGTGCGGATATTCGATGGGGAGGGAGCATTCGGATGGGGAGCGGGATTTTCGAGGATCGGGCGCGGGCCGAACAACTCGCGGCGGAATCCGAGGTGTGGGAATGGTTTTCGGCGGCATTGGGGTGGACGCTGTTCGCCCTGCCCGTGGAGAGCTATCTGGTGTTGTCCGCGCCCGACGGGTTGTCGGCCCAGTTCATTCGCGGCAGTGACAGCCTCTACTGCGAGGTCGTCGCCGATCGGCCGGAGGATGCGGCCGCCGCCCGGCTGCGGGCACAGGGCTGGGACGCGCCCGGCCCGCTCACACCCGATAACTGGCGTCGCGAGCTGGCTTGGCCCGCAAGGTTTTCCGACTACACCGAGATCGCGGCGCAGGTGGTCGCGGTCATGCGCGATGTCCAGGGGCTATGGCTGCCGATGGAATTGACGGCCCGGACCTGGACCGACGGCTCGGAAGTCGATCCGGCCCTGAAAGCGCTGGAGCTGGGCAGACATTCGGCGGACAACCTGCGCGCATTGGCGTCGTGGGCGCTCGCCGACCTCGCCCGGCGGTGTCGCCGGACATTGGACTCCGAGATGCGAGCGGCCCTGCGCGGCCATGAGATTCGAATGTTCCTCGCCCGCGATCTGATGGCGAGCCGCGATGCCGAGATCCTCGCCGGTGGTGACGACGCGTGGCCGGTCCGGGACCGGACGGCCGATTGCGTCGGTCTGGTCGGCCCGGGCCATCTGCTCATGGTGGATGTGGTCCTCGACGTCGACGATCCCGCCGATCTCCGGCTCGACTGCCGAATCGTCGATGGCCTGCTGGTGGAGCGCGGCAGCGATCCCTTCGTGCGGGCCATGGTGCACGCGGACCCGGATCTGCGTGCGGCGCTGGCGGATCGGCCCGAACTGGCGGCGGCGCTGGAGCGGGACGAACTGTGGATCGAATACAAGCTGATCGCTCGTGACTCCGCGCAGCGTCTCACGCTGTCCCACGTCCGAACCGAGGACCGGCGACCCGCCTCGTCCGCGGTCGCCGCCCAGGATACGAATGACTCTGCGCGGCAGACTGTTTCGCCGCCGCCAACCGTCGCCCCCGACCGCGGTCTCGCGGTGCCTGGGCAGTCGCATGACCCGCTGGCCGATGTCTATCCGCTGCTGAAACCCTCGGGCTGGCCGGTCGCGCGATGGGCACCGCATTCTCGGTTCGGCACCGAGCACGACTACGTTCTGATCGTCTTCGCCCACGACAGACCCTCGACCTACGAAGTGATCACTGTCGATAATCCGGAGGCGCACTCGAGTGAACTGGGGGATCGGGCATATGCCAATCTCGCCGCGCTGCACTATGAATGGCGCGTGGTAGACGCACCGGGGCTGACCTTGGCGACGCTTTCCGGTTTCACCTTCTCCTCGGAGAAGCTGCTCGATGCGGTGGCGATGCGCGAGGCGCAGCGACTGCTCGGAACCAATGAGATCGTCGTCTCGGTTCCCCGTCGTACCTGCCTCTACGCCTTCGCGCGCAATGCCCTGGACAGTGTGGATTCCCTCCGTCAGGTGCAGCGACTGGTAGAGGGTGTCTGGGCGGACGACTCCGGCCGCGATGCGCAGATCACCCGTTTACTCTTCGCCTTTCGTGACGGTGCTCCCGTCGGCGTCCTGAACATGGACGACCAAGCCCCCAGCCGCCGGCGGTATCGGGCGCGCTAACCTGCGCGTATGGCTGTTCCTACAACGCGTTTGCTGGTGCTGGCGGTGGTGCGGATGCCGGCGCCGGTGCACGGGTAGCGGGTGCTCGAGGATATGGTGCTGCTCATCGTGCAGGCCCTGGTACTGGTGGGTGTGGCCATGGCGGCGTTCGGTTCACGCCCCGATCCGCTCGGCCTGGTGCTGTCGGTACTGCTCATCTCGGTGATGGCGGCGGGTCTGGCCTCCGCCTCGTACGCGCTGGGTCTGTGGGCAAAACAGGAGTCGACGCCGGCGTCGGTGCTGAATTCGGTCTCGGTGCCGATCATGCTGCTCTCGGGCATTCTGCTGCCGATGAGTGTGGGGCCGACCTGGTTGCAGAATATCGCGAAGGCGAATCCGTTCTCGCACACCGTCGATGCTTCTGGAGGCGGTCGCCGGACCGGAGGTCGTGCGGCAGGCTTACCGCGTCGCGCTCGACTCCGGTTACCTCTGGCATGAATTCGGTGATACCGCGCTGCTCTTCGCCGACCGTGAACCCCGGCGCCGACAGTCGCGCGGCGCAGGCGTAGAGTTCCGTTCTCCAGCTTCGCGAACCATGCCTCGCGAGGGCTCGGACGGGGGTTGTACCCCGCCGGGATACGAGCGTTTGTCCTGGTAGGGAACTTTCGGAAGCGTTCGGATGAACGCCGGGTGTGGTCTGCGTCGCGTTCACCGGACTGGCATCGAGAGGCCATCCGGCGGTCGCCCCGGCGCATTCTGGGACTCGTTTGATCAACCCTATGACCACCAAGGCAGCGTCGACTTCCAGCCTGCTCCCACGCGAGTCATGCACAACTCCGGAGCCGCCGCGCACCACGGGCCGCTCCCAGTACTCCCTGGTCGTCGCCTCCGATGCCGAGCATCGGGAAGCGGCTCAGCGGCTGCGGTATCAGGTCTTCGCCGCCGAACCGGGTTTCACCATTCCCGACAATGGCACCGGCCTGGACGCCGATCGTTTCGACGAGCACTGCGACCATCTGCTGGTCCGTGATGAACTCACCGAACAGTTCGTCGGCTGCTACCGCATGCTGCCGCCGGACAAGGTGACCGCCGCCGGCGGCTACTACACCGCGACCGAATTCGATTTGGCCGCACTGGATCCCACCGGCAATCGAATCGTCGAGATGGGCCGCGCCTGCGTGGTGCCCGATCATCGCAACGGTTCGGTCCTCACGCTCATGTGGGCGGGCATCCTGCACTACATCCAGCTCACCGGCTACGACTGGATCATGGGCTGCGTCTCGGTGCCCATGCGGCAGACTCCGCAGGACGCGCCGGGTGTGAATGTGCGCGGCGTACGCGATCTGCTCATGAAAAAGCATGCGCTGCAAGCGGATCGGCATGTGCGCCCGTACAACCCGGTCGTCGTCGAGGGTCGCACCCTGGACGAGCTGGAGCCCCCGGCCCGCCCGAAGCTGCCGCCGCTGCTGAGCGGATATCTGCGCCTGGGCGCGGAGATCTGCGGTGAACCCGCGCACGATCCGGAGTTCGCCGTCGCCGATTTCGTCGCCCTGTTGGGCCTGGAGACCATCAACACTCGCTACCTGGAGCGCCTGCAGGGCGCGGTGGCCACTCTCGAGCGGTGATGAATCATGATGCCCGCCTTCCTTTCCCCCGGTTCCGGGGCGCTGGAATGTCCTCCGGCCCCCGCCTCCGCCCACGCCTGGATGCCGTCGAGCCCGTGCGGGCCCGAATGCGTCGACACCGAGCCTGAGGCCGGTCGCCTCCGCTTCGCCGCCCGCATCGCGGGCATCGGCGCGGTGGCGGTCTCCTTCCCGATCGCGTATCTGGTCACACCGCGCCGTTACCGCGCCAGGGTGCAGACCCGGTATGCCCGAGCCCTGCTGTCCTGCTGCGGAATTCAGGTCCGCGTCATCGACAACGGCGGTGCCCCTGCGGATCGCGAGGGTTTGCTGGTGGTGGCCGGTCATATCGGTTGGACCGATATCATCGCGCTCTCGGCGGTACGGCCGACGGCCTTCGTGGCCCGCGCCGATATGGTCGATTGGCCGGTGCTCGGCGATATCGCCCGCCGCGTCCGGGTCATCCCCATCGAACGCGAACGGCTGCGCGAACTCCCGGGTGTCGTGCACCGCATTGCCGAACGCCTCACCGCCGGTGAGCGCATCGGCCTGTTCCCCGAGGGCACCACCTGGTGCGGTCGCGCGCACGGCCGCCTGCGGCCCGCCCTGTTCCAGGCCGCCATCGACACCGGCACCCCGGTGCAGCCGATCCGGCTGCGCTATCTGGATCGTCACGGCGAGGTGTGCACCGTGCCCGGCTTCGTCGGCGTGGACACCATGGCCGACTCCTTCCGCCGGGTACTGCGCTCCAAAGGCGTAGTGGCCGAACTGGTCCTGCAACCCCTGGAGCAGCCGGGCACGGATCGCAAGGATCTGGCTCGGCGCTGTGAGCAGGCCATTCGCGGTGACGCCGTGGATCGCGCCTTCGCCGATATCATCGGCCGCGACGGACCCGGTGCGGAGCCTGCCGAACTCACCGTCCAAGCCCCCGAACACCGTCACCCCAAGCTCCCGGTGCGCGTCGGGGCCTGACCGAGCGACCGGGCACCGCGCCCGATTCGATTGGTGACCCACCCGTTTCGGGTAACCGGAGGCCGGATGTTTGCGAAGATGGCGAGATGTCTGAAGCGCCTGGGCGTCTTCGCGCCATTCACAATGCCGGTCTGCTGGTCGAATTCGGTGCGCAACGCGGGGTCGCGGTCGAGGATGCGCTGGCGGGGACCAGGATCGCCCCGGAGGACCTGGGTGATGCCGAGGCGATGATCGCCGCCGAGCAGGAGTTCGCGATCATGCGGAATCTGCTCGCGGGGTGTGTGGACGAGCCCGGACTGGGTTTGCTGGCGGGCATGCTGTGCCATCCGACCAGTCTGGGTATTTGGGGATTCGCGCTGAGTACCTCGTCCACCTTGCGGCAGGCTCTCGAGATCGGGGTGCGGTATTTGGACCTGTCGTTCGCGGCGGGGGAGATTCGAGCGGAGACACAGGGTCCGAATGTGCTGATCCTGCGGGACGACAGTGCGGTGCCGCCCGATTTGCGGCGATTCACCCTGGAGCGCGATATGGTCGCCATCGGCATTGTGCAGCAGGACCTGCTGCCCATGCGGCTGCCAGCCATCCGGCTCGAACTCGAACTGCCCGTGCATCCGATGTACGAGGCGGTCTCGACCCTGCTCGGGGTCTCCGAGCTGATCTTCGATGCCGAGCGCTCGGCGCTCACCGTTCCGGCCTCCGCCTTGGAAATGCCGCTGCCGCAGGCGAATCCGGCCAGTATGCGGATGTACGAGGAGCAGTGCGCCGAGGTGGTGCAGCGGCGGCGCAATCGCTTCGGCGTCAGTGAACGGGTGCGCGAGTTGTTGATCCGCCGGCACGGGCTGGCCGAACAAGCCGATATCGCCGCGGATCTGAATATCAGCGTGCGCACGCTGCGGCGCCGGCTCGCCGCGGAGGGCACCACCTTTCGCGAACTCAGCTCCGAGACCATCGGATTGCTCGCCGAGGAACTGCTGAGCACCGGCCTGACCGTGGAGAGCGTCGCCGATCGCCTCGGGTACGCGAGTGTGTCGGCGTTCGGCACCGCCTTCCGCACCTGGCGGGGCCAGACCCCCGGGCAATACGCCCGGGAGAACCGGCTGCTGCTGTCCATGCGCGGAATCCGCTGAGCCGCAGCGGGACTCAGCGCACCAGGCTGCCCAACGGGCGGTGACGGTGGCGGTGGGGCGACGCTCAGCACCGCCGCACCGGTCAGTACGGCGAAATCCAGCCACAGATTCGCGGGCGTGCCGATCAACAGTCCGCGTAGCGCGTCCGCCTCGTAGCTGAGCGGATTGACATGGCTGACCGTCTGCAACCAGCCCGGCATGATCGGTCGGATACAGCGCGTTGGAGGCGAAGAACAGCGGCATGGTGATGGCCAGAAGTCCAGATACGGCACCGGCCCGGTGGGCGGGGTGTTGGAATTCGGTCCGCGCGCCGGAGAGCGCGGACTCGTCGAAGGAGCGTCCGTCGAGCCGGCCGACCTGTCGGTGCAGCCGTCCCATGGAGCCGAAGAGCAGGGCGAACAGGTCGCCGTACGCCGCGTCCCTATCCGGAGTCCGTGCCCGTCCGTCGCGCATGACACCCAGAATGGCTCTGTCTCAGAGGTATCTCTTCATGAAATTCTTTGGAACTACGGGCCGGTAACCCCCGCGCGCTGTGGCTCCCTGCCGCGCGAGAGCGCACACTGAGCGAAAACCGGGAGTCCATTCCCTCGCCCGACCGGGCCAATGCCTTGGAAAGGAGTCGGCGAGTTGTTCAGCCGCATCGCCATCGTGAACCGCGGAGAGGCCGCCATGCGCCTCATCCATGCCGTACGAGACCTGGCCGCGGAGACCGCGCTGCCGATTGAAACCATCGCCCTGCACACCGATGTCGACCGCAATTCGACATTCGTGCGCGAGGCCGATGTCACCTACGACCTCGGCCCCGCCGCCGCGCGCCCCTACCTCGATCTCAAGCTGCTCGAGAAGGCCCTGATCGAGACCAAGGCCGACGCCGCCTGGGTCGGTTGGGGTTTCGTCGCCGAGGATCCGGCCTTCGCCGAACTCTGCGAGCAGATCGGGGTCACCTTCATCGGGCCCAGCCCGGACGCCATGCGCAAACTCGGTGACAAGATCGGTGCCAAGCTGATCGCCGAGGAGGTCGGCGTGCCGGTCGCGCCGTGGAGCCGGGGCGCGGTGGAGACGCTGGAGGCGGCCACCATCGCCGCGGCCGAGATCGGCTATCCGCTCATGCTCAAGGCCACCGCGGGTGGCGGCGGGCGCGGTATCCGCGTGGTCACCAACGAGGCCGACCTCGTCGATGCCTATGAACGCACCAGCCAGGAGGCCGCGCGTGCCTTCGGCAGCGGTGTGGTCTTCCTGGAGCGCCTGGTCACCGGTGCGCGCCACGTCGAAGTACAGGTGATCGCGGACGGTCAGGGCACCGCGTGGGCACTGGGTGTGCGCGACTGCTCGGTGCAGCGCCGCAATCAGAAGGTCATCGAGGAATCGGCCTCACCGGTGCTGAGCCCCGAGCAGACCGCCGAACTCAAGGCTTCCGCCGAGCGGCTGGCCATCGCGGTGGACTACCGCGGTGCGGCCACCGTCGAATTCCTGTACCACCCGGGTGATCAGCTCTTCGCCTTCCTCGAGGTGAATACCCGCCTGCAGGTGGAACATCCGATCACCGAATCCACCACCGGCTTCGACCTGGTGCGCGCACAGCTGCACGTGGCCTCCGGCGGCCGGCTCGAGGGTGAGCCGCCCGCCGAGCGCGGGCACGCCATCGAGGCCCGGCTCAATGCCGAGGATCCCGATCGCGATTTCGCGCCCGCCCCGGGTCGCATTGCCCGCCTTGACCTTCCGGCCGGACCGGGTATCCGCGTGGATACCGGTGTCAGCGAGGGCGACACCATCCCCGCCGATTTCGACTCCATGATCGCCAAGATCATCGCCTACGGTCGCGACCGCAATGAGGCGCTGGCCCGGCTGCGCCGCGCGGTGGCGCAGACCCGCGTGGTCATCGAGGGCGGTGCGACCAACAAGAGCTTCGTGCTGGATCTGCTGATTCAGCCCGAGGTCATCGATGCCAGCGCCGATACCGGCTGGATCGACCGCGTGCGCGGTGAGGGCCGGCTGGTCTCGCACGCGCACTCCAGCATCGCCCTGGCCGCGGCCGCCATCGACGCCTACGAAGAGGAGGAGGGGGTCGAGCGCCAGCGCCTGATCTCCACCGCCTCGGGCGGTCGTCCGCAGGTGCAGCACGAGAGCGGTCGCCCGCGCGATCTGAAGCTGCGCGGCGTCGGCTACCGGGTGCGGGTGGCGCGCATCGGCGCGCATCGCTTCCGGGTCGGCATCGAGGCGGGCGGCGAAATCCGCACCGCCGATGTGGATTTGGAGCGTTTCGATCAGCACACCGGGCAGATCGTGGTCAATGACACCCGGTACCGCCTGACCACCGGCACGCACGGTCCGGTGCACCTGGTCGACGTCGACGGTGTGACGCACCGGATCAGCCGGGACGAGGGCGGCGTGGTGCGCTCGCCCGCCCCCGCGCTGGTGGTCGCCACCCCGCTCCAGGTAGGCGATGAGGTCGAGGCGGGCGCGCCCGTGCTCGTCCTCGAGTCCATGAAGATGGAGACGGTGCTGCGCGCCCCGTTCCGCGCCCGCCTGAAGGAGTGCGCGGTCTCGGTCGGCACCCAGGTCGAGACCGGTGCGCCGCTGCTGCGCCTGGAGCCGCTCGCCTCCGATGACGATGCGGCCGAGGGTGATTCGGCCGCCGGCGCGGCCGTGCTGGACCTGCCCGTGGAGACCGCCGCGGTACGCCCGCACGAGCGCATCGGCCGTCGCCTGCAGGATCTGCGCGGCCTGCTGCTCGGCTTCGACGTCGATCCGCTCGATGAGAAGCGGGTGGTGGACGACTACCTCGTCCTGCGCCGCGCGGCCGTGGCGGATTACCGTCGCCCGCTCGCCGAAGAGCTCGCGCTGGTGGATGTCTTCGCCGATCTCGCCGAGCTCAGCCACAACCGCTCCTGGGACGAGGAGGGCGAGCAGAGCCACGTCCACAGCGCCCGCGAGTACTTCCACACCTATCTGCAGAGCTTCGATGTGGAGCGCGCCGGACTGCCGGAGACCTATCAGGCCAAGCTCTCCAAGGCGCTCGGGCACTACGGCGTCACCGAACTCGATCGCACGCCCGACCTCGAGGCCGCGGTCTTCCGCATCTTCCTGGCGCAGCAGCGACCCTCGGACACCGTCACCATCATCACCACGCTCCTGCGGGAATGGCTGCGGGAACCCGTGCCGGACAGGGCACTTCGCGAGCCGGTCGGTCTGGCGCTGGAGCGCCTGGTCGCCGCGACGCAGGTGCGCTTCCCGGTGATCGCGGACCTGGCCCGCGGTGTGGTCTACGCCTGGTACGCCCAGCCGCTGCTGCGCCGAAACCGCGCCCGGGTGTACACCAATGTGCGAAAGAACCTGCGGCACTTGGATCTGCACCCGGATGCGGCGGATCGTGCCGAGCGCATCTCCGATATGGTGCGCAGCACCGAACCGCTGGTGCGGCTGCTGGGTCAGCGCCTGGTGCGCGGAAACGCCGACAACACAGCGGTTCTGGAGGTCCTGACCCGCCGGTACTACGGCAACAAGGGTCTGGTCGACGTCCGCACGCAGGAGGCGCAGGGCTGCGCCTTCGTCGTCGCCGAGCGCCGGGGCCTGACCCTGGTCTCGGCCGCGGCGAGCTTCGACACCCTGCCCACCGTGCTGCGCGGTCTCGGCGCGGTCGCCAATGGCGCCGCCTCGCTCGAGGTGGACATCTACCTCGGCTGGGAGAAGCAGCCCGAGGACTTCGACGCCATGGCCGCGGCGCTGCAGGAGGTGCTCAACGCCCAGCCGCTGCCCAATCACGTGCACCGCATCACCTGCACGGTGGCGGGCAGCGGTGGCGCGGTCATGCACCACCACTTCACCTTCCGGCCCTCGGCCACCGGCATGGTCGAGGAGCGGTTGATCCGCGGCCTGCACCCGTACATCGCGCAGCGCATGCAGATGAAGCGGCTGCACAAGTTCGACCTCACCCGACTGCCGTCCTCGGACGACGAAGAGGTGTACCTGTTCCGCTGCGTGGCCAAGGAGAACCCGACCGACGAGCGGCTCATCGCCTTCGCCCAGGTCCGCGACCTCGCGGCACTGCGTGATCACGACGGTCGACTGCTCTCGCTGCCGACCGCCGAGATCACCATCGCCACCTGCCTGGACTCGATCCGCCGCGCGCAGGCGCAGCGGCCCTCGGCCAAGCGCCTGCACACCAACCGCATCGTCATGTACATCTGGCCGCCGGTCGAGCTGACCCGGGCCGAGCTGGAGACCATCATCGCGGCGCGTGTGCAACCGGCAACCGCCGGAACGGGTTTGGAGGAGATCCTGCTCATCGCGCGCCAGCGTGACGCGGCCACCGGTGAGCTGGTCAAGATCGCGGTGCGGATCGCGTTCGATGCCGCCGGCGGTACCGAGGTCAGCTTCGTCGAGCGCTCCGACGAGCCGGTCGAACCGCTGGACGCGTACCGGCAGAAGGTGCTGCGCGCGGCCAGCCGCAATACCGTGTACCCGTACGAATTGACCGAGCAGCTCGGTGATTTCACCGAATACGATCTCGACGCCGCGCACGCGCTGGTTCCGGTCGACCGGGCCAAGGGCCGCAACAGCGCGGCCATCGTCGCCGGTGTGGTGAGCACGCCGACCACCCAGTACCCCGAGGGCGTCAAGCGCGTGGTGCTGCTCGGCGATCCGACGAAATCCCTTGGCGCGCTGTCGGAGCCGGAGTGCCGCCGGGTGATCGCGGCACTGGATCTGGCCGAGCAGATGCGGGTGCCGTTGGAGTGGTACGCGCTCTCCTCGGGTGCGCGCATCTCCATGGAGTCGGGCACCGAGAATATGGACTGGGTGGCGGCCGCACTCAAGCGGATCGTCGAGTTCACCCAGGACGGCGGCGAGATCAATATCGTCGTCGCGGGCATCAATGTCGGTGCGCAGCCGTACTGGAACGCCGAGGCGACCATGCTCATGCACACCAAGGGCATTCTGGTCATGACCCCGGATTCGGCCATGGTGCTCACCGGTAAGCAGGCGCTCGATTTCTCCGGTGGCGTCTCGGCCGAGGACAACTTCGGCATCGGCGGCTACGACCGCGTCATGGGCCCGAACGGCCAGGCGCAGTACTGGGCTCCGAACCTGACCGCCGCGCGCGGTGTGCTCATGGCGCATTACGACCACACCTATATCGCGCCCGGTGAGCAGACCCCGCGTCGCTCGCAGACCAGCGATCCCATCGATCGCGATGTGTCGGACTTCCCGCACACCTCTGCGAACAGCGATTTCAAGACCGTCGGCGAGATCTTCTCCGTCGCCGCGAATCCGGATCGTAAGAAGCCCTTCGATATTCGCTCGGTCATGAAGGCGCTCTCGGATCAGGACCATCCGGTGCTGGAGCGCTGGGCGGGTATGGCCGATGCCGAGACCGCCGTGGTGCACGACGCGCACCTCGGCGGAATCCCGGTGTGCCTGTTGGGCATCGAGTCCCAGAGTGTGCCGCGTCGTGGCTTCCCGGCCACCGACGGACCCGACACCTACACCGCGGGAACGCTTTTCCCGCAGTCGTCGAAGAAGGCGGCACGGGCCATCAACGCGGCCAGCGGAAATCGTCCGCTGGTGGTGCTGGCGAACCTGTCCGGGTTCGACGGTTCACCGGAGTCGATGCGCAAGCTCCAGCTCGAATACGGCGCCGAGATCGGCCGCGCCATCGTGAACTTCCAGGGCCCCATTGTGTTCTGCGTCATCTCGCGGTACCACGGGGGTGCGTTCGTGGTGTTCTCCAAGGCGCTGAATCCGAATATGACCGTGCTCGCCCTGGAGGGCTCGGTTGCCTCGGTGCTCGGTGGCGCTCCGGCCGCCGCGGTGGTCTTCGCGGGTGAGGTCAATGCCCGTACCGCCGCCGACCCGCGCGTGCGGGGATTGCAGGAGCGGGCCGCCGGCGCCCCCGGCGCCGACCGGGCCGCGCTCACCGCAGAGGTCGACGAGATCCGTTCGTCGGTCCGCGCGGAGAAGCTCGGTGAGGTCGCGGCGGAGTTCGACCGCGTGCACAATATCCAGCGCGCTGTCGAGGTCGGTTCGGTGGACGCCATCATTCGCGCCGCCGATCTGCGCCCGGCCATCATCAAGGCCATCGAGGCACGCCTGGGCTGATGGAAGCCGACCCGCGCGACCAAACCCGGATCGAGCGGGTCTCCGCCAGAATCGCCGATATCGGCGTCTGGCGGAATCTTCCGCCACTGCGGTGGACCCTCGGTGAGGAACCGGCCGACGAATTCGGCATCGGCATCCTCACCGAGGTGGTCGGCACCCCCGCCGAGGAAGACCCCCTCACCGCCGAACTCCTCACCCTGGATTGGGCGGACGCCCTCCAGCTCCCCGAACGGCCCGCCCTCGCGGGCCGCCGCGAATTCGCCCGGGACTGCGAGCTATCGGACAACATGCCGGTGGACCGCATCCGCATCTGGTGCGTTTCGAAATCGTTCAGCGGCCTTTGAGTCGTCGGGGCCATTCTTTCGCCGGTGCTCGTATGAGCGCCGATGAGGGAAGACCCCTCGAACGATTTGGAAGGCATCACTCTTGCGCAAGACCTCCGGCCCCCGCCGATCCGGCCGCACCATGCTCCTGATGGGCGCGCTGACCCTGTCCCTGGCCGCCGCGGCCTGCTCCTCGACCGGTGACGACAAGCCCGCGGCTCAGGCCCCCGCCACCGTTCCCGCGCCCGATCCCAACAAGCCGGGCATCCTGCTGGTGCACGGCGCGTTCGCCGACGGCTCCAGCTGGGCCGGTGTGGCGGAACAGTTGCAGGCCAAGGGCTTCCGGGTCACCACCGCAGCTGTCCCGCTGCGCGGACTCGACTACGACAGCGCCTATATTCGCGGAATTCTCGACGGGATGCCCGGGAAGACCCTGCTCGTCGGCCACTCCTACGGCGGTGCGGTCATCACCAATGCCGCCGCCGGTTCCGGTAAGGCCGCGGGGCTGGTCTACGTGACCGCCTTCGCCCCGGACAGGGGCGAATCCCTGGGTGAACTCGACGGTCGCTACGGCGGACCCGCCACCAAAATCACTGTTCCGCACCAGATCCCGGGAGAGTCGGTGCCCGAACTGCGGATCGCGGACGACAAGTTCCGGGAGTACTTCGCGCAGGATCTTCCCGCCACCCGGGCCGCCGTATTCGCCGCCGGACAGCGCCCGATCTCGGTCGCGGCCTTCACCGAGAAGGGCGGTGAGCCCGCGTGGAAGACCCTGCCGTCCTGGTACCTCGTCGCGGCCGACGACCGGATGATTCCGCCCGCCGGACAGCGGGAGATGGCCGCGCGCGCCCATGCCACGGTTACCGAGCGGCCCGGTAGTCATGCCATCGCCGTCTCCAATCCCGTTGCGGTGGTGGGTGTTATCGAGCAGGCGGCGGGCTCGGTGCACTGACGCCGACCGAACACCATTACGGGAGTAGGGTTTCCACGCCATCTATGACGAGAGTGCGCAACGCGACGTCGATCTCGGCGAGCTCGAGCGCCGCGCCGATCCGCTCGGCGAGCACTCGAGCCTCCTGAAGCAGTGCCCGCGCGCGCTTATCGTCAGCAGGAAGCAGACGGGCCAGATCGATCAGCGCGGGAATCAGCTCGACCGGGCTGTCCTGGGTGCGCAATACGCCCACGGCCCGGTCCAGCAGTTCGGGGGAGGGACCGCCCCGCGCCGCCAAAGCCTGTGCGCGCAGCGCCCTTCCGATGGTCACCGGAGTATTCCAGCGCTCGGCCAGGACCAGTTCGTCGTCGGCGAGTTCGCGGGCGCGCTCGCGGTCGCCGAGGCGGATCAGCTCCAGCGCCGCGGAACTGCGCCAGGGGATATGCGCCGGATTGGCGATGCCCACCGCGCCGACCCGGCGACCGCACTCCAGGAAATGGCCTGCGGCCGCACGGGATTCGCCGCGGGCCGCGCACAGCAGGCCGCGAATATGGATGGCCACGGTCCATTCCCAGGTGGCGGGATTGGCATTGGCGGTACGGCGGTCCAGCCAGTGTTCGGCTTCTTCGAGTCGGCCCAGGCCGATCAGGGCGTGGGCGTACTGGGCGGCGAGGGTCGCCGGTGGAACGACGAACCGGTCGTCGATATCGCCGAGTATCGGACCCAGTTCGGTCAGCACCTCGCGGTAGGAGCCCGCGCGCAACATGACCTCCGAGCGCAGGATGGCGCGGTAGGTGTCGATGGCCCCGAAGTGCTGATCGGCGCGCTGGGCGGTGAGATGCAGCGCGCCGGGCAGATCGCCCTGCCACATCCGCAGGTGCGCCTGCATTCCGATGAGGTTGCTGGGCAGCAGCTCCTCGGCATGCTCGGGTGCCAGGCGCTGGACCGCGGTGCGGGCCTCGATGCGGACGCCGAAGGCATCGGCCCAGGTGAGGGTTGCCGCGGAGATCGGATCGGGTTCCGGCAGGGCGCGCAGTCCGGCGACCATGCCGCGCCAGGTGGGGGCGGACAGTCCGGCGATCATCCACAGTGACGCGCGAATCTCCCGCGCCGACGCGGGATCTCGCGGTGCGGTATCGGCGATAACGGCATCGAGTAGTCGCATGGCCGTGGTCGCCTCGTGACGCATGGCCATGGTCCAGGCCAGCGGGACGGCGGCGGTGGGCGCGGCGGCGCGCTCACGCTGACCGCGCAGGGCCTCGTCCAGATGTGCCCGTGCCGCGGCGGGATTGGTCCACAGCTCCAACTGCCCGAGCCGCACCAGCAGGTCGTCCCGCTGTTCGGGTGTGCAGAGGTGCAGGGCCAGTTCGAGCCAGCGCATCGCCTCGGCGAGAACGCGCTCGCGCAGGCATTCCTCGGCCGCGTCGATGAGCACCACGGTCCAGCCGGCGTAGTCGGAGCCACACAGATCCCGCAGGTAGCGGGCGACATAGCGGGCCGGATGGCCGGTGCTGCGCGCATGTTCGGCGGCGGCCGTGCGGAACGCCGCGGACTCTTCCCTGCCGCCGAGCCACTGAATGGTGTTCGCGATCAAAGGATGTCGCATCCGAGGTGGGTCCGCGACGGCCAGAACGCCCGCATCCGTGAGCAATTCGCACCGCTGCCGCACCTCGCCGGGGGGTTGGCCGCAGGCCGCCGCCAGGGTCTCGACACTCGGATCGAATTCTCCGAGCGCGGCCAGGGCCCGCATCATGCGCGAACCGCGAGCCGAAAACCCTTGCAGCAGAAGACTGATCGCGCGCGTGTAGCGACCGTCGAGCAGATGGTCCGGTACCCGGGTGTGGTCGGCGCGCTCGGCCATATCCGCGATGACCGCGTCCACGAGCAGGGGTATCTCGGCGGCGGCACGCTCGATCTGCGCGGCCAGCTCCGGCGGGCAGACCGAGCCGGTGCGCCGCTCGTACAGTTCCGCGACCGCGGCCGGGCTCAGCCGTTGTAACCGCAGCACCCGCACCGCGAGCGGATCCACGCGGCCGTGCAGATCCACCACCCGCTGCTCCCAGAAGCTGCCGTCCAGGGCCACCACAATGAGCGCGCGGGCGGTCCGCAGCCCGGGTGCGACGGCGGCCAGCACCCGCACCGAGCGCTCATCCATCCGGCCCGCCCCATCGACCAGCATCAACGTCGGCGGCCCCACCCGCCGCCGCATCAGTGCGGTGCGCAGCCCCAGGACCACCATCTCCCCGGTCGCGTCAGCCGCCGCCGACCTGTGTGCCGCTATCGGCAACTCGACTGGTACCGAGCCGCTCACCGGTAGTGCGCTGTCTGCTGCTGTCGCGCTGTCTGCTGCTGTCGCGCTGTCTGCCGTTGTCGCGCTGTCCGTTGCTGCCGCGCTGTCCGTTGCTGCCGCGCCGTCGAGACGGGTCAGCAGCTCGGTCGCCAGATCTCCGTGGCCGGAGGTGAGTTCGATCCGCAGTGCGTTCGGATAGCGCCGTGCGATCTCATCGAGCAGCACGGTCTTTCCGTACCCCGGGCGGCCGGTGACCACCGCCAGCCCGCCCGCACCGTCGGCGGCGCGGCGCACCAACTCGTCGATGGCCGCGAGCTCGTGCTCGCGATCCACGAGTCGTGTTCGGCGGGAATCGCTTTCGGAGGCGGCGGGCTCGGGAGAGGCGGCGGGCTCGGGAGAGGCAGCGGGCTCGGGAGATTGCGGTGCAACGGTTTCCATGGCCTGCGGCGGGGTCGAGTCCGTTTCCCGGCCCGCGAGAATCCGCTCCTGTAGCGCGCGCAGCTCCGCACCGGGTTCGACGCCGAGCTCATCCACCAGCATCCGCCTGGTGTCGCGATAGACGGCCAATGCCTCGGACCTCCGCCCCAGGTCGGCGAGGGCGCGCATCAGCGTGGCGCGCAACCGCTCTCGCAACGGGTGCTCGTGCGCCAGCGAGCGCAGGGCATCGATCGCCTCGTCGGCGCGACCCCGCAGCACGGTCAGCTCGAGGCTGTCCTCCACGATCGCGAGCCGCCGCTCCGCCAGCGCGCTCCGCTGCTGCTGTGCCCACGGTCCCGGAATTCCCGCCAATGGCTCGCCCGCGCACAGGGCCAGCGCCTCGGCGTACAGCCCCGCGGCGCGCTCGGCATCGTGCGCCCGGCGCGCCCGCGTCGCGGCGCCCGCCAACCGGTCCAGCACACCGATATCGACCTGATCGTCCTCGATGCGCAACTGGTAACCGCCGTGCCCGGACAGCAGCACGCTCGACGGCGTCCGCGGCGGCCGATCCGGCTCCAGAATCCGGCGCAGTGCCGAAATATGGGTCTGAATCACGGCATTGCCGCTGGCGGGCGGTTCATCGTCGTACAGAGCGGCCGACAGCGCCGCCGCCGAAACCCATTGCCGCCGCCGCATGGCCAGCACCGCGAGCACCCCGCGCCGCTGCGGCGGCCCCAACGGCCGCATCCGCCCGTTCAGCCGCGCCTGTACCCCGTCCAACAGGATCAGGTGTAGCGCGTTCGCCCGACCCATCGACCTCTCCACGCCATTGCCCTTCGCGCACCCGCGGCAACCGGTGGGTTATCGCGCGATCGGGCCGTAACCTTACCGGTGACGGGCAGTCGGCGGCCGCCGCCCCCGGGTATCCGAAGTCACCGGGAGTCGAACGCGGTGTGGCCCCGCGCCCTTTCGGCCGAGGCCACACGCACGCGCCGGAGTATTACCGCGCGCTGCCGCCCGTGGCGGGTGTCAGCGCCCGATCCGCCAGACAGGACCGCAACCCGCGCGTGAGTTCGGCCCGGTCCAGGTCGCGGCCGATGAACACCACCTTGCCGGTGCGGTCCGGCTGGTTCCACGGCGTCGACGGGCGGATCTCGAACACCTCGTGCACACCCTGCAGGACGAAACGGCGCTCATCGTTTGCTACCGCGAACAATCCCTTCATCCGATAGACCTCCGCACCGTGCTCACTCAGGTGCGCGGTCAGCCACTCCTCGAGCGCTCGCTGGTCCACGGCCCCGTCCAATTCGATGCCGACCGAGGTGAGGGTCGGATCATGCTGGTGCCCATCATCTTCCAGCCAGTGCGGATCGCCCGCCATGGGCCGCGACAGGTCGAACGCCGCGATGCCGAGCACATCGCCCAGATCGATTTCCGCGTACCGGGAGGCAATGACGTCGGCGGTCGCATTGATCGCGCGCACCTGCCGCTGGACCGCGTCCAGCTCCGCCGCGTCGACCAGATCCACCTTGTTGATCACGATGCGGTCGGCGAAGGCGATCTGATCGGCCACCACGGAACCCAGCCCGTCATGGCCGGTTTCGGCGAGGTGACCGCGAATGTGCTTGGCGTCCACCAGCGTGACGATGGCGTCCAAGGTGAAATGCGCGGCGATCTCCTCGTCCACGAAGAAGGTCTGCGCCACCGGATTGGGATCGGCGAGCCCGCTGGTCTCGATGAGAATGCGATCGAAGCGATCACTGCGGGCCAGCAGCGACCGCAGGATCTCGATCAGATCGGTGCGGGCCGTGCAGCACAGGCAGCAGCCGTTGCTCATTTCGATGATCTTCTCGTCCGCGTTCAGCACCAGATCGTTGTCGATCGGGATTTCGCCGAACTCGTTCTCTATCACCGCGATCCGATGCCCGTGATTGGCGGTCAGAATGTGATTGACCAGCGTCGTCTTACCGGATCCGAGGAATCCGGTCAGAACGGTCACCGGGATCTTGTTGTGCTCAGCCATGATTCGCTCCTGTCGAGAGGGTGGTGAGGAGGGTGCGCGCACGGGACATCGCGTCATCGGATATTTCGATGCGCCTACCCTCGAATTCGGGTCCGCGGGTGGCGTCCAAGCCCATGCGCGAAGTGGTTCCGTCGCTGGTGGAGGACGGATCCAGGGGTGATCCGGGCAGCCCGTCCACGGTGAGAATGTCGCGGTGCGGCTGGAAATGCGTGGCCAGCGCCCACAGCACCGCCGCGTCATCGGTGAGATCGATATCGCTGTCCACCGCGATGACGGTCTTGAGGTACGGATCCCAGCCCAGCAGTCCGAGCATGATCTGCCGGGCCTGACCCGGACGGGACTGGCGCACCGCCACATAGCAGTGGAAGTGCGTGCCCGAGGTCGGATAGTGCACCGCGGTCACATCCGGAAAACGCGCCTTGAGTTTCTCCGCCATCTCCGATTCCCGCGGCACGCGAGCGAGATTCAGGTGTTCGGCGGTATTGCCGCCCTCGACGTCGAACAGCATCGGCTGCCGTCGCCGCAGGATGGTCTCGACCCGCAGCACATTATTGGTGGAGCGATTGGACGAGTACCCGGAGAACTCGCCGAACGGCCCCTCCTGGGCGTGCGCGGCGGGATCGATCACGCCCTCCAGGACGAAGTCCGACCACGCCGGAACGCCGATCCCGTATGCGGGGGTCGCCACCACCTCGAGAGGTTCGCCGAACAGTCCGCCCGCGACCGCCCGCTCATCGACGTCGTACCCCACCCGCGCGGACGCGGCGAGCATGAACAGCGGATGGCCGCCGATCACCATGGCCACCGGCATCGGCTCACCGCGTTCGGCATAGCGTGCCAGCATGCGCCAGAGATCGCCCCGTGAATGCAGGCTGGTGGCCAACTCGGTCGGCGAATGCACCATGGCCCGGTGGTAGCTCATATTTCCCACGCCGGTGTCCGGATCGGTGGCGACGATGATGCCGCTGGTGATGTACGGCGCGCGGTCGGAAGCGAAGTGGCGCAACATCGGTAGTGAACCCAGGTCCACTTCCGCGCCCGAGCGGACATCCTCGAGGATCGGCCCGGAATCGACGTACCGCGGTGGCACCGGTGCGGCGGCCCGCGCGGCGAAGGTCTCGTGCAACTGCTCCGGACGCGTTCCCAACATGCGCGCGATCCGCGTGCGGGAGGCGAACATATTGCTCACCACCGGCACGTCGACACCATTCACCTTGCGGCACAACAGCATTTCCTCGCGACCGCGCGCGGCGAGTTCGTAGATCAATCCCGTGACGCCTTGATCGGCGGCGACCACATCGTCGAGGACCAGCACGTCCTCGGGATGCTCGATCCGGTATCGCTCCACGAAGGCGTGTGAATCCTGGTGCGGGGCAAGGTTTTCGTAGGTCATCGGGCGGCTCCGGTCAGTCGGTCGGCGGGTATCGGACCCTGCCAGCGGGGAAACAGGTCGTGCTCGATGCCGAACTGGTCGAGGATCTTCCCGCTCAGGTGCGCGAGCAACGCCTCGATCGAATCGGGCCGCTGATAGAACGCGGGAACCGGCGGCAGCACGATCGCACCCGCCTCGGTCACGGCCGTCATATTGCGCAAATGCACCAGGCTCAAAGGGGTTTCGCGGGTCACCAGCACCAGGCGGCGGCGCTCCTTGAGACAGACATCGGCGGCTCGGCTCAGCAGGTCATCGGAATAGCCGTGCGCGATACCGGCCAGCGTCTTCATCGAACACGGCACCACCACCATCCCCATGGTGAGAAATGACCCGGAGGCGATGGACGCGGCGATATCGCCGCGCTGATGCGTCACATCGGCGAGCGCGCAGAACTCCTCGGGCCGCAGCCCGGTTTCCAGTTCCAGGGTGCGATGGGCCGCCCGCGACAGCACCAGATGTGTTTCCACGACCCGCAATCGGCGCAAGGCGGTCAGCAGATGGATGGCCAGTTGCGGTGCGCTCGCGCCGGTGACCCCCACGATGAGCCGCGGTCGCTCGGGCGCGAGCCCGGTATCGCGATATTCAGCAGACATGACGATCTCTCTCGGAGGAATGGAACAGCGCGTTGAGCCCGATCGCGAGGATGGTTCCCGTCGCAACGCCGCTCTTGCAGAACATTTCGGCGTAGTCGGGTAGCTGCCTGTAGAAGTTCGGCGCGAACGCGGGCACCAGTCCGACCCCCAGCGACAGCATGACGATGGTCAGATTGGCGGATCGGTCGAAATCCACCCGCGCCAGAATCTGGATACCGGAGACGGTCAGCGCGCCGAAGGTCACGATGGCGGCCGCGCCGATCACCGGCTCCGGAATGGCCGAGGCCAGCCGCCCGATCGGCTGGAACACCCCGAATAGGATCAACAGCACGCCCACGACGACAACCGGATAGCGGCTGCGCACCTTGGTCAGTGCGATGAGCCCGATGTTCTGACCGAATGTGGTGTACAGGAACCCATTACAGAATCCGCTGCACAGCGTCATCAGCCCGTCCACGCGCAGCAGCCGCGCGATGTCCTCGGGCCCGACCGGTTTGCCGACCACCTCGCCGACCGCCAGCCCCTGCCCCGAACCCTCGACCATCAGGACGAAGACGATCACCAGAAACAGCAGGATCGACGGAATATCGAAGCGCAGCGCACCGAAATGCATCGGGCCGATGATGCCGATGACCGGTCCGTGCGCGACGTGGGACAGCGAACCGATCCCGACCGACCAGCCGATGATCGCGCCGATCACCAGCGCCAGCAGGATCGACAACTGTCCGAGCAGCCCGCGGAACAGCCGCCGGAACACCACCATCAACGCCACGGTGCCGGCCGCGAGCCCGATATGGCCGAGCCGCCCGTAGTCGCGCGAGCTCGGATCGGAACCGGCGATCAGCCGGACGCCGACCGGAATGAGGGTCAGTCCGATCAGGGTGATCACCGTGCCGGTCACCACCGCGGGAAACAGTCGCAGCAGCAGGCTGAAATACGGCGCGGCCAGCACCCAGATCAGGCCCGCGACCAACAGCGAACCGTAAACCGTTGGCAGTCCGCGACTTTGGCCGACCAGGACCATCGGCACAATCCCGCTGGAGGCGGCTCCCACCACCAGCGGCATGCGAATACCGAACTTCCACACCCCGGCCGCCTGGATGAGGGTGCCCACCCCGGCGAGGATCAGATCGATGCTGATCAGGTCCGCGATCTGCGCGCCGGTCAGACCGAGCGCGGCGCCGACCACAATGGGGACCACGACCGCACCCGCGTACATCACCAGGGTGTGTTGCAGGCCGAGTAATACCATGTGCCAGAACGGCGGTCGCTGATCTACCGCATCGATATCGCCGGTTTCCGCTATCTCGCGTTCGGGCTGTTCCAGTGCCATGACGTGCTCAGATCGCCGGACGCGGTTGGGCCGGAACGGATCCGTCCACCACGGGCCGAGGGTCGACCGCGGGTGCATCCGCCGCTGTGGCGTCGTGCGCATCGGTGGCGGTGCCCGCACGCGGATCCGTTGCGGTGTCCTCGTGCACCGGATGTTCGGCGTGCTGCGAGTCTTCCCCACCGACCCCGTTGAGCAGAAGATTCAGCAGGAACGCCGCGATACCCCCGGCCGCGATTCCACTCGACAGCACGGTCTGCATGGGCACCGGCAGGTTGCTGTAGAACTCGGGCGCACCCACCGGCATGAGGCCGAAACCGAAGGCGATGGCGACGATCAGATGATTGCGCGGCCGGCTGAAATCCGCTGCGAGCATGAACTTCACACCGATCGCGCCGAGCGTGCCGAACATGACTATCCCGATACCGCCGAGCACCGGTCCCGGCAGCGAGGCCACGACCGCACCGAGCTTGGGCATCAATCCGATGATCACCAGGATCACCCCCGCGCCGGCGACGACATAGCGGCTCATCACCCGGGTGATGCTGACCAATCCGACGTTCCCGCCGAAGGTGACGAAGGTGAATGAGCTGAACACCCCGGCCAGCGCCGTGCCGAGCCCGTCGGCGCGTAGCGCCCGGGCGATATCCCGCGGTCCGAGCTCTCGTCCCACGATCTCCCCGGTGGCGAAGGTATCGCCGGTGGACTCGACCATATTGACCACCTGCACCACCAGCATGGGCAGGATGGCGGCCACCACGAAGACCGGCGCACCGAAGGAAAAGGGATGTGCCAGACCGAAAATCGGCGCGGCGGTGGTGGCCGAGAAATCGGTCAGACCCATCGGCCACGCCGCCAGGGTGCCCACTCCGAGCGCGATGAGAATGGCGAAGCGGCCGATGGCCGGGCGCGCGAGTCGTTCGATCACCACGACGAGTACGACGGTGCCGAGGGCGAGCAGAAGTCGTTTGGGCGCACCGTGATCCGCGGCCGTCATCGGCCCCGCGATCAGTCGCGAGGTCGACGGCAGCAGGGAGAATCCGATGATCGCGATGGTCGTACCGGTCACGATGGGCGGAAAGTAGCGGGCCAGTTTGGCGAACCACGGCGCGACGATCCAGGTGAGCACGCCCACCACGATGGTCGCCCCGAAGACCGCGGGCAGTCCGGCGTTGGTGCCGACGATGATGGCCGGGGTGATGCCGGTGAAGGTGGAGCCCATCACAATGGGCAGCCGCACACCGATATTGAAGATCCCGAGCGTTTGCAGGAGGGTCGCGACGCCGCTGACCAGTACGTTCGCGGTCACCAGGGTGGTGACCTGGGCGGGCGACAGACCCAGGCCCGCGCCGATGACCAGTGGCACGGTGACCATGCCGGAGTAGGCGACGATGACGTGCTGCAGGGCGAGCGGGATCAGGTGCCGGATCGGCGGGACGGTGTCGACGGGATGGCGCGGTGCGGTGGACCGGTGGCGTCTGAGGGTGAAACGGGTATTCATGGGTAACTCCTGGACGAGCGGTGCGACGCGGGGGACGGGCGTCGAAAAAGGCTGGGCCGCAAGCACTCAGCGCGATAGCGGCTGACGCAGCGCTTGCATGCCGGCCCGCGCGACGAGTTGCCGCGCCCGCTCCCGGGCCTCGTCGATGGCCGCGTCCTCATCGATGAGCAGGCAGCGGCCGTGCTGGTAGACGATGCGGCCGCCGACGATGGTGACCTCCACATCCGCACCGCGCGCGGAGTAGACCAGCGAACTCACCGGATTGTGGACCGGCTGGATATGCGGTCGATCGAGGTCGACGACGATGATGTCGGCGAGCTTGCCGGGGGCGAGCACACCGGCGTCGATTCCGGCGTATTTCGCGCCCTCGCGGGTGGCCAGTTCGAGTGCTTCCTCGGCGCGGCAGGCGGTGGGGTCCCCGGTGGCGAGCCGTTGCGCGTAGACCGTGAGTTTCATGGCCTCGAACAGGTCTTGGCGATGTCCGCAGCTGGGGCCGTCACTGCCCAGGGCGACGGTGGCACCGAGTGCGCGCAGATCGCGCAGTCGCAGGGTGCCGGAGGCGAGATAGGCGTTGGAGGAAGGATTGTGGGCGATCTTCGCACCCGCCATCGCGACCTGCTCGATCTCCTCGGCGTCGAGCCAGATGGCGTGTGCGAGCGTCGCGCGCTCGTCCAGCAGTCCGGCCTTGGCCAGCCACTGCACCGGCCGCACCCCGTAGACGTCGAGGTAGCTGGCGGGATCACCGCTGCTCTCACAGCAGTGGGTGTGCCAGTGCGTGTCGAATTCGGTGGCCAGGTCGACGCACGCGCGCACCACCCGCTGGTCCACATAGGCGAGATTGAGTGCGGCGGGCCAGATTTCGACCATCGAACCGCGTGGCCGCTGCTGCATGGCCTCGCGCGTCATGGCCACTTCGCTGGCGGTGTCGTAGCGGAACAACCCCTCGGGCTGCCCGCGCCGGGCCGCGATCTCGGTGCGATCGCCGAGCATGCCGCGCGCCACCGCCCCGCGCAGTCCGGCCTGTTCCATCACCTCTGCGACCGCCATGGTGGTAGTTAGATCGCTTGGCGCGTAGTGGTTTTCGATAATCGTCGTCACGCCCGCGCGCAGTGCCTCCACCACGCCGAGCCGCGCGGCAGCTATCGCGTCGCCCGAGGACATGGTGATCGAGTAGGGCCACATGAACTCACACAGCCACGGCACGATGGACATACCCTCGCCGAGGCCGCGAGCCAGGGCTTGGGCCAGATGGTTGTGCCCGTCGACCAGGCCCGGCAGCACCGCTTTGCCGCGACAGTCGATTACGGAATCGGTGCGCCAGTGGGCGAATTCGGCATCGGGGCCGACCGCGACGATGCGTGATCCGCGGACCGCCACCGTGGCGTGTTCGTGGATGGTGCGGGCGTCGTCGACCGTGATCACGGTCCCGCCGGTCAGTAGTAGGTCGCAATGGGGGGTGGATGAAGGGGTCATAGCCGCCTGTGCCTTCCCTGGCGGCGCGGCTGTACTGAGCCGGGCCGCCTCAATCCGTGGCCTGGGAGTAGTACTCCCACCAGGACGCGGAGTCCTGGCTTGCGCCGAACGGTTTAACCCAAGTCGGGAGGTCACCGGCAATGCCATCCGGTCTCGCTGTACCGGAGGCACATACATGTAAACCGGGCGCGAAGTCATTTGTCAACGACGAATTTTGACCAAGATCACACCTCATCGAGGAGTTGTCGCGCACTGAACTGGTGTTACGTCGCAGCTTCGCGATCACGGATTACATGCAATCCGTTGACGCGCTCCCCATGACTGTGGTCAACTCGTGCTATCGAGCCCGCCGGTCGGGCCAGGCTCGACCACCGTGGGAGGCGGTGGCCCGAAGGTGCGTGTGATTCGCGGCCGGGGAACTTCATCCCGACCTGATCAGGAGAAATCATTGTGATCATCGATACCCACGTACATCCGACCAATCTCGTGGACGAAGCGTGGCGCCACACCGGTGAACCATTCACCGGCGAACGCGTGCTGAAGATGATGGACGGCCCGTTCTGGATCAACGGAAAGCCCCGCCGTGTCGACGTCAGCTGCATTATGCCGCCACCGGGCAATACGGCTTGGCGGGAAGGCAATCGCAGTGGCCGCGAAGGCATTCGCGATTACCAGGCCTACATCACCCGGCTGGTGCAGGAGTATCCGGACCGCTTCATCGGGAACTTCATCTACAACCCGCGATTCGGGCCGGAGAACGGCGCCGCCGAGCTGGCCTTCCATGTGCGCGAGCACGGCTACAAAATGATGAAACTGCACGCGAACATGCATTCCTACCGCCCGGACCGGGCGCTGGACTGGCTGCGCCCGGCCCTGCGGGTCTGCGATGAGCTGGGCGTGACCGTGCTGATTCACACCGGCGACGGCCCGTACTCCATTCCCACGCAGTTCTATCCGATCATTCGCGAGTTCCCCAATGTGAATTTCATTCTGGGGCACTTCGGGATTCAGACCGGCGGCGTCTACTGCTTCGAAGCGTTCTGGATGATCCAGGATTCGAAGAATGTCATCGGCGAATCCGGCTGGCTGCTGCAATCACGCATCGTGGAATTCGCGAAGGAGATGAAGAAGAGCAAGATGGTCTTCGGCACCGATTCGCCGCCCAATGAGCCCGGTATGTGGGCGCGCGAACTCGAGGTGCTGTGCCATGAGCCGCCGCAGGGCCTGAATCTGTCCGAGGACGACCTCGAGGGGTATCTCGGAAACAATATGGCCAAACTGCTCGGGCTGGCCCCGACACCGCCGCCGAAGGATCAGGCGGAGGCGGAGGCGTATCTGCGCGGTGAGGTGCCGCAGGCCTCGGCCGCCAATACCCATGCCGACCACTACAGCGGGTACACCCCGTCGGCGTGGGCGGAGGAGGCCGCGCTCGGCTGACCGTCAGCGCTTCATCCCGGCGACCCGGCACCCTCAGGTGCCGGGTCGCCGGCCGTTGCGGCCACGTCCGCGCCGGTCAGCACGGGCTTGCGCCGGCGTGGTGTGTCCGGCGTCGTCTCATCGCGGAACTTGGCCTGGGAGAGCCGGATTCGCAGCCTGGAGATATGCCGCCGGGCCGCGGCCTCGGCCAGTTCCGGATCGCCGGTCGCCATCGCGGCCACGACCTCCGCGTGCTCGTCCAGGGCCAGCCGGGGGGCGTCGGCATTGCGCCACAGCGAATGCAGGGCGATATGCGAGCGTCCGGCGATCGGCTCCAGGGCCGCGTTCAGATGCGGATTTCCGGCCACCTCGCGCACCAGCCGATGGAACCGCACATCCAATTCGATATGGGTGCCCTGGTCCGCACCGGCGGTCAGCGCGCGCTCATGCTCGGCGACTGTTTCCCGCAGCGCGATCAGCCCCGCGCCGTCCAGACGCTCGGTGGCGAGGCGAGCGGCCAAGCCCTCCAACATCTCCCGCACCACATACAATTCCCGCAGGTCGTCCAGGTCGACCTGACTGACCTGCGCGCCGCGGTGTGGTGCGTGTACCGCCAGCCCTTCGTAGATGAGCCGTTGTACCGCTTCGCGCACCGGGGTGCGGCTCACCTCGAGTTGGCGGGCCAGTTCGGGCACGCTCAATGCCGTTCCCGGGGTGAGTTGATTGCGGAAGATGGCGGTCTTGAGCGCTTCGTAGGTGCTGTCGGTGAGCGACGCGGTGGCGGAAATGGCCGCCAAGCCAGGCGAATCCGTCATGACGGCGGCCTTTCCTCGATGCGGTCGACACATTACATGCAATCATAAGGAACTCAGGTATAGACTGCCCGAAGGGGTCCGGTAGGGATGCACCGCAGGCTGTGGTGGGTGATTTTCACGGGGATGGACCGGAACTCCGTTCGATCCCCCCGGCGTCCAGCGCGCCGCACAGCCCAGGAGTCAGGTCAATGTCCGAAACGATTGGCACCCAAACCATTCCGGCCGCCCCCGGCGGCACACCGACGCTGGTGCGCGAGGCCCGGACCAGCGCCGGGCTCGGCGTCGGAGCCAGCGCGCGGCGGCCGGACGGATTGCTCAAGGTCACCGGTGAATTCGCCTACTCCTCCGATCTGTGGATGGAGGGCATGGTGTGGGCGAGCACCGTGCGCAGCCCGCACGCCTCGGCGCGGATTCTGTCCATCGATACGAGCCGGGCGCTCGCGGTCGAGGGTGTCTGCGCCGTCCTGACCCATGAGGACGTTCCCGGTGCCAAGACCTACGGCATGAAGATCGCCGATCAGCCGGTACTGGCCATCGACCGGGTGCGCTACCAGGGCGAACCGGTGGCGCTGGTGGCCGCGGACCATCCCGAAACCGCCCGGCGGGCAGCCAAATTGGTCATCGTCGAGTACGAGGAGTTGACCCCGCTCACCGATCCCGAACGCGCGTTGGATCCGGACTCGCCCCCGATTCACGACGGATCGAATCTGGTGCGGCATGTGAAGATTCGGCACGGCGATATGGAAAGAGCCCGTGCCGAAGCCGACGTCGTCGTCACCGGCGAATATGAGGTCGGCATGCAGGACCAGGCCTTCCTCGGCCCCGAATCGGGCCTGGCCGTTCCGACCCCCGACGGCGGCGTGGAGCTCTACGTGTCCTCCCAGTGGCTGCACAAGGATCTCGAACAGCTCGCACCCTGTCTGGCCCTGCCGCCGGAGCAGGTGCGCCTGACCATGGCGGGCGTCGGCGGCGCCTTCGGCGGGCGCGAGGACCTCTCGGTGCACGTGCACGCCTGCATGCTGGCCCTGCGCCTCGGCAAACCGGTCAAGATGGCCTATAACCGGTACGAATCCTTCTTCGGCCACGTGCACCGGCATCCGGCGAAGATGTACTACGAGCACGGCGCGACGCGCGAGGGCAAGCTCGTCTACGTGAAGGCGCGCCTGGTGCTCGACGGCGGCGCGTACACCTCGACCTCGCCGGTGGTGATCGCGAACGCCTCCTACTTCGTCGCCGGTGCGTACGAGGTCCCGCACGCCGAGATCGACGGTCTCGCGGTGTACAGCAATAACCCGCCCTGCGGTGCCATGCGCGGTTTCGGTGCGGTGCAGTCGGCGTACGCCTGCGAATCCAATATGGACAAGCTCGCCCGCGCCCTGGGTATGGACCCGCTCGAACTGCGCCTGAAGAATGCCATGGTCACCGGTACGGTGCTGCCCACCGGCCAGCCGGTCGACGGACCCGCGCCGGTGCGGGAATTGCTGGAGTCGCTGCGGGACCGGCCGCTGCCGCCCGCGGAGACCAGTTGGGATGTGCGGCTGCTGCCCGGCGGCGTCGGCAATGTGACCCATGGTGAGGGCATCCGCCGTGGAATCGGCTACGCGGTGGGCGTCAAGGCGATCGGCTACTCCGGCGGTGTCGACGATTACTCGACCGCCCGGGTGACCCTGTCGGTTGCCGCCGGGGAGCCGGTCGCGGCCATCCACACCGCGGCCGCCGAATGCGGTCAGGGCATCACCACTGTCCAATCCCAGATCGCCACCACGGAATTGGGAGTGACCAATGTGATCGTGCTGCCCGCCGACACCCAGATCGGCGATGCCGGTTCCGCCTCGGCCTCCCGCATGACCTGGATGTCCAGCGGTGCCGTGCAGGGGGCGTGCAAGCAGATCGCCGCCGAGGTGATTCGGCGCGCGGCCGCCGCGTCCGATCGCCCCGCGTCCGGACTCATCCTGCGGGACAACGTAATCGCCGACGTGCTGATCGGTGCCACGGTGGCGACCGTCGCGTCCGTGCTCGGCACCGACACCCTGGAGCGGGTATTCGAATACCACCATCGCCCGACCGAGGGGATCGACCCCGAACGCGGCCAGGGCAATGCGCATATCGCCTTCGCCTTCTGCGCGCACCGCGCCGTGGTCGATGTCGATGTCGAACTCGGATTGGTCCGGGTGGTGGAACTGGCCGCGGCGCAGGATGTCGGCAAGGCGATGAACCCGATGGCCGTCGAAGGTCAGATAGAGGGCGGCAGCGCGCAGGGGCTGGGGCTGGCGCTGATGGAGGAGATACTCCTGGATGACCAAGGGCGGCTGCGGAATCCGTCGTTCACCGACTATCTGATCCCCACCATCGCCGATGTGCCGTCGATGCCGATCACGCTGTTCGAGTTCCCGCATCCGGACGCGCCCTACGGTCTCAACGGTGTCGGCGAGCCGCCGACGCTGTCCTCCACCCCGGCCATTCTCAACGCGCTGCGGGATGCGACGGGTTTGGATTTGCCGCGGGTTCCGGTGCGGCCGGACGATATCGCGCTGGGCCGCCCCGCTCAGCTCAGCGACAGCGCCAGATAGAAGTCGACCCGGTCCTCGAAACGGGATAGGTCGCGACCGGTGAGCTCCTCGATACGCGCGATGCGGTAGCGCAGCGTGTTCACGTGGACGTACATCAGATTCGCGCACCTGGCCCAGGACCCCGACTCGTCGAGGAAGGTCCGCAGGGTGAGCACCAGATCGGCGTGATGCTCGCGGTCGTAGGTGAGCAGCGGTTCGAGCAGGCGCGCGCGGAACTTGCGGCCGATCAGCTCGGGGATGCCCGCGAGCAGCATTGTCCTGGTGGCCAATTCGTGCTGACCGACGACACAGCTCACCTCATCGCGCGCCGCCAGTCCGCACGCGTAGCGGGCTTCCTCGACCGCACCGGGTAATCCGGCCGGGCCCACCGCCGCGCTGATCCCGACGCACAGCCGATCCCCGCCCAGCCCGGCCGCCAGTGCGGAGACGGTATCGCGGATATCGGCTTCGACTTCGGCGGCCGGAATCAACGCGATTGCGGTGCCGTCGACCACGCCCGCGACGGGGTGACGGCCGTGCAGAACTTCGACGAGTAGTGCGAGTGTTTCGCGGTCGCCCAAGGGGAGCGCTGTCGCCGCGACCGCGACATAGCTGTCGTGTCCTCGCAGACCGGCCAGCTCCAAGAGTGAAATGAGCTGTGCGGGTTCGTCTTCGGCCACGAGCAGCTGGATGAGCTGCTGGGCGACCCGACCGTCCGCACAGCGGCGCTCATCCTGACCTTTCCGCTCCGATGCGACCAGTGCGGCCAATTCACCGGCCAGTGCCCGTCTTTCGGCGGACCAGTCGCTGAAATCGGCCGCGAACACCAGTGCCCAGTCCACCACGCGAGGAGTGTGCCGGTCGTCGGCGGCCACGATCGAATAGCGGGTCTCACCGTCCCGCAGTATCACCGGGAAGGTGCGCGCCGCGAGGAAGGCGGCCGCCGCACCTTCGGGAGGCGCTTCGGGTCCGGCCACGACGCGTCCGGTCGCGGACATGATCCAGCAGCGAATTCCGAGGTCACGGTGCAGCAGTTCCAGCACCGGTGTCAGCCCGTTGCCCGAGATGTGCCGGCGGTGCCGATCCAGCGTGGCGGTCAGGCCGCCCGCATTGCCGGTGGACAGCTCGCGGTTGAGGTGTTCGACCACGACCGAGAAGCTCACCCGCTCCGGCACGCGCAGCAACGGCACCCCGTGCCGGCGGCACGCTCGCACCACATCATCCGGAATCCCGCCGTACCGGGCCTGGCCCGCCAGCAGGCCCGTGACCCCGGCCCCGGCCAGGGCGCGCACGAAGGCGTCGCTGTCGGAGGGGCCCTGTCGCCAGTGCAATCCGGTGACGACCAGCTCACCGCCGGACAGGTAGCGGCTCGGATCGAGCAGGTCGGTGGTGACCACCCAGCGCACCTCGCGATCGAGGTCCGTATCGCCGGTGACCAGCTCGAACTCCAGGTCCGCCATGGTGAGTACGGATCGCAATCGCATACCTCACGCTAACAGTTCGCTCCGGAATGCATATCCGAACGGGATACGGTGCGGTGGAACATATTTCGAGGTTTCAGTGGTTGGCGGCGGCGGGGCGCGCCATGGCCGCCGCCGACTGCGCCGCGGGCGCCGAACACCGGGGCGACGGCGGCGCGAGTACCGGATCCGCCGTCGGCCGAACGGCATCCGACATACCGCGTAGCAGATCCGCGGCAACGCTGACCGCGATGATCGCCGGTTCCTTGCCGGTGATCTCGGGCAGCCCGATCGGAGTCTTGATGCGGGCCAGCGCTTCCGGGGCGTGTTTGCCCTCGGTGATGAGCCGATGCCGGAATCGGGCCCATTTGGCGGAGGAGCCGATGAGTCCGATGGAGCCGAGCTGATCCAGCCGCAACGCGGCGTCGCAGAGTGCGGCGTCCTCCGCGTGATCGTGGGTCATGATCAGCACGTGCGTCCCGGGCGGCAACTGCGCGAGGACCTCCTCCGGCAGCAGCGGGGTGTGGTGCGCGTGCACCCGCGCCACCGCATCGGACAGCACCCCGAGGCGTTCCGGATCGAGCATCTCGGGCCGGGTGTCGATCAAATGCAGGTCCAGATCATGGCGGGCCAGAATGCGCGCCAACTCCATTCCGACATGGCCGACGCCGAAGATGGCCACCGCCGGCGTCACCGGCAGCGGTTCCAGCAGAATGGTGACCTCGCCGCCGCAGCATTGCACGCCGTGGCGATTGAGCACCTTGTCGTTGAGGGCGAATTCCATCAGTTCGGGCTCCGGATCATCGGTCCGGCACAGCAATTCGCGCGCGCGGTCCACGGCGGCGGCCTCCACATTGCCGCCGCCGATCGAACCCCACGTCTGTGCAGCGCCGACAACGAGTTTCGCGCCGGGGCGGCGCGGGGCGTGACCCCGCACGGTCGCCACGGTGACCAGCACGCCGGGTTCCCGGCGGTCGCGCAATCGCGCGACCGCCGCCACCCAGGTCATCTCAGACACCGGCCCGGCTCGCGTCGGCGGTGAGTTCGCCGTCGCCCTTGCCGTTGGCCTTGGCGGTGAGTTCGCCCTCGGCGGTGCCGGGGGGAATGGGTTCGCCGTTGCCGTTGCCATTGCCGTTGAGTTCGCCGTTGCCGTTGAGTTCGCCGTTGCCGTTGAGTTCGCCGCTGCCGTTGAGTTCGGCGGTCGCGGGCGGTTCAGCGCCGCCCGAGGTCGCGTTGCGGGCCGCTTCGACCGCCCAGTACAGCGCCTCGGGTGTGGCCGGTGCGGCGAGTTCAACGCTCACGCCCGCCGGTCCGAATGCTGCCGCGGCCTGCCGGAGCGCCTCGCGCACCGAGAAGGCCAGCATGAACGGCGGTTCGCCGACCGCCTTGCCGCCGAATACCGCGCCCTCCTCGGTGGCGTTCTCCAGCAACGTCACCTTGAAGACCTCGGGCATCTCGGAGAAGCTGGGCAGCTTGTAGGTGCTGGCCGCCTGCGTCAGCAGCCGTCCCCGCGTGGGACCGGTCGTGGTGTCCCAGCGCGGATCCTCCAGGGTGAGCCAACCCGCGCCCTGCACGAATCCGCCCTCCACCTGGCCGATATCGATGAGCGGGGACAGACTGTCGCCGACATCGTGCACGATGTCGACCCGGCGGATGCGGTACGCGCCGGTGAATCCGTCGACCTCCACCTCGGTGGCCGCCGCGCCGTAGGCGAAGTATTTGAACGGCGAACCGTGCATGGTCGCCGAATCCCAGTGCAGACCCTCGGTGCGATAGAAACCGGTCGCCGACAACTGAACTCGCTGCCAGTACGCGCTGCTCACCAGGTCGTCCCAGTCGATACCGGTCTCGCCCGCGTCGGCACTCTCGCTCGCCGCGTATGGCCGAGCCACACCGCCGACGATCCGCACCTGTGCGGGCTCAACCCCGAATCGCGACGCGGCGACCTCCAACAGGCGCGACCGCAGTTGCTCGCAGGCATCCTTCACCGCCGCGCCATTGAGATCCGCGCCGGAACTGGCGGCCGTCGCGGAGGTGTTGGGCACCTTGTCCGTTCGCGTGGGCGCGAGCCGCACCTTGTGCAGCGGAATGCCGAGCGTGGTCGCGGCCACCTGCAACATTTTGGTGTGCAGACCCTGACCCATCTCGGTGCCGCCGTGATTGATCAGCACCGAGCCGTCCTTGTAGATCAGCACCAGCGCACCGGCCTGATTGAACGCGGTCAGGTTGAACGAGATGCCGAACTTCACACCGGTGAGCGCGAGCCCGCGCTTGGTATGCGGGTGCGCCGCGTTGAACGCCGCGATCTCCCGCAGCCGGTCGCGGATTTCGCCGTTCTCGATCACCTGATCCCAGGTCGCGGCAATGCGTTCGGGATGCCGCACCGGTTGCCCGTACGGGGTCTGCTGTCCGGCGCGATAGAAGTTGCGCCGCCGCAACTCCATGGGATCCAGACCCAGCAGGGGAGCGCAGCGCCCGAGAATGTCCTCCATGACGAGCATGCCCTGCGGACCGCCGAAACCGCGGTAGGCGGTATTGGAAGTCTTATTCGTCTTGGCGATTCGACCGTGGATGCGCGCGTTGGGAATCCAGTAAATATTGTCGATATGGCAGAGCGCGCGGGCCAGCACCGGTTCGGACAGGTCCAGGCTCCAGCCGCCGTCGGCGGTCAGCGTGGCATCGAGCGCGAGCAGGTGTCCGTCGGCATCGAATCCGACTCGCCACTCGGCATGGAAGCCGTGCCGCTTACCGGACATGGTCATATCCTGAGTTCGGTTGAGCCGCACCCGAACCGGGCGTCCGGTCAGCCGCGCGCCCAGCGCCGCGACGGCCGCGAAACCGTGCGGCTGCATCTCCTTGCCGCCGAAACCGCCGCCCATGCGCAGACATTGCACGGTCACCTCGGAACTGCGCAGTCCGAGCACATGCGCCACGATCTCCTGGGTTTCGGACGGATGCTGGGTACTGCTCTGCACGAAGACCTGCCCGGCCTCATCGATATGGGCAAGTGCCGCATGCGTTTCCAGGTAGAAGTGCTCCTGATCGGCGAACTGGAACTCGCCGCTGAACACATGCGCGGCCGCAGCGAATCCGGCGTCGACATCTCCGGTGCGCACCACCGGGCGCGAGCCCTGGAAGCTGTCGGCCGCCACCGCGTCCGCGATGGTGATGAGCGCGGGCAGCGGTTCGAGGTCGACCTCGACGGCCGCCGCGCCGCGCCGCGCCGCCTCCAGCGTCTCGCCGAGCACCCAGCAGACCGCGTGCCCGTAAAAGCAGACCTCGGATTCGGGGAACAGCGGTTCGTCATGTTTGACACCCGCGTCGTTGACGCCGGGCACATCCGCGGCGGTGAGCACACGCACGACGCCCGGGACGGCGAGCGCGGGTTCGGTGCGCAGAGCGGTGATGCGCGCGTGCGCCCGCATGACCTGTACCGGGTACGCGTGCAGCACATCCTTGGTGCGGTACACGAGATCGTCTGTGTAGAGCGCTGTTCCGGTGACGTGCAATGCGGCGGCCTCGTGCGGAATCGCCGCGCCGACGCTCGGATTCTCGGGTCGCTGTGACAGCGTGCTCATGACGGCACCGCCTCGGTGGTTTCGGCGAACAGTTTGCGCAGGCTCTGACCGAGCATCGCCGCGCGGTAGCCGGCGCTGGCGCGATGGTCGTCCTGCGGGGTGCCCTCCGCGCCCAGCACGCGCGCCGCGGCGTCGACGGTCTCCGCGCTCCATGGCCGATCGGTAAGTGCCGCTTCGGTTTCCTCGGCGCGCAGCGGCGTCGCGGCCACTCCGCCGAGTCCGATGCGTGCCTTGCGGATCACGCCGTCATCGATATCAAGCGCGAAAGCGACTGCGACACTGGAGATATCGTCGAACCGCCGCTTGGCGATCTTGTGGAACGCGGTGAGCGGTGACAGCGGGAGCGGCAGGCGAATGCTACGAATCAACTCGTCCGGTCGCCGGACTGTCTGCCGGTAACCGGTGAAGTAATCGGCCAGTGCCACTTCGCGTTCGGCGTCGGCATCGACCAGGACGAGGGTCGCGTCCAAGGCGAGCAGTACCGGCGGGGCATCGCCGATCGGCGAACCGGTGCCCAGGTTGCCGCCGAGTGTGGCGCTGTTGCGGATGAGCCGGGAAGCGAACTGCGGGAACAGCTCCGCGAGCAGCGGCACCCGTCCCGCCAGGCGACGCTCGATCTCGGTGAGCGTGAGGGCAGCTCCGATGTCGATGTGATCGGATTCGACACGCAGACCGCGTAATTCGGGTAGTCGGTCGACCGCGAGCACGTATTCCGCCCGGCGCGCACGGATATTCACCTCTACGCCCCAATCGGTGCAGCCCGCCACGACCGTCGCCTCGGGATGCTCGCGCAGTAGTCGCAACGCCTCGCCCAGGTTCGCCGGTCGCACAAAGGTGTTTCCTTCCTCGCGCAGCACGGTCGGAACGGGTTCCGGCGACGGTTCGGTGCGGCGGTGCGCGAACGGGTCGTCGTCGGCGGGTGTGCCCACGGCGTACGCGGCATCGCGGATGGGCCGGTAACCGGTACAGCGGCACAGGTTTCCGCTCAGCGCGTGCAGGTCGAACCCGTTCGGGCCGTGCTCACCGTGCCCGTCGCAGCTCTCGGTGGAACGATCGGGCCGGTAGTACTCGGCCGCCATACTGCAGATGAATCCCGGAGTGCAGTAACCGCATTGGGATCCGCCGCGCACCGCCATCTCCCGCTGCACCGGATGCGGTGCGGTCGCCGATCCGAGCCCCTCCGCGGTGACGACCTCCTGCCCGTCCAGGGCCGCTGCGGGAATCAGGCAGGCGTTGACCGCGACCCATTCGCTGAGCTCGGTGAGGCCGGGCCGGGCCACCAGCACCGAGCACGCCCCGCATTCCCCCTCCGCGCAGCCTTCCTTCGCCCCGGTGAGACCGCGCCCGCGCAGGAAGTCCAGCAGATTGGTGTGCGGCGTCGCGCCCGCGAGGGAGGTGTCGACGCCGTTGATCGTGATGTGTGCCGCTACCATGTCACGCCGCCCCCGTCGTACCTGGACGTGTGCCTAACTGGAATCGCCATTCTAGGCCGCTTTCTGTTTTCGAGCGCGCAGCCGCGAGGCGACGCGAATCAGGACATTGCGAAAGCGGGTCGTCAGATCCCGTGCGCGACGCGACCGGGCACCCAGGCGGCCCGATGGGCAAGGCGGCGAAGATCGGACCGGGCAACCATCCGCAACCGCCTCCTCTCCACGTACCTCAGCGCAGGGTATGCAGTGAAATTACGTCCCACCGCCGGCTGGGTCAACGCGAACACCCCCGTCCACCACGTGATTTATCCGGGACTACAAAATTCGGCCCGCCAAGGCCGCTCCGACTGGATCTTCGTATGAACAGCCCCGCCGGAGCCGCCGTCCGAGCTGTGGGGGCCACTGCCGCAATGGATCCCGCTCGCAGGTCAGGTGCTCTGTAGCGCTCGCGCACTGGGTAGGGGTTGACAGAAGAATGCATGTTCATGCAACATCTTCTTGTGCGTCAGGGCCTCGATCGGAGCTACCTAGAGTCTAAGAAGATGCACGTACATGCAAACGGTTATCGACGGTACTCGTCGGTGACCGCTGCGAGGAAGATGTCCCCGAACAAGAAAGAAACCCCATCATGCATTGGGTCTATCTCGGAATTGCCACGGTATTCGAAATCGTATTCGCGTTGTGTGCCAACGCGTCGAAGGGATTCACTCGGCTATGGGCAAGCATTCTGACGCTTGTCATCGGTGCGGGCGGCACATTTTTTCTGAGTCTCGCCCTTGTCACGGTCGATGTCGGCGTCGGTTACGCGATCTGGACCGGCCTGGGTTCGGTTGGAATCGTGTTGCTCGCCGCCACGCTGTTCAAGGAACGCCTCGACTGGCGCAAGATGCTCGGTATCGCCATTGTCGTCGTCGGTGTCGTGGGACTGGAGTTGACCGGCGCGGGGTCCTGACCTCTCCGTCATATTCGCGAACTATAAATAACGATCTTTGAGGAACAAGGCTATGACTACACCGTCGACTTATTCCGAGCAGCCTGCTGCTGTTCACGACCAGAACACGCGCGGCTGGCTCACGCTTCTGATTGCGGGGGTTGTCGAAATCGGCTATGCGGTGACGACCGGCGGCAGCAAGGGATTCAGTGATCCGAGTTGGTCGATCGCTGCTGCCGCATTCTTCTTTCTGACCGTATTCACGCTCACTCTCGCACTCAAGAGTATCGATGTCGGAATCGGCTATGCCGTGTGGACCGGAATTGGCTCCTCAGGCGCGGCCGTGGTCAGTTCCATCGTTTTCCATCAGTCACTCACACCGCTGCGAATCCTGTGGCTCGCCGTGATTATCGGTGGAGTCGTGGTGCTCAAATTGGCCTCGAACCCCAAGGCCGCCACGACAGACCAACCGGCCGCTCGATCCGGTTCAGCGGCTGTGTGAAAGGGGCGCGAGCCGATGAACCAATCAGATATCGACCGGATCAGAGCCCACGTCGAGCGGGCCGTGCGGATCAGCCGGGACCATGTCGCCACAGGCGGAATCCCGTTCTCCGGAATCGTTGTGCAGAACGACCGCGTGCTGGGTACGGGCTTCAACCGCGTGCGCGAAGAGGATGATGCCACCGCCCATGCCGAAGTCGTGGCTCTGCGCAACGCCGCGAGCAAGGCCGGGCTGTCCGACGTGGTCGGATCCACCCTGATCGCCTCGGGTGAACCGTGCGCCATGTGCTACATGGTCGCGTTGCACTTCGGGGTCGAGCACATCGTCTTCGCCGCCGACCGCGTCATCGCAGGTACCTACGGGTTCGACTACGGCAGCGGATACCGGCTCTTCGCCGCCGACCCCACCCAATGGCGGCTCCGAGTGACCCATCTTCCGATCGACGGCTCCGAGATCCCGTTTCAGGAGTACCTCGGCGCAAGGAAGGCAAGAATCCGATGACCGAAACCGCAGTGAAGATCCGTGTCTGGTCCGACTACGTCTGCCCGTTCTGCATGCTTGCCGAGGGGCCGCTGGCCGCGGCCACCGAGGGCCTCGACGTCGAGATCGAGTGGAAGCCATACGAGTTGCGCGCGCACCCGCGGCCGACGCTGCGACCGGAGGACGAGTATCTGCCCGCCATCTGGAAACGGTCGGTGTACCCCATGGCCCGCCGCATGGGGGTCGACATCACGCTGCCGACCGTGTCACCTCAGCCGTACACGCGCCTGGCGTTCGAGGGCTACCAATATGCCGCTGACCGCGGCAAAGGCGATGAGTACACACGACGGATGTTTCGCGCGTTCTTTCAGGACAATCTCGATCTGGGCCGGATCGAGGTGCTCGCCGGACTCGCCGCCGAGATAGGCCTGGACGGTGACGAGTTCCGGACAGCCCTCGACCAAGGGGTGTACGCGGATAGACATCAGGATGCCCTGCGCGAGGCCGCGGACCATGGAATCACGGCCGTTCCGACGATTCTCGTCGGTGACCTCCGTATCGAAGGTGTTCCCGATGCCGCACGGCTCCGCAGAGCCATCCTCGACGAACAAGAAAGGCAGGCCGAATCCGTCGGTGGCATGTGCCGTATCGATGGATGCTGACCACGCCGTCGTATGACACGTGAGAAGCATTGCCGCTTGCCGACCATGATTCATCCCGGGGGGCCGACCGTGGTGGCGGCTCCGGTCGCTCCCCGGTCGGCCCCCCGGGCATTTGTACTACGTGCAGATTCGTAGACGATTCGTAGAAACCGATGATCTTGAACCGTTTTGATGGTTGCAGCTGATTGCGGCGAACTCCCGCGTAAGGGTCAGCTGTGCCGTCCAGCCTCTGAGATCACGGCGGATGCGGTTCTGGGGTTCCCCCGCTACTCCGGAGAGCGGACTATCTGGTTCCTGCTGAAACTCGTTGATGGTGACCGGCTTCGAACTCGTCCGGTGATCGCCAGCCCAGCTTCTTCTGGATGCGCAGACAGCGCTGCGCTTCCAGTGTTTCCGTATTGAATGTAACGCCTGATACATTTCTGGTCGTGACTGGAAATGTAGCCTCGGCTCGATGGATCGTGCTGCTGGTGAAACTGCCCTCGGAGCCGACACGGCATCGGGTTGCGGTGTGGCGAGAATTGCGCAAGGTGGGCGCGCTGTCGTTGGGCCAGGGCGTGTGGGCGGCACCGGATGTGCCGGTCTTCGCGGCCGGTATCGCGCGGGCGCTGGAGCTGACCGAATCCGCTGGCGGCGAGGCGATTTCGCTGCACGCTTCGGGCGTGGGCGTGGGCGACGCCGCTCGGTTCGAGGCGATGTTCACCGCTGCCCGCGAAGATGACTGGTCGGAGTTCATGGCCGACTGCGGGAAATATGAGGCGGAGCTGAACAAAGAGATCCGCAATGCCAAGTTCACCCTCGCCGAACTCGAGGAGGAAGAACAAAGCCTCGAACGCCTCCGGCGCTGGCACCGCGACATCAAAGCCCGCGACGTATTCGGCGCACCCACCGCCGTCGAGGCCACCCAGCGGTTGCGGCACTGCGCCGAACGCTTCGCGGACTACACCGAACGAGTCTTCGCCGCGCTGCATGCCCCCGACGCGGACGGCGCGCGGTCGTGACGATTCCCGCTCAGACCCATGCGCTTGCGCCTCGGTGGCGGATGTGGCCGCTGTACGCGGCCGGTTTCACCACCGCCTTCGGCGCACACGGCATCGCGGCGAACTTGGGTTCGCAGACCGGGGATCTGCGTAGTTCGCTGCTGTATCTGGGCGTGCTGCTGGCCCTGTACGACGGTGCTGAGCTGGTACTGAAACCGGTGTTCGGGTCGATCGCGGACCGAGTCGGTACGCGTCCGGTGTTGATCGGCGGCCTGATCGCCTTCGCCGCCGCATCCGCGGTGTTCGTGGTGGTCGACGACCCGAGCTGGCTGTGGCCGGCCCGCCTGGGCCAGGGCGCGGGGGCGTCGGCGTTCTCACCCGCCGCGAGCGCACTGGTCGCCCGCATGCACCCGAAAGCCAAGCAGGGCAAAGCTTTCGGAAGTTACGGTTTCTACAAGAGCATCGGCTATACCCTGGGGCCGCTGCTCGGCGGTGCCATCGTATGGGTAGGCGGGCTGTCGCTGCTGTTCGCGGTCATGACGGTCCTTGCCCTCGGCGTCGCGGTGTGGGCGATGTGCGCGGTCCCCTCGATTCCCCCGCTACCGCGCACCCGGCAGACCCTCGTGGATCTGGCCCGGCGGCTGTCGGAAGGGGCGTTCCTGCGCCCGACGGTCGCACTCGCCGCCTCGACGGCGGCTCTGTCGGTGGGTGTGGGGTTTTTACCCGTGTCCGGCGCTGCCGCCGGACTTGGACCGGTGGCGACCGGCGCTGCGGTATCGGTCCTCGCGGCGACCGCGGCAGTGATACAGCCACGCGCGGGCCGAGCGTTGGACGCCGGGCGCCTGTCCGCCCGGACAGGTATCGCTGCCGGATTGGTGATCACCGCGATCGGATTGGGGTGCGCGATGCTGCCCGGCCTGGCCGGGGTGCTGCTCGCCGCAGTCGGCATCGGGATCGGCACCGGGCTGATCACCCCGCTGGGCTTTGCCACCCTGGCCGCTTCCACCCCGCCCGAGCGGATGGGGCAAACAATGGGCGCCGCTGAACTGGGCCGCGAACTCGGCGACGCGGGTGGACCCCTGCTGGTGGCCGGCGTCGCGGCAGCCGCCACGCTCACCGTCGGCTACGCCGCCCTGGCCGTACTCATCGCAGCAGTTCCCGCAGCGGTGGCCCGGCGACCCCGCCACCGCGTAACCACGACAGAAGGCTGAGGACATGACTTCCTCCGTTCACGCACTCAGCGGATCTGGGATCGACGGTTCCTGGTATCTCGACGCCACGGAATTCGCCCGCGAGACACCCTGGCTCAACGGGCTGCTCCTGGGATTCAGCAGCTTCGGCATCGCCTTGTTCGCTGGGTTGATCCTGCTCGCGTGGTGGATCGCCAGGCGCGCCGACGCGGCGACCATGACCGCGGCTATCGCGGTGCCGATTGCGGCCGTCACGGCTTACCTGATCAACGACGGCCTGAAATCGGCGGTCGCGGAAAGGCGGCCCTGTTTCACCTACCCGCATGCGTTCCTGCTCGAAAAGTGCCCACCCGCATCGGATTACTCGTTCCCCAGCAATCACACCGTCGTGGCTGCCGCGATGGCCGCTGCACTGTTCCTGATCGATCGGCGGCTCGGTGTCGTGGCAACTGTCGCCACCGCGCTCATGGGTTTGTCCCGTATCTATGTCGGCGCGCACTACCCCCACGATGTCGCCGCGGCCGTTGTCGTGGGTGTCATCGTCGGACTGGCGACCACCGGAGTGCTGCGTAAGTACGCCATCGCACTGGTCGAGAAGCTCTCAACAGGTCCGCTGCGCCCGATCCTCACAGCACGACCGATGGTCAATGGTCAGCTCTGAACACCATTCATACGAGCCTTGATGACCACGGCGAGCTGGTGCCCGAGCGGCAGAGCTTTCGCCCCCATGCCGTCCCGTGGCTTCCGATCGTCGGTGCGCAGGACTGATCGCTGTCACGTTGATATGGCGCGCAACCGTATTAGTTTGCGGCGGAAGGTGTTTCGCCGAGTCGCAGTGCCAAACCGTCCAGTAGGCAACGCAATCCGTATTCGAATGCGGCGTCCGCGCGTGCTACTACTTCGGCGGGGGCCGCGGCGATCGCGGTGGTCATATGGGGGTGGTCGGCAGCCGTGGTCGCCCAGATCACGTCCGGCGCGGACAGATCCAGTGCCGATCCCAGGGCGAAGCTGTCCAGGACCATGATGACCGGGAGGGCTTCCTCGCGTGGGAAGCCCGCCTCGATGATCACCTGTGCGATGTGCTCGTACTGTTCGAGCACCTCCGGGGCGGAGATCGTCTGGCCGATCAGCAATCGCACCAGGTCGGGGTACGGGCTGAACGCGGAACGGTATCCGTGTAGCCAGGCGGCGAGGGCGGTGCGCCACCGACCGTCTTGATCGACCTCTGCGAATTCGCGCGCGGCGATGCGCCCGCGGATCAGTTCGACCAGTTCGGTGCGGTTGCGCACGTGGTGGTAAACCGAGGACACCGATACCCCGAGTGCGTCCGCCAGGCCCGGCATGGTCAGTCCTTTGGCGGAGGCGACCAGCTCCAGCGCCGCGTCGACGATCATTGCCCGGTTCAGGCGCGGGGTCTTCGGTCTGGCCATGCTCGGGGCCCGCCTTTCTGTTCCCGACGAAGTTACCGCTACACCTTGACGGGATCGTTGTCGTCCCTCAGCATAGTTAATCGAATCACATTCGATTAATCTTCGTGTCGGTGTCCCCGTCCGGAGAACTCTGGAAGGCCGCCGCCTATGTCCACACTCGATCAGTCGATGGCTGCCGACCGTCCCAGCGACGGTCTCAAACGAAATGCATTGGGGTCCACCGGAATTGCCTTCATGGTGATCGCCGCGGCGGCCCCGCTGACCGTGATGGCGGGGGTGGCCCCGCTGGCCCTGGCCGTGTCCGGGCCGGGCGCGCCTATCGCGTATCTGGCCGCCGGGCTCATCTACGCGGTATTCGCGATCGGATTCCTGGCCATGACCCGCCATATCGGGGGTGCGGGCGCGTTCTACAGCTACATCACCCTCGGACTCGGCAAAACCGTCGGTCTCGCCTCGGGCGTGCTGGCGGTCGTGTCCTATAACGCGCTGCAGATCGGCGTATACGGGCTGATGGCGGTGCAAACCCAAGCGGCCATCGATCGATTGTTCGGCATCCAAATCGACTGGCCGATATTGGCATTGAGCGCCGTGGCGATCGTCTGGTTCGTGGGCCGCCGCGGAGTCGATGTCGGGGCGAAATTCCTCGGCGTGCTTCTGGTCGCGGAAGCCGCGATCCTGCTGGTGCTGGCGATATCGGTGGTCGTCAAGGGCGGCGCGAATGGCATCAGTTTCACCTCGTTCACACCCGACGCGGCCTTCGCCCCCGGTATGGCCGGGGTGCTGTCCTTCACCTTCGCCGCCTTCATGGGATTCGAATCCACCGCCGTCTATCGCGCCGAAGCCCGCGACCCCGACCGAACCATTCCACGCGCAACATATTTCGCAGTCGCGTTCATGGCGCTGTTCTACTGCTTCATCGTGTGGTCGATCGTGCAGGCGTTCGGCGATGAGAATGTCCAAGCGGCCGCACAGCAGGACACCGCCGGGCTGTTCTTCACCGCGATCGAACAGTACGTCGGGACATGGTCATCGGATGTGATGTCCGTGCTGATCGTGACCAGTGCGTTGGCATCGCAGATCGCCTTTCACAACGCGATCAACCGGTACACGCTCTCGCTCGCCCGCGACGGTGTGCTGCCGAAATGGCTTGACCGGACCCATCCCATCCTCAAATCGCCCAACCGTGCGGGCGCGCTGCAAACCGTGCTCGCCGCGGTCATCGTCATCGGCTTCGCCGTAGCCAAAGCCGATCCGTACCGCCGCCTGCTGATCTTCGTCAACACCCCGGGGATCGTGGGAATCATCGGCCTGCAAGCACTTACCGCCGTCGCGGTGGTGGCCTACTTCGTCAAGAACAAGGCGGTCTCGGTCGAGCGCGCCGGGGTTATCGCCGCCACGCTCGGTGCCATAGTGCTCGGCATCGCTCTGTTCCTGGTGATCTGGTACATCAATCTGCCCGCCGCCACGACCGGCACCAACAACGCCATTCTCGTCGGTGTGGTCCCGCTGGTCATGATCCTGGGCGCGGCGGCGGCCCGCTGGTTCCGCAGATACCGCCCCAAGGCGTACGCCGCCATCGGCGGGTTCGGCGAGGACCGCGACACATTCACCCCACTCGACCTGGAAAGCAAGGAGACCACCCGATGACAACGGCCGACGTGATCATCACTGCCGCAACCGTTCACACCCTCGACGGTGCTCGACCCACCGCGCGCTCGGTCGCCATCGCAGACGGGATCATCGTCGCCGTGGGAGATCAGGACGACACCCAGGCCTGGCGCGGTGCGGCCACCGAGGTCATCGACCTCGGGAAAGCCACTCTCACACCGGGACTCATCGACGGACATATCCATCCGGTCACCGGTCTGAATCTGACCTACGGCACCGACCTGTCCGCGGTTCGCGACCTCGATGCCTTGCGTGAAATCCTCAGCAGGGCAAAGGAAACCATCGACGGTGACGGCTGGATCCGTGGCTGGGGCTTGGACCCCAATGTATTCGGTGATCTCCCGGTCACCCACGCCCCCATCGTGGAGGCGGTCGGCCCGGCCATCCCGGTATTCATCGAAATGTTCGACGCCCATTCGGCATTGGCGAGCCCCGAAGCGCTGCACCGCGCGGGCATCACCGGGCCCCGGGACTTCGTCCAGCACTCCCGCATCGTCTGCGATGACGCCGGTGTGCCCACCGGGCACCTGCTCGAACCCGCCGCGATGGCCATCGTCCGCGACATCCTGCCCCACGAATCCACCCGATCGCGCCGAATTCGCTTGCGCGCCATTCTCGATGGGATGGCCGCGGTCGGCATCACCGCCGCCAACGCCATGGACTTCGAAGGCGATAGCGCCGAGTTGATGTTCGACCTCGAATCCGACCGCGACCTGCCGATCCATCTGCGCTTCGCCCCGTTCTGCCTGCCCGGCAGCGATCGTGCGACCCTGGATCACATCATCGAACTGCAATCCACCCGAGGCCGTCGCTGGCGGGTGGACGGCGTCAAATTCATGATGGACGGCACCATCGACGGCGGCACCGCCTGGCTCGACGAGCCCGACACCCACGGCGAATCCACCGCTCCGTTCTGGCCGGATCCGTCCGAATACCGCCACGCCGCGCGGTATCTCGCCCAGCATGGCGTGCCCGTCGTCACCCACGCCATCGGCGACGCCGGAGTCCGCTACGCACTGGACACCCTGGCGGGCGCGCATACCCCGGCCAATGGCGCCCTGCACCGCATCGAACACATCGAAACCCTGCCCGATGACCTGGTCCACCGTTTCGCCGAACACGGTGTCGTCGCCAGCATGCAACCCACCCACTGCACCCACTACACCCGGGCCGACCACACCGACAACTGGTCCACCCGCCTCGGCCCCGAACGCGCCGCCCGCGCCTTCCGCACCCGCGATATCCGAGACAACGGCGGCACGCTGGCCCTGGGCTCGGATTGGCCTGTGGCACCGTACGATCCACGCGCCATCCTCGCCGACGCCCAATTGCGCCGCCCCGCCGGACAGCCTGACATCGAGCCGGTCTGCCCCAAACAATCCCTGTCCGCCCTGATGGCCTTGGAGGGCTATACCACCCACGCCGCCCGAGCCGCGGGCCAGTCCGCGATCATCGGCCGCATCGCCGTCGGCATGCGCGCCGACCTCACCGCCTTCACGGTCGATCCCCTGCAGGCGCCGCCGGACGAACTCGCCGACGCACCCATCGCCCTGACCCTCAACACGGGCCGAATCACGCACCGCCACAACTGATGTAGCGCGCCCGACCCGGACACCGTCGCGGGCGCGTCTGTGGCGATCTGGGGACGCAATGCCGAGCGGCTCGACGCCGCAACTGAAGAGTTGCGCGCCCACGGGAATCCCGTACTCGCACCGAGCTGTGACGTATCGGACGAGGACGCGGTCCGCGACGCGATGCAGCACATCGCCGACGAATTCGGCCGCCTCGACTCCTGCTTCGCCACCGCGGGTGTCAACGGTGGTAACACCTCGTTTCTCGACACCTCGCTGCGGCAGTTTCGCTCGGTCACCGCGACCAACCTCGACGGTGTCTTCCTCACGCTGCGCGAAGCGGCCCGGCCCCCGGGTCAGCATCGTCTGCCCGACCCGGCAAGTCGTCCATGCGGTAGCGGCTGTATCCCCCCGATACCCGCGAAGCGTGGACCTTTGCCTGTTGAGGCCCGGTTGGCAAGGCTGTTGGGCGGGATCTCGAGCCGGGTGGCAACCTCATTCGTGCTCAGCCGGCAGTCCAGTTGTCCATCCATCGGATCCCCTTGCGCTCGATCACGCGAACCTTGGCGCCCGGTACTGGTATCTCAGGCTCGGTTCGTCCGCGTGCGCGGCGGAATTGTCAGGTTTCCCGGACTACGCTCCGCTCCAGCAGAGGTGTGTGCCGGTGGTGAGCCGGTCGTCGCCGGGGACTGACGGTGCGTCGGTGGCTCCGGTAGTCGGTGTGCCACCTACCCCCCGATGGCATGCCGCGCTGAGGCCGGGGAATACCCGGTGGCGGCCGGTGGGTTGGCAGTATCGCGTGCGAAATCGTAGAGAATTCGTAGACGGCGGGGGATACCCCAAGGTTGTGCAGGTCAACGATGGGATAGGCTCATTCGGTTATGAAGTCGGCTTTCCCGGGTCCGGTCGGTGCCCAGACGGTCTACCTCGATCACGCGGCCACCACTCCGATGTTCCCCGTCGCTGTCGAGGCGATGACGGCTGCCCTGGGGGCCGGTGGCAATGCGTCCTCGCTGCATGGGTCGGGGCGGGCGGCGCGGCGGTTGCTCGAGGAGTCGCGGGAATCGATTGCCGCGGGGCTGGGGGCCCGGCCCTCGGAGGTGATCTTCACCTCGGGTGGGACCGAGAGCGACAATCTCGCGGTCAAGGGGATCTACTGGGCGCGCCGCGATGCGGAGTACAAGCGCACTCGGATTCTGGTCAGTTCGGTGGAGCATCACGCGGTGCTCGATACCGTGGAATGGCTGGAGCAGCACGAGGGCGCGCGGATCACCTGGCTCGAAGCGGACGCCGAGGGGGTCATCTCGGCGCGGACGTTGCGCGACGCGCTGGCCGCGCATGCCGATGACACCGCGCTGGTGAGCGTCATGTGGGCCAATAACGAGGTCGGGACCATTCAGCCGATACTCGAATTGGCCGCGGTGGCACAGGAATTCGATGTGCCCATGCATTCGGATGCGGTGCAGGCGGGTGCGCAGCTGCCCATCGACTTCGGCCGCAGCGGTTTGGCCGCGGCCAGCTTCGCCGGGCACAAGGTCGGCGGACCGCACGGGGTCGGGGTGCTGCTGCTCGGGCGTCAGGTAGCCGCGGTACCGCTGTTCCACGGCGGCGGGCATGAGCGCGATCTGCGCTCGGGGACCTCGGATGTGGCGGGTGCGGCCGGATTGGCCGCCGCCATTCGCGAGACCGTCGACGGAATGGCGCTGCGCACAATGGAACTCACCCGACTGCGGGATCGGCTCATCAACGGCGTGCTCGCCGAGGTCCCCGAGGCCATCCTGAACGGGCCCACCGGCGACCGGCGACTGCCCGGTAACGCCCACTTCACGTTCCCGGGCTGCGAGGGCGATTCACTGCTCATGCTGCTCGACGCCGCGGGAATCGAATGCTCGACCGGATCGGCCTGCAATGCCGGTGTCGCCGGACCCTCCCATGTGCTGCTCGCCATGGGTGTGGAGCCGCGACAGGCACGCGGGTCGCTGCGATTCACCTTGGGACACAATTCGACCGACGCCGATGTCGACGCCCTGCTGGCCGCGCTGCCGCAGGTCGTGGATCGAGCGAAGGCGGCCGGACTGGCCGGCGCGAAGGGAGGCTTCTGAATGCGAGTACTTGCCGCGATGAGTGGTGGCGTCGATTCCGCGGTGGCCGCCGCGCGCGCCGTCGAAGCCGGGCACGAGGTCGTCGGGGTGCACCTGGCGCTGTCCGCGAACCCGGGCACGCTGCGCACCGGATCGCGCGGCTGCTGCTCCAAGGAGGATGCGGGCGATGCCCGGCGCGCCGCCGATGTACTCGGAATCCCGTTCTACGTCTGGGATTTCGCGGACCGGTTCAAGGAAGACGTGATCGACGACTTCGTCGCCGCCTACGCCGCCGGCGAGACCCCGAATCCGTGCCTGCGCTGCAATGAGAAGATCAAGTTCTCCGCGCTCGCGGATCGCGCCGTCGCGCTCGGCTTCGACGCCGTGGTGACCGGACATTACGCCCGTCTGGAAGACGGTGTGCTGCGCCGCGCGGTCGATGCGGACAAGGACCAGTCCTATGTGCTCGCGGTGCTCACCGCCGAGCAGCTCTCGCGCGCGATGTTCCCGGTCGGCGACACCCCCAAGCCGCTGATTCGGCAGGAGGCCGCCGAGCGCGGTCTGGCCGTGGCCAACAAGCCCGACAGCCATGACATCTGCTTCATCCCCTCCGGCGATACCCAGGCGTTCCTGGGCGCGAAGATCGGTATCCGCCCGGGTGCGCTGCTCGATGCCGACGGCACCAAGCTCGGCGATCACAAGGGCGTGCACGAGTTCACCATCGGCCAGCGCAAGGGTCTGGGCCTGCCCGGTCCGGCCGCCGACGGCAAGCCGCGCTATGTCACCGATATCGATCCCGATTCCGGCACCGTGCGCGTCGGATCCGCCCAGGATCTCGAGGTGTGGACGGTGCGGGCCGACCGCGCCGTCTGGACCTCCGGCGAAACCCCGGCCGGGCCGATCGACTGCGTGGCGCAGGTGCGCGCGCACGGCGGCATCGCCCCCGCGGTCGCCGAGGCCGACGGCGCGGGCCTGGTGGTGCGCCTGCGCGAGCCGCTGACCGGTGTCGCCCGCGGCCAGGCCGTGGTGCTGTACCGTCCGGACGCCGTCGCCGGTGACCAGGTCATCGGCAGTGGCACCATCTCCGGGACCGAGCGTGAACCCCATTCGTACGCAACCGAACTGGCCTCAGAAGCCGCTCAGTGACAGCCGCGCGGCGCACAGCGCCGATCGCATCGCGACGCGGGAATCCGGCCGAGCTCGCAGGGCCGCCCGCCTCGACCGCCGCCGTGGCGGGAATTTTTCTTGGTTCTAATGATGCGGAGTGGGATTCGTGAGTGACATCGATGCCGATCAGGCCGTGCTGCACGGCGGCATGGCCACGGGCGTCGGATCGTGGCCCGGCTCCGATCCCCGGGAGGCCGCCGCCACGGTGGTGGGGGAGCTGGGGCAGCTGCCGCACCTGGTCGAATTGCCCGGGCGCGGTGTGGGTTCGGACATGATCGGGCGGGTCTCGGCGCTGCTGGTCGATATGCGATTCGACAGCACCACGCGCGGGTATCGGCTCGCGGTGCGACCGGGCGCGGTGGCGCGGCGGGCGCACGATCTGCTGCGGGCCGATCTCGACGCGCTCGAAGAGGCTTGGGAGACGGCGGGTTTCGCGGGCACCGGGCGCACGGTCAAGGTGCAGGTCACCGGGCCGCTGACCCTCGCCGCGGAGGTCGAACTGCCGCTCGGGCATCGGGTGCTCACCGATTCCGGTGCGGTGCGCGATCTTTCGGAATCGCTCGCCGAGGGGGTGGCCGCGCACGCCGCCGAACTCGGGCGGCGGCTCGGCGCGCGCGTGCTGGTGCAATTGGACGAACCATTGCTCACCGATGTGCTGGAGGGCACCCTGCGCGGGGTCAGCATGCTCAATACGGTGCGCGCCATGCCCGAACCGGAGGCGCTGCACATTCTCGACACCGTCATCGACGCCCAGCCGGGGCCGGTGCTGGTGCACACCTGCGCCGCGCAACCCGCCCTGGGATTCCTGCGCCGAAGCAGCGCCGCCGCAATCGGATTCGATCTGTCCCGGGTCGGGGTCAAGGATCTGGATCGCATCGGTGAACTGCTCGACGACGGCAGACATCTGGTGCTGGGCCTGGTGCCGACCGCCGCGCCGGACAAGCCGGTCACCTGGCGGGAGATCGCCGAACCCGGTGTGCGCCTGATCGATCGGCTCGGTTTCCCGCGCCGCCTGCTGGCCGAACAGATCCTGGTCTCACCCGCCTGCGGACTCGCGGGCGCACCGCTGTCCTGGGCGCGCACGGCGCTGAGCCTGGCCGCCGAGACTGCCGGGGCCTACGCCGACGAACCGGAGTCGCTCACCTTCGAGTGAGCCGCAAGCACTTTCACCCGTACCGACGAGTTCGCGGCGGCAATACCGCGCGACCGCATGCGGCGGTCTAGCGTCGACGGTGGCCCGTATATTTCCTGCGGGCAGTCGGCCGAATCGGGTAGTGGGAGTTAGTCATGACCGAAGCAGCAGTTCCGGTGCCGGTCGCCGGGGTAGCCATGACCGCCATCGGAATCGCCGTGGTCCGCGCGCGCGAGACCGAGCGGGACGACCGGTTGTACAGCGATCCGTTCGCGCACCTGTTCGTCGACGCCGCCAAACCGAGTTACGGTGCGCGCTGGGATGAGCTCACGCCCCTGCTGGACATGTTCTACCCGGCCCGCACCGTGTCCGTGCGACTGGTCGACGACCGGGTGGAAGCGGCCGTGCGCCAAGGGATTCGCCAGATCGTCATTCTCGGCGCGGGCCTGGATACCCGGGCGTTCCGGATGGATCTCCCGGCGGACACCCGCTTCTTCGAGCTGGATCTGCCCGAGACCTTCGCCTTCAAGGAACCCGTGCTGACCCGCGGCGGTGCGACCCCGCGCTGTGAAAGGCATGTACTGCCGGTCGATCTGTGCGGCGACTGGGCGGAGGCGCTACTGGCGCAGGGGTTGCGGGCACAGGAGCCGACCCTGTGGGTGGATGAGGGCGTCCTGGGCTATCTGCTGCGCCCCGATGCCCAGCAGGTCGTCGCGACGCTCACCGAATTGTCCGCGCCGCGAAGCCGTTTCGATATCGGCAGCTTCGCCGTCGATCCGAACAGCGGTGCCTATCTGGCATTGCGGCGGCTGGTCTCCGGCGGTGACGAGACCCCGCGCGCGGCGGCCGGACTGGGTCCGTACATCGAGAAGTGGCTGCATGAGCACGGCTGGGACACCAGCTTCCAGACCTGGGCCGAACAGGCCGCGGCCATCGGGCGGCCGGATACCGACGGCGGCCCGGAGACCGGGAATATGGTCGCGATCCGGCGCTGAGCCCTCAGTTGCCCTGATCGCGCTGCTGCCGGGAACCGAAGTACGGCCGCACGCCCGGATGCGCCAGCTGCCAGTGATCGGGCTTGCCCGACGGATAGGTCACCGGAATCCGATCGCCGATCGACGGCCACTGGTTGACATCCCAGGCGAACCGCCCGTACACCTCGTGCGCCACCACCGTCGGCCCGGAAATGCTGCCGCTGAGCGTCACATACTGCTCACCGGTGGCATCGGGTCGCGGGCTCACCCCGGTCACGTAGAGCATCCCGGACTCCGGCGCGACCATCGGAGCGCCGCCGCGAGCGCCGCGGAACCGCACGACGGCGGCGACCAGCGCGCCGACGAGCACCAGAATGAACACCAGCTGCAGGAGCATGGCCCCCACTCTAGGCGCGCGCGGGCACCGCCGCCGCAGCACGGTTGCCGCGGGGTTGCCTCGCGCTCAGTGCGGCTGCAATTCCGAGGTCCCGGTGGTGGTGCGGCGCACGCCCCACACCGTGGTGCGCTTGGACTGCGAGCGGCCGTTGCCCCGGTCGATCAGCATGCGATCGGCGGTGGTGTAGACCAATTGCGCACCGTGCGTATTGGTTTCGGGATTCTGGAAGAGCTGGATGAGACTGTCCGCGGTCTCCGGGGTGAGGTGCGCGTCGATATCGTCGACGGTGAGCACACCGCCGGTGTCCAGGGCGTCCAGCATGGGCGGGAGCAGGCGCAACATGGCCAGCGTGGCACTGGATTCGTCGGTGATGTCGAAGGCGGTGTCGATGCCCTCGTGCACCAGACCCAGGCCGACGCCGCGGCGGGTGACCATGCGCGAGTACAGCGCGTCACGCGCGCCGAAGAGGTTCGAGAGTTCGCGCTGCAACAGCGTCACGGTGATGCCGTGTTCGAGGAACAGCTCCTCGGCATAGCTGGCCGAGACCGTACAGGACTCGATTTCCTTTGTGGTGGTGGCGATATCGTTGTCGAGGTCGCGGAGGTAGTCGCCGTACATGGGGTCGTCGCCGGGCAGCAGCAGATCGGTGATGCCCAGGTCCGCCGAGCGCAGCAGGGTCAGCAGCCGCACCGCGTGATCGGTGGAGCGCGAGATGTGACTGCCGACCCGATGCGCGATATCGGCTGGATCGGGCTGTCCGCACTGCACCTCCAGCAGTGACTGGAACCAACGGTAGGCCGGAACCAGGGGCTCGGCGTACAACTGCCCGGACAGGCTCAGCAGCAGGGCATTCGGGCGCACCAGCGGCACCACCGCGCCCAGCCCGTAGCGGGCCGCCTCGAACATGGGGCCGATGCGGATGTCGTCGCCCTGGCGTTCGAAGACGATGCGCTTGCGATTGTGCGGGTGCGAATGCAGCCATTCGGCGCTCACATCGGCATTGTCGAGCCGGAAGCCGTAGGTGTACGGGCAGCCCTCGGCCACGAACTGGGCGATGAATTCCGAAGGGCGGTCCGCGAATCCGAGGTGCGGGGTGCGCACCGGGCCGGAGAAGGGGTCCCAGCCGGTGACCGAGTTGAGCACCGCGTCCCGCATGCGGTCCAGGGCGTCGACCAGACTCGTCTTTCCGGTCGCGGCCGCACCGTACACGGCGGTGACGGGCGCGGCGACCGGGCCGTTGCCACGGGTGAGCCGCAACTCCTGCGGCTCGGCGAGGGATCGGTGGTTCGCCACCTGAAAACTGCGCAACACCCTGGTCATCCTGCCGGTCGGCGGGCGTTAAAGCGACTCGCCCGTATCGGACATGTGCGGCGGGAACGGAATTCATTGACAGGCAGCCGTGTGGTTGCCTATTCTGATTAATGCAACCCAATGGTTGCATATAGCGATTCGGTTCGAGTGAGGTGCAGGTGGACGAGGTTTTCAAGGCATTGGCCGACCCGAGTCGTCGCAGGCTGCTGGACAGCCTCAACGACCGGACCGGTCAAACCCTGCGCGAACTCTGCGCGGAGCTGGAGATGTCCCGTCAGGCCGTCAGCAAGCATCTGGCGGTGCTGGAGGCGGCGAATCTGGTCACCACGCTGCGCCGGGGCCGCGAAAAACTGCACTACCTCAATGCCGAACCCGTGAACGCCATCGCCGAGCGCTGGATCAACCGCTATGACCAAGGCCGGGTGCACGCCCTGGCCGACCTCAAAACCGCATTGGAGAGCGCCACCATGAGTGAGGAATTCGTCTACACCACCTACATCAGGACCACCCCCGAGCGCCTGTGGCAGGCGCTCACCGATCCGGCCTTCACCCGCCGCTACTGGGGTGCGACCTTCGACACCGATTGGCGGCCCGGATCATCCATGACCTGGGAGCAGTCCGGCTGGGTGAGCAAGGACCCCGAACAGGTGGTGGTCACCGCCGACCCCTACCGCACCCTGTCCTACACCTGGCACACCGTCGACAAAGCGTTCGCCGACCAATTCGGTTTCAGCGCCGAGGATTTCGAGCGCCTGTCCACCGAACCGCGCTCCACGGTCAGCTTCGACCTGACCCCCGTCGGCGAGACCGTCAAACTCACCGTGGTGCACAACGGATTCGGCCGCGAAAGCCTCATGCTCGCGGGCATTCGCGAGGGCTGGCCCGGTATCCTGTCCAACCTCAAGACGCTGCTCGAAACCGGTGAGGTGCTGCCCGAGCCCACCCCGGCGTGAGCTATTCGGCTGCGAGCGCGGCGAATTCGTCGATCAATCGGCACGCTCGGCCATCTCGTCTACACCGCCGGGGAGGCATTGCCGCTGTCCCCGCTCGCCGAGCTGGATATCACCGCGGCCCGAAAGTTCTTCGAGCTCAGGTACTTCGGAGTCATCACCGCGGTGCGCGCCGCGGCATCGCGACCGCGGCCGGACGGTTCCATCACCCTCACCACCGGTACCGGGAGCCCGCGCCCCGGTACCGGGCTCGGGCATCCCGTCCAGCCTGTGCGGTGCGATCGAAGCCCTGACCCGTGCTCTCGCAGTCGAATTGGCCCCCATTCGGCTCGATGCGGTCATGCCCGGTGTGGTGCGGTGCGCTCGCCGCGTTGGGATCTCCCCGAGGAGATCCTCGTGGAGTTCTATCGCGATACCGCCGCGAGCACCCCGCTGCATCGGGTCGGCGAGGTGCGGGACATTGCCCGGGCCTATCTCTACCTGCTCGAGCAACCGCACACGACCGGGACGGTGCTCACCGCCGACGGTGGCGCGGTACTCGCCTGAGCGGTCAGCGCAGCAGGCCGTAGGCCCGGTTCGGGGTGATGCGGACGATGGCGCGGCGGTCGGCGACCATGGCGCGGCGGTAGTCGTCCCAATCCGGGTGTTCGCCGCTGAGCGCGCGGTAGTACGCGATGAGCTCCTCGACCGTGGCGTCACCCGGATCGCCCGCCACCGGGGTGAGCTCGGCCGTGCCCTCGATGACGGCGTACGACCAGAAGTCCTCGCTGCTGATGTGCAACGCGGTCCAGGGCTCGCGGCTGAGGTTGAAGTACTTGGCGCGGTCGGCGGTGATGGAGATGCGGATGAGGCCGTCGTCCGCGACCCAGTGCGTGACATTGGAGAGCTGCGGGCGGAAGTCCTTGCGAATCGTCGTGAGAACCGACTTGCGGTGCGAGCGAGCGAAATCGACGGCCTTGGCAATGTCCATATCGGCTGCAACCCGCTCGCGCGCACCGGTGTTCCTCGCCACATCGACGGGTTCCGCGACGCGTGTGAGCGGTGCCGCGGCAATCCCGAAAATGTCCGTCGCACCGGCTCGACGTGCGGGAATGTCGCACAAAGGTGTCGGTGCGAGGCGCTAATGTGCCTGTTGTGAGCGAATCGGGCATGCAGATCAGCGCGGTGAACGGGGAGCGGATCGTCCCCGCGAGCGGGGACGAGCGGGTGCAGTGGCAGCGGCTGGCGGAGGAGGTGCGCGACCACCAGTTCCGCTACTACGTGCGGGACGCGCCCATCATCACCGACGGTGAATTCGACGAACTGTTCCAGCGCCTGGTGGCCCTGGAAGAGGCGCATCCGGACCTGCGCACCCCCGATTCGCCCACCCAGGTCGTCGGCGGCGGTTTCACCACCGAATTCGCGCCGGTCGATCATCTGGAGCGGATGTACTCGCTGGACAATGTGTTCAACGCGGACGAGATGCGCGCCTGGATCACCCGCGTGGAGGCCGAGACCGGGGCGGACACCACCTTCGTCTGCGAGGTCAAGATCGACGGCGTCGCGCTGAACCTGGTCTACGAGGACGGCAAACTCGTGCGCGGCGCGACCCGCGGTGACGGCCGCACGGGGGAGAACGTCACGCTCAATGCCCGCACCATCGACGATATCCCGCACGAGCTGATCGGCACCGACGAATTTCCGGTGCCCAAACTCCTCGAGGTGCGCGGTGAGGCGTATATGACCCTCGCCGATTTCGAACATCTCAATGCCTCGATCGTCGCGGAAGGCAAAGCGCCGTACGCGAATCCGCGCAATACCGCCGCGGGTTCGCTGCGGCAGAAGGATCCCGCGGTCACCGCCCGCCGTCGCCTGCGCATGATCTGCCACGGCTTCGGCCGCACCGAGGGCTTCAGCGCCGAATCGCAGTACGAGGCGTATCGCGCGCTGGCGGCCTGGGGGCTGCCGGTCTCCGCGCATACCGTTCAGGTGCGCGGGGTGCAGGCGGTGCTGGATCGCATCACCTACTGGGGTGAGCACCGGCACGATATCGAGCACGAGATCGACGGCCAGGTCGTCAAGGTCGACGATTTCGCGCTGCAGCGCCGGCTCGGGGCGACCTCGCGCGCGCCGCGCTGGGCCATCGCGTACAAGTACCCGCCGGAGGAGGCCACCACCAAACTCCTCGACATTCAGGTGAATGTCGGTCGTACGGGCCGGGTTACGCCGTTCGCGGTGATGGAACCGGTCACCATCGCGGGTTCCACGGTGGCCATGGCGACGCTGCACAATGCCTCCGAGGTGGTGCGCAAGGGTGTGCTCATCGGCGATACCGTCACCATTCGCAAGGCCGGTGATGTGATTCCCGAGGTGCTGGGTCCGGTGGTGGACGCGCGCACCGGTGCCGAACGCGCGTTCGTCATGCCCACGCACTGCCCCGAATGCGGTACCGAACTCGCGCCCGCCAAGGAGGGCGACGCCGATATCCGCTGCCCGAATCAGCGGTACTGCCCGGCGCAGTTGCGGGAGCGGGTATTCCACGTCGCCGGTCGCGGTGCGTTCGATATCGAGGCGCTGGGTTACGAGGCCGCCATCGACCTGCTCAAGTCCGGGGCCATCGACGACGAAGGCGACCTATTCGCCCTCGATGAGGACAAACTACTCACCACAACGCTTTTCACCAATAAGAGCGGCACGCTGTCGCAGAACGGCAAGCGCCTGCTGCAAAATCTGGACGCGGCCAAGGACCGGCCGCTGTGGCGGGTGCTGGTGGCCCTGTCCATCCGGCACGTGGGCCCCACGGCCGCGCGGGCTCTGGCGTCCGCGCTGGGCAGTATGGACAGGATCCAGGAAGCCTCCGAAGAGGAGCTGGCCGCGGTCGACGGTGTCGGCCCGACCATTGTCGTCGCCCTGCGCGAGTGGTTCACCGTGCCATGGCATCTCGACATCGTGGACAAATGGCGAGCCGCGGGCGTCCGCATGGAGGACGAACGCGACGAATCGATCGAGCGCAATCTCGAGGGCCTGTCCATCGTGGTCACCGGATCGCTCCGCGACTTCACCCGCGACGGGGCCAAGGAGGCGATTCTCGTGCGCGGCGGTAAAGCCGCCAGCTCGGTCTCCAAGAAGACCGCCTTCGTGGTGATCGGCGATTCCCCGGGCTCCAAGGCCGAAAAGGCCGAGGAACTGGGCGTCCCCATCCTCGACGAGGAAGCCTTCAAACGCCTCCTCGAGGGCGGCCCCGAGGCCGTGGCGTAATCGACCGGGAACTGATGGCTGCATCGGGGCGGCAATTCGCGCCATAGGTTCCTGGTGATCGACTGTTCAATTGTGTTGGGGGCGTGGGATGAGGATGGAGTGCGATGGGTGACTCGGGTGTGGTGATCAGGGATGTGGAGGCGTCGGAGTACACGGCGGTCGGCGCGCTGACCGTGGAGGTGTACGTGGGGGAGGGGCATGTGAACCCCGAAAGCCCCTATGTCGCAGAGCTTGCCGATACCGCCACCCGCGCCGCCAGCGCCGAGATCCTGGTGGCGGTGCACGAGGGCGGGGTCGTCGGCTCGGTGACGGTGGCGCGGCCGGGTACGCCGTTCGCCGATATCGCACGGGATGGCGAGCTGGAGTTCCGCATGCTGGTTGTGGGTAAGCAGGGGCGCGGGCTCGGCGTCGGTACCGCATTGGTGCGCAAGGTCATCGAGATCGCGCGCGCCGAAGGCTGGCGTGCGGTGGTGCTGACCACCATGCCGACCATGCAGGACGCCCGGCGGCTCTATGACCGATTGGGATTCGTCCATGTGCCGGAACGGGATTGGAAGACCATGGCGGGAACGCCCTTGACGGTGATGCGACTACCCGTCATCTAGGTCAGGGTGCCGTCGATGCACAGGCTGGCGGTGCGCCAGGTGGGTTCCGGTGCGGGGGAGTCGAATCGCCATTGCGAGATCGGGGTGGCGGCCTTCCATATTCAGGGCTCCGTCGGGCAGGCGCACCACCTGGTAGACGTCGTCGGTGCCCTCGATGAGCTGGTTTCCGGTGCAGTCGAGGTGGATCGCTGGTACTGCATGGCGTCGTTGCCTCTCGGTAGATCATCTACGTACTTACACCGTAGATGATCTACTGAGCTGAATAGTGGATAGAACCTGAGAACTAGCCGAGAACCGTGGCGATTATCCCGGCCAGGTACCCCAGTCGCGCGACCTCGGAAGGCCGGAAGTCCGGTCCGCCCGGGCGTCCCAGCAGCAGTACCTTGCCGGTATTGCCCAGCGGCGCGGCGGCCAGTTTGGTGTCCATATCGCGCCAGAGCTCCGGCACCCAGTCACCCTCGCCGTCGAGCACGGCGGGCTTCTCCAGGGGCATCCACGGCGCTTCGGCCGCCTGCGTGGACGGTGCGCTCTGGCTGCCGACCACCCGGTACGCGCCCTGCGGGCCCATATCGATGACCGTGCTCCAGCCCACCCGCAAGACCCGGGGGACGCCGTCGACCAGTACCTGCAACCGGTCGTCGCGTGCGTTGGCGACCTGATCGATGAGCTCGAGCTCGCGATGCGTGTCCAGCATGCCCGAGTACGGGCGGAGCGAATCCACCTGGACGTCGTGCAGCGATTCCGCCGCCGTGATGAGTGTGTCCGGAAGAGCGCCCGACGGTACCTCGACCACTATGTCGTCGATCGCGAAACCGTCACCGCGTTCGACGACATCCAGCGAGAGGATATCGGCGCCCACGGAACCCAGCGCGAGTGCGAGTGAACCGAGACTGCCTGGACGATCCGGAAGTTGCACGCGAAGCAGGTATGACACGTGCCTTCCTTTCGATTCCTGTGCGACCAGTCAAACTTTGGGACGGGTACCCGAGTCCCGCAATATTTACACCCTCGGCTCATGGTTATCGAATCGAAGCGAGGGCTGTGACCCAGGCCACTTACTCGTGGGTCACCTGATTAATGCGGAATTCTCCAACCACGGTATCGCGGGACGTGATTCGCCGCCGGGAGACACCTGTGACCGGCGCTCCAACACGCCCCGCTAGGCTGTCCGGAGTCGAATCACCACGCTCGAACCAGCCGAAAGGGGTCCCGCGGTGCCCGCCATCTCCAGGGACGAGGTCGCACATCTCGCCCGGTTGTCCCGGCTCGCTTTGACCGATGACGAACTCGATCTGTACGCCGGTCAGTTGGATTCCATTCTGACCCACGTCGCACAGATTTCCGAGGTCGCCGCGGCCGATGTCCCCGCCACCGCATCCCCCAATCCGGCGACCAATGTGACGCGCCCGGATGTGGAGCAGCCCTGTCTTACTCCGGAGGAGGCGCTGTCCGGCGCACCCGCCGTCGAGGAGCAGCGGTTCCTGGTTCCGCAGATTCTGGGAGAGGGCGAATGACCGACCTGACCAAGCTGTCGGCGTCCGCGCTGGCCGAGAGGATTCATGCCCGCGAGATCTCCTCGGTCGAGGTGACCGAGGCGCATATCGCGCGCATCGCCGAGGTCGACGGCGAGATCAATGCCTTCCTGCACGTCGCCGGTGAGCAGGCACTGCTGACCGCCGCCGAGGTCGATCGCGAGATCGCCGCCGGTACGACGGCTTCGGCGCTCGCGGGTGTTCCGTTGGCTCTCAAGGACGTTTTCACCACCACCGATATGCCGACCACCTGCGGGTCGAAGATTCTCGAGGGCTGGACCGCGCCGTACGACGCGACCGTCACCGCGCGACTGCGCGCGGCGGGCATCCCGATTCTCGGCAAGACCAATATGGACGAGTTCGCCATGGGCTCCTCCACCGAGAACTCCGCGTACGGGCCGACCCGAAACCCGTGGGACACCACCAGGATTCCGGGCGGCTCCGGCGGCGGTTCGGCGGCGGCGCTGGCCTCGTACCAGGCGCCCCTGGCCATCGGCACCGATACCGGCGGCTCGATCCGCCAGCCCGCCGCGGTCACCGCGACCGTCGGCACCAAGCCCACCTACGGCACCGTCTCCCGGTACGGCCTGGTCGCCTGCGCGTCCTCGCTGGATCAGGGTGGGCCGTGCGGGCGCACCGTGCTCGACACCGCGCTGCTGCACGAGGTCATCGCCGGGTACGACCCGCGCGACTCCACCTCGCGCAATGTGCCGGTGCCGCCGGTGGTCGCCGCCGCGCGCGAGGGCGCGAAGGGTGATCTGACCGGTGTGAAGGTCGGTGTGGTCAAGGAATTGCATTCGGACAGCTACCAGCCCGGTGTGATCGCCTCCTTCGACGCGGCGGTCGCGCAGTTGAAGGATCTCGGGGCCGAGGTCATCGAGGTGTCCTGCCCGAACTTCGAATACGCGCTCGCGGCCTACTACCTCATCCTGCCGTCGGAGGTGTCGTCGAACCTGGCGCGCTTCGATTCCATGCGGTACGGCATGCGCGTCGGTGACGACGGTACGCACAGCGCCGATCAGGTCATGTCGCTCAGCCGCGCGGCCGGGTTCGGCCCGGAGGTCAAGCGGCGCATCATGATTGGCACCTACGCGCTGTCCTCGGGCTACTACGAGGCCTACTACGGTCAGGCGCTCAAGGTGCGCACGCTCATCGCGCGCGACTTCGACAGGGCGTACGAGTCGGTCGACGTGCTGGTCTCGCCGACCAGCCCGTTCACGCCGTGGAAGCTGGGCGAGAAGGTCAACGACCCACTGGCCATGTACCTTTCGGACCTCTGCACCCTGCCCACCAATCTGGCCGGGCACTGCGGCATGTCGGTGCCGTCCGGACTGAGCAAGGACGACGGTCTGCCCGTCGGATTGCAGATCATGGCCCCGGCCCTGGCCGACGACCGGCTGTACCGCGTCGGCGCGGCCTACGAGGCGGCGCGCGGCGCTATCGCCTGAGCGGCTCCGATCGCACCGTGCGATAAGCGAATTCGGCTCCCGGCCGACACTGTCAGCCGGGAGCCTTCGTTTCAGGACGGCCAGGCGAATTCGGGATCGGCGAGGTAGTCCTGGCGGCGCTGGTCCAGGGCCATGGCGACCATCAGATGGGCGCCGGGGCCGATGATCTTGCGCAGCGGTGGATTCGGATCGGCGACGAGCTCCATCAGGGCCGCGGCGGCGACTTCCGGTGCGGCCTCGACCCATTCGTCCGCGGCGGGTTCCGCTGCGGCCGGGGCGGCTGCCGCAGCGTCCGGGTACTCCGGCATGCCGAGGATCGCGGTGCGTAGCTGGGCGTATGCGGGCTCGGCGGTGGCGAACCGCATACTGGACTTGGCCCAGTCGGTGTCGAAGCCGCCCAACTGGGCGATCGTGACATGGATGCCGAAGGGCTTCAACTCATCGGCGAGTGAGGCGGAGAAGCCCTCCAGTGCCCACTTGGAGGCGTTGTACATACTGAACAGCGGCAGGGAGCCGACCGCGCCGACGGTGGAGATCTGCACGATATGGCCCGAGCCCTGTGCGCGCAGCCGGGGCACGGCGGCCTGTGAAACCCACAGCGCGCCATAGAAGTTGGTGTCCAGCTGATCGCGGATCTGTGCCTCGGTGAGCTCCTCGACCGCGCCGACCAGGCCGTATCCGGCGTTGTTCACGATCACATCGATACGCTCGGCGGTGGTGAAAGCCTGTTCCACCGTGGCGAATACGCGCTCGCGGTCACGAACATCCAGCGGTAGCACCGTCAGTCGCGGGTGCGTGATATCGGTCATGGTTCGCGGGTCGCGCGCCGTGGCGATCACGGTGTCACCGGCGGTCAGCGCGGCCTCGGTGAAAGCGCGGCCTAGGCCGCGGTTCGCGCCGGTGATGAACCAGGTTCGGGTCAACGATCTTCCTTTCGAAACCAGGGCAAATTGGTCACGGTCAACAATGCCGGAAGTTCGCTGAGTATTCCGTATCAGCAGGAGCCGAGGGCGGTGCCCTGGTCGATGCCGTAGCGGTGGCCGTGGCCGGAGGGGGCGTCCAATGCACCGAGGAGGTCGAGGCTGGTCTGTAGGAAGCTCACCACCGGAAGCCATTGGGGGACCGGGGCGTCCGGGCGGGTGCCGGTGAGGTCGGGGGGACTCCACAGGAGGGAGGGGGACCAGTGCACCACCGGGTCGGAGGCATTCGCCAGGACCGTGGCTCCGGCGCGGTGCACGTGGTTCGCGGGTGGTCCCGCCCAGAGTGCCGCGCAGGTGCGGCGGTCCTGGTCGGCGTCGTCGGTGAAGATGGAGTTGCCGCCCAGTGCGCCGAGGCTCTGGCCGTAGACGTACAGCTTCGGCCGGTGCGCGAGGGTCGAAATGCGTTGCTCCACAGCGGTGAACAGGGCGCGCGCGGACTCCTCGGCGGCGCTGCGGCCGAACACGAAGGTGGCCCAGCTGGGCGCGTTCGAATACTGTAGGCCGACCAGGGCGACATCACCGTCGAAGCGGCGAGCCAGGCCGGAGGCGGCCTCGCCGTCGATCCAGCCCGAGCCGGTGGGGACGGTCACCACCAGGTTTTCGCGCTGGAATCCGCCCGAGCGGTCCAACTCCCGAATAGCGAGCGCCACACGGGCGTTCAGGTCCGGCGCGGAATTCAATCCGATGTAGACCCGCACACCCTGGGCGGGCCGCCCCGCCACGAATTTGCGGCCCTGCGCGCCGAGTGAGGACCAGCTCGCCGCCGATACCGGGCTGCCCGACCGGCCCGGCGAAACCGGTTGTTCCAGAGTGGGATCCACGTAAGCGTTCGCCGCCGCGTAGGACTCCCTACGCCAATCCACCACGGCGGGCACCAGCACGGCCTGGGTCACGACGCCGAACACGGCCAGCAGCATCGCACTGCGCAGCCGACCCAATCGCCGTACCACCCAGCGGATTCCGGCGCAGAGGCCGAGCACCGCGCCGGTGATCAGCGCGGTCCACACGGCCCACAGCGACCAGTACGCGGGGTCGACCTGCGCCACACCCATGGCGCTGCGCAGCCGGTTCTGCCAATGCTCGGCCTGCGCCACCGCGATCGCCGCTGCGGGCACGGCCAGTACGAGCGCCGGAACCCGCCATCGCTTCCGGAGCGTTCCGTCGCCGAATCCCCTCCGCCGCACCGCGATCCGCCCCAGGCTCACCACCGCGAGCCCGAGCAGTATCAGCAGGGCCGTCAGAATCGCCTGTGCGGTGGGGGTGCGCGGCAATACTCCGGGAGCCAGCGAAGCCAGTACCCCGGACAGGACCCCGAGTGTGGTCCCGATGCGTGGTGCACCGAATCGCGGAGGTGCGCCGATGGACCAACGAGGACGTGGACCCTCCGCTGTGCCGGCGTGCGCCTTCACCTGCGTGGGTCTCGGCCGATCGATGATGCTCACAGCGCCACCGCCCGCGCGGTCGTGATCCGAACGCCCGAGCGCGCAGCGCGCACCCGTCGGCCGAAGAAGGTCGCGGTGCCGGCGAATACGGCCGCCAGCAGCCCGAAGCCGGTGTAGCGCACGATCGGCAAAGACGGACCGTCGAAGAGTGTCTCGTGCACCGGAACCCCATAGCCCTGGCGAATGGAATTCAAATCCACGAAGGTGGCGGCGACCCCGGCCATGAACTCGCACCCCGCCCGGTCCAGCGCGTCGCCACGGGTGAGGCAGGAGGCGTGCATGCGCTCATCCAGCGCCGCATCGGCCGCCTGCCGAGCCCACGGCCCCAGCGGCTGCCCATGGCTGCCCGCATAGCGGAGCATGTCGTAGCCGAGATCATGTGCCTTGCAGGCGATATCGAACTCTCGGGGGAGCGGCACCGGCGAAGAGCAGTCGCCCTGGGGATTGACCAGCATGCTCGCCTCCACCACCGGCCGATACCCGGCCTCGGCGACGAAGTCCTCCGGAATCGCGCTCGGATCCGGATGCGCGGCAGTCGATTCCAAGATTCCGACCCGCGCGGCGGCATTCTCGCCGGCGGGAGCGGTCTCCGCGGCGGCGGCCTGCGGCGCGAAAGCGACTGCGACGGAGAACAGCACGGCCGCGGCCCCCGCGAGCATGCCCCAACGGTGCAGAGAGCCCACCGTGGAATCTACTGCGCGCGAGCCGGAATCGATCCCCCGGGCGCGACCCACCTCGGCTGAGCCGAACGAGATAGCGCCGGATGCGGCCGAACTCGCCGTCGTGAAGCCGGAGGCGGCTGAGTCGAACGTGGTAGATCCGGATGCGGCCGAGTTCGACGCTGCTGAGCCGGAGATGGAGCTGCACGCGGTAGATCCGGATGCGGCCGAGCCCGATGCTGTGGAGCCGAAGGCGGTTGAGCTGCGCGCGGTCGATTCGCATGCGACCGAGTTCGACGCCGTGCGGCCCGATATGGCCGAGCCGGGCGCGGCGGAGCTCGAGGTGGTGGAGTCCGTTGTGGCCGCATCGGACGCGGTCGCCTCGCCCGCGGTGGGGCTGTCGCCAGCCATGCGAGTGCGCGGGCGCTCGGTGTCTGCTGCGGGGGATGCGGGCTGCGGGTCCGGGGTCGGAGTGCCCGGGTGGGACGGGAACGCTCTCATACCGATGACGGTAGGAATCCGGTCGCTACCTGGGCTTCACGCTGCGGGGCTGTTCGCGGATGGGCGAGGTGGGGGAGTCCGGGGCGGGGCCCGTACCGGGGTAGGGGGTACAAGATCGGCCGAGGGTATGAGGTGTGCGGGCCGCGCGACCTCTACCGTCGATGGCATGGTCGGTACTTTGGCGAAACGCGCGCTCTCGGCGAGAGCGCGGCAGTGGTTCGACGGCATCACGGTGCTGGTCGCGCTCATATTCCTGGCGGTGGCGTGGCCGACCCTGCACATCACCCATGCGGTGCCCGCGGCCGCGCAGCCCTTCATAGCGGGATTCGCCGCATTCCCCATTCTGCTGGTGCGGGTGAATCCGGCGCTGGGATGGGCGGTTTCGGCCGGATCGGCGCTGCTCATCTCGATGGCGGTGCCGCATACGCCCGGTAACACCCTGCCGTTCCAGGTCGTGCACATCCTGTCGCTGTTCGCGCTGGTGTTCGCCGTGGCGATCCGCGCGCCCATACAGATCGTCGGGGTGGCGTGGGTGGCGACCTCACTGCTGATGGCCACCACCATGGCGCAGACCGGGGACAGCTTCGCCGACGCCGGACTCGGCTGGCCGATCGCCATCACCGGGCTGGTTGTGCTCGGACTCCTGGTGCGCTGGGTGGTGGTGTCGCGCCAGCAGCTGCTCAAACAGGAGGAGGAGACCGAGCTGGAGCGGGCGCGCCGCGCGATCCTGGAGGAGAAGGCGCGCATCGCCCGCGATCTGCACGATGTGGTCGCGCATCACATGTCGATGGTGGTTGTGCAGGCGCAGACCGCGCCGTACCGGATCGACGGACTTTCTCCCGAGGCCAAGGACGAGTTCGAATCCATCGGATCGGGAGCGCGCTCGGCGCTCAATGAGATTCGCGGATTGCTCGGGGTGCTGCGCAGCGACGGGCAACTGCCCGAGCACGCACCGCAACCCACCGCGACCGATGTGCTCGGCCTGCTCGAGGGCGCTCGCCGCGCCGGGGTACCGCTCACCTGGACCATCGACGGGAATCTGGAGGCGGTTCCGGGGACGACCGGTGTCGCGCTGTACCGCATCGTGCAGGAATCGCTGGCCAATGCCTCCCGGCACGCGCCGGGTGCGCCGGTATGGGTGCGCATCGACAGTGCCGCCGCCCTGAATCTGTCCATCGTCAACGACCGCCCGCACGGTCCCGCGCACACCGATCATGTAGGTGGCAGCGGGATCGCGGGGATGCAGTCCCGGGCGGCCTCGGTCGGCGGCACGCTCACCGCCGCGCCCCGCCCCGACGGTGGTTTCGAGGTCCGGGCGGAACTGCCGCTGGCACCGCCGCTCGGTGCGAATGCCGCGCATGCCGCGCTCGGTTCCGGAATCTGATCTCACGCAAATGCCCCTCGGTGGTCATCACCGAGGGGCATTTCCGCGTGTCGGGGTGCGAAGGTGATGTGCCGGCGGCTGTCGCGAGGTTGACGTGGCAAACTCGGTTGCGTGCGTGAGGTGGTGGGACAGTGGCGATAACGGTGTTGATCGCCGACGATCAGGCGATGGTGCGAGCCGGCTTCGGGGCGCTGCTCGCGGCGCAGCCGGATATCAGCGTGGTGGGTGACGCGCCCGACGGCAAAACCGCTGTGGCGGAGGCGAAACGGCTCCGCCCGGACGTGGTGCTGATGGATGTGCGCATGCCCGAGATGAACGGGCTCGACGCGGCGCGGGCGATTCTGTCCGCCGGCTTCGATCCGCCGGTGCGGGTGCTCATGCTCACCACCTTCGATATCGACGATTACGTGTACGAGGCACTCGGAATCGGGGCCAGCGGATTCCTGCTCAAGGACGCGCCCGCCGAGGAACTGGTGCGCGCGGTGCGCGTGGTCGCCGCCGGTGACGCGCTGCTCGCGCCGACCGTCACGCGCAGGCTCATCGCCGATGTGACCAAGCGGCGCAATCGGCGTGCGCCCGCACCCGCGCTGGGGGTGCTCACCCCGCGCGAACGCGAGGTGCTGGAGTTGGTCGCGCGCGGACTCTCCAATGCCGAGATCGCGGACAATCTCTTCGTGGCGGAGCAGACCGTGAAGACCCATGTCTCCAAGGTTTTCGCCAAACTGAATCTGCGGGATCGCGCGCAGGCGGTGGTGCTGGCCTATGAGTCCGGGCTGGTGACGCCGGGCTGAAAGACGGCCGGTCGGCCGGCGTTTCGCGCTGTAAGCTCCAGGACTCGTACGTCACCGGAAGGGGGTCGTCGCGGTGTTGAACAACGGTGACGTGTTCGCCGGTTTCACCATTGAGCGACTGCTCGGACAGGGCGGGATGGGATCGGTGTATCTCGCCCGCCATCCCCGGCTGGGGCGGCTCACCGCGCTCAAGCTGTTGAATCGGGAACTCTTCGCGGACAGGGAGATTCGCGCGCGTTTCGAACGCGAGGCGGATCTGGTCGCCCAGCTCGACCATCCCAATATCGTCGAGGTGTACGACCGCGGCAGCGAGGATGAGCAGCTGTGGATCTCCATGCAGTACATCGACGGTGTCGACGCCGCCGGTGTGAATGTCACCCAGCTCCCGCCCGAGCGCGCGGTGCAGATCATCGAGGGCGTGGCCGACGCCCTGGATTACGCGCACACCCGCGGCGTCCTGCACCGGGATGTGAAGCCCGCCAACATCATTCTGGCCCGCGCTGTCGCCGGACACGGTGAGCGCGTCTTCCTCACCGACTTCGGCATCGCCCGCCTGCGCGAGGACTCCACCCACCTCACCCAGCGCGGTATGTTCACCGCCACCCTGGCCTACGCCTCCCCCGAACAGATGACCGGCGCCCACCTCGACCACACCACCGACCAGTACTCCCTGGCCTGCGCGCTGTACTGGCTCCTCATCGGTGCGGGCCCCTACGATTCCCCCCATCCCGCCGAACTCATCCGCGGTCACCTCCAACTCCTGCCTCCACCGGTTTCCCTGCGCCGCCCCGGCCTCACCCAAGCCATGGACGCCGTCCTCACAAAAGCCATGGCCAAACGCCCCGTGGACCGCTTCCCCTCCTGCGCCGACTTCGCCAAAGCCGCCCGCCGCGCCCTCACCTCCGGCCCCGTCCCCTACCCCGTCACCGCCGCACCGTTCACCGTCGCCCCACCCACCTACGGCGCTCCGCCCGCGGCGGCGTACCCCGCCGGGCCACCGGCCTACCCACCCCAGGCACCGAACTATCCACCCGGTCAACCGGCCCCGGGCTACGCACCCTCCCAACCGGTCCCCGCCGCAGCTTCCGTTCCGGCCCCGGGCTATTCGCCCGCCCAACCGGGTGCGGCCGCGCCGGTCCCCTCTCCCGGATACCCGGCTCCCGGTGTGCCGCAACAGGGTTATCCGGGCGCGCCACCCAACTATCCGGCTGCGCCGCCATCTCCGCCCGCTCCGCAACCGCAGCAGGTTCCGGCGAGTCCCGAAGCGCCACTCGATGATTCGGCCTACCGGCCGACCGATTCCTTCCCGACGCGTCGAACCCCGGGGGAGGATTCCGGCGCCGAGGACTCCACCCCGGCGGTGGTGGACGAATCGAACGATTCGATCGCCCAACACTCCGGGCAGACCGATTCCTTCCCGACTCAGCATGCTCCGCTCGACTCGGGATCGCCCGAGTCAGCCGGTGCCGCCGCCGAGCAGCCCGCCACTTCGGCAGCGGCGGAACCGGATTCGCCGCGCGCCGAGGACGAAGCCGGGCAATCGGAGCCGGTCGCCGGGGACTCCGGCAGCGCGGTGCCGGTGGACGGCGCGTCGGAGCAGAGATCCGATGCGGGCTATCCCGGTGCAGGGCTTCGCAATCCGGAGTCCGGCGCGTTCGAGCCCTCGGGGGAGGGGGTGGCGGTGAGTGCTCGCGGGCGTGGGGCCGACAGTGTCTGGTCGCGCGAAGGGGCATCCCGCGAGGGGGGTGGGTCCGGTGCGGCCGAGGACGGCTCGCCCGCGGTGGAGGCCGAGGCTCGGGCAGCCGAGATCCCGCCCGGTGGAACCCAGCCGCCCGCTGGAACCCAATCGCCCGGTGGAACCCAGCCGCCCGCTGGAACCCAATCGCCCGGTGGAACCCAGCCGCCCGCTGGAACCCAATCGCCCGCTGGAACCCAGCCGCCCGCTGGAACCCAATCGCTCGGTGGAACCCAGCCGCCCGGTGGAACCCAGCCGCTCGCCGAGTCCCAGCCCGGTGTGGCTCCGGCCGCCGGTGCGACGCCGACCGTGATACCTCCGGGACCGCATCCCGGCGGCCCGCCGCCGGGGCAGTTCGGGCCGCCCGGGTATCCGGTCAATTCGCCCCCGCCGCAGCGGGTTCCGGCGGGGGTCGGGCGATCGCAGGTTGCCGCGCTGGTGGTGGTGGGGCTGGCCGTGCTCGCGCTGCTGTTGCTGCTCGCCGTGGTGGTGGTGCAGGTGGCGGGCTGAGGGTCGCCGCGAAGTGGGTGCGCCCGGCTCGGGGACGAGTGGGTCCGAAATCAGGGCTCCGGCTCTCGCCGGGCGCGAGTCAAGTTCAGCATTGTGGAGTGCGGGCGGGCAATGTAATTCGGGTGTCGCGGGAAAGTTTCCGAAACCCCCAGGTCGGCATTCATTGTGCGTGGGAGCATCATTCACAGTGACCGAAGACCGCTTTCGCGGGGGGAGACTCGATGTCCGAGCATGGTTCTACGCTGCCGCGCCGCCAACTGGGGCGATACCTGCGTGAGGGGCGAATGCAATGCAATATGACCATTGCCGAGGCCGCCGCCATGATGGAGTGGAGCGAGTCGAAACTCCAGCGGCTGGAGACCGGTAACGCGGAAAAGATTCGCGTACTGGACATTAGGGAGTTATGTCGCATCTATGACTTCGGCGACGAGTTCACCACCGCCGTCGTGGGGCTGGCCCAGCAGGCCAGTGTCAAGTCCTGGTGGCATGAGTACGACGACCTCATTCCCGAGGGTTTCAATGTGTATGTCGGACTGGAGGCCTCGGCCCGCGGCCTCATTTCCTATCAACCCGATCTGATCCCCGGCCTACTGCAGACCACCGATTACGCACGCGTCCTGATCAGCGATTACTGGCCGGATGCTGCGCGCGACGAGATCGACCGCAGAGTCCAGTTGAAGATCCGCAGGCAGTCCCTTTTGACCAGAAAACGCAGCCCCGCGACCTTCGATATCATCGTCCACGAAACGGCATTACGCCGGGTCGTAGGCAGTCCGAGGATTATGGCGGCACAGCTTCGGCGCGTCGCGGATATGTCGACACTCCCGACGATCGCTGTGCGTGTACTACCCTTCTCCGCGGGCGTCCCGATCGGGCACACCGTGGGGCCGTTCGTGATTCTGGATTTCGGCCGGGACAGCGCAAACCGACCGGTCGAACCCACCGTGGTGTACCTGGAGAATTTCCTCGGCGACCTTTACCTGGAGAAGCAGGCGTCGGTCGACCGATATCGACAGGCGTACCAGGCTCTCCAGCTCTCGGCGCTGGACGAGACCAGCAGTAGGGATCTCTTGCGGAAGGCAGCGAAGGAGTACGGGACGTGAACGTCGAACCGGCCGCCCGGTGGTTCAAGAGCGCCCGCAGTACCGGGGCGAAGGAGTGCGTGGAGATCGCATTCCTGGAAAAAGGTGTGGGAGTCAGGGATAGCAAGCATCCGGCCGGGCCCGAATTGGTTTTCGGCCCGGCCGAATGGGACAGGTTCACCTCCGCCGTCCGGCAGGGGCATTTCGATCGGGTATAGGACAGCTCAGCCGAAGAAAGCCGCGGCTTCGCGATAGCGTTCCTGCGGAACGAGTTTGAGCTGTTTGGTCGCCTCGGCCAATGGCACCAGATCGATTTCGGTGCCGTGCAATGCGACCATTTGCCCGAAATTACCGGCGTGCACGGCTTCCGCGGCGTGCACGCCGAAACGGGTGGCCAGCACCCGGTCGTACGGTGTCGGCGTGCCACCGCGCTGCACATGCCCCAGCACGGTCACCCGCACCTCCTTGCCGATGCGCCGCTCGATCTCCGGCGCGAGCTGCTGCGCCACCCCGGTGAATCGCACATGCCCGAATTCGTCGATACCGCCGTCACGCAGCGAGAAGGAGTCCGGCCCCGGCGTGGCGCCCTCGGCGACCACGCAGATGAAATGCGAATCCCCGCGCTGGAAGCGCCGTTTCACCATGGCGCAGACCTCGTCCACATCGAACGGCACCTCGGGCACCAGGGTCAGATGCGCCCCCGACGCCATCCCGGAATTGATGGCGATCCAGCCCGCGTGCCGCCCCATCACCTCGACGAGCATGACGCGCTGATGCGATTCCGCGGTGGTGTGCAGCCGGTCGATGGCCTCGGTGGCCACCGCGATGGCGGTGTCGTGCCCGAAAGTCGTATCGGTGCAGTCGATATCGTTGTCGATGGTCTTGGGTACGCCGACCACCGGCACCCCCTCGTCGGCGAGCCAGCTGGCCGCGGTGAGCGTGCCCTCGCCGCCGATCGGGATCAGCGCGTCGATGCCATTGTCGTCCAGGGTCTGTTTGATGCGCGGCAGTCCGGCGCGCAGCACATCCGGATTGGTGCGCGCCGTGCCCAGAATGGTGCCGCCCTTGGTGAGCAGCCGGTCGGTGCGGTCGTTATTGAGGATTTGGATCTTGCGATCCTCGAGTAGCCCGCGCCACCCGTCCTGGAAGCCGACGATCGCGTCGCCCCAGCGGCCGTTCGCGGTGCGAACGACGGCTCGTATCACCGCGTTCAGTCCAGGGCAGTCTCCGCCTCCGGTCAAGACTCCGATGCGCATGCGCCCTATCTTGCCCCGAGTCGGGGTCGCCGTGGGGCGCGCCCCCGTGAACAGCTGGTCAAGAGATGCTCAGCAGGCCCCGCCGCGCAATTCGCCCAGGTGTTTCTCGATCAGATCGGAGATCTTGGTCAGGATGGTGGTGCCCTCGTCGAAGGAGCCCGAAGTGGGCTGTGCGGCAATGGCGATGGCCACCTCGCCGCCCTCGACCGGTAGCAGTCCGAATTGCCGGACCAGGTAGTTCCCGCTCGGATCCGGTCCCCAGCCGCCCTTGAACCGCGCACCGGTGAGCGTGCCCAGCCCCCAGCGCTGGCCATAGCTGATCTTGCCCATCAGCGCGGTGACCGAATCCGCCTGCGGCAGGCAGGGCAGATGCGCGGCGAAGGTCAGCTGATCGGCAATGCTCCATTCGGCCTGGCCGAACGCCGAGTAATCCGCGCGCGCCCGCTGCGCGGGCACTTTGGTGACATTGTCCCCGCCCTCGCGCAGCACATCCTGGACGGCCTGCGCGGCCACCTCCGGCGCCCCCAGCGACTGCCAGAGCGTATCGGCGGCGGAGTTGTCGGAATTGGTGATCGCCGAGGTGGCGGCGCTGACATACCCCGGGTTCGCGCGTAGCGCGGCCAGCGCCAGCGGCACCTTGATGGACGACCAGGCCGGGCCAACGCGCCAATCACCCAGTGCCACCACGCGATCGCTGCCCACCGGCATGATCGCCAGCGCCACTGTGCCTTTCAGCGTCGGCCGCAGGTCGTGCTCGAATTCCCAAGCGAGCGTTCCCGGCATGGTCGCGGTGAGCGTCTGGGCGGGTGCGGCCGGACCGGCCGCGGCGGTGGTGGCATCGGGGACGAGCACCGGCTTACTGGTGCATCCGGTCGTCACCAGCAATGCCGCCGCACAACAACTCGCGATTCCAGCGATGCGTCTGCGCAGCGAATACGGTGCGTCCACCCGGTACCTCCATCGTCTCCGGTGAGTCCCTGTTTCCTAGCGGACTCACCGGTATGCGTCAATCTCGAAGGATTGCGCTGCGGCTCGGGAGATTCCGTTTTGTGTGCGCAGAGCCGGTATTCAGTGCGAGCAGAGCCCACCGTGTAGGTCGGGCAGGTGATCGCCGAGCAGCAGCGCCATCTTGTCCATCATGTCGGTGGCGTCTTCGAAAGTGCCGGAGGTGGGTTCGGCGGCGAGCGCGACCGCGACCGGACCGGCGAGGGTCGGAATCAGGCCGAACTGGCGCACGGTGTAGTTGCCGGTGTCGTCGTCCGGTCCCCAGCCGCCCTTGAACTCCGCGCCGATCAACCGGCCCAGGCCCCAGCTCTGGCTCGGGGTGATCTCACTCATCAGGGAGACAACCGAATTCGCGCGCGGCAGGCACGGCAGTTTCGAGGCGAACCTCACCTGGTCGGCCAGCGACCAGTCGGTCGCGCCGAAGGCCAGCAGATCATCCGAGCCGAGGGTGGCGAGTCTGGTGTGCCGGGCCGCCACATCGGTGACGGTGTCCCCGGCCTCGCGCAGAATGGCCTCGACCGCCGCGGCGGCCTGTGAGCCATTGCCGAGGGAGGTCCAAAGCGACTGCGCCGCATCATTATCGGAGAAGGTGATGGCGGCCTCGGCGAGATCGCGCAATCCGTCCGGGTCGCGGCGCATGGCGGCCAGCGCGAGCGGCACCTTGATGGTGGACCAGGCGATGCCGGTGGTCCAATTGCCCAGCACGGTCATATCGCCGCCGCCGACCGGCATGACCGCGAGTCCTATCCGGCCGTCCAGTCCGGATTGCAGGTCGGCGAAATCCGCGGCGAACGTAATGGATTTCGGCAACCCGAACAGATCGGGCAGATCCGGCGCGATCATCGACATGGTCGGCCGATCGTTCACCGTATCGGCGGACCCGGGCAGCACCGGCGCACCCGAGACCGGGGTGTCCGCGGAACTCACATGCATCGCGCACGCCGAAATGGTCAGCAGGGTCGCGAAGGACAAACACCGAGCAATGGCCTTACGACAGGCCGGAATTGGGTCAGTAGACATACACCACCGCGTTCTCGCCACCGATGCAGGTGACCAATTTGCCTGTCGCCGTGCAGTTCATCGTGTATGCCCGGTTTGTTACCGGACTTACCACCACCACACTACTTGCCGTTCCCGGTTTCCCCGTAGTCGCGTCGGCATACGACCGGCGTACCTCCTCCGCGAAAGGGCAACTGGTAACGGCGGATCCGGTCGCCGAACCGGTGTAGCCGTTGAGTGCGGGGTACACCAGCTGACACGGTGACGCGCCCGCCGGCAACTGGACCGTGGTCGGGGCCGGGGTGCTGGTCACCGAGTTCCTCGGCTGCGACAACGGCACGGTGAAACTCGGATTGTCCTGCGCCACGGTCACACTCGGTGCTTCGTCGCGGGAGCGGTCCAGGACTTGCCAGCCCACCGCACCGGCGATGGCCGCGATGGCGACCACCAGCACGCCGATCGAGATCGGCACCGCCACCGATCGGCGTCGTGACCGCCGATGCGGGGGCCGCGGCGCCGGGTCGACGCGCGGCTGCTCCGAGGTCGGGTACAGCGACGGATCGGGCGTTGGCGCATACGGGAAATCCTGCTGCCGCGCATGACCCCACACCTGCGGGCGACTCGGATCCTGGGCGCTCTGCGGCAGCGGACTGTAGTGGAAATCGCTGACCCGCACCACGGTCGGATCGGTCGGCACGATGACCGGCAGATCCGAGGTGCCGGGGCCCTCGGCGGGCTCCTCGCGCGGGAACGAGCCGGTGACAAAGGCCCGGAGCCGACCGGTATCGGGTTGCGCCACAGTCGGATCCGAGCTCTGCACGGGCATGACGGTGGTGGGTGCGCCCGGGGGCACCGCCTGACCGGGCAGCGGCATGCCACCGGGGGGCGTGCCGGGCGGCTGCCGCAGCGGCTGCGGCATACCGGGCGGCATCGGACCCGCCGCCGCGGGAGCGAGCGTGCCCGGCGCGGC
>NZ_BDAW01000033.1 GCF_001625085.1 Nocardia acidivorans NBRC 108247
GGATGCGCCCAGGAGACCATCCACCGCCGTGAGCAGCGCTGTCGCGCTACTCACGAGCGTGGTGGTTTCCCCTGAATCCATAGCTTTATTCTACCGTGATAGAACAGTCCACGGAAGACGAATTCTATTGTGATATAAAGCTATTCAGAAGGAATAGCCTTTCATTGGAATGGGTTTTCGGCTACTTGCTGCTTGCCGTCAAGGTCTCGTCGAGTTCGGCGAGAAGTCTGGCCTTGGATCGGACGCCGATCATGGTTCGGATGGGTTCACCGTTGCGGAAGAGGATCAGCGTCGGTGCCGACATGATTTGGTAATCGCGTGCGGTGCTGGGGTTTTCGTCGGTGTTCAGTTTGCGGATGGTGATGAGGCCGTCTCGTTCGGCGGCGATGGCATCCAGGATGGGGGCGATCATTCGGCAGGGCGGGCACCATTCTGCCCAGAAATCCACCAGAACTGCGCCTTCGCGGTTCAGGACCTCCTGCTCGAAGGTTTCGTCGGTCAGAGCGGTGACATTCACAGCGGGTTCTCCTTCAGCCAGGAAAGTACTTGCTCGGCATGGTGATTCGGAGGAAAGACAGGGTAGAAGACGTGCTCGATCGCGCCGTCGCGGATGATCAGGGTCAGGCGTCTGTACAGGCGGGTGCCGTCGGCTTCGAATGTCGGTAGCGACAGCGCATCGGCCAGGCGTAGCGACGGGTCGGACAGCATGGTGAAGGGCAGATGCAGTCGGGCGACGACCTCGCGTTGATAGTCGGAATCCTGGCTCGAGAGACCGAATACGCGATCGACGCCCGCGGCGATCAGATCAGCGTGATGGTCGCGAAAACCACACGCCTGCACCGTGCATCCGCGAGCGCCGGGAATGGTGTCCCACCCGGCGGGCAGGTCGGTGTCGGGACGACCGGTCATCGGAAAGAGGTAGACGACCGTTCGCCGATCACCCGATGCGGCGAGATCGATTCTCGCGCCGTCGGTATCGGGCATCGCGAACTCGAGCATCCGCATACCGGGCAGATGTGCGGCCGCCCCGTCATCCTCGGGCTCGACCAGATCATTCGGCAGCGCCAAGAGATTTGGCGCGGAAGGTGCTGCCGGGACCGCCGTATTGCGTTGGGCGGCATCGCGCAGCCGACGAACGAGCTCGTCCCGGCGCGCCGTCAGCGTCTCGATCTGGCCGGTCAAATCGTGTATAGCCCTGCGGTATTCGGCCAGTGAGGCGGGGCAGTCGTCCACATGCTCGCTGCCCGACGACAGGCATTCCAGGAATGGCCGCGTCTCCTCCACCGCGATCCCGAGGCGATTCAGCGCTCGGATCTCGCGGACCAGGCGCACGGTGTCCTCGTCGTATTCGCGATAACCATTGGGGTGGCGCGCGGGCGTGACCAGCCCCAGCGCCTCATACCGCCGAATCGCCTTCGGGCTCACCTCGGCCAGTTGGGCGAGTTGACCAATCCTCATCGATCGAATGTAAACGCTGCCCCCGGGGGCAAGGTCAAGCCGATCTGCGCGGTGAATCCGCGCGATCAGAGCTGATTGTCCAGGAACAGCGGTTGAAGAGGTCGGTGTTCAACCGCGTCCCGGCGGCGGCCCACAGATGGGCGTTCTACTGGTCCTGGGACAGGCGATAGACGACTTCGGAACCGTTCTGGCAGGCGTAGCCCTCACCGGTCTTCACCTGGTAGCCCGATTCGGTGGTCTCGGCACCGCACCCGTCGAGGTTGCGCCACATATCGCGATTGGATTCGGCGTCGGTCTGCCAGGTCAGCGGATCGTTGGCGGCCAGTATGACGCCGAAGGAGATATCGCGGCTCGAAGTGCAGTCGAAGCCGCCGGGAAAGTAGGAGGCGTAGGTGGCCGCGGGGGCCACCATATTGGCGGAGTCGCATGCCATTCGGGAGGTCATCTGACCACCGTTCGCGTGACCGACGAAATGCACGCGGTGGGGAGCGACGGAGCGATTTGGAAAGTGAAATGCTCACGTGCGCAATCGAAGCGGGCGATATCGCACCCAATCTCGACCCGGACGCGACTCTCGATGCACTCTTCGGCCCGATCCTCTACCGTGCCCTGATGGGTTCCGGCATCCCCCGAGGGCTACTGGACACCCTGTACGAAGAGCTGCTCAACCCGTAAGTCAGCGCACGCCGTCGGCCAGTGCGTTGCGCTCGACGCTGAAATAGGTTCGGTCGGCGGGCAATTGCCAGTCCGGACCGACGAAGTAGCTCTTGGCGGTCTCATCGCCGAATCCGAGATAGCGCAGCCACGCCACCGCCGTACCGGCCGAGAGGTAGTTGTCGATTCCATCGACCACCGAGAAATGGCTCACCCCACGGGCATTCGCGATCCACGCGGGCGCGTTGCAGGTCAGGTTGTACTGCCACCAGCGCACCCAGGCGAAGTCCGGCACCACGAAATCGTTGTAGCCGGTGAGGAACAGCGTCGGCACATTGATCAGCGCGCCCACCGCCAGCGGACCGGGCTGAATGGCCAGCACACCCGCCACGTGCAGTTCGGGATCGATGGCCCGCGCCACCGGCGGCAGCAGTGCGGCGATCTGCAGCGAAGCCTGCCCACCACCGGAGTGCCCGGCAAAGAGGGTGTGCGACAGATCGATTCGCCGATACAGCGGTGAGGCCGGATCGCGATCGGCCAGCATGGCCGCCGCCAACGCCGCGCCGGGCACATACGCCAGTGAGTTGAACCATTCATAGGCGATCACCACGACGAAACCATTACCGGCCCACTGCCGCGCCAGCCGGTCGTACTGGCCCGGATTGGATTCGAAGCCGCCGGTCAGCACGATCAGCGGCGCACGGCCGAGGTCGGCGATATCGGCCGGGTAATAGGTGTTCACGCCCGCCGGGGACTCCAGTCCATTGGGGAACGCCCGCGTGCAGGTCAGATCGTCGCGATTGCCGAACAGGTGCACGGCGATGTGCTGGAACATGCCGTACACCGAGTCCTGGCAGGGGTTGGTGCGCACCGTGGTCGCGACCGGATGCGGTCCTTCGCCGCCGAAGACGGTCTGTGCGGTGGCGGTGGGCGCGGGTGCATCCGCCGCGGCCACCGCCGTCCAGGATCCGGCGAGCAGGGTCGCCGCCGCCAGTACCGTCGTGACCGCACGCGGCGGTGCCATAACCCTCATCGTCGAGGTCCTTCTCCGTCTCAGCCAGGCAGAGTGAAACCGTCTGGTCTCAGAGGAGAGTAACGAAAAGTGGCCTACGACACAATGGCTTGTCGGGCGTATCGATGGGTGGTGCGAGTCCGTTCGCTGACGCGCTGCATCAGAAGTGGTTGTGGCACAGGGGTTCTCCTCGTTGGAATGGGCTCGGCCCCACGATGCCGGAGCGAATGCCCGGATTGCCTCAGACGGATTGACTGGCGGCGAGAGCCAACGTCCCGGCGGTCGCGACCGGGTGCGCGGCGCGGATTGTGCGCGCCCCCTTTGAATTCCGCGCGCCGAAAACGGTGAAAGTGAATGACGGGCCAATTTTGCTTTTCAGTGGCCTGGCACACAGTGAAAGATGCACGAACATCCCGTTAACCATTTGTTTGCGAGTCTGTGTATTGCGAAGTGCGCGAAACGGTGGTGTTCTTGGTTCGCGCCCGTTTCGGCGCCATTCCCGGCAGCGTCGCCGCCGCTCTCTCAAACTGCTCGTCAGCCCGGCCGTCGTTTCGGCGCACCGCTACACACTGATGAAGGTTCGAAAGGAATTCAGGCCATGAACGGACATATCGTCACCCGGGTTGCCGCCGTATGCACCGGCGCCGCACTGACATTCATCGCGCCTGCCCTGGCTACCGCCGCACCGGCGGGAGACGGCTCCTCGTCTCCCGCCGGTGCGGGCAATACCGGCGCTCAGTCCCTGTTACCGCAGCTCGGCACAGGTTCCGCCGCCGTCGGCACCGGGAGTGCGACGGGCGCGGGCGTGCTGGGCGCGCTCGGCACCGGCAGTTCGGCCGCGGGATCGCTGGCCGGACTCGTCCCCGGACCGGGCTCCATTCTCGGCCTGCTCGGCACCGGCAGCGGCGCGGCCAGCGGGTCGGCGCAGGCGGGCGGCACGCTCGCCCAGGCACTCGGATCGGGCAGCGCCGCCGCGGGCGCCGGCTCCTCCGGTGCGAACTAGCCAATAGCTTCCAATTCGCTCGAGGTGAACGGAAGGGTTGCGAAATTTTACGAAATACGTACGCCCCGACCGTCGAGCATTAATTCGATGAGGACATCGATATGGAATATACGCACCTATCCGAATTCGCACTGCGCCCGGGAACATTGACGCTCTGGCGGCCCGAGCTCGCCCCGGACCACGACTGGACCGCCGACCCACGACCCTTCACCAGCGTTCATATCCGGCATTGCCTGGCCACCGACCCGGACGATCCCCGCCCCGGCCGCGGGCGCTGGATCGGCACCATCTTCGAAATGGATTCGCCCTTCCAGGCCGAGCATTGGCGCGAAACCGTGCGCCGCTGGCACGCCCGGCACGAAGGGCTGCGCACCACCCTCGATACCGCGAGCGAATCGGAACCGCGCCGGATGAGCTGCGCGCCGGAGGCGGTCGAGGTGGCCGACGAGCCGGTGCCGGGCATCACCGACGCCGGGGCGATCAGCGAATACCTGTGCGACACCCTGGAACAGCGGCTCTCCGCACTGGTGTGGCCACACTGCCTGCTCGCCACGGTCGAGCACGGGACCGCGGATTTCACGGTGCTGATCGCCGCCGACCACTCCGTCCTGGACGCCTACTCGCAGGCAATCGTGATTCTCGAGCTGCGCACCCTCTACCGCTCGATTGTCAACGGCGAACCGGTGCGCGAGTCCGAGACCTTCGGCAGCGCAGCGGATTTCGCCGTCTGGGAACGCAATGCCGCGGCCGCGCTCATCCCCGGCTGCGAGGCGGTGCGACTGTGGCAGAACTTCCTGGACGGCTCCGGCGGCATGCTTCCGCGCTTCGAGCCCGCCATCACCAAGGGCAGCGGGACGTCGTCGGCGCTACCGCAGACCAGCGTCTCGCGAAAACTGCTGCCGCTCGATGAACTCGAACACATCGAGACCATGGTCACCGCGCGCGGGCATCGGCTCTCGGTGGCGGTCTTCACCGCATTGGCCATCGCCTACCGGCGGGCGTACGGCTACATCTCCATGCGGGCGATCATGCCGATCGCCACCCGCCCGGATCTGCGCTGGCTCGAATCCATGGGCTGGTTCGTGAATGTCGTGCCCATCGACATCACCCTGGACCCGGATCTGAATCTGGACAACGCATTGGAGTCCACCCGCAAGACGCTGCGCCGCTCCCGGGTCGCCAATGACGCCACCTGGACTCGAGCGCTGGAACTGCTGAACTGCACCGATCATCCGCGCTTCGGCATCTCCTTCCTGGATATCCGGGTGCTGCCCGATTACGAACTGGTGGAATCCCTGCGCGGGCACACCCTGCGCGCCGAGTCGTACTCCGGTGACGAGGTGTTCTTCTGGATCGTCCGGGCGGCCGACGGGCTGCGGTTGTCCACCCGCTTTCCGGCCGCCTTCCCGGAGTATGAGATGGACCGCTTCCTCACCGAATTCACCCGCGCCATGCGGGAATTCGCCGCCGCGGACGCGATTGTCGGTGAGCCTGACGCCTTGGTGGTCACCGCGCCCGGCGTCTCGGCGGAGGGCTTCTCGGTCGCCAGCGGCCAGGTAGCGGTCGCCCTCACCGGTTCGGCGCGGGAGACCGGTGCCACGGTCACCGCGACGGACGAACCGGAATGTGCGGTTGTTCCCGCCGAGACCGCGAACAGCGCGGCCTTGCACCGGGTTCCGGTCGCGGCGCAGGGCTGAGCCATGAAGGTGCTGCTGGCCTTCGCGGGCAGTCGGGGTGATGCGCAGCCCGGGGCGCTGCTGGGCCGGGAGCTGGCCGCTCGCGGGCATCGGGTGACGGTGGCGGTATCACCGAATCTCGTGGAATTCGCTGCCGGATATGGTGTTTCGGCGGTGCCCTGCGGGGTGGACACCGGTGAGCTGCTGCGGGCGCAGCAGCTCGACCGCCGATTCGCGAGCTGGAATCCGGTGCAGCGCATGCGCGCCCTGGTGGATCTGCAACGTCGCGGATTCGCCGAGGCGGCCCGGGATCTGCGCGCTCTGGCCGGGGACGCGGAGGTGCTCGTCACCGGTATGGCCTGCGAAGAGCTGGCCGCCGAGATCGCCCGCTCCCGGGGAATTCCCCTGGCGGCCATGCACTTCTTCCCGATTCGGCCGAATCGATCGGTGCCGGTGGTACCCGCCCCGTGGGGGCGACGGGTGCCGGACGCGATGAACCGGCTGGGCTGGCGGACGCTCACCAAGGTGCGGGCCTGGTCGCTGGCCCGGGAGATCGCGGCACTCGAGGGGGAACTCCGGGACGACAGCCGCGCCGATAGCGGCGCGGAGTTCCCGGCCCGCACGGCGATCCAGGCGTACGACATCGAGTTGTTCCCGGGTCTGGCGGAGGAATTGGCCGGTGCGCCGGTGACCGGATTCCCGGTTGTTCCCGGTGCGGACGCGGATGATCGGACGTCGCACATTCCGGCCGATGCCGTCCCGCGCCTGCTGGCGGAGTGGCTGCGGGCCGGGGACGCGCCCGTCTACGCGGGATTCGGGTCCATGCCCGTGGCCGATCCGGTCGCGGTGGAGCGCCTGGTGCGCGAGGTGTGCCGCAGTCAAGGCCGGCGAGTGCTGTTGACCGGCAGTATGTTTCCCGCCGAGATCAGCCCGCGGGCGGCGGTGCTGCCGCAGGTCGATCATCGGGCCGTGCTGCCGCGCTGCGCGGTGGCCATCCACCACGGCGGGGCCGGAACCACCGCCGCGGCGTTGCGGGCCGGGGTGCCCTCGGTGATCTGCTCGGTACAGGCCGATCAACCGTTCTGGGGACGCCAGCTGGAAACCCTCGGCCTCGGTGCGACCCTCCCGTTCGCACAGCTGACGGCGGATCGCCTGGAGCGGGCGCTGATTCGCGCCACCGAGCCCACCGTCATGCTGCGGGCCTCGGCTTACGGTCTGCGCTTCCACGACGACGGCGTCGCGCGGGCCGCCGACGTCATCGAATCCCTGCCGAGCACGGCGGAGCGGGATTCGGCTACACCACAAGCGAATTCAGTATCGCCCGAGACCGCTCCGGCAGCGCAGCCGAGCGATGTGGCGACCCTCAGGATCGGAGGTACTCGATGAGTACCGAGCTGGCTATCGAAACGCAGTCGCTGGGAAAGACTTTCGGAGCACTCACCGCCGTCGACACGGTGGACCTGCGGGTCACCGCGGGTACGGTCTTCGGACTGCTCGGCCCGAACGGCGCGGGCAAGACCACCATCGTGCGCATGCTCGCCACCCTGTTGCGCCCGGACTCCGGTCGCGCCACCGTCTTCGGGCACGATGTGGTGCGCGAGGCGATCGCCGTCCGCTCCATGATCGGACTCACCGGTCAGTACGCCGCGGTGGACGAGAACCTCACCGCGGTGGAGAATCTGCGCCTGTTCGGCCAACTGCTCGGCCTCACCCGAAGAGCCGCCGCCCGGCGGGCGGACGAACTCCTCGAACAGTTCGAGCTGACCACCGCCGCGCGCCGCCGAGTCGGCTCCTTCTCCGGCGGTATGCGCCGCCGCCTGGACCTGGCGGCGACGCTGATCACGCTGCCGCCCTTGATCTTCCTGGACGAGCCCACCACCGGCCTGGACCCGCACACCCGCGAGCGCATGTGGTCGGTGGTGCGCGAACTGGTCGATCGCGGCGCGACCATCCTGCTCACCACCCAGTACCTGGAAGAGGCCGACGCGCTGGCGGACCGCATCGCGGTCATCGATCACGGCAGCGTGGTCGCGGAAGGCACCGCGGTGGAACTGAAGTCGTCCCTCGGCGAGGAGATGCTCCGTATCGACCTCGTCGAGGCGGCCCAGCGCCCCCTCGCGGACGCGGCGGTTGAGCGCATTGTCGGGAGCACTCCGCTGCACGGGGATACGCCCACCACCCTCACGGTGCCGCTGCGCGATATGGACAGCGCCGCCGATGTCATCACCGCATGCCGCGCCAGCGGAATTCGCCTGCGCGGCTTCGCGGTCGACCGCCCCGACCTGAACTCGGTCTTCCTGGCCCTGACCCGGCATTCCGCGGACCGAAAGGTATCGGCATGACCGTCCTCGTCGAGACCTCCGTGGTCACCGAATCGCGACCGCGCATCGAGCGCAAGCCCACGGTCCATCACATCGGACCCGGTGCGGCGCTGCGGCAGTCGCTCACCATGGCCAAACGCGGCATGCTGACATTCCGGCACAGTCCGCAATTGCTGTATGACGCGGTGCTTTTGCCGATCATCGGACCGCTGCTGTTCGGCAATGTGTTCGGCACCGCCATCGCGGGGAGTCTGCACGCGTATCTGCCGACCCTGGTGCCGGGCGTGCTGGTGCAGATCGTGCTCACCTCGTCGGTGGCGACGGGAGTGCAACTGTCCGAGGACATTCGGTCGGGGGTGTTCGATCGGTTCGTCGCCATGCCGATCGCCCGCTCCGCCCCGGTCACCGGTGCGCTGGTCGCGGGCGCGACCCGGTATGTGATCGCCGCGCTCATGGTGCTGCTGGTCGGCTTCGGAATGGGTTACCGCCCTGAGCATCCCGTCGGTCTGGTGCTCGGCGCACTGCTGGTCGTCCTCGCCACCACCGCTATGAGCTGGATCTTCGCCTTCATCGGCGTCACCGTGGCCCGCCCGGCCGCCGTACAGGGCATGTCCATGCTGGTGCTGACCTTCCTGAGTTTCGCCTCCAATGCCCTGGTTCCGGTCGCGGCCATGCCCAGCTGGCTGCGGCACGTCTCGGACTACAACCCGGTCTCGCATCTGGTGGCCGCCGTGCGCACCCTCGCCGATGAGGGGCGAGCGGGCAGCGACCTGGTGTGGTCGGTGGCGGCCGCGCTGCTGGTCGCGATCGTCTTCGCCCCCTTGACCGTTCGCACCCTGCGCAATCGCTGATTGGAAGGACCGGACATGTCCACCACCGCAACCGCTCGCCCGATCCGCTTCGCCACCCCCACGCCGGTCCGAATGAACCGGCTGACGGCCGATGACGACCTGTTCCTGAAACTGCACTCGCTCTACGGCAACGCCCTGGTCAACCAGTTGGCCTGGCGTTTCGACGAGCCGGTGGATTCCGCTGTGCTGGAACGCTTGCACGCGCATCTGGCGCACGGCTTCCTGTCCCGCCGGGTGCGGACCACCGCCGTCCCGTTCGCCCGGCCCTGGTGGGTGCCCGCCACCGGATCGATCCCACTGGATATCGCGCCCGAGCCGGTACCGGAAGACGGTGTGCTGGACTGGTTCTTCGACCAGAGCCGCGTCGACTTCGATCCCGCCAGCGGCCGGGTCTGGCGACTCTCCGCCGCCCCGACCGCCGCCGGGGGCATGCTGCTGTCGCTGGTGACCTCCCATGTCGGCGCGGATGGGGGAGCGGTGCTGTACGCGGTCGGCGATGCCCTGGACCGCTTGGATTCCGGTGCGCCGGTGGACAGCACCGCCAGCTCCGGTCGCCTGGTCGGCGGCACGCCTCGAAAAGGACTGTACCGCAGGCACTTCGCCGACGCCGCGGGCCAATTGCGCGCGGCCGCGACCGGTATCCGCGCCGCCATCGATGCCCGCGCGGTGCGGGAACCGGCCCGCAATCCGCGCCCGGCCGCGCCCGCGCTGGAACTGCCCGATCGGCACACCGCCGCCAGTCTGGTGGTGGAAGTCGGGCTGGCCGAATGGAATTCGGTGGCCGCCGCGCACCGAGGCACCGCGAACGGCCTGATGGTCGGTGTGGCCGTGGGCATTCTGGGCCGCTCCGGCCGGATCGCCGACGGCTCCGAGGTGAGGGTGGATATCCCGCACTCGATGCGGGTCGCCGATGATCCGCGTGGCAATGCCACCACCGGATTGCCCATCGCCGTTCCCTACCGTGCCGGCGAACTCACCGATCTGGCGCAGGTCCGCGCGGCCGTCAAACAGGCGGCCCGTGCGTATGCCGATCCGGTCACCACCCCCGCGCTGCAACATCTGCAACCGGTGCAGATGATGCTGCCCCGCTTCGTGCTGGACCGTTTCTCCCGCACGGCGAAGGCCCCGGAATGCCTGTGCACCAATCTCGGTGAGACCGGTCAGTCGGTGGCCAATTTCGCCGGTGTCCGCGCCCGCTCGGTCCTCATGCGTCCGGTCGTCTGCGTCAATGACACCGATCTGTTCCGCCGGGTGGAGGTCGGCCTCAATCTCTCCTGGTCCAGCGATGGCGAGACCGTCACCCTCGCGGTCACCGGCGCCGATCCGGACCGCTTCCCCACCCGCGAGGCGCTGCGCGAGTGCGTGGCAAGGGAATTCGCGGCCTGGGGCCTGTCGCCGTCCTTCTGGCGGTAGTGATCTCCTGTTGACGCCTTGCCAATCTAGATGTAACCATGGGGTACAGTTATTTTGGTCACTCCCCGAGAGGCTCTGACAATGGCGTCAGCAACCACCACGACGGCATCCGTGAAGACCGATCCGGAGCTCGCGCTCGCCCAGCGGTACGCCGAGAAACTCCTGCTGCTCTCGCAGGGCTCGGTCGACAGGCATTTCGATCCGTTCACCGATATCGATTGGGACCACCCCGATTTCGCGGTCGATCCGAGCGATGGGCGCTGGATTCTGCCGAAGGCGGGCGATATCTTCGCCCGGCATCCCTGGTATCAGGCGCTGCCGCGGGCGCGCAAGATCGAGATCGGGCTGTGGCGGCAGGCCAATATCGCCAAGGTGGGCCTGCAGTTCGAGACCCTGCTCATCGGCGGCATGGTGCAGCACACCTTCAAACTCGCCAATGGTGATCCGGAGTTCCGGTACTGCACCCACGAGGTGATCGAGGAGTGCAATCACACCCTGATGTTCCAGGAGATGGTGAATCGCATCGGGCGCGATGTTCCCGGTATGGGACCGATCCTGAAGAAGCTCACCTATGTGGTGCCGCTGGCGGCCGCGACCTTCCCGAATCTGTTCTTCATCGCGGTGCTCTCGGGTGAGGAGCCGATCGACCATATTCAGAAGTCGATCCTGCGCGCGGGCGAGCAGGTGCACCCGATCATGCGGGGCGTCATGGCGATTCATATCGCCGAGGAGGCCCGGCACATCTCCTTCGCCCACGAGTTCCTGGAACACCATGTTCCGCAGGTGAATCCGCTGAACAAGTTCGTGCTGTCGCTGGCGTTCCCGATCGTCATGTGGATCGGCGGGCGGGCCATCATCATTCCGCCGCGCGCCTTCTTCCGTGAGTTCGACATCCCGGACCGGGTGCGCAAGGACGTCTTCTTCGGTCTGCCCGACTCGAAGGAGACCTTCGCCGGGTACTACGCCGATGTGCGGACCCTGGCCAAGCGCATCGGCCTGATGAATCCCATCGCCAAGACCGTCTGGAAGGTGCTCGGCATCGACGGTCCGACCGCCCGCTACCGCTCGGAACCGCAGCGTAAGGCCGCGTGAGTAGACGTTACTGTAGATAACAGATAAACTTCGGCGAACCCGGACGACGGAGCCCGGGCGCGAACAGACGAAGCGAGTACCCCAATGACGCGGCATGTCGACGTACTGATCATCGGCGCGGGCCTCTCCGGTATCGGCATGGCCTGCCATCTGACCAGGGAGAATACCGGGCGCAGCTATCTGATCCTGGAGCGTCGCACCGCCATCGGCGGCACCTGGGACCTGTTCCGCTACCCGGGCATCCGCTCGGACTCCGATATGTACACCTTCGGCTACGGCTTCCGCCCGTGGATCGGCACCAAGGTCCTCGCCGACGGACCGCACATCCGCCAGTACGTCGAGGACACCGCCGCCGAATACGGCGTCACCGACCACATTCGCTTCGGCCGCAAGATGACCACGGCCCGCTGGGACAGTGCCGCCGGGGTCTGGACCGTCGAGGCCCTGGACGAGCGCACCGGTGAGACCGAGATCTACACCAGCGATTTCCTGGTCGGCTGCACCGGCTATTACGACTATGACAAGGGCTACCGCCCCGAGTTCCCGGGCGAGGAGAAGTTCACCGGGCAGATCGTGCATCCGCAGCACTGGCCGGAGGATCTGGACTACACGGGTAAGCGCGTGGTGGTCATCGGCAGTGGCGCGACCGCCATCACGCTGATTCCGGCCATGAGCGATAAGGCCGCGCATGTCACCATGCTGCAGCGCTCGCCCACGTACATCGCCGCCCTTCCCGCCGACGATCCGGTCGCGGTCGGACTGAAGTTCGCGAGGGTGCCCGCGTCCATCGCCTACCGGGCCGGGCGGGCGCGCAATATCGCGTTGCAGCGCGCGAGTTACCAACTGTCGCGGACCAATCCGAAGCTTTCCGCCAAACTGATGTTGGCGGCGGTGCGGGCGCAGGTCGGTCCCGGTATCGATATGCGGCACTTCACCCCGTCGTACAACCCGTGGGATCAGCGGCTCTGCGTGGTGCCCAATGGCGATCTGTTCAAGACGCTGCGCGCTGGAAAAGCCTCCATCGCAACCGATCACATCGAGACCTTCACCGAGACCGGCATTCGGCTGCGCTCGGGTGAGGAGCTCGAGGCCGATATCGTGGTCAGCGCAACGGGTTTGACCGTGCAGATGCTCGGCGGCGCGACCCTCGAGGTGGACGGCGAACAGCTCGCGACGCGAGATCTGGTGGCGTACAAGGGCGCACTGCTGAGCAATGTGCCGAATCTGATGGTGATCCTGGGCTACACCAATGCCTCGTGGACCCTCAAGGCGGATCTGGCCGCGGAGTACTTCTGCCGCCTGCTGAACCATATGAAGGCCAAGGGGTACACCGAGGTCGTCGCGGTGCCGCAGGAGGGCGACCGTTCCGAGGCCTCGCTCATGGGCGGTGCGCTCACCTCCGGCTACATCCAGCGCGGTGACACCGTCATGCCGCGTCAGGGCACTCGCGGTCCGTGGCTGGTGATCAACAATTACTTCCGTGATCGCGCGATGCTGCGCAAGGGCGCGATCGAGGACGGCATCCTGCGCTTCGGTCGCGGAGCTCGTCAGGCCGAGTCGGTCCCGGCGACGGAAACACTGTCCGCCTGAACGGAATCGAGTAGCCGGGCGGTCCGGTCGGTGGCCCGACCGCCGGTCGATGGCGATGTCCCCTCCGCGCCGCCATCGACCGGCGATCAGCCCGGGGTGGTGCCGATCAACAGCGCCACCAAGACCAGACAGGTCGCGGCGGTCATGGAAGACAGGGCCCAGCGGCTGATATGTCTGCTGCCGGTGCGGATATTGGTGACGGTGGAGGCGCGGAACTCTCCCGAGCGACTCTCGTGCCCCTCGGCGAAGGCCGGATCGCCGAGATGCAGATCGGTGCCGAACGAGGGCAGGAAGTGCAGTGTCCACTGTGCGCCGGCGTCATCGGTGATGCCCAGCCGCATGCCCGTACGCCACCGAATAGGCGCGAACGCCCGCGCCGCACGCGACATCGGCCCGATGTGCGCGTTCGCCACCAGGTGGACCAGCAGCGCCGTCGCCGCGACCGCGCCGAGCGTGCCGGACATGACCTCTCGGGACAGCGGCGGCATACCCTCGAGGAGCAGCGCGGCGGCGGCGAGCAGAAACCAGAACGGTTGCAGCACCGGCATTTCCATCGGACGCGGATCCGCGGTGACGGTGCCGATCAGGCTCGACCGGCGGTAGCCGGAGGTCGGCATTGGCAGTGCCGCGATCCGTGGCAGCGGCCGTGCGCAGCCGCGGCAAAGCTCGGCATTGCCGCGGCCGGCCCAGCCGCACCGGTGACATCGGAGTGTGGCGTCGGAATGCACAGGTTCTCCTGACTGCGGAGCGTGTCGCGCTGCGCCAACCGAATCGACAGGCGCACAACGACTTCCCGGAGGGTGGTGCCCAGCTCACCGGCGCGGATGGCGGCCAGCTCCAGGGCGATGTCGCCGTCGGCCGGGGCGGGATCGCTCAGGATCTCGTCCAGCACCATCCCGCTGACGGCCTGCTCGAAGGTCAACTTCCGGTCCGGCAGCCAGCTCAATTCCCATTCGTGCTCGGAAGCGGTGGAGCGGAGGGCGATTTCGGGTGTCACATCACTGGTGATCAACCATGTGGTGAATGCGAGGGCCATGGGTGCGAACACCTCCTCGGGAGCTGCAGGCACCCTCGCGGCTGAAAGTGCCTGTGCCATAGAGGATATGTGATGTCACTCATGGCAAAAAGCGAGATGTTGTGGTGTCAGAAGCTGAATCGAATCCAGTGCAGATACTGAATAAGCATCATGCTCAACAAGTATCTGAAATCTGCTCGCAGTTAGGCGTTATCGCTTGAATTTCGAGGCGAGTCTGCCTGTCGCAGAGCATGCGTGATTGCCACACACGCTCGAAGTAGCCGCTGCCGAAGGCGATTTCGGGCACTGCAACCTTGCAAATCGAAAACTCCGTGGACACGTCTGGCACACATGACACATCGTGCTTACTATGGGTGCCGCATGGCACGTGGTGGCACGGCAATGGAAAGAGGCAGCATGTCTCGCTCAGCCGCGGACGGCGAGCAGGTCGGTGAACTGGTCCGCCGACTCCGCAAGGAACGCGATCTCACGCAGTTGCAACTGGCCGAACAGGTCGGTTGTTCGCGCAGTCTGATCCAGCAGATCGAGAACGGCACCCGCATACCGCCCCTCGCCCTACGGGAACGGCTGAGTTCGGTACTGGGCGAACGCATGCCGGTGGTCGGCACCGAGACCGCCGCCGACCTGGTCAGCAGCGATCTGCGCATGCAGTTCAATATTCTGCTCGGCAAGGATCCCGAGGCGGTGGCGCGCGTGCTGGCCATCGCGCAGAGTCTGATCGATGTGAGCGCGGCCCGCGGTGAGGTGAAACCGCTCGGCTTCATCGCCAAGCGTCAGCTCGAACGCGCCGAGGAACTTCTGACCCAGATTCCTTCGGGTAGTGCCACGGTATGGGAATGGAACACCATCAATGACTGGTTGACGGTGCTGGGCAACGCCTCTCGGGCGATCTGCGCCATTCACACCGCCGACCTCGGCGCCATCGGCGGAGACCTGGGCGACGAATACCACCTGGAGATCATGCGGCTGGCCCGCGCCGGGGTCTCGGTGCGGCGGCTCTATGTCATCGACGAGATATCCGATGTGGTGCCGTACGAGGACAAGATCTGGCAACAGGTGCGCGCGGGCGTCGAAACGGTGCTGGTGGACCGCCTGCACGCCAGCAACGCGCAGAGCATGCTCATAGTTGACGAGAGCTATGTGACCACGGGCGAATACGATTACGCGCGGCGCGAACGCGTCGCTACCCGCTTCTCCGCGCTCAAACACGATGTCCAGTTCGCGCAGAGCAGGTTCGACAAACTCTACGAACTCAGGAGTGCCGGAATGGCCCTCGTGGTCAACGAAATCATGGCGCAGCCGGCGCTGGCGCGATTCGCGCGACTCGGCCCGGAGGACAGCCGCGCGCTGTTCCGCGCCGCGCTCGCGCAATCGTGGTCCGACGGCCCCGGCGCGAGCGGGGAAGGCGGGTACCGGTGACCGAACGCACGGCAGTGCTGTGCCCGGACCCGGTGCGCCTCACCAATCGCTCCGATGAGCGCAAGCAGGCCGCCCGCGCCTACCTCGGCCCCGATCCCTGGTTCCCCGGGACGCGGGACCGGACCTATCGCGGGATCATCGACGCCTACCACGGCGAGACCGGGCTGCGGATGGACGACGCCACGGCCGAGGCGTTGAATACCGCATGGCGCGAGGTGATGACCCGCACCCAGCCCGACGAGTACCGTGATGGGCGGCTGTACGACAAGAAGCAACCCCTGGTGCTGCGAAAGCTGGCGGCGGAGCGGCTGTTTCAGCGTCTGTGCGCACCGGTGCCGGAGGTGGCCGGGGTGCTGGTCGATCCTGGCGAGGTGCTGGTGTGCCCGTACTCCAGCACGGTGCTGTTGGAGGAGGCAATCGCCACCATCGCGCGGCCCGGCGGGGTGCTGGTGTGCCCGGAGGGGTACTACAAGAGCGCCAGCGTGCATATCGCCAAGTACGGGCTGCGCATGGTCTCCAGCGGGGCGACGGCGGATCGGGACTTCAAGATCGATCCGACCGAATTGGCCCGGACGCTGGAACACCATGCCGCACAGGGGAATCTGTGCGGGGTCATGCTGACGCTGCCCGGCAATCCGGTGGTCGCGGAATACACCGTGGCCGAGCTGACCGAGATCGGCCGGGTACTGGTGGCGGCCGCGGTCCCGGTCATCTGCGATATGTCCTTCGATCTGCTCGTCGACGATCACCTACCGATCGCCGCGCTCACCGTGCCCACCCCGGACGGGCCGGTGCGGCTCTACGACCGGGTGCTGAGCATTACTGGAAACTCCAAGGCGTACAACGCCTTCGGCCCGAACAAGATCGGTGCGGCCTGCACCGGGAATACCGTGTGGCTGGAGCGGATCCGGGCGCGGCTCTGTGTCTCGTTCCAGCGCGAGACCACACACCTGGCCCGCGCCACCATCGAGCACATCCGCGCGGAACAGTTGGCGCACAACCGAACCCTGCTCCGCGAACAGGTCGAGACCGCGTGCGCGCTGCTCGCCGGAATCAATGATCGATTCGGCACGGAGCTGCTGCGACCGCTCGGCAGCCGCCAGGGCATGTTCCTGACCGTCGAATTCGACACCGAGCTGCTGGCGAACGCCGGTGTGCGCACCAGCCCCGAGCTGGAGGACCTGCTGCTCACCATGGCCGGGATCGACAGTGTCGCCCTGGGCCGCACCGGATCCCATCGGCTCGGCGTCCGCCTCAATGTGGCCGCGCCCCGCTATGGAGCCGGGCAGGAGGACGGCGCCGTCGAACTGCTGCACGAACTTTTCGACCGGCTGGAATGCCTGCTGCGACGACTGCGCGGCGGGATGACCTACGGAGATGCTTTGTCGGAGCGGCGGATTCCCGCCATCGCGTCATGATCGTCGGCGTGCCGCGGGAAACGGCCGCCCGGGAGCGGCGGGTGGCACTGACCCCGGCCGATGTCGCGCGGCTGCGGGCCCGCGATGTCCGGGTGCGCGTCCAACAGGGAGCGGGCTGGCGGGCCGATTTCACCGACCGCGCCTATGCCGAGGCCGGAGCCACGCTTGTGGCGCACCGTGCGCAGGTATTCGCCGACGCGGACGTCATAGCCTGGGTGAAGCCGCCGGCCTATGACCTGGACACCGTACCGTTGCACGCGGGCCAGTCCCTGCTCGGCTTCCAGGATCCGGTGCAGCGCGCGGCGCGCATCCGCTCGCTCGAGGCGCGCGGTGTGCACTCGGTGTCCTTCGAGCGGATCTCCGCCGAACCCGGTGCCGCGCAGCTGGATCCGCTCTCGGCCATGAGCATGATCGCGGGCGATGTCGCCTACCGCGCCGGCCGGGCGCTGCTGCCCGAGCGCGTTCGGGTGCGCCCGGTCCGCTCGCTCGTGATCGGGTGCGGCCGAGCCGGACTGGCCGCCATCGGCGCCGCGGTGCGCTGCGGTGACGATCGGCCCACCGCGATCGGCATCCGCGCCGCACAGCGGGAATCCGCGATCGCAGGTGGCGCAGCGCATTTCCTCATATCGCCGACCCCCGGCGCGATCGTCGACCTCATTACCGCCACCGATCCGGAGCTCATCGTCTGCGCGGCGGGGCATCGCGGCGACCAGGCCCCGATCCTGCTCGACCACTCGGCCCTGAACTCGCTCACGGCCGGTGCCGTGGTGGTCGATCTCACCGCCAAGGCGGGCGGCAATTGCGTTGCCACCGTGGCCAACTCGACGGTGCGGCTGCCAACCGGGATCACCGTCGCGCATCGCTCCAACTATCCGGCCGATCGCCCGCATGCCGCCAGTCGCGCCTACGGTGCGGCCACCGCGGCCGAGATCCTGCGTCTCGCGGCGGATTTCAACCGGCCGCAGTCGACTGCTCCACTCCCGTGAGGAATCGGTCTTACCGGCCGCTTGCGTGCCCGGGCGCTCAGCTTGCGTCGCCGGATATCGCGGGCGGGTCGAAGGTCAAGACCTCGTGCAGCGGGCGGCGCAGCGCGCGGGCCGAGGGTGGGGCGGCGTGGGCGAGGCGGAAGAGCAGGACCTCGGCGCGATTGGCGGGGGCCTCGAAAAGGGCGCGGTAGCGCTTACGCAGCGTCCGGAGCTGATCGCGTTCCTCGTCGGCGAGGCCGAGGCCGCCACCGCGTTCCAGGCGGGCGAAGAGCAGGGGCAGGGCCGTCATGGGTTGCAGGGCTATGCCCTCGCGGGTCGCGGTGAGCCAGAGGCGCTGCATGATTCGGCCGCCGTGCAAATAGCTTTCGCGGGACTGGCGCGGCACGGTCAGCAGGCCGACGGCCGAGGCCGCGGCCACCGCGCCGCGGGACAGATCCTCCAGGGCGCGGCCGCCGCCGATCTCGCGCAGGCAGCGCATGACGGACCAGTCGCGCATGAGGGCCAGGGCGGTGCGTTCGGCGGCGGTCAGCTCGGCGGTGGCCAGGTCCAGGCCGTGCCGGTGGGCGCGGACCTCCTCGGCGGTCCAGCGGTAACCGCGCATGGTCTCGTGATGCATAGCCTCGTTCAGCAGGGTGAGGCGATCGGCCGCGCCTATCAACGCGCCGATTTCATCGAGTTCCTTTGCGGTATCCAGCAATTGCAGTCTGCCGCCCGCTTTCGCGGCCATCCGGGTGAGCTGTTCGGCAATGGCGGGCTCGAGTTCGCGGCGTTCCTGGCGCACCCGATTGGTGACCCGGGAGGTGAGGTGGGTGGCCAACCGGTCGGAGCTGGATGAGCCCGCGGCAGGACGCAATTCGACCGTGGCGATCAGGGCGTCGTCGGCGGGATCTGGCCAGGGCCGGATATCGGCCCGCACGCCGAGCTGTGCGGCGGCGAGATCCACGTTCTCGAGCAGGGCCCCGAAACCCACCCAGGTCGCACAGTTCTCGAAATCCAGCGCCGGGAGATCGCGGGCGGGGTTGTGGCGGCACTCCAGGCGGGCATGGTCGCGCCGCCAGCGCAGTGCCCACGGCTGCGCATTGTGGGCGGAGGGGGCGAGGGTGCCCATGGCGGCTATCCAGCGCACCGCCTCCTCCGAGAGCGTGTCGCGGTCGGGGAGATACACGCGCGTGCCGGGATGCGGCGGCAGTGCGGGGATAGCGCGGGCCTCCGGGGCGATGGTGAATGGCGTTGCGGCGGTTGCGGGTTCACCGATACGGCGGTGCTCCGCGGTCACCAGCTCACCCGGATCGACGTGGTAGCGGCCGGACGGGACCGATTCGCCGAGCAGCAGTCGGCGGGCGGTGTCGGTGATTATCGCACCGCCGAGGGCCACGGCCGAGGCCAATTGCGGCCAGCCGCCGATGGTTCGGCCCACCTCCGGGAGCGAGGCGGCGGCGCGCACGCTGGGTTCGCCGAGAATCGCCATGATGTGCGGCATCTTGTCCTGTGCGGACAGTCCCCGAAGCTGTTTCGCGCGAACGGCTCCCAGTAACCCGTGCAGCAGTGGCCGATCCGGCTCCAGATCGAAGCGTTCGACATCGAGCATGCCGCGATCGCTGGTCCCCATGAGCACCGGAATACCGTGCGCGCGTGCGCGTTCCCGGAGCAGTACCTTGGTGTGCAGATCGTCGCACTCCTCCACCAGCAGATCCAGCCGACCGCCGCCGAGTAGGAAGTCGTCGACCAGTAGATCCCGGATTCCCATGCTGTGCAGTTCTATTCGCACGAAGGGATCGATCTCGAGCAGTTGCCGTGCGGTCAGCACCGTTTTGTCGACACCGAGGTCCGCTACTCGCGCCCGCAGCCGGTTCAAATCGGTGAGGCCGATCCGGTCGAAATCGGCGAGTTTGAACACCCCGCCGATGCCTTCGGTGGCGAGGGCGATCGCGGCCGCGTTGCCGACCGAGAGTCCGACCACGCCGATACGCGTTCCGGCCAGTCGCCGCTGCTCCTCGGCGGTGATCCGGTAGCGATTGCGATCGGTTCGGACCGCGCGAAAGTCCTGTTCCGGCAGCAGATGTACCAAATCCCCGGTCCATGGATACCAGACCCACACCCCGTATTCCGCCAGATCGCAATTCGGACCGGGGCCGCGCTCAATTCCGAGTTGTCGTAATTGTCCGGTAATTGTGTCGTGTACGCGAGGATTCACCGTATCCCGAAGCTCGGCGAGCGCCTCCCGGTCTTTCGCACTGGCCGCATTGAAATGAACCGGCCGCCATTCAGAATTGTCCCCACCGTTCCGGGTCCGCATGGAAAAGGTGTACACCCCGGACCGGCGATCATGGCGGGGATTGGCGCAGGATCAGGGTGAATCGAACCGGAAACCATGTCAGTTCCTGTGCCGGTGGATATTTCACAGCGCCCGGGGCGCGCCCACACTGGGAATATGACCGGTGTGCCCGCCCCCCGAGACGCTGGAAGCGGCTCCGCACGGCGCGGGTGATCGGGGCCGTGCGCGCCGGGCGGTTGCGGCTGGGCTGCCATCTCTACAACACCGAGGCCGATATCGACCGGCGCTGAATGTGCTGACCGGACACTGATTCACGAGCGCCGCAAGCCTCAGATGGGCTGGAAGCCCGAGCCGATGTCATCGGTCGCGTCCACGGCCGCCCGCACCGCGTCGAAGGAGACCGCGACCACCGGCGAGTGCAGCGGATTCATCGGACTCGTACAGCTGAATCGCAGTCCCACCGTGTCATTGATGAGCGGCCTGGAGACCAGCCCGACCAGTTGGTCGCCGATGGTCAGCGGCCCACCCGAATCGCCGTAACCCGAACACGCCTGATCGAGGAAGCCGCCCGGTCCCGCCGACCACACCGTGCCGCAGGCGAATCCGCTGGTGCGACCGTTCTGGCAGGCCACATCCCAGGCCGCGGGCAGTTCGCCGACGCCGGTGATGGTGGTCGCGCCGACCGTGCGCAGCGGGGTCACCGCGGTCGGATCGAATTCGATGACGGCGTAATCCAATTCGGCATCGGAGGTGCGCACCACGCCGATCACCCCGGCGTCCGGGAAACGCTCACCGTGCACCGGGGTGCCGGCCTCCCCGCAGTGTCCGGCGGTGAAGCCGACCAGTCGCCCGGCGGCATCGTGGCCGATGGTGGTGAGACTGCATTTGGTGGAGCTACCCAATACGATCCCGGATCCGCCGCCGAGCGCCGCCCGGGTGTCACCCGGCTCCGCCTGCGCCTGCGCGGCGGGCAGACTCAGCGTGGCCACGACTACGGCGGGCGCGACCCACCGGCGAAATCCGAGCATAGGGAACCACCCATCCGTCCCGACACCTCCGATTCGGAGTTGCCATCAGTTTGCCGTTGTCGTACACGAACGGTGGCATACCCGGTACGCGGCCCGGTAACGCTCGCCGGTGGATATTCGTCGCGGGCGGGGGTTTCGGTTGGTGGCCGGTTATCGCGGCCGCCGATGAGCGCTCAGCGTAGCCACAACGCGCGCTGAGCGGCGAAGGGATCGGCCTGGACCCGCGGTGATTCGGACCAGATCATGGTCTGCCGCCGCTCGGCGGTGTAGCGCGGCCAGTCGCCGCCCGGATCGCCATGGGTGACGAAGGACACCCATGACCGGTGCACCGCATCCGCCAGCGATTGCGGCGGATTGTCACCCGCCACCGCCGTCACGCCCTGCGCCTTCAGGCAGTCGAAGGCGAACGGCACATCCAGGCAGTGGAACGAGGTGCCCTGGAACTTCGGCGCTTTCGAGGCCCAGGTGAATTCGTAGAACCAGGTCGGCTGATCGCGCTTGGCGCGATCCTCGGCCAGCTTGTACGAGGGTGCGCGCAACAGCAAGTCGCTCTGAGCCTGGCCGAGCAACTGCGCGGCATTGTCTGCCGGATACGCGGCGCGGAAAGCGTCGACGGCGTCGGGCGGCAGGCCCATCGCGGCGAAGGCGGCGGGCAGGGCCGCATCGGTGACCGGCTGGTCCTGGGCCATGGCATTGAATTCGTCGCGGGTGAAGCCGAGCAGCAGCGGAACATTGGTCGCCCCACCGGATTTCAACAGCTCGGCGGTATCGAGCGGAATCGTGTCGCCGTCGGCGAAGGGCGCCAGGGCCAGCGCCGAACCGCTGTCCGGGCCGATCGCACGCAACGTGTCCTCCAGATCCTGAATCCGGTCGCCGGACAGGTCACCGAGCGCGGCGGCGGTGGCGGGCAGACCGCTGCGCTTGGTGAACAGCTCCGCGAGCGCCACGGCGGTGGCCCGGTCATTGGGCTGGGACACCGCACCGGAGGCCGAAATGCCCGCGCGGAAAAGACCTTTCGCCGCGGGCGCGGCCATGAGGGCCCAGACCGCACCGCCGCCGGCGGACTGACCCGCGACGGTGACCCGGTCCGGATCGCCGCCGAAGGCCGCGATATTGTCGCGCACCCATTCGAGCGCCGCGATCCAGTCCAGCACCCCGCGATTGTCCGGTGCGCCGTCGAGGTGCAGGAAGCCCTCGATGCCGAGCCGGTAGCCGATCGACACCACGATCACACCGTCGCGATTGAAGGCCGCGCCGTCATACCAGGGGCTGGCCGCACTGCCCGCTACGAAGCCGCCGCCGTGAATCCACACCAGTACGGGCAGTTTCGCGTTCTCACCGGTATCGGGGCTGAAGACGTTCAGGTTCAGCACGCCGTCGCCCGGAATGCTGGGCTCCGGTATCGCGGTCACCTCGGAGAGCTGTTTGCGCTGCGCCGTCGGCCCGTACCGGGTGCAGTCGAGCGTTTCGCGCCACGGCGTCGGCGGTACGGGGGCCGCGAATCGCAGCCGGCCGACCGGGGGCTGGGCGTAGGGGATGCCGAGGTACGCCGTCCCGGTATCCCGCCGGACGCCTCGCACCGGACCGTAGGCGGTGGTGACGGTCTCTGCCGAGGTGGCGCTCCCCTTCCCGGGTCCGCCGGTGGAACAGGCCGTACCCAACGCCAGTACGCCCGCTCCGAGCAGTAGGGTGCGGCGGCCGATATGCGGTACTGGCATGCGAAACCTCTGCTCCAATATATAAGTCAACTGTTGAAATAATTCAGGGCCAGCATAATGTCGAGCTGTGGATCATGCACACGTGGGCAGCCCCCAGGACTCCGCCGCCGTGCGCCGTCGCAATCTCGGCCTGGTGCTCCGGCATATCGCCGCGGCCGGGCCGTGCGCGCGCACGGAGATCGCGGCGGCCACGGGGCTGGCGCACGGGTCGGTGACCGCGCTCGTCGGCGATCTGGTCGAGCGGGGGCTGGTGCGCGAGGACGATGCGGTGCGCGGCGGCGGGCGCGGCCGGCCGGGCCGGCCACTGCGCTTGGCTCCGCGGCGGGCGCTGTCGGTGGCCGTGCAGATCACCTCCGAGCAGTTGCGCGTGGTGGTGGCCGATCTCGCGGGCGAGATCGTATGGCGTGAATCGGCCGCGCACCACGCCGTGCCCGGCCGGCCCGAGAGTATGGCCGATGCCGTGGCGGCCGCCGTCCGGCGGGCCGAAAATGCCTCCGAGTCAATGGCTTCGCCGGGCCGGCCCGCCGGGGTTCCGACCGCGCTGGCCGGTCCGGCGGCGAACTCCGTACTGGTGCGAATCGTCATCGCCATGGCCGGGCCGGTGCGCGATGACGCCGCGCAGACGGTCATGGCGGCGGCGGACTTCGGATGGTTGGGGCCGGTTCGGCTGGGGGAGTTGGTCGGGGAGCGGCTGCCCGGGGTGGATTGTCCGATCGATGTGGTGAACGACGGGAATGCCGCCGCGTTCGCCGAGTATCACGCGCGGGAGCGAAGGCGCGGACTGGTGCTGATCGAGGCCGGGACCGGCATCGGCGGTGGGGTGGTGTTGCACGGGCGAATTCAGGTCGGCAGCCACGGGATCGCGGGGGAGCCCGGGCATATGCCGGTGGCCCTCGACGGTCCGCTGTGCCTGTGCGGTGCGCGCGGATGCCTGGTGCTCTATGCCGGACCGGAGGCTGTACTGGGTGCGGCGGGGTTCGGGGAAGTGCTCGCTCGCGAGGGGCTCGAGGCCGCGTCGGGGCGACTGGTCGAGGCGCTCACCGCCGGTGACGCGCGGGCGCTGGCCGCCGTCGCGACGGCGGCGCGGGCGCTGGGCGCGGTGATCACCGCCATCACCGCGCTGCTGGATGTGGACGAGATCGTGCTGGGCGGACTGCTCGCGCAGTGGTTTCCCTGGTTGTCGCCGACCATCGAAGCTCGCCTGGCGGGGCGGCGGGCACTGGCCAGGGGGCTGGATATCGGGATCGCGCCGGGGGTGCTCGGCGCCGAGGCCATGCTGGTCGGCGCGATCGAATTCGCCAGGCGCACAGTGCTTTCCGATCCGGCCACGGTACCGCAGCTGGCGGTCGGCGGACGGCGCGCGAACACGCCTGCGGGCGCTTGACGTCGCGGTTCAGTAAAGATCGCCGTAGATTCGCTGATCTCACTACGCGGGGTGGTTCTATAGCGTAATGGATCTGCGTCAGGACCTGCGTGGCACTGTCGGCGACCTCATGCCCGAGCTGAAAGACCTGCTCGAGCAGCTCGTCGCAATCCCGTCCATCGCCTTTCCGGATTATCCGAAAGAGAACGTGCGGCGGGCGCACGATCTCGTAGCGGAAGAATTGCGGAAGTCCGGTGTCGACGATATTTCGGTATTGGACCTGCCCGATACCTCCCCGGTCATCTACGGCCGCATCCCCGCGCCACCCGGTGCGCCGACCGTACTGCTGTACGGGCACTACGACGTTCAGCCTTCCGGTGATGAAAGCCTCTGGAACACACCGCCGTTCACGCCGACCGAGAAGGACGGTGCGATCTACGGTCGCGGCGCGGCGGACTGCAAGGCCAATGTGGTCGCGCACATCGGCGCACTGCGGGCCTACGGCGGTAAGCCGCCGGTCGGGGTCACCATCGTCATCGAGGGGCAGGAGGAGTACGGCTCCAGCTTCGACGATTATCCGGGCGAGAAGCCGGATCTCTTCCAGGCCGACGCCCTGCTCATCTGCGATGCGGGCAATATCCGGGCGGGCACCCCCACCCTGGTCACCGCATTGCGCGGTGTCGCGGACGTTTTCGTCGAGGTGCGCACGCTCGCGGCCCCGGTGCACTCCGGTCAGTTCGGCGGTGCGGCCCCCGACGCCCTGCTCGCGCTGGTGGCCGGGCTCGCGACCCTGCACGATGCCGACGGCAATGTGGCGGTCCAGGGTCTGCGGCGGGACACATGGACCGGCGCGAACTACACCGATGCGGAATTCGCCGAAATCACCGGTATGGCACCGGGAATGCCGCTGCTGGGCACCGGGCCGATCGGTGAGCGGATCTGGTACGGACCCGCCGTCACGGTCATAGGATTGGACGCGCCGCCGGTGAAAACCGCTGCGTCGGCGGTGGTTCCGTACGCCAAGGCGTATCTGAACGTCCGCGTGCATCCGGAACAGGATCCGGCCGAGGGTCAGCGCGCGGTGATCGAACACCTGAAGAAGGTCAAGCCCTACGGCATCGAACTCACCGTCACCGGTGGTGATGTCGGGGCCGGATTCGCCGCGGGCACCAGCGGTCCCGCGTATGCCGCCATGCGCGAGGCCATGGGTAAGGCGTGGAATACCGAGGTGGTGGACTCGGCCATGGGCGGTTCGATTCCGCTCACCAACTCCATGGCCGCCGCCAATCCGAACTCCGAGGTGATCATGATCGGCGCGGAGGACTCGAAGTGCAATATGCACGGCTTCAATGAGCGAGTCCTGTTGAGCGAGTTGAGCAATACCGCCCTCGCCGAGGCCGAATTCTTCCAACTGTTCGCGAACAGGATGCGCAAATGAGCGACACCACGGTGGCCGATCCGGCATCCGCGCCCAAGCCCGCGCAGCATAAGAAGAAACGCGGCTTCCCCTCCACCTACACGATTCTCGCGGGCGTCACGGTGGCGGTGTGGTTGGCCGCCTTCGTGATTCCGCCGGGCGCGTATCAGGTGGACGACAAGGGCCACACCATCGCGGGGTCCTATCACCGCATCGAGGGTGCGAAGAACATCGGCGAGCGGATGCGTGATCTGTTCCTCGCCCCGATCAACGGCCTCTACGGTATCCGGGGTGAGAACGGTCAGGTCGCGCCCGACAGCTCCGGTGCGCTCTACGGCGCCGCGGCGGTCTTCCTCTTCGTGCTCGCGGTCGGCGCGTTCATCACCGTCGCCTTCGCCACCGGCGCGCTGGACAGCGGAATCGGGCGGCTGGCATACAAACTGCGCAGCCGGTCGTTCCTGCTCATCGTCGGCATCATGGTGGTCTTCGCCGTCGCGGGCACGGTCGAGGGGTTCGCGGAGGAGACCCTCGGTTTCTACGCGCTGCTGGTCCCCCTGACCCTGGCGCTCGGCTACGACCGCATGACCGCGGTCGGTGCGATCATCGCCGGGGCGGGTGTGGGCGTGCTGTGTTCCACGGTCAACCCGTTCGCCACCGGTACCGCCTCCTCGGCCGCGGATGTGCCGATCGGTGACGGCATCGTGCTGCGCCTGGCCATGCTGGTCGTGCTCACCGCGGTCACCGTCGCCTATGTGCTCTGGTACGCGCGCCGGGTCAAGAACGATCCCGAGAAGTCTTGGTCCGGTTGGCAACCCGGCGATCGGGAGGTGAAAGCCGATGAGCACGAACCGGATCCGCTGACCAAGCGGCAGATTCTGGTGCTGTGGCTGGTCGGTCTCACCTTCGCCTTCATGATCTTCGCGATCATTCCCTGGGCCACGGTCATCAATGGCCCGGACGCGAAATCCTTCGGCTGGGAACTGGATTGGTACTTCCCGGAGCTGACCGCGCTGTTCCTGGTCGGCGCGGTGGTGATCGGACTGGTCGGTGGCCTCGGCGAGAGCAGCATGTCCGAGGCGGTGGGCAAGGGCTTCGGCGATTTCGTCGGCGCGGGCATTGTCATCGTGCTGGCCCGCGGCGTCACCGTGATCATGAACAACACCCAGATCACCGCCACCGTGCTGCATGCCCTCGAAGGCGTGGTGACCGGCACCTCCTCGGCCGTCTTCGCCGTCGCGGTCTTCCTGGTGAATGTGCCGCTGGCATTCCTGATCCCCTCCACCTCGGGCCACGCCACCCTCGCCATGCCGATTATGGCCCCGCTCGCCGATTTCGCGAATGTGCCGCGCTCCCTGGTGGTTACGGCTTGGCAGTCGGCCTCGGGCTGGGCGAACCTGGTCACCCCCACCACGGCCGTGGTCACCGGCGGCATCGCCCTGGCCAAGGTGCGCTACGACCGCTACGTCAAGTTCATCGCCCCCCTCATGGGCATCCTGTTCGTCCTGATCTGCGCCTTCCTGGCCATCGCCGCCTGGATCGGCTGATCAGCGAATCAGATTGCCCCGGTACCGCTCCAGCTGCGCCGTCATATCGAAGCTCGGATCGATGAGCCAACGCGATTGCAGGCCGTCGGCCAGGGCGAAGAGCGTGACGGCGGCGGCAGCGGGATCGACATGTGCGGGTAGCCTTCCGGCATCGCGCATGTCGCGCAGCGATGCCGAGAAGCCCTCGACGCCAATGCGATAACGCTCCCGCATATAGCTCTCAGCGAGTCCTGCGCGGCCCCGGATCGGGCAGGTCGGCGGGGGCGAGCACCTTGGTGAGCGCGGCGGCGACCGTCTCCAGTTCACCCCGCTCCAGCTGTCCGCCGAAGCGCCGCTCGATACCGGAGAGGTAGTGGGGGGCGGCCTCGCGGAACCGTTCCCGGCCCCGGTCGGTAATGCTCACGAAGGCCGAGCGCCCGTCGTCGGGATTCGATTCGCGGCGCACCAGGCCCTGTGCTTCCAGTTCGGTGACCAGGCGGCTCACCCGGGTGCGGCTCAGCACCACCCGCTCGCCCAGATCGCTCATCCGCAGGCGTTGCGGCCCATCCAGTTCCAGCAGGACGTCGTACCAGCTCAGCGGAAGTCCGGTGCTGCGCCGCAGTTCGGCGTCCAGCTCCGGGACCAGTCTGGCGTGCACCTGGAGCAGGGCGGCCCAGGCGGAGACGGCGGGGTGGGGTTTCGGTGCCACCTGTTCAGCATAACCGGTTGCGTGCGGGCGCACATAAGTAGTAGCGTGCACACGCACATACTTTTGTGCTCGGGAAAGGAAAACCCATGACCACGTTGATCACTCGCGAAGAACTCCGCAAAGAGATCGAGGCCGGAACGGTGACGGTGCTGGACGCCCTCGGCGGCCAGTACTACGCCAAGGCGCATCTCCCGGGTGCGCTGCCGTTGATCGAATCCGAAGTCGACGCCCGCGCACCGGAACTGCTCCCCGACAAGGCGGCCGCCATCGTCACCTACTGCTCCAACGCGGCCTGCGGCAACAGCCAGAATGTCGCCACCGCACTGGAGCGACTCGGCTACACCAATGTCCGCAAATACCGTGACGGCATTCAGGATTGGAGTGAGGCGGGCCTGCCAATCGAGAGCTAAGCCCGGAGAAATCGTCCCAGACGCATTAAGATCCGCAGCAGTCATCATTCGGTGTTCGCAGACTGCGGAGGGGGCTCGTCGATGAGCTCAATGCAACTGGACGCGCCCGACGGGCCCATCGAGGCCTACCTCGCCACACCCTCCGGGGAGGGGCCGTGGCCCGGGGTGGTGGTACTGCACGACATGCTCGGAATCGGCAGCGCCGTGCGGGAATCCGCCCGCATGCTCGCCGATCACGGTTACCTCGCCATCGCACCGGACCTGTTCTCGCGCGGAGCGGTCCGGTGCGTGCCGGGGATGATTCGCGATCTCATGGGCAATAAACGCGACAGCCGCGCGGTACGCGATATCCTCGCCGCCCGCGCGCAGCTGACCGGCGATCCGCGCTGTACCGGCAAGGTCGCGGTGGCGGGCTTCTGTCTGGGCGGTGCGTTCGCGCTACTGGCCGCCACCGAGGGGTTCGACGCCGCCGCGCCGTTCTATCCGGCGGGCCGTGGCAATTACGACGAGATACTGCGCGGGTCGTGCCCGGTCGTGGCCAGTTACGGTAGTCGTGATCCGCAGAATATCGGCCGCGGGCCGAAACTCGAGCGCACGCTGACCGAGGCCGGAGTGCCGCACGATGTGAAAACCTATCCGAAATCAGGACATTCGTTCGCCGACAACCATCCCGGCCAGCCGCTGCTGAAGGTGCTGGGCCTGGGCTACAACGCCGAGGCCACTTCCGATGCCTGGCAGCGCATCTTCGCCTTCTTCGACACCCATCTCTCGTCGGGCGAGCCGCAGGTATAGTCGAACAGCCGGATCTCAGCCGCGGCGGCAGCGCGCGACCAGCGCCAGACAGCCTGCCGCCGCCACCGCCACGACGGCGAACATGGCCGGGTAGCCGATGCCTGTGCCGTCGTGCGTCATCGCCATGACGACCGGGACGCCGAAGCCGAGATAGCTGACCGCGTAGAAGACCGCGGTCAGACCCGCGAGATCGTCGGGCCGGGCCATGCGCTCGATCTCCAGGAGTCCCGCGACCAGGCCGATGCCGAAGCCCATACCGAGAACGGCGGCCGTGGCAATGGTGAGCCAGAGCGTGAGCGTGCTGGAAGCCGCTGCGGCCGAACCCATTCCTGTGATGACCAGGAGCAACGCCAGCACCGGCAGTCGGATGGTGCCGGGCCGATCCAGGCGGCGCGCCACCGACTGGATGGCGAAACCGCAGCCCAGTGTGATGACGGTGATGAGCGCCGAGAAGGCGATGGGCGCACCGTGCACCCGCGGCATCATGAGCGTCGGCATGATGGCGTAGGCGGTCGCCGACGAGGTGAACAGCCAGAGCGAGATCGGCAGCGCGACCAGCCGGAAGCGTCGATGCGCGGCGGCCGGGACCTTCAAGTCATCCAGCAGTCGGGCCGTGGTCCGCTCCGGCGCAAGGGTTTCCGGGGTACGTGCCAGCGCCGCCGCGGCCGCCAGGCACAGCCCGACATTGATCAGATAGGGGAGCACACCCGGGAGCGGCCCCCACTGCGCCATGACACCCGCCACGCCCGCACCCACGCCGAAGCCGCCGGTAAGGCTCATGGCCGAGCGGCGCGCACCCGCCCCCGACGCGGTCTCCGGCGCGAAGGGCGGCTGCGACAACTCCTTGAGCCAACTGCTGCCCACCGCCATGGCCAAGCCGATGGCGACACCGCTCAGTACGCGGCCCGCGGAAAGCATTGGGACAGAGGAGGATCCGAACGCCAGCAGCAGCGACCCCGCCGCCGCGACGAGCGGAGCAGGTCGCATGAGCGGCCGCCGTCCATACCGGTCCGAGAGCGGCCCGCCGATCAACAGCGCGGGCACGATCCCCAGTACGTATTCGAACAGCAGCAGATCAACCGTGGTGACCGGCAACCCGTCCCGCTTGTACATCACCAGCAGCGGTGTGAATTCGTTTCCGCCCCAGGCGATCGCGAAGATGGCGGCGGACACGGCCGGCCAGGCGCGGGGGTGCGTCGCGGTGATCGCCGCCGGGCGGTCCAGGACCGCGGCCGCGGCTTCGCGTTCGCCGCCGGTGGCCGGGTTCGCCATCACAGTCCTCTCAATGTCACGCCGTGCACGTCCATCAGGTGCTGGGCGAGGGCGGCGGCGAAGCCCGCGGTGTCGCCGGATTCGATGAGGTCCGCGAGGCGGGCGTGCTGGGCGATGATGCGATCGGTTTCGATCGCGCCATGGCGCAGCGCGACGCTGTTCATGCGGCGCTGGCGTTCGCGTAGGGAGTCGTAGAAGCCCGCGAGCAGCGGGTTGCCCGCGGCCACCACGTATTCGCGATGGAAGTCGGCGTCCACCACGGCGAATTCGTCGAGGTCACCGGAGGCGGCCAGGGCCCGCTGGCGTTCGAGGGAGGCGCGCAGTCGGGTCATGAGCGCCGACCGGTCGGTCTCGGCGAGGGCTCGCACGGCCCCGGTCTCCACGACGTAGCGCGCCTGCGTCACGTGTTCGGCCTCATGCGAGGGCACCGGCACCACCAGCGCACCGCGCTTGGGGTACAGCTTCATCCATCCTTCGGTCTCCAACCGCAGGAAGGCCTCGCGGACCGGGGTGCGCGAGGTGCCGAGCGCGGTGGCGATCTCGCCCTCGCTGATCAGCTCGCCCCCGGGCAGTTCCCCGTTCAGGATGCGTTCCTTGACCTCGCGGTAGGCCCGTTCGGCGGATGAATACGTCATAGACACAAGTCGCATCCTAGGTATCCGACCGGTCGGATTTGCTGGGGTGTGGCCGGTCTCACCGCCGCGCCGACGGCGGGACTTGCGCGCGCCGAACCTTTACCCCGATGATTTGTCCTGTTGGCATGCTGCCAGTAAGTGAGACATGGAGGTCCCGCATGGCGAATGACGCCACCCCGCCGCTGAACGAGATCGTGAACGGCGCGCTCGAATTCACGATTCCGATCGCGTACAAGATGGGCGTCCAGGTCACCGAGGTTCGCCCCGGCTACGCCGCCACCAAGGTCCCGGTCGAGGGCAATGGCAACCATTTCGGCGTCATGTACGCCGGAGTGCTCTTCACCGTCGCGGAGATTCTGGGCGGCGCGCTGGCCGTCGCCAGCTTCGACAGCGCCCTGTACTACCCGCTGGTCAAGGATCTGCACATCTATTTCCGCAAGCCCGCCGCCACCGATGTCACCGCGGTGGCCGAGCTGTCGGAGTCCGAGATCGCCCGCATCGCGGAGGAGGCTGAACACAAGGGCAAGTCCGACTTCGTGCTCGAGGCGGTCGTCACCGATGCCAACGGCGTGGTGGTCGCGGAGACCGAGGGGCTGTATCAGCTTCGCGCCCACCGCAAGTGACCGGGCGCGAATAACCGAATCGGCCCGGCATCGATCCTCGATGCCGGGTCGATCGGTATTGCCTGTGAACCGTTATCCGTTGTGCGGCAACCGAACCAGCATCTTGCCGGTATTCGCGCCGCTCATCATGGCGGTGAAGGCATCCAGCGCCTGATCGATGCCGTCGACCACCGTCTCCTCCGCGTGCAGTGCGCCCTCGGCCAGCCAGCCCGCCGCCTTGCCGATCCACTCCGGGGCCTGGTGCAGATGATCGCCGACATTCATTCCGCGCAGGGTGATCCGCTTACCGATGGCCAGCGGCAGCGAGGACGGGCCGGGGGCCGGTTCGGTGTCGTTGTACACCGAGATGGCACCGCACAGCGCGATGCGCCCGCGCAGATTCATGGTGCGCAGCGCGGCGTCGAGGTGATCGCCGCCGACATTGTCGAAGTACACGTCGATGCCCTCGGGCGCGGCGGCGGACAACTGCCCCACCAAATCTCCCGCGCGGTAATCGATGGCGTGATCGAAGCCGAACTCCTCGAGCAGCCGGGCGGTCTTGGCCGGACCACCCGCCGAGCCGATCACCTTGGCCGCACCGAGCCGCTTGGCCACCTGTCCCGCAATGGAACCCACCGCACCCGCCGCGCCGGAGATGAACACGACATCACCCGGTTTGACCGGGGCGACCTCGGTGAGGCCCGCGTACGCGGTGATGCCGGTGGTGCCCAGCACACCCAAATACGCCTGGGCGGGCGCGATCTCGGTATTCACCACCTGGACGGCGGCGGCATCGAGCACGGCGTACTCGCGCCAGCCGTAGAAGTGGCTGACCACCGCGCCGACCGGCACGGTGTCGGCGGCGGAGGCGATGACGGTGCCGACCGCACCGCCGGTCATGGCCTCACCGAGACCGAAAGGGGGGATATAGGATTCGACATCGTTCATGCGCCCGCGCATGTACGGGTCCACCGACAGCCAGTCATTGCGTACCAGCACCTGTCCAGGTGCGGGATCGGGCGGCGTCACGGTGGCGAGTTCGAAATCCGCGGGCTCGGGCTCGCCGTGCGGGCGGGCGATCAGACGCCATTCACGGCTGTCGACGGTCATTGCTGTTCTCCTTCAAGTCTTTTCGTTCCGAGCCCGGTGAGCAGGGCATCGGTCGCGGTGCGCAGTAGATCGGTGCGGCCCACCGCAAGCAGGCCGATGGTGGTGGCGAGAATGATTCCGGCGGCCTCGGCGGGGCGTTCCCGGCCCGCCTCGGCGAGGACGGCGGTGAGCAGTCCGTGCAGATCCTCGGTGAAGGTGCGGCAGATATCCCCGCAGAGCCGGGCCTGCTCGTCGATGAGCTCGGCGGCGTGCGGTGAGTCCGCGAAAGGCCCCGAGGCCAGTAGCACTTTCGCGGAGGCGATGCCGAAGACCCTGTCCGCCAGCGGAACCGGTGCGGCGGCCGCCTCCCGCGCGGCGGCCATCGCCTCCGCGTGCAGGCGATCGGCGAGCCGCCGCACGGCATCGTCCTTATTGCGTACGTACTGGTAGACCGCCGACCTGGAAACCCCTGTCTCGGAGGCGATATCGTCCATGGTCGTACGACGTGCCCCGTACCGCAGCAGGCAGCGCAGGGTGGCGTCGAGTACGTCGACGGTCCGGTCGGCCATCGGCTCAGAGCGCCTTCAGCAGCTCCGCCGCCAGCGGGGCGGAGGAGGCCGGGTTCTGCCCGGTGTAGAGATTGCGATCCACCTCGGTATGCGGGGCCCACGGATCACCGGCCCGGAAGTCCAGACCCAGGGCGACGAGTCGATCCTCCAGCAGCCACTTGGCCTTGTCCGCGAAGCCGGCCTGGGTCTCCTCGGCATTGGTGAAGCCGGTGATCCGGTAGCCCGCGAACGGCGATTTCCCGTCGGCATCGGCGGTGGCCAGCAGGGCGGCCGGGGCATGGCACACCACCCCGAGCGGTTTGCCCGAAGCCAGTGCGGCATTGAGCAATTCGCCGGAGACGGAATTGACGGCCAGATCCTCCATGGGACCGTGCCCGCCCGGGTAGTAGACCGCGTCGTAGTCGGCCAGATCGACCGCGCCGAGGTCGATGGGATGGCTCAATTCGGTTGCCTTGCGCAGGGTTTCGGCGACCCTCTCCGCGCCCTCCGGCCCGCCGTTGGCCTCGGGGGCGAGGCTGCCGCGGTCGACGGGCGGCACCACCGCGCCGGGGGTGGCGACCACGATGTCGTGCCCGGCCGCGGTGAATGCCTCATAGGGTGCGGCGAACTCTTCGGCCCAGTACCCGGTGGGGTGCTGGGTACCGTCGGCCAGCGTCCAATGGTCGACGCCGGTCATGACGAACAAGACCTTGGCCATGATGCTCCTCGCTCAGAACGTGCTGTTTCCGATGAACTGACACTCCGTATGCGAAATGTCAGGTTGTCGGGTTCAACCGTATGTACGCGAACATAGATCGACCAATAGACTCGCCTATATGAGACATAGACAGATCGATGGCTCTGTGGATTTGGCGCAGCTCCGCACGTTTCTCGCCGTCTACCGGGCCGGATCGCTGACCGCGGGTGCGAATCAGGTCGGCCTGTCCCAGCCCACTGTGACGACGCAGCTACAGGCGCTGGAGCGCAAGCTGGGTCCGCTCTTCGAACGACTGCCGCGCGGGGTCGCCCCGACCGCCGCCGCCCATGATCTCGCCGCCCGGGTGGCCGGCCCCCTCGATGCGCTGGAGTCCGTGGTCGGTGACTCACCGCGGGATGACACCCCTGAGCCGCCGGTGCTGCTGGGCGGTCCGGCCGAATTGCTCGCCTCGCTCACGCTGCCCGCGCTGGCCCCGCTCATCACACAGGGCATCCGATTCACCATTGCCACCGGTCTGGCCGATGAGCTGCTCACCGATCTGCGGCTGGGAAAGCTGGATCTGGTGCTCTCCACCATTCGCCCGCGCGGCCGCACCGTGCTGGCCGATCCGCTGGCGGATGAGGAATTCGTCCTGGTGGCCGCACCGCCGGTGGCGGCGCGGGTCGATATCGATCGGTTGCGCGGCAATGATTTCACGGGCGTGCCGCTGATCAGCTATGCGGCGGATCTGCCCATTGTGCGCCGCTATTGGCGGCATGTATTCGACACCCGGTTGGAAGCCGAAGCGGCGCTGGTGATTCCGGATCTGCGGGCGGTACTGGCCGCGGTGGTCGCGGGTGCGGGTATCTCGGTGCTGCCGCGTTATCTGTGCGCGCGTGAACTCGATGCGGGATCGGTGGTGACACTGCTGGATCCGGAGGATTCGCCGATCAATACCGTGTATCTGGCCCGCCGGGTCGGCGGTTCGGCCCGTCCGCATATCGAACGGGTGCGCGCCCATCTGCTGGAGGCTGCCGAGGAATGGCGGGCCTGCGTGCACTGAGCGCGCGGACCCGCCGATACCCGTCGAAAGCCCTGGGCGACAGGCTATTTCCCGGAGACCAGCCCGAATTCGGTGAGCAGTTCTCCGACCTCGGTGGCATCGAGTCGCTTCATGATGCGCTTGCGCAGGATCTCCGGCCCGGGCAGATCGATGGCCTTCCCATCGCGCAACCTGCTGGTCGCCGCCAGCAGCGAGCGAATGTCGTACGTGGAGTTGAAGACCTCGGGTACGCCGCGCTCGATATTCAACAGCTGATACGCGGCCTCCATACCGGTGCGCACCGAGTACTCGGTGGTGAAGATGCAATCGCGGCTGGTCTCGGAGAACTGTCCGATGAAGGCGAAGTTCACCGATCCCTCGGGCACCACATTGGGCCGGTCACCGGCCTTGCGCGGCATGAAGAACGAGGTCACGTACGGCATCATCACCGGTACGCAGGTGGCGGCGTTCGCGGCCAGGTCCGCAATGTCCGCGACCGGAACACCCATGTGGTACAGCCACTCCCGGGTGATCTCCTCACCGGTGCACTCCTGCATGGTCTTCTTCACGTAGTCGCCCGGGACATCCGCGAACAGTGAATACACCCAGACCACGATCTGGTCCTTGGGCTGCTGTTTGAAATGCGGCTGCCGGTTCACCGTCCAGCTCATCAGCCAGCTCGAATCCTGCACCGTGACAATGCCGCCGGTGACGACCTTGCCGCTGAACGGATCTCGCTTACAGATCTTCTGAATGTATTCGGGGATGCGCTGATCCAGCGTGGTGACCGTCGCCGATTCCCATTTGGTCTTCTCGATATCGCCCGCGAAGACCTCGGGCCGCCCGAAGGCCGGATCCTTGGCCGCGATGGTGCGCCACAGATCCCAGGCGGGTGCGGGCCCGGTGTTCAGCGTGGCGGGGGTGTGCTGATCGCCCTCGTCGGAATTCTCGGTGAGCGAGCCGATGGTCATGAACAGCAGATCGTTCTCCCCGAGGTCGACGCCGCCCTCGACGCCCTCGGACACCCAGTGAATCCGCGTGGCCTGCTTGCGTTTCGCGCTCAGGTCGAAATCCACATCGGTGACGGTGGTATCGAACCTGAAGGTGACGCCCTGATTCAGCAGCCACCGGTACAGCGGCAGCACCAGCGATTCGTACTGGTTGTACCTGGTGAACTTCAGCGCCGAGAAGTCCGGCAGCCCGCCGATATGGTGGATGAAGCGATGCAGGTACAGCTTCATCTCCAGCGCGCTGTGCCACTCCTCGAAGGCGAACATGGTGCGCCAGTACAACCAGAAGTTGCTGCGCAGGAAGTCTTTCGAGAAGACTTCGTCGATCCGCTTGTCCTCCATCTCCTCCCGGGTGGCGAGGAAGACCTTCACGATCTCCTTCTGTGCCTTGTCATTCAGGGTGAAGAGGCCGTCGGTGTGCGCGTCCTGGCCGCGTTCCACCGTGGCGCGTTGCAGCGAGAAGTTCGGATCGTCCTTGTTGAGCCAGTAGAACTCGTCCAGGACGCTGGCCCCCTCGATCTCCATGGACGGAATGGAGCGATACAGGTCCCACAGGCATTCGAAGTGGTTCTCCATTTCGCGTCCACCGCGAATGACGAAGCCCTTCTTGGGTTTACGAATTCCGTCCAGCGCACCGCCGGGCAGCTCGAGCTCCTCCAGAATGGTGATCCTATTGCCCGGCAACTGACCGTCGCGGATGAGGAACGCCGCTCCGGACAGCGAGGCGAGGCCGGATCCGACGAACCAGGCCGTCTTGGCGTCGACGCCCTCGGGCTTGCGCGGTCGGGCGAAGGCTTCGTAATTGCCACTGCTGTAGAACATAGAACTCCTATCGCTGGTGTCAGAAGGTCGGGCGGATGGCGCGGTGGCCCGTCAGGCCGAGTACTTGTAGAAGCCCTCGCCGCTGGCGATGCCGAGCTTGCCCTTGTCGATGTAGTTGTCCTGCAACCACTTCGCGAGCTTCTTACCGTTCTCGTCGCCATTGACGAGAATGTTGTAGGGCGTGGTCAGCCCGATGATGTCCAGAATCTGGAACGGCCCCATGGGCGCACCGGTGGCGATCCGCCAGGTCTTGTCCACCGCCTCGGGTTCGGCGTAACCGTTGGCGCTCAGATCCATGGCGGCGTTGAGCAGCGGTACCAGCAGCGAATTGAGGACGTAACCCGCCTTCTCCCTGTGCAATTCGATCGGCACCATGCCGATGGCGGCGGCGAAGTCGACCACCGCCCGATAGACCTTCGGATCGGTGGCGGGTGTGCCCATCACCTCGGCGGTATTGAACTTCCACACCTGATTGGCGAAGTGCAGCGCCAGGAATCGATCCGGGCGACCGGTGAAGTCGACCATGGCGCTGGGCAGCAGGGTGGAGGAGTTGGTGGCGAAGATGGTGCGTTCGGGAGCCAGCTTGCCGAGTTTCTCGTAGGTGTCCTGTTTGATGGCGAGCACCTCGGGCACGGCCTCGATGACCAGGTCCGCGTCCCGAACCGCCTGTGCCAGATCGGATGTCAGCGTGATACCCGCGGCGGTCTTGTCGGCTTTGCCGTCACCCGCCCCGTCGACCTCGCCGGTGTAGACGGCGGCCAACTTGGTGAAGCGCTCACTCGCGGCCTTCAACGCGTCGTCATTGATGTCGTAGGCGGTGACCTCGAACCCGCTGAACGCGGTCTGGAACGCGATCTGCGAGCCCAGCACCCCGGTGCCGAGCACGGTCACCTTGCGAATATCGATGCTCAATTGCCTCTCCTCTGTTCGGAATTGGCGGCAGCGTGCAGCGCCGCGAAGAAGCCCGCGACAATCTGCGCGATCTGGGCGCGCAGGTCCGCGAGCGGGTCGTAGCCCGGATGCGCCCCGGTGGCGGGGCGGGCCAGGGTGAGGTGCAGCACCGCGAAGACGCTGCGCCCGGCCGAGCGGGAGAACTCTTCCAGCCGAGCCGAGTCCAGCCCCCGGGCGCGGGCGTCGACCGCGAGCCGGTCGGCGATCATGGCCTCCAATCGGGCGACCAGGGCCAGTCCTTCGGCGCGGTACTTCTCACTCGCCGTACCGAAGAGCAGTTCGCGCTGATACGCGATGGTGTTCTCGGCATTGCGCGCGGCGGACCGCACGGTCGGCCGAATGATCTCCAGCACCGTCTCCACCGGATCGTCGTGGGCGCGGGCGCGATGTTCGGCCAGATCCAGGGCGGCCCGAAAGTCCGCGTTGTAGACCATGAGCAGCAGTTCGCCCTTGGAGGAGGCGTATCGGAACAGTGTGCCCGCGGCGATATCGGCGCGATCGGAGATCTGCTGGGTGGTAACTCGTGCAAAGCCTTTTTCGGCGAATAGTGCGGCGGCGGCGTCGAAGATACGGCTCTGCTTATCCTGCATACCGCGTGCACGCCGTCCGACCTGGGCCGATCGTTGTGACGCGGTCATGCAACACCTCCGGATTGCCTGGAAAAATGAGCGGACTCATTTCTGAGCGTACCTCTGGCTACTGAAACCGCAACCCTCCGCCGCAAAATTGAGACCGAGCAGTATGTTGTGAGGGTGCGTCGTCTGCGCGACCTCCTGGAGGTGGTGACCGCGTTCCTTGCTGCCGCGGTCGCCTGCCTGTCCGTCATGATGCCGGTGGATTTCGGCCGCGTGGCCGGCAGTTCGGCACTGCACCAATATCTGCTGGTCGTGAACGTGCCACGGGCCGATACCGCAGGCGCGATCTCGGCGGTGGTGGCGGTGGTGCTCGCGGTCTCCCTCGGCGATACCCGGCTGACCTGGATCGCCGCCAGCGTCACCGGTGTGGCCCTGCTGGCCAATGCCGTACTGAGCCGAACGCTCGACACCGATCTCTCACTGACGACGGTGAACTACATCGACTCGATTTTCGGCGGTGTGCTGCTCGGCCTGATCGGTGCGGCGGTACTGCGCAAACGGCCGACGGGGACGGCGTTCATGCTGGGCGCGATCGCCAGCGCCGTCCTCGGCGATCTAACCGAATTACCCAGTGCGGACAGCACTTACAGCGGTCTCAGCACCGACTCCCCGCCGCTCTGGCTGATTGTCCTGGTGGTCCTGCTGATCATCCTGTCGGCCTGCTGGCACAAGCGCCGGCGGGTGGAGGTGGTGCTCGATCGCGACGCGCCCTTCGGCTCGGTGGTCGCCGCGGCCGTCATCTCGGGCTCGACCCTGCTGGCCGCGGAATGGTTCGCGGACCATCAGGCCGGCACGCTGCCCGCGGTGCTGGCGGTGGCGGCGACCATCCTGATCACCGTGGTGTCGGCCTTCATTCTCACCGGCCGGGACGGCTGCATCGTGCTGATCGGGGTCGCCTACGCGGCGGCGGCCAGCGCCGTGGTGGCGGTGCCGCGGCCGAGTTGGATGCTGCCCATTCTGTTCGTCGCGGTGGCCGCGGGTCTGTGGGCGGGTGATCGCTGGCGTTCGCCACCGGCCGCGATCGGCCTGGTCGGTGCGCTGGCGCTCTTCGCTGCGGTGGCGCCGATCTCCGCGACGGGGCAGTGGATTCCGTCGATCGGGGCGGTGGCGCTGGCCGCGATCGCGGGCTACAGCTACGGGGCGACACCGCCGCGCCTGATTCAGAATCGCGTGGTCGGTATCGCGGTGCTGTTCGTGCCGTCGGTGGTGCTCGCGATTCGCGGGGCCGATGACAGCGTGATCGGATACTCACACCTGTGGTACCGGTCGCCAGCGACCGAACACAACCCCGTCGCCGGATGGGTGGCGCTGGCGATTGCCGGCGGCTGCGCGCTGGGGCTGCTCTGGTTGCGGTCGGTGCGTCCGGCTGTTCCGCCGCGCCCGATGGATTCGCTACGGTCGCAGCGGGATTCGGTCGTGCGGGATCAGTAGCGCAGCACCGCGATCGAGGACGGCGCGATCTCGCTCCGGAACAATCCGGCCAGCGCCTCGGGCGGCAGCAGGTAGACCGAGCCTTTGTTCTCCAGCGTCTTCACCGTCGCGTACTCGGTCAGGTCGATCACCGAAGTGCCCGGCTCGGAATGGGTTTCGACGGCATCGGTCATTTCGTCGAAGCGACCCCATTCGGCCGCGCCGTCGGTGAGCAGCAGCGCGTCGACCCGGCCCTGAAAAGCCGCGCGCACCACTTCGCCGATGGTGACGGCGACCTTGGTCGGACCGTCGGCCAGCAGCAGGGCGGCGCGTTCCAGGGCGGCGCGCTCACCGGCCTCGAAGTGCGGCCGAATCACCTGGTACGCGGTGTCGTGCAGTTTGCCGTTGGCGAGCGCGGCCGGATTCTTCTCGACCGTGCCGACCAGCAGCGGACCCAGTGTGCTGCGCTTCTTGAACTGACCGGACAACTCCGGATCGGCGATCAGCACCAGCGGAACGGCCTGATCCGACAGCTGCCGCTCGACCGCGGAGGCGACCTTGCCGACCCAGTCGTCGAGCACAGATTTGCGCCAGTCCGTAGAGGTTTCGCCGTACGCCTGCGTCGAGGTGGTGGCCTTGCCGCCGGTGTGCGGACGGGCGGCCGGGCTGGCGAGCACGCGGCTCTGTTTATCGTCGTCGAGGTTCTCGGTCGGGCCGCCCGGGAGTGCGGCCGTGTGATCGCGGGTGAGCGCGAACTTGGAGCCGTCGTACAGCGTCGCGCCGTCGGCGGTCAGGGTGAGCACCGCGAATTTGCCGTCCGCGGACAGCAGCGGCAGCAGCGGCTTCACATAGAAGCCGGGCTCGATGTGCACCTGTTCGGTGAAGGTGAGCGGCACAGTGAACCGGTACTGCGAGCCGTCCGCGCCGAGGAAGAGCGCCAGGCCCTGATCCTGGTACTGCCAGAACGGATAGTCGTCCAGCAGGGCTACGCCGGGGGCGAGCAGGGCGTCGGCCTCGCGTTTGCCGACCCCGTCGGCGACGAGCTTGGCATGCGCCTCGGTGAGCAGATTCCGCAGCCTGATCGGGTCCTGACGTTTGTCCGGGCCGCTGTTGTGCGTGGGCAGATAGAGGGAGACACCGCGCCCGGGCGCGGCGGAAATAAGCGTCGACAGGTCGGACTGATTGAACATCGGCCGTCCTTCGGTTGAGGTTGGCTGGTCGATCCTCATGCAGGTTTCGCCAGCCTACGCTCACTCCACTTCGAACGAGATGGTCGCCGCTATGGCATCGGTATGGGTGTCCACGGCCGCCAGAATGATCGGGACGCGCTGATTGTGCAGCAGCTGATCGCGCGCGTGGCGCGGTTCGATCCGGGGCAGCAGCACCACCACCTGGTGCTCGGGGGAGCAGAGTTTGCGGGTGTAGCCGACGATCGGATCGACCATGCTGCGGTGCGGGCTGGGCAGCACCCGCAGCTCGATGCCCGGATTCCAGTCGTGCCACTCCCGGGTGAGCCGCCGGGTGCTCTCCACATCGATGGCAATGGCGATGGGGTGCACCTCGTCGCCCATGCGCATGGCCGCCGAGAGCGCCTTCTCGGTGAGTCGGCTGATGGCCGTCACCGGCACCACGACGATTACGCGGCGACGCGAATCCGCGTGCGGGCGCGGGATTTTCGTGCCGAAGCCGAGCTGGACACCGATGCGCACGTAATAGCGTTCGATCCGGTCGAAGAGCAGGATGAGCGCGGGCACGATGACCAGCAGCAGCCAGGCGCCCTCGGTGAACTTCTCGAACAGGAAGACCACCGCGGCGACGGCGGTCAATATCGCGCCGAAGCCGTTGAGCAGCATCTTCCACACCCAGCCCCGACCGTGATCGGTGAGCCAGTGCCGTACCAAACCCGTTTGGCTGATGGTGAATCCGATGAAGACGCCGATGGCGTACAGCGGCAGCAGCCGGGCGGTATGGGCCTGCGAGAGCACCAGCACCAGTGCCGCGACCATTGCCAGCGCCACCACGCCGTACCGGTACACCGGGCGCTCGGCGCGCAGCGCGAACAGGTGCGGCAGCCGATTGTCCTTGGCCAGCAGGCTCAACAGCACCGGCAGCCCACCGAAACTGGTGTTCGCCGCCAGTCCGAGCACCAGGGTGATCACCAGACTCGTGGCGTAGAAGAGCCAGCCGGTGCCGAAGGCCGCCGCCGAGAGCTGCGACAGGATGGTGACCTGTCCGCGCGGCAGCACATGATGGTGGCGGATGAGAATGCCGAGACCGATCAGCAAGGAGCCCAACAGGATTCCCAGCGTCATCTCGGTGTGCTGGGCGCGCTTGACCGCGGGCGCGCGGAAGGTCGGCACGCTGTTGGCAATGGCCTCGACACCGGTCAACGAGGAGCTGCCCGCGGCGAACGCCTTCAATAGCAGCAGTGCGCCAAGGGTTTCGGTGGCCGGGAAGCCACCGGGATCGGCGCCGATCACCGCTACCGGATGACTCCGGATCAGCCCGACCACCACGATCGCCGCCACCGAGACGATGAACAGCAGCGCGGGCAGCATCAGCACCTTGGCGGATTCGGCGATGCCCACCAGATTCACCACGGTGAGCACGGCCAGCGCGATGAGCGTGCACGCCACCAAATGCTCTGCCACGAAAGGGAATACGCTGCCCAGACTGGCCGCGCCCGCCGCCAGGCTGACCGCGACGGTCAGCACGTAGTCGACCACCAGGCCCGCCGCGGCCAGCAGGCTCACCGGCCGCCCGAGCCTGGTCTTGGCCACCGCGTACGACCCGCCGCCCTCGGGATAGACCGCGATCACCTGGCGGTACGAGACCACCAGCACCAGCAGCAGAACGGTGATCGCGATCGTGATCGGCAGGGTGTACCGCACCGCCGCGGCTCCGGCCGCCGTCAACGCGCCCACAATGGCCTCGGGGCCGTAGGCCACGCTCGACAGCGCATCCAGTGACAGCGCCGCCACCCCGCCGAGGGCGGTCAATCGAAAAGCGTCGCCACCCTGCAATCGCCGCAGCCGCGGATCGGCCACCGGCACCAGCCGCGGCAGCGCGGGCTCCGAATCGTCGGTGTTCCGCTTGCCATCGGCGGTCATGGTTATGAGACTAGCGGCCGCCGCCCCGACCGGGATGCGACACGTTCGACGGCGGCGGCCGGCGCAGCACCCCGGCATCGCCGAGGTGGCGGCCGATGATCTGAAGTCCCACGGGCAGGCCGTCTTCGGTGTGCCCCGCGGGGATGCTGAGGGCGGGCTGGCCGGTCAGATTGGCCGGATAATCGAAGCCGATCCAGGTCGAGTCGGCGACCGGGCGGCCGTCGATCTCGGTGGGGCCGTCACCGCCGACGGGGAAAGCCGGGACGGCCGAGGTGGGGGTGATCAGCACATCGAAACGAGTCATCGGGCGGGCCATGGCATTCACCACCCGCTCGCGCATAATGTTCGCGACCACCGGGTAAAACGGCGGGGTCGAGGTCAGTCGCCGATCGGTGTGGGAGCGGTTGGGGCGAGCAGGAACTCGCGCAGAATCTCGGTGAAGCGTTGCGGGGTCTCGATATTGGGACTGTGCCCGGCGGTGTCGATGAGCTCGAAGCGCGCACCGGCGGTGGTGTACCGGTCGCGGGTGGTGGCCCAGTCGTACATGGAATCCAGGCGGCCGTGGATGACCAGGCTGGGCAGAGCCAGTCTGCGGAGTTGACGATCCAGGGGATCGGCGGCCAGGGCCCGGCGGCGCACGGTGCTGACCTCGCGGTAGGCGCGCCAGGACATGGCGCGGTGATCCTGGATCATCTGGCGCATGCTCGGCACGATGCCGGAGGTGTTGAAGCCTGGCGCGAAGCCCTCCCGAAGGGCTTGGCGCACCATGGCTTCGGGGGCGAAGCGCTGGATGAAGCGCGCGATCGGGCCGAGCGTGAGCACCGGGGTGATGGCCGGAACGCGCAGGTAGCTCAGGTCCGGGGCCTGGTCCAGGATGATGATCTCGGTAATGCGCGGCGAGCGCGCGGCCACCGCGAGGGCGGCGTCCGCACCCCAGGAGTGCCCGCAGACCGCGACCTTGGCGAGGCCGAGCTCGTCCAGGACGGCGGCGAGCATACTGCCCTGACCGTCCTGGCCGAATCCGGCTTCGCCTCCGGTGCAACCGAATCCGAGCAGATCCACCCGGATCACCCGGTAGGTGTCCGCCAGCAGCGGGGTGACCGCGTCCCACCAGTGCACCGAGCCTTCGAAGCCGTGCAGCAGCAGTATGGGTTTGCCGTCGCAGGGGCCGTCCTGGCGGACGTGTACGCGACGGCCCTGCACGGTGATGAGGTCACCGATCCGGGCGCGCGCGTTCGACTCGGTAGACGTCAGGTCCTCACCATCGGCTCTCTGTCTCATACGGGCGAGGCTGATCCTCTCATTTCTGACAAACTGCGTGGAACCTCCCAGTGGGTCTGTAATCCGGCGCGTCGCGGCGTCATGCGGCAACTGTCCCAGACGATGAGGCGTCCGGTCTATCGGAGTGCCCAGCGATGCGGCGCGCTTGGAGTTCGTCTCCGGGAACGATCAGATCATCAGTCCGAAGTCGGAACGGTCCCTCGCCGAGCGGATGGGAGCCGAGACCACGGTCGTGGACGGGCCGAGCCATTCGGTGATGGTGTCCAATGCCGATGTGGTGACCGGTGTGATTCTCGCGGCCGCGGCTGGTTGAGCACCGGGGGATGCAGCAGGGTCGCCACGGCCAGGAGCGCGGTGGCGACCAGCGCGTCGAACCAGTAGTGGTTGCCGGTGCCGACCACCACCAGGGTGGTGATGAGGGGGTGCAGCAGCAGTAGCCAGCGCCACGGCGTGCGGGTGGCGGCGATCAGGCCCATGGCCAACAGGAGTGCCCAGCCGACGTGCAGCGAGGGCATGGCGGCGAACTGGTTGGACAGGGTGTCGGTATCGGGTGGGCCGTAGACGGATTGGCCGAATTCGGCCGCCAGATCCACGAATCCGTATTCGGGCAGCATGCGGGGTGGGGCCAGCGGGATGAGCATGTGCAGGGCCAGGGCCGCGGCGGTGAGGGCGACCATGAGGTTGCGGGTGACGCGGTAGTACATGGGGCGGAAGGTCCACAGCCAGAGCAGGGCGCAGATGGCGACCGCGAAATGCGCTGTGGCGTAGTAGAAGTTGGCCGGGATGGCCAGGAAATCATGTTTAAGGAAGACCGACTGCACCGTCTGCTCATTCGGTATTTGCAGTCGGTCTTCCCAGGTCAGCAGGGTGCGGGCATTGGTGAGGGCGCGGGTGGCCTCGTCGGCGGCGAGCATGCGGCCGGTGCGATAGACCAGATACAGCACGGTGATGACCGCCAGCTGAACCAGGGCTTCGCGCCCGCGGCCGTGTACCGCCGCGCGCGTTCGATCCAGGACGCCGGTTCCCGACTGCGAAACGCGTACGGGTGCATCGAGATCCAGTGCCACCATTGGCGCGGCCTCCTCCTCACTCGGCTGACCGCCCTCCGGAAGTTAACCGGAGTGATATCCTCCGGTTAACCTAGCACCACTCTCCCGTCACCAGAAATGGGGCGTGATCCAGGCAACATCGATCCGTCACACGGCCGCCGATTCCGGTAGGCCCGCAGCCGAGGCGACCGCCTCGGCCAGTAGGTCTGCGCTCGAAATCAGTTGTGACTCAGTGTGTTCGGAGGTGATGAAGAAGCGCAGCCGCTCCTTGCCGATCGGCACCGCGGGCGCGGAGATCGCCCCCGCGTACACCCCGCGCTGGAGCAGCGTGGCCGAGACGAAGCCGGCGCGAACCTCACCCGGCACGATGACCGGGCAGATCGGCGTGCCCTGCGATTCACCCAGGTTCAGACCGCGCTCACGCAGGGCGCTGTGGAAAAGCCGGGAGTTGCGCCACAGCCGGGCGACCCGCTCCGGTTCGGCGTCGAGCACCTCGAGCCCGGCCCGCGCCGCCGCGATGGTCGAGGGTGCGGGGCCGCCGGTGAGCATGGCGACACCGGGCGCACTGGCCTTCATGGCCCCGATCAACTCCGCATCGGCGGCGATGAAGCCGCCGCAGCTCCCCAGGGCCTTGGAGAGCGTGCCCATCCAGATGTCCACCTCCGCGCCCGCCATACCGTAGTGCTCGCGAATACCGTGCCCGTGCGCACCGAAGACGCCGAACGAATGCGCCTCGTCGACCATTACCGCACAGTCGAATTCCCGTGCGACGGCCGCGAGTTCGGCGACCCGGCCCACGGTGCCGTCCATGCTGTAGTGGCCCTCGAGCACCACCAGCGCCCGATCGAATCCGGCGCGCGACATGCGCAGTACCGCACGCAGTGAGTCGGGATCATTGTGCCGGAAGTTGATTCGCCGGCACCCCGCCCACCGGGTGCCCGAGACCACGCTGCCGTGAATGAGGGAATCGCAGATGGCCACATCGCCCTCACCGAGCAGGAAGCCGATCACCCCGGCATTGGTGAGGTAGCCGCTGGTGGTCACCATGGCATCGCCGGTGTCGTAGATCTCGGCGAGCCGCCGCTCCAACCGGCCGTAGAGCGGGATCTCCCCGGAGACGATCCGGCTGGCCGAGGCCGAGGCGCCGTACTGATCGAGGGCGTCCTTGGCCGCCGCGATCACCCGCGGATGGCTCGACAGCCCCAGATAGTTGTAGGCGCTGAAGTTCACCAGCTCGGTGTCATTGGCGTGAATCACCGTGTCGTTCGGGCCGGTTCGCGGCAGGAACAGCGGATTCACCAGTCCCGAGTGGGCGGTGATGGCCGCGATGGCGGCCTGTTTGGCCACCGTGGCCGCCACCTCCGGATGGTCGGCGAATTGCCGACCGGGTCCGCGCACCGGCCGTGCCGCCGGTGCGCTCGGCGCGAGCCGCGTGATCGAGGCCGCCGGGCGCGGTGCGGTGGCCACGCCGCCGCCATTGCCCGCGCCCGGGGTCTCGGCCCCATTTCCATTGCCCGCCAGAAGTTTCCGGGCCAGTTCACGTGCGGATTCGGTCATGCGGTCACCTCCGTGGCTGCCGGTGCCGGTGCGGCGACCGGGGTCGAATCGGCGGTGGACGCGCCGATGAGGAATTCGGCGGCGCGGGTGCCCGCCTGTTCGAGGGTGAAGGTGCGGCCCATCTTGAGCGCGGTCAGATCGATGCCGAGCGATTTGCCCACCAGCGCACCGAATTCCACTGCCATCAGCGAGTCGAGGCCGAGGTCGGGCACCGGCACGGTCAGATCGATGGAGTCCGGGTCGACGCCCATCACCACCGCGAGCTGTTCGGCGAGCATATGCGCCACCACATCGCCACGCTTCTGCGCGTCCAGCGCCCGCAGCGCCGCCACCAGCTGCGAGGCGGCGGAGTCGTCCTCGGCCGCGGCCGCGATCTGCTCCTGCACCCGCCCGACCATGCTGAAGAACGGCACGCTCGCGGCGACTTTGCCCCAGTCCACCGGAATGATGGCGACCTGATGGTGGATCCCGAGTTCCAGTGCCTTCTCCAGGAATTCGGTGCCCTCGTCCATATCGATGGAGTCGAATCCGGTGGTGCGCAGATAGCGCGCCACATTCTCGTCATCGGCCATACCGCCGCCGGACATATGTCCCCAGCCCACGGCCAGTGCGGTGCCGCCTTCGCGCACCACCACATCGGCGATCGACTGGAGCGCGAGATTGGCTGCCGTGTACGAGTATTGGCCGATTCCGGCGAAGATGGAGCTGCCGGAGGAGAACAGAATGAACAGATCCAGTTCGGCCCCGGCCAGATCCAGGCCGTTGCGCAGTGCGCGGGCGCCCTCGATCTTGGGCCGGTACACCGAGGCCAGGCTCCCCCGGTCCATGAGTGAAATGCGCTTGTCGTCAACGACTCCGGCGGTGTGGATGACACCGCGCAGCGGATGGTCCGCGGTATTCGCGCGGGCGATGACCGCGGCCATCCCCTCGACATCGGTGACATCCACGCGCTCGGTGACGATGTCGATGCCCTCGTGCTCCCAGGCCGCCAGCTGATTCCGGGCCGCCTCGGTGGTCGCGCCGGAACGTCCGAGCAGCGTGAGATGCCTTGCGCCCGAACGCACCAGCCAGCGCCCGATCGCCAGGCCGAACGCGCCGAAGCCGCCGGTGATCAGGTAGCGCGCCGACGCGTCCACGCTCACCTGCGGAATCTGCGGTCGTACCAGTGGAGCCGCCGCCTCCATGCTCACCGCGATCCGGCCGAGCTGGGTCGAGCGTGCGACATCCTCGAAAGCCCGTGCCACATCATCGGTTTCGTACAGCTCGAACGGCAGCCGCCGGTATCGGCCCGAGGCCAGCGCGGCCTCCACCCGCTCCATGAGCGCGATGGTCCGGGTCCGACGCAGCGCCAGCATGCGGTCCAGATCGAAGGAATGATACGAGATGTTCTTGTCGAAGTACCGCATATCCAGGACGCCACCGCCGTAGATATCGGCCTTGCCGATCTCCACGATGCGCCCGAACTCGGCCACCGCCTTGAAGTTCCGTCGCAGGATCTCCCCGGGCGCGGTACTGATCACCACATCCGCCCCGCGCCCGCCGGTGAGTCCGAGCACGTCATCGGCGAAATTCAGTGAGCGCGAATCGAGTACATGATCCGCGCCCTGGCCCAGGACGTAGGCGCGCCGGTCCCCGGTGCTCGCGGTGCCGATCACAATGGCCCCGTGCAGCTTCGCGATCTGCACCGCGGCGGTGCCCACACCGCCCGCAGCACCGTGCACCAGCACCACATCGCCCGCGCCGACCCGGGCCAGCTCCAGCAGCGAGTACTCCGCGGTGGCGAAGGCGACCTCGCTGGTGCAGTAACCGGGTTCGGCATCGGGGGAGACCGGGCTGACCAGGGTGCGGTCGGTGGTGTGGAACCGGCTGATCATGCCCTTGGAGGAGAGCATGACCTTGTCGCCGACCGCGAGATCGGTGATATCCGAACCGATTCGGGTGACGACGGCATCGCCCTCCATACCCGGGGTACCGCCGAAATAGGTGCCCGCGAGTTCCTCCTCGTTCAGCACCCCGAGCACCTTGAGCGGATCCTTGTAGCCCAGGCCGACGGCGCGCATGCGCACCTCGACCTCACCCGGTCCGGGTTCGCGGCGGTCGCAGCGCCGCCAGCCGAGTTTGGACAGCAGCCGGGATTTGGGCAGCTCCAGGGTGAAGTTGGCCTCCGGATCGGTCAGCGGGACAGCCTGATCCAGGGCCTCGATGCGATCGGGCAGCGAGGCGTCGACCACCGGCACCCAGCGCAGGCCGTTGCGCAGGAAGATCTCATCGGAGTTGTCGTAGCTGAACGCGCCGGGAATGGCGAGTTCGGCCGCGAGATCGACCGCCGTGACGTCGGAATCGATATCGACCAGTCGCCAGCGCAGTCGCGGCTGCTCGTTCAGCAGCACCCGGCGCGCGCCGGCCAGTGCCGCATGCCCCGGATTGGGCGCGGCCTGCTCCCGCGGATGGGCGAAGGCGCGCTCGGTCACCACGCTGACGTGCAGGGAACCGTCACCGGTCATGGGGATCTCGACCCCGCGCCGCTCCAGCCAGGTGTCGAAGAAGTCGTCGATGGTCAGGGCGATCCGGCGCAGTGCCCAGAGATTGTCGAGATCCTCGTACTCGGACCCGGCGACCACAATGACGTGCAGCCGGTCCACGCTCCCCGCGGTGGAATGCCGGAGGTGTTCCAGGACAAGGGATTCCAGGTCCTCGCGGTTCGGATCGCCGAGCGTGAGGATCTCCCCGCCGCCGACCGCGGCGGCGATCCACGCGGCTCGCGCACCGGGCCGCACGCCGAGCTCCAGCAGGAGCGCGCACGCGTTCGCACTCTCCGGCAGCGCGTTGGGATCGATCGGATCCCGCATATCCCAGCGATCCTCGTAGAAGAACTCCGTCATGCGTTGCAGCGCACCGCGACCCGGTGCGATGGAGCCGAAGCGCATACCGATGATCTGCATGACCACCCGGCCCTCGGGATCGAGCAGATCGATATCGGCGACCGGGTCGGCGCTGGTATCCAGCCGCGCGACCACGGTGACGTGCTCCGGAATCGCCTCGAACGCACGGACTTCGGCGACGCCGATGGGCACCATGGCCCCGTCCTCCGGACCGCCGGTGCCCGCGAGCAGGGCGGCAACGCTCTGGAGCGCGGCATCGACCACACACGGATGCGCCAGATGACCGGGCGCTGCGGCCCCGGACCCGTTGAGCGCCTCGGGCACGGTTCCGTCCAGGGTGGCCAGCACGGTGGATCCGGAGATGCGCACCGAGGTGGCCCGCTGGAACGCCGGACCGTATCGCAGTCCGCGCGCGGCCAATCCGGCGTAGAACGCGGCCGGATCGATGGCGTGCATCTCGTCGGTGGCGGGCAGGTCCACCTTGGCGGTTTCGAAGGCGCCCTCGACCAGTCGGCCGGTGGCGTGCACCGTCCACAGGGCGTCGACCGTGGCCCGCGAGCGAATGGTGAAGCGCCGGGTCGATTCCTCCACGTGCAGTTCGAGGGTCGGCGCGGTGCCGTCGTCGATAATGAGTGGCGCGATGAACCGCACCTGTTCGACCGCGACGCGGTGGGTCTCGGTGCGCAGGGCGGCCGCGCTCAGCGCGGCGTCCAAATAGGCCGCACCCGGCAGGATTCGGGCTCCGCCGACGACGTGATCGTCCAGCCACGGCATGGCTCCGAGGCTGAGTTGAATCCGCCACGAGGTCGAGGAGTTGTCCCGGTCCGCATCGCCGAGCATGGCGTACACGCCGGGCGTCCCGTGCTGGAGCTGTGTGAAGACCGGCAATTCATGACGCAGATGGGTGCGCTGCCACGGATACCGCGGCAGATCGATATGCGGGGTGACGATATCCCCGAACAGCGTCTCGGTATCCAGTACGCCCGCGCTGTACAGCCCGGCCAGGGTCTGGCGAATGCTCTCCGCGTCGGCTTGCTTGCGGTTCAGCGTGGCGATGGAGGTGCCGGTTTCTCCCGCGCCGATGAGGATTTCGCGGATATTCGCACCCAGCACCGGATGCGGGCCGATCTCCAGGAAGACCCGATGGCCCGCACCGACGAATTCGGTGATGGCATCGGCGAACCGGACGGGCTGCCGGACATTGGCGCACCAGTACTCGGCGTCCCAGTCGCCCGCGGTCACCTCGCGGCCGGTCACGGTGGACAGCAGCGGCAGCGTCGGCTCGCGCAGCGTGAGATCGGCCAGCACCGAGCGCAATTCGTCGAGGATCGGCTCCATCAGATAGCTGTGGTACGGGACCTCGACCTGTAGTCTGCGCGCGAAAATGCCCTGTGCGGTGAGGTTTTCCGCGATCTCGTTCAGGTGCGCCTCGGATCCGGCGAGGGTGACCGCGCTCGGACTGTTGACGGCGGCGATATCGACCAGGTCGTCACCCTCGATCAATTCCAATGCGGCGGACAGGGGTAGTCCGATGGCCAGCATGCCGCCGGAGCCCGCCGTGGTGGCCTGCAGTCGCGCGCGGTGATAGCTCACCAGTAGGGCATCGTGCAGCGAGAGCATGCCCGTGACATAGGCCGCGGACACCTCGCCCACACTGTGGCCCACCACGGCGGCCGGATGGATGCCCAGCTCGCCGAGCATGGCGAACAGCGCCACCTGCACCAGGAAGTTCGCGGGCTGCGCCACCGCGGTGGCGGTGACCCGGGATTCCGCCTCGGGCCGCAGCAGCTCCTCGATGATCGACCAGCCGGAGATGCGCTGGAACTCCTTGTCGACGCGCCGCGCCTCGGCGGCGAAAGTGCCGTCGGCGGTGAGCAATTCGCGACCCATGGCCCACCACTGCGGTCCCATGCCGGTGAAGACGAAGACCGGTTCGGCGACCTTGCGCGGTATCACCTTGGTGGCCGCGCGACCCCCGCCGTTGGCGTACTCGACCAGGGCGTGCACCAGTTCGGTGTCATCGCCGAAGGTCAGCCCGGTGCGGAACTGATGATGCTGGCGGCGGGTCCACGCCGCCTCGGCCAGCAGACCCGGATTCGCGCCCTCGGCAATGCGTTCGGCATAGCCGCGCGCCAGTTCCCGCGCGGCCTGATCGGTGCGCGCGGAGAGCGGCAGCACCCCGTAGTGCCGGGGCTCCCGGTCGATGCCCGCGGCGGGCACGTACTCCTGGAGAATCGCGTGCGCATTGGTGCCGCCGTAGCCGAAACCGTTGACCGCGACGGTCATTCGCTCGACCTCGGGACCGACCGGCTCGGCCTCGAGCTGGAGTTCGATACCCAGCTCATCGAAGGGGATATCCGGATTCGGGGTGTCCAGCCACCCCTGCGGGGCGATGGTGCGCTTGGAGATGGCCAGCGCCGATTTGATGACGCTGGCGATGCCCGAGGCCGCCTCGGTATGTCCGAGCTGCGCCTTCACCGAGCCGACGCCCACGGGTGCGGTGCGCCCCTCGACCTGTCCGTAAGCCCTTCCGATGGCGCGCAATTCGAGCGGATCGCCGACCGGGGTGCCGGTGCCGTGCGCCTCCACATAGGTGATCTGGTGCGGTGCGATGCCCGCGCGCCGGGAGACCGATATCGCCAGCGCCTCCTGCAGATCGGCGTTCGGCACCGTGATGGCCGAGGTGCGCCCGTCCTGATTGGAGCCGGTGGCCTTGATGACCGCGTAGACCCGATCCCCTTCGCGTTCTGCGTCTTCCAAGCGCTTGAGCACGACCATGCCCGAGCCCTCGCCGCGGCCGTAGCCGTCGGCGGCGGCATCGAAGGGCTTGCTGCGGCCGTCGGCGGCCAGGAAGCCGCCCTTGCACATGGAGACGAACGCCTCGGGCTGCAAGAGCATGGTGACCCCGCCCGCGATGGCGACCTCGCAGTCGCCGTTGGCCAGTCCCTGGCAGGCCAGATGCAGTGCGACCAGCGAGGACGAACACGCGGTGTCGACGGTGAGCGCGGGTCCGACCATATTGAGCGCGAACGCGATTCGGTTCGACAGCATGGTGTACGACGCACCCGCGGCGGTGTGCATATCGACGTACGGCAGCGCGGTGCTGGTGCCCGAGATGGCGAGCTGGTCCAGGGTGAACGCGCCGACGTACACCCCGATCGGGGCCCCGGAGATCCGACCGGCGATACCGGCGTCGTCCAACGCCTCCCAGACGACCTCGAGCACCAGGCGCTGCTGCGGGTCCATGGCGGCGGCCTCGCGCGGCGAGATGCCGAAGAAATCCGGATCGAAGGCCCAGGGATCGCCGGTCATGAAGGCGGCGCGTTTGGTGTACATCCGGCCGGGCGTGCGCCGGTCCGGATCGTAGTAGCGGCGGTAGTCCCAGCGCTGTGCGGGTATCTCGGTGACGCCGTCACCCTTGTTGATGATGAAGTCCCAGAAGGATTCCGGTGAATCGATACCACCCGCGTATCGGCACCCGATTCCGACAATGGCAATGTCAGACACTACGACTCCTCGGCAAAACTCAGATCGACAGGTGATCCCCCCCGAGAAGGCTGTTGCCGGAATTACTCCGACGGCACCGGAACCGGTTGCCGCAGAACGAAGTTCATCTCAGGTCCGGTACTCCCGATACGGACCCGGCGAACCAGTTCATAGCCGAAGGTGGCGTAGTACGGCATATTGCCGTCCTTGCAGATACCGCCCACGGTCTCGCCGCGCTGATCGGCCAGGGCGTCGAGCCAATTGACCAGTGAGCGACCGACTCCCGAGCGCTGCACGGTGGGGTCCGCGCCCAGATACACCATGAAGTGATGACCCTGTTCGGGGCGGACCTCGGCGATGGCGTTGTCCACGTGTATGCCCCGCGTGGTGCCCGCGCCCATGGCCCACAGCAACAGCGGACCCGAAATCGCCTCGCGCCATATTGATTTGCGATACCCCGCCGGATACCACAGCAGTGCGCCCACGATTTTCCCGTCCACCGTGGAGACCGCGGCGCCGCCGGCGGGCAGGAATCGATACCGAATCATGATGCGCAGCATGCGCGGTGATCTGCGATGCCGATTTCCCACGTCTGGGAAGACGTACTCCTCGATGGGATCATCGGACGCGAACGCCCTGGCGATGATCCGTGCCATATCCGCTATGTCGTGCTCGGTAGCCCGGCGGATAACCGGTACACCCGACTGATCCAAGATTTTTCCCTCTGCCTTGTAATGCTACTGACCAGTAGGTTACATGCCTGGGATTATCCCGCACCCCGTTCGCGTTGTGGCATAAAACAATTCATCACACCATTGCAGGGGGTGCGGTTTTGATTTAAGGTGTCGCGCTCAAAAAGCTTGGCGCACAACAGAATCGACTGAGACAGTGGTGATGTCCGACGATCAGGACATCGCCTGAAAAGCGCTGTAGCTCAACAGGGTGGCGCCCAGTCCGGCGATCACGCTCACCACGATATTCGTGGCCGCGTACAGATACGCGCGCCGTTCCGCCAGTCGCACCGTTTCGAAGCTGAAGGTGCTGTACGTGGTGAGCGCACCGCAGAAACCGGTGCCCGCGAGCGCGTACACGGGTGCGGACACCGCCGCCCCGGTGAGGCCGCCCAGGATCAGGCAGCCGATCAGATTCACCGTGAAGGTGCCCCACGGAAAGATGCTGTCGTGCTTGGTCTGCACCGCGCGATCGGTGAGATAGCGCAGCGGTGCGCCGACCATCGCGCCGAGGGCGATCAGCAGGGTTGTCATCGCGCATCCCCCGCGCTCAGCGTCGAATGCAGGCCGCGGGTGAGCGCGACCGCCGCGAGCGTGGCCAGCAGTGCGCACAGCAGGGTCGCGGCCAGATAGCCGAAGGCGGTCGTGGCGGTGCCCGGTTGCAGCAGGCCGCGCGTCTCGTTGGCGTAGGTGGAGAAGGTGGTGAAACCGCCGAGAATTCCCACGCCCAGGAACGGCCGGGCCAGCGGATGCGCCGCGCGGATCTCGGTGATGACCACCATGAGCACCCCGATCAGGAAGCAGCCGAGCACATTGGTGGTGAAGGTGGCCCACGGGAATCCGCCCGCGGGGGTCGGCCAGAGCCGGGCCAGTCCGTAGCGGCCCAGCGCCCCGAGTGCACCGCCGACGGCGATCACCGTGAGCACGGTCACCGGATGGTCGCGCAGTTCGCGGCGCTGGGCGGGGGCGTGCACGTCGATATCGGAATCGATCGTGCCACCGAGTGGTTCGATCGATTCGGGTGCGGCGTCCCCGTCCGCCACTTCGCTACTCATCGTGGTCTCCGCATCGATCGACCAGCCTAGTGGAATAACCCGCCGGAACCCCTGGTTCATTTGGTTGCCATATCCACTAGCATGGCCTTTCGATCCGAGGAGGACTCGTGCAGTTCGGAATCTTCACCGTCGGGGACGTCACCACCGACCCCACCAACGGTCGCACCCCGACCGAGGCGGAGCGGATCCAGGCGATGGTCGCCATCGGCGAGAAGGCCGAAGAGGTCGGCCTCGACGTCTTCGCCACCGGCGAGCACCACAATCCGCCCTTCGTCCCGTCATCGCCGACCACCATGCTCGGCTACCTCGCCGCACGCACCGAACGGCTCATCCTCTCCACCGCGACCACGCTGATCACCACCAATGATCCGGTCAAGATCGCCGAGGACTTCGCCATGCTCCAGCATCTGGCGGGCGGGCGCGTCGACCTCATGATGGGACGCGGAAATACCGGGCCGGTCTACCCCTGGTTCGGCAAGGATATTCGCGACGGCATCCCGCTGGCGGTGGAGAACTACCACCTGCTGCGGCGGCTCTGGCGCGAACAGCGCATCGACTGGCAGGGCAACTTCCGCGGACCGCTGCAGGGCTTCACCGCGACGCCCGCACCGCTGGAGAACACCCCGCCGTTCGTCTGGCACGGGTCGATCCGCTCGCCCGAGATCGCCGAACAGGCCGCGTACTACGGCGACGGGTTCTTCCACAACAACATCTTCTGGAACAAGGAGCACACCGAGCAGATCGTGCGCCTGTACCGGCAGCGCTTCGAGCACTACGGGCACGGCAGCGCCGATCAGGCCATTGTCGGACTCGGCGGACAGGTGTTCATGGCCGAGACCGAGGCCGAGGCGAAGAAGCGGTTCCGGCCGTACTTCGACAACGCGCCGGTGTACGGGCACGGACCCTCGCTAGAGGACTTCTCGGAGATGACGCCGCTGACCGTCGGCACGCCGGAGCAGGTCATCGAGCGCACCCTCGGCTTCGCCGATTACGCGGGTGACTACCAGCGTCAGCTGTTCCTGATGGACCACGCCGGACTCCCCATCGACGTGGTGCTGGAGCAGATCGAGATCCTGGGTCGCGAGGTGGTTCCGGTGCTGCGCAAGGAGTTCGAGCTGCGCCGCCCCGAACATGTGCCCAGCGATCCGCCCACCCATGCCAGTCTGGTCGCCGCCGGGCCGGACGCCCCGCACCACCTGGTCGATCCTTCGCGTGACCGGCTTCCGGTCGAATCGAATTGAGGCACAAGATGAGTCGTACAGTCGTCGTACTCACCGCCGGGCTGTCCCAGCCCTCCTCGACGCGCCTGCTCGCCGATCAGCTCGCCGCCGCCGTGGACGCGGCGATCGGCGGGCGCGGGGAGAGCGTGGAGTTCGAGGTGATCGAACTGCGGGAGCTGGCAACCGAACTCGCCGCCACCATGGCGACCGGTGGCATTCCCACACCCGCCATCACGGCCGTGCGGGAGCGAATCTCGCAGGCGGACGGGCTGATTGCCGTCACGCCGGTCTTCGCCGCCAGTTACAGCGGTCTGTTCAAGATGTTCTTCGACATCCTGGACCCGGATGCCTTGAACGATATGCCGGTGCTGATCGCGGCGACCGCGGGCACCCCGCGCCACTCGCTGGTACTGGACTACGCCATGCGCCCGCTCTTCACCTACCTGCGCGCGGTCGTCGTCCCCACCGGCGTCTTCGCCGCCACCGAGGATTTCGGCTCCGCCGGTCTCAACGACCGGATTCGCCGCGCCGCAGCCGAATTCGCGACCCTGGTGGTGGCCGAACCCGCGTCCGTCGGCGGCTTCCTCCAGGACACCGAGCCCCGCGAACGCGTCTCCGGAAACTCCCTCGCCGCGGTAACCCCCTTCAGCAGCCTCCTCGCCGGACACACCGGAAACGGTGCCGTCCGCCGCTGATCGGCCGCCGGCGCTGAGCTATTCCGCGGCCCGGTAATCTTCGCGCTGCTGGTGATCGGCGGCACCTGGGCGCTGGTGCGCCGTCTCTCGCCGCACCGGGGAATCCTGAGCGCTATCCGGTGCTGTCGGCCAGTTCGACCAGGCGGGCGCGGACCAGGTCGGGGCGTTCGTCGATGATGAAATGTCCACAGCCGCTGACACCTTCGAAGGTGTAGTCGTCCGCACGGGCGGTGGCGGGATCGGCCATGGAGTGGTGCACCGCCGCATCGTCGACGCCGAACAGGGCGTGGATCGGGACGGTGCCGCGACGGCGTTCGGGATTGCGGGCCGCCCGCGGAATCTCCTTCAGCCAGAAGGTTCGATAGGTGTCGGTGGCGGCCTGCGCGCAGACCGGATCGCGGAAGCGTTCGGAGAAGCTGCGTACCACCTCGCGGGTGACCGCGGTGCGATCGGTCATGGCGCTGCTGATCAGCCATTCCAGGAAGCCGGTGCGCCGCTGCACCGGTTTACCCGCGATGGCGATCAGCGGCTGATAGGTCAAAAAGCGCCAAAGATTGCGCGCCACAACCGAGGTGGGCACCCAGGGATGGGCCATATTCATGGCCAGGTAGCCGGAGAAACGGTCCGGCTCGCGCAGGATCATCCGATATCCGATGAAGCCGCCCCAATCGTGCCCGGCGAGCAGCACCCGCTCGAGGCCCATCGCATCGAGCAGCGCGAACAGGTCCGAGGCCACATCATCCTTGGCCCATTTGTGCGGTGCGGGTCCGGACCACCCGTACCCCGGCAGATCCGGCGCGATGATCCGCAGTCCCGCAGGGGGATTCGCGAGCAGGTCGCGGTAGGCGTAGTGATGCTGCGGCCAGCCGTGCAGCAGCAGCACCGGTCGTCCCCGGGCGGGACCGGCTTCGGTCACATGGAATCGCACGCCGCGGGCCGTCACGAACGACCGCCGCACCCCGTCGATCGCGGGCGGTCGGGATGCGGCGGCACTGCCGAATTCAGCCATGGGTTCACGATATCCGGCGCTGCCGGGACCCCGCCCCGAGCCGATCGGGCGGTGATCGTCGGCTACCGTTCGGCATCCCGCCGCCGGGACCGGCGGCGCGCACTCGCCCGAAGGGTGAAAATCGCCCATATGCACGTCCGTGGGGCCGTACTCTCTGGTGTGTGTGGCTCGAGCTGATCACCATTCCGCTGTTTACCGGGGTCATCGGCTATGTCACGAACTGGACCGGCATCCTCATGTTGTTCGAGCCGATCCGTTTCCACGGATTCCGATTGCCCGGATTGCGCTGGGTCTTCCCCTACCTGCCGCGGCGGATCCAGGTGCTGCCGCTGCTGTCCGACGACGGCCGGATCGGCTGGCAGGGGATCGTGCCCTCGCGCGCGGAGAAGATGTCCAGCATCGCCGTCGACAAGGGGTTCTCCAAACTGGGGAGCATGTCGGACTTCTATCGGGAGCTCGATCCGGACGGCATCGCCGAACAGTTGGTCACGCTCACCAGACCGGAGATTCCGGCCATCGTCGCGCGCATTCTCGAGCGCCGGAATCCGCAATTGTGGTTCAACCTGCCCGAATCCGCGCGCGAACTGGTGTATCGCCGGGTCGCCGAGCAGTTGCCCACCAGCGCCCGCGCCATTACCGATGCCATCGGCGAATATATCGAGGAATTGATCGACCCCAAGTGGATGACCATCCGGCATCTCACCGCGAACCCGCGCCTGATCAATCGCATCTTCCGTGAGATCGCCGCCGCCGAACTGCGATTCATGCAGAACTTCGGCTTCTACTTCGGCTTCCCCATGGGTTTCGTGCTGGTCGCGGTCCTGCACTTCTTCCCGTACTGGTGGGTGCTGCCGCTCGGCGGGGTGGTGATCGGCTACATCGTGAACTGGGTCGGCATCACCATGATCTACGAACCGCTGCATCCGAAGTGGTGGGTGCCGTGGCGGCAGGGCCTGATGCTCAGGCGCCGCAACGAGATCGCCGACGGCTACGCGGAAATCATTGCGGGCGAGGTCATGACGCCCCAGAACCTCGCTCGCGAACTACTGGCCGGGCCGCGCGCCGACCGCACCACCGCCATGCTGGACTCGATTCTTAGCGCCTCGATCGATCAGGCGGTCGGCCAGGCCAAACCGGCCCTGCGCTTCTCCCTGGGCCGTTCCGGCTACGACCGGCTCAAATCCGACGCCACGCCGGAGATCCTGTCGCTGGCCCACACCGCCTTCTCCGACCCCTCGTTCCTGTCCTCCCAAACCGCCCGCATCCGCGATTTCGTCGCCATCCAGATGCGCGCCCTGGATCGCCAGGATTTCGTGGACCTGCTCCGCTCGGCCACCCGGCAGGACGAATGGCTGCTCTTCGTGCACGGCGCGGCCCTGGGCGTGGTCGGCGGGCTGATCCACCTGGCGATCTTCGGGGTCTGACCGCTCAGACGGGTGTGATGGTGGCGACGATGGTGTGGATGGCGCCGTCGGTCATGGCGAAGGTTTCGGTGATGTCGACGGTCATGAGGCGGATTCCGGCGACGCCGGAGTCGAGCAGGTAGCGGGCGGTGACCACATCCCCGGATTCGGTGAAGTGGACCTCGCGGATGCGCTGGACGACCCGGTACTGAACGCCGTGTTCGAGGTCGTTGCTGAGCTGGGGTCCGGAGTAGCCGGTCTGCAATCCGGCCTCCACGCGGGTGGCGTCGGGGGTGAAGCGGACCGCACTGGCATCGTGTGAGACCAGGGCGTCGAGATACGCCTCGGCCATGGCCTCGTTGCGGCTGAGCATCGGATCCGCCGCTGCCCCGGCGCTTCCCGAGCCGACGGTGAGCGCCGCCGCCGCGACTGCGGAGGCCACTGCAACCTGTTTCATTCTCATGCGCACATCCTGACCTACTACCCGGCGGTAGGCGCCATGATCGCCGAGTCCGATCGGGCGGAATGCTCGCTAAAGGGACTTCTCAGTTTTCTCGCGGCCGGGTATTCCATAATCGAATCCATGCCCAAGCCCTGCCTGCTACTGCAGTTGCGCCCGGAGACCGCCGCCGCGGATGACGAATACGAGGCCATCCTGCGCATGGGCGGGCTCGGAGCAAGCGATGTGGTGCGGGTGCGGATGGATCTGGGATTTCCCGAGCTGCTGCTGGACGATTACTCCGCGGTCATAGTCGGCGGCGGGCCCAGCAATGTCAGTAATCCGGACGATCGCAAATACGACTACCAGCGCAAATTCGAGCCCAGGCTGCGGGAACTCCTGAATGAGATTGTGGCGCGGGACTTTCCGTATCTCGGGGCCTGCTACGGGCTGAGCATTCTCGCCGATGTGCTCGGCGGGCGGGTCAGTGATGAGCGTTACGGTGAGACCGCCGGGGCCACCACCATCGAACTCACCCCGCAGGCCGGGCAGGATCCGCTGGTCGCGGGCCTACCGCACGCCTTTCGCGCCTTCGTCGGACATAAGGAAGCCTGCCAGGAGGTGCCGCCCGGTGCGGTATTGCTGGCGGACTCGGCGGGCTGCCCGGTGCAGATGGTGCGGGTCGGCGAACACGTGTACGCCACCCAATTCCATCCGGAACTCGATGGCGACGGACTCGCGCTGCGCATCGAAATCTATCGCAATGCGGGCTATTTCGATCCAGAGGAGGCCGACCTGTTGACCGAGCTCGGACATCGCGAATCGGTGCCGGTGCCGGCGGAGATCCTGCGCCGCTTCGTCGACCGCTACTACCTCGGCCGATGAACGTGCCACCCGCACAGCGGCGCTCACCCGGTAGGTTCGACGGGGTGAGTGCGTGGTTCGGGCGAAAGTTCCAGCGGGTAGGCAATCTCGACAAACGGGTCAATGGCGCGGTGGCGCGGATTCCGGTGACGGCGGTCGATCGCGGCATGCTGCGCCTGACCCATACCGCCGATCGCGGTGTGCTGTGGGCGGGGATCGCCCTGCTGCTCGCCGCCCGGCAGGGCTCCACGCGCCGGGCCGCACTGCGCGGGGTCATCTCCGTCGGCGGCGCGAGCCTGACCGTCAATGTCCTGCTCAAGTCCATGTTCGCGCGCCGCCGCCCGGCCGCGGAGGCGCTGCCCTCGCAGCGGCGGGCCGTGCGCTTCCCGACCTCGTCGTCCTTCCCGTCCGGGCACAGCGCCTCGGCCGCGGCCTTCGCCACGGCGGTCGCGCTGGAGAGCCCGCGCACCGCGTTGGTCGTGGCGCCGCTGGCCGCGACGGTCGCGTACTCGAGGGTGCACACCGGCGTGCACTGGCCCTCGGACGTATTCGTCGGCGCGGCGGTCGGTTCCGGTATCGCGCTGGCCACCCAGCGCTGGTGGCCGGTGCGCGTCTCGGATGAGGCCGCGGCGCACCCGGTTCGCGAAGCGCCCACCATGGTGGATGGCAAAGGTCTTGTGGTGCTGGTGAATCCGGTCTCCGGCGCGGCCGGCTACGACCCGTACGACGATGTGGTCGCCGCCCTGCCCGCGGCCATCGTGCATCGCACCGAGCCCGGCCGTGACTGCGCCGAACACCTCGAGACCCTGCTGCGCGAACTCACCGGCAGCACCGAGGTATTGGCGGTCGGCGCGGCGGGCGGCGACGGCACCATTGCCGCGGCGGCCACCGTGGCGCTCACCAATGGTCTTCCGCTGGTGGTTATTCCGACCGGCACGCTCAATCACTTCGCGCGCGATCTGGGGGTGTACGACCTCCAGGAGGTGGTGGACTCCACCGGTGCGGGGGAGGCCGTCGCGGTCGATATCGCGAGTGTGGAGCTGGAGACCGCCACCGGATCGCGCACCCATCACCTGATCAATACCGCCAGCCTGGGCGCGTATCCGGAGCTGGTGCGGCTGCGCGAGAAGTGGCAGGGCCGCTGGGGTAAATGGCCCGCCTTCGCCGTCGCGCTGATCACCATGCTGCGGCGCGCGGAGCCGATCCGCATCCGCTTCGAAGGCCGCTGGCACGATGTGTGGTTCGTATTCGTCGGCAATGGCCCGTATCACCCGCACGGCGCGGTTCCGGCCTTCCGCTCCCGCCTCGATGCCGGACTCCTGGATGTGCGCTGGTTGCGGGCCGATATCCGCTTCTCCCGGAGCCGGGCGGTGCTGGCGCTGCTGCTTGCCGCCATCGGCCGCAGCAAGGTGTACGGCGAGATCCAGGTGCCCGAGCTGACCGTGCATCTGAACGAACCCGAGGCCGTCGCCGCGGACGGTGAGGTGCTGTCCGAGGCCATTCGCGTGCACTTCTCGATCGCGGGTCAGGTCACGGCCTACCGCCGCGACGAATCCAATCCGCGCTGGGTGAATCGGCCCCGGCCGCACCATCGCGGGTAGGTCCGGTAGTCCGCAATCGCTGATTCTCGTGAAAGTTGACCGCGCTGGTCGTACCTTGTATGAGGGCAGAAACCCTGCCGCACAGGAACTTCCGCTGGTCATCAGTCCAGTGCTCTTCGCTCCGCCCGCAATCGGAACAATAGCGTTTTGGTCGAGGATCCAGGGGGTTGTGCCGTGCAGCCGTTCGAACTTCCCGATTTCTACATGCCCTATCCGGCCCGGCTCAATCCGTATTTGGAGCAGGCCCGCGCCCATACCCGCGAATGGGCCGCGGAGATGGGATTCTTCGAACCGCAGCAGGGCTATCACATCTGGGATGAGAGCGATCTCGAGCGCCACGACTACGGCTTGCTCTGCGCCTACACCCATCCCGACTGCGATGGCGCGGAGCTGGATCTCATAACCGACTGGTACGTCTGGGTGTTCTATTTCGACGACCATTTCCTCGAGCTGTACAAGCGTACTCGCGATATGCGGGGTGCGCGCGAATACCTGGAGCGGCTGCGCGAATTCATGCCGCTCGAGGGCATCGATATGCCCGAACCGACCAATCCGGTGGAGCGCGGCCTGGCCGATCTGTGGCCGCGCACGGTGCCGAGCATGTCGCTGGATTGGCGGCGGCGCTTCGCCACCACCACGCAGGCGCTGCTGGAGGAGTCGCGCTGGGAGTTGAACAATATCGCCGAGGGCCGCGTGGCCAATCCCATCGAGTACGTCGAAATGCGGCGCAAGGTCGGCGGTGCGCCGTGGTCGGCCAATCTGGTCGAGCATGCCGTGCACGCCCAGGTGCCCGCGCGGCTCGCGCCCACCCGGCCGCTGCGGGTGCTTTCCGATACCTTCTCCGATGCCGTTCACCTGCGCAATGACATCTTCTCCTATGAGCGCGAGGTGCGGCAGGAGGGCGAGAACGCCAATGGCATTCTGGTCATGGAGCGCTTTCTCGAGGTGGACACCCAGACCGCCGCGGAGATCGTGAACGATCTGCTCACCTCGCGCGTGCAGCAGTTCGAGTACACCGCGCTCACCGAATTGCCGCTGCTGTTCGCCGAATACGGGGTGAGCCCGGCCGAACAGGCCGATGTCTCGCTGTACGCCAAGGGATTACAGGATTGGCAGTCCGGCGGGCATGAATGGCATCTGCGCTCCAGCCGGTATATGAACAGGGGCAGTCGCAAGAGTGCGGCCCATCCACTGCTGGCGGCCTTCGCACCCGCGGGGCTGGGCATGTCCGCGCTGGGGATAACGCCGAGTAGTTTGGGGCTCGAGCGATTCGCGCGGGTCGCGCATCAACCGTATGAACAGGTCGGCGCGACTCCGCTGCCGGAGATCTACATGCCCTTCGAACTCCGGCTCAATCCACTGCTGAAGAGCGCACGGGAGAATGTGGTCGACTGGACGCGTGCGATGGGCATGCTCGAACCGGCCCCAGGATTCCCGGCGAATATCTGGACCGAACAGGATCTGCGTGATTTCGACTTCGCGCTCTGCTCCGCGGGATTGGATCCCGACGCCACCGGTGACGAATTGGATCTGGCCACCTCCTGGCTCGCTGGGGCACGTATGTGGACGACTACTACCCGGCGGTTTTCTTCCCGACCCGGAATCTGATCGCCGCCAAGGTGCAGGGCCGCCGGTTACAGGAGTTCATGCCGATCGACGAGCCCGTCACCGCGACCCCGGCCAACCCGCTCGAACTCGGGCTGCTGGATCTGTGGACTCGCACCACCGCGGCTATGGACACCGATCACCGGCATGAATTCCGCAGGGCCGTCCAGAGTTTCCTCACCGCGTGCGAATGGGAGGTGCTCAATCACACCCTGCACCGCATCCCCGATCCCATCGACTACGTGGAGATGCGGCGCGACACCTTCGGCTCCGATCTCACCAAGGCGCTCTCGCGCCCGCCGCACGGCAATCTCGTTCCGCCGCAGATCTATCGGACGCAGACCCTCGCGAATCTGGAGAACACCGCCGCCGACTACGCCATCCTGCTCAACGACCTGTTCTCCTATCAGAAGGAGACCGAGTTCGAGGGCGACTTCCACAACGGCGTCAGCGTCATCCGCAATTTTCTGGACTGCGACCGCGACCGCGCCGTCACCCTGGTCAATGACCTCATGACCGCCCGCATGCAACAGTTCGAACATGTCGTCGCCGTCGAACTCCCCACCCTCTACGAGGAGTACGACCTCGACGAATCCGTTCGCGACGTGCTGAACCAGCGCGCCGCCGAACTTCAGGGCCGGATGGCCGCAATCCTGAACTGGCACATGAACTGCCGCCGCTACCGGGAGTCGCACCTGCTCCACCGCTTCCGGCCGCAACCGCCCATCCCCGCCTCCCTCCCAACGCTGCCCTTCCTCCGCCCCACCGGCCTGGGCACCCACGGCCTGCGCATCGCTCCGCCCCGCACCGCCTCCCAGATCACTTCCGGCTGAGGAGATACCCGGCCACCGGCCCGGAGTCAGTGCCGCGCGGTCGGTCTCGACTACTGGGCCGTGGGCTGATGCTTCAGGGCCTGCTCGTAGCCGCCCTCGGGGGCCTGGTCGTCGGAGGTGTAGACCAGGTGCAGCACACCGGTGGTGAAGGTCTTGGACGAGAGCAGCTTCAGGGGGATCGGGGTGCTCTCGTCCCAGAGGCGCAGGCCGTGGCGCAGGGCGATGGGGTGCACCAGCAGGTGGAGTTCGTCGAGCAGGCCCGCGGCCAGCAGCTGGCGGACGATGGAGGGGGAGCCGCTCATACCGATATCGGTGGCGCCGGGCTCGGCCTTGAGGGCCTTGACCCCTTCGATCAGATCGCCGCGCAGCAGTTCGGAGTTGCGCCATGGCAGGTCGAGATCCTGATGCGAGACCACGATCTTGCGGGCATCGCCCAGCGTCTTGGCCATTCTGGCATCCTCGCCACCGGCGTTCTCGCGGGCGGGCCAGGCGTCGGCGAAGCCCTCGTAGGTGACGCGGCCCAGCAGCAGGGTGTCGGCGGTCATGAGCTGGGAGCCGACGGCCTCACCCATCTCGTCGTTGAAGTACGGGAAGTGCCAGTCCTGGGGGTCGCCGATGACGCCGTCGAGCGAAATGAACAGGCCCGCAGTGATTTTCCGCATGATGTGCTCCTCTGGTCAGGGGGTGTCACCCATATAGACGGGCCGTCCCGCCGGAATTAATCGCCGCGGCCCGAGCGCGGTCACCAGCCGGGGCGATCACCGTGTTCGAGTCGATAGGTGTTCTCGCACGCCGCATCCTGGGCGTCGATGATGGTGCGCGCGAACCGAACCCCGTTTCGCCCGCCGTGACGAGGCCGGGGACGACCCCGCGGCGGTGCTCAGTACGGCGCAGACCGCGGCGACCAGCGCGCGGTGATTTCGGTGGAAAGCGCGCGCGGGAAGGAGATTCGCGCCGGATCGCCATCGCAGGTGTAGCGCCGCTCGGGATGTTCGGCGAGTTGATCGAGCCAGTAGCCGGAGTCGAACGGCACGGGAGCGCGGCCCGAGCGGATACGGGGGATGGCGGTGGGATCGAGCGCGCCGAAGGGGGAGGGCGCGGGTTCGGCGCCGACCAGCAGCACCGCGTCGAAGGTATACGGTGTGCCGTCCCAGCTGCCCGCACTGACCAGGGCGTGATCCGCGGGTGAAATGCCCAGGGGCAGAGCCATTGTCCGCACCGGTTGATTCGGTGTCGCCGCGGCGATGGCCCGCAGATTCTGCACGAACTCCCGCTGCACGCCGGTGCTGTCCAGCCGCCCCAGATTGGCGTGGGTGGCGGTATGCGCGCCGATCTCGTACCCGTGCGCGGCCAACCAGGGCAGGGCGCGCGGATCATCGGCGAACGGTTCATTGTTCACGAAGAATGTTGCGGTGGCACCGAATTCGGGATGCGCACCGCGGAACTCCTCGAGAATCGCGATGGCGGTGTCCGCGGCGGGCGCGCCCTCGGCGGTGAAGGACAACTGGCTGGTGGTCGAATCGTCGAAGGTCAGCACCACCGGATGGGTGCCCGCGGGCAGCTCGATCGCGCCGGAGATGTAGCGGGACACCGTAATCGGACGGTAGTTCTCCCGCAGCAGCCGGTCCAGCTCCGCGCGGAACTTCTCCGGGGTCTGATCGTAATCACCGGCCGGGGTCCGGGACAGCTGGTGATACATCAGGATCGGCACCACGCCGAGCTCATTCGCGCCGACGGCGGCCGGATCGGGCGGCGGGACCGTCGTGGTCGCGGGAGGTGTGCTGGGCGCGGCGGTCTGCTGCTCGGGTGCGGCGCAGGCGGCGGCGAGTAGAAGCAGCGCCGCGGTGATCACCCGCAGGACCGCGATCTTGGCCATTGTCGAACTCTACTGTCCGCCAATCCGTCTCGGGTGAGAGTCGGGAATCTCACGCGCGGCGCGCGCGGACAGCGGATAGTTTGGGGTACCCAGAGTGAGAGTTGGTGTGCGCGTGCTGAAGCGGGTCCCGGCCGCCGGGCGAGGACGACTGGCGGTCGTCGCCGCGGTGGTGGTGATTGTCGTGGCCGGTGTGATCATCGGTTTCCTGCGAGCCGATCCCGCGGCGCGGACCGCGGCGGCGGTGATTCCGCTGGCCCTGGAGGTGAATCAACCCGAGGCGGTCACCTCACTGCACGCCCCGATCACCGTGCGCGGCACCGCGACCGGGGCCAAGAGCCTGACCGTGGGCGGACAGCCGGTGACGCCCGCCGCCGACGGCGGCTTCCAGGTCACCCTGCCGCGTCTGACCTCCGACGCCGCGGTGGTGGCCACCGATGCAGACGGCAAGACCCTGACCCGGCCCATCACCGTCCGCGCCGAGGTGCCGCGGATTCGGGCCGTGCATGTCACCGCGTATGCCTGGGCCTACGAGCCCATGCGCGAGGATGTGCTGAATATGGCGCGCGAGGGGCGGATCGATACCGTCCAACTCGATATCAAGGATGAGGACGGCGTCGTCGGCTACGACTCGCAGGTGCCGCTGGCCCGGGACGCCGGGGCCTCGGCGGGTATCTACAATGCGACCGAAGCCCTGAAGACCTTGCACGACATGGGAATTCGTGTGGTGGGCCGGATTGTCGCGTTCCGTGATCGCACCATGGCCGAATGGGCATGGCATGCGGGGCATCCCGACTGGGTGATCCAGAATCCGGGCGGCGGACCGTACGCGAGCCACTACGGGGCCATCGCCTTCACCAACTTCGCCAGTGCCGAGATGCGCCGCTACAACATCGATCTCGCGACCGAGGCCGCCGGGCTGGGCTTCGACGAGATCATGTACGACTACATTCGGCGGCCGGACGGGCCGCTGTCCAGCATGGTGTTCCCGGGGCTGACCGATACCCCGGCCAACTCCATCGCCGAATTCCTGCGCGAGAGCCGCGATCCCGTGCGGGCGGCGGGAGCCTTCCAGAGCGCGGCGGTGTTCGGTATCGCCGCCACCCGGCCCGAGGAGATCGCACAGGACATCCCGCTCATGGCCCGGCATCTGGACTACGTCGCGCCCATGCTCTATCCGTCGCATTGGAATGCGGGGGAATACGATGTGGCCAGCCCGAATTCGCAGCCGTACGACATCGTCTTCCGCTCGCTCCAGGACTTCCAGCGCCAGGTGGAGGGCACCGGGGCCAAGGTGATTCCGTGGTTGCAGGATTTCAGCCTCGGAGTGAACTACGGCGATGCGCAGGTGCGCGCGCAGGTGGATGCGGCCGCGGCGGTGGGCATCCCGAGCTTCTTCCTGTGGAATGCGGCGGTGCGCTATCACTCGGGGGCGCTGGATCCGGCCTGAGGGCAACCGTCCAGCCGCCTCGGCGATCCGGACATAGGTGAGCTTCGGGACGAAGGCTGTATATGTCGGTTCCGGGTGCTGTACTTGGAGCCTGATTGTTATGGAATCGTTTTCGGGCTGCGAGGTAGCGCGATGGTTCGGATGGTCAACAGGGCGGTTCGGGCACGGCCGCGGTGGCGGCGGGGGAGACCGCCGCTCGGGTACGTTCCGGCGCGTTCGGCCCCGTACTACACGGTGCCGATCCGGCCCTCGCAAACTCCCCGCGCCGATTATGTGACGCCGGGCGGGGAGATATTGCTACTGCTGCTCGGACTGCTCTGCTTCGGCGCCGGGGTGGTGCTGGCGGTACACGGGGTGCTGGTCATCGCCATGGTGCTGATCGTGGTCGGTGGCTTTCCCGTGTACTTCGCACGAGTGGTCCGAGCGCAGCGGCGACTATGAGCGGGGCGGTCCCGTCAGTCGCGATGCATCAGTTTGATCAATGACGCGGTATCGGTGGTGCGTGAGCCGCCTGCGAAAGCCAAGGTGGCATAGGCGCGTTCGGCGGCCTCCTGATGTCCGGCGCCGCAGGCGTCGGTGACCATGATCGGGAGGTAGCCGAGGTCGGTGGCGTGCCGCACGGTGGGTTCGATGCCGATCTCCAGCGCGATGCCGGCCACGGCGAACGAGTCGATTCCCAAGTCCCGCAGGGCGATATCGAGCGGGGTGCCGGTGAAGGCGGACATGGCGATCTTGTCGAAGACCACCTCGTTCGGGCCGGGTTCCAGTTCGGGCACCAGTTGATATGCCGGTGAGCCCTGGAGGAAGGGCGCGTGCACCTGGGCCGGATCGTCGACGTGCTGCCACTCCATAGCCGTGCGCAATTGCGAAACGCCCGCCGCGGCCACCGGTATCGACATGTGCCGGGTGTAGAACACCCGGAACCCCCTCTCGCGGGCGGCATCCCGCAGCTGTACACAGGCTTCGACAATGCGTTCCCCGTCGGGTATCTGCCGTACGATTCCGACCTGCATGTCATAGATCAGCAGTGCCATCCGTTTCGGATCGCACGCATCCTCGATGGTCTGCGGAATGGTCAGTCCGTACGCGTATCGCATCTCGCCTCACTTGGTCCGGTCGTAGGGTTCGGCGACGTCGACGGTGTCGGCCATCAGCGCCTCCAGCGGCAGCGGTGCGGTCACCGGCACATACGTCCACTCCAGGAAACCCTTCTTGGTCAATGGAAAGTCCTCGATGTACCGCTTGGCCTCATCGACGCTCTCCACCTCGAACACGATCACCACACCCGGCTCATCGGCCCGCGCGTAGTTCTCCCGCACGATCCCGGCCTTCCACAGCCGCCACACATTGGCCACTTCCTCGGGGAGGAAGGGGGTGATGGTCTCCAGTGTGACACCCGGCTTGAATCGATCGAAAGCAATGATCTTCATGAACTTTGAACTTCCTATCAGCGTTTGCGATGCATCCGTACCGAACCCCCCCAGCCCAGGTGACCCCGATTGAGGACCCTGCCATATTCGCGGTAGCCCGATGTTTCCGATGTTGGGAAGGTCAGGAGGTGGCGGAGAGGTGGGTCATCAGGCGTTTGCGGTAGGCGTCGAGGATTACGGCGATGATGATGACGGCGCCGGTGACCATGGTGCGCTGGAAGTCCGAGACGCCCATCAGGAGTAGGCCGTTGGTGAGGACGCCCAACAGGCAGGCGCCCAGCAGGGTGCCGATGACCGAGCCGCGGCCGCCGGAGAGGCTGGCGCCGCCGATGACCACGGCGGCGATGGCATTGAGTTCATAGCCCTGGCCGAGGATGGGGCTGGCCACGCCGAGGCGGGCCATGTAGATGACCGCGGCCACGCCCACGCAGACGCCGCCTATGACAAAGCAGATGATCTTGATGAGATTGGTGCGGTGGCCGGAGAGGCGGACGGCTTCCTCATTGTTGCCGGTGGCGTAGACCAGGCGGCCGAAAACGGTGCGGGACAACACGAACCAGGCCAGAGCGACGATGAGCAGGGCCACCGCGAAGACGGCGGGTATCCCGGCGATGGTGCGGGTGCCGAAGGCGGTGAGGGCGTGCGGAAGGTTGTAGATGGTGCGGGCGTCGGTGTACTGCTCGGCCGCACCGCGCGCGAAGTAGAGCATGCCGAGGGTGACGATGAAGGACGGCACCCGCCAGCGTTCGGTGACGAAACCGCTGATCAGTCCGCAGAGCGCGCCGATGAGCAGGCTGAGTCCGATGGCCATGGGGATACCGGAGGAGCCGCCGTTCTCCATCGCCTTGCCCGCCACCACCGCGCAGAGCGCGATCACCGAACCGACCGACAGATCGATACCGCCCACCAGGATCACGAAGGTCATGCCGACCGCCAGAATGGTGTTCAGCGTGATCTGGGTCATGATGTCGCGAATATTGCCGGTGGTCGCGAAATGCGGTGCGGCGGCGAGGAAGAACGCCGCCAGCGCGATCAGCGCCACGCCGATCCCGGCCTCGCCGAGCACCTGACTCAGCACCCGGCCGGCTCGGGTTTCGGCGCGCGCCGTGCTCAGGGATGTCATGCTGCACCACCGTTCTTGAGATAGCCGGAGTAGGCCAGATTGAGAATGTGTTCGGCGTCGAAGTCGGCGCGGGCGACCTCCCCGGTGATCCGGCCCGCCGAGAAGACGATGAGGCGATCGCAGATGCCGATCAGCTCGGACAGATCGGAGGAGACCATCAGCACGCCCTTGCCCGCCTCGGCCAAATCCAATAGCAACTGGTGGATTTCGTAGCGTGCGCCGACGTCTATGCCCCGGGTGGGCTCGTCGACGATCAGCAGATCGGCGTCGGCGGCGAGCCAGCGCCCCAGCACCACCTTCTGCTGATTGCCGCCCGAGAGCGCGCGAACGGTCTGCTCGGGACCGCTCGCCTTGATTCGCAACTTCTCGGAAAGCGCACGGGCGGCGTCATTTTCGACGCCCCTGCGGAGCAGGCCGGAGCTGCTGACCTTCGACAGCCCGGCCAGGCTCAGGTTCGCGGCAATGGACAGGTCGAGCACCAACCCCTGCGCCTTACGATCCTCGGTCAGAAAGCTGATACCGTGCCGGACCGCCGCCCGGGGGTTGGGCACCCGGGTCCGCTTGCCGCGCACCGCGATAACGCCCCCGGCGGCCCGATCCGCGCCGAAGATGGCACGCATGGCCTCGGTGCGCCCGGAGCCGACCAGCCCCGCCACGCCCACCACCTCACCGGCGCGCACCGCGAACGAGATGGCCGGTGTCCGCGGTGTCACCGTCAGATCGCGGACGCTCAACAGTTCGTCGCCGACGGCCCGTGCGGTCACCGGCGGATACTCCGCGGCCAGATCGCGCCCCACCATCATGCGCACCAGCTCGGGTATGTCGAGCTCGGCGATGTCCCGCGCCGCGACGCCGGTTCCATTGCGCAGCACCGTGACCCGGTCGCCGATCTCGAATATCTCATCGAGATGATGCGAGATGAAGATGATCGCCACGCCTTCTTCGCGCAGTCGCCGCATCACCTTGAACAGCGTCGCCGTCTCGCGCGGGGTGAGCGTCGCGGTCGGCTCATCCATGATCAGCAGCCGGCATTCGGTGGAGAGCGCCTTGGCGATCTCGACCAACTGCATCTGTGCGATGCCGAGCCGTGCGACCGGGGTGTCGGGGGATACCTCCAGGCCCACCTGCGCCAGCAGACCCTCTGCCCGCCCGCGCATTTCCCGCCGGTCGAGAATCCCGAACCGGCGCGGCATATGTTGCAGGAAGAGATTCTCGGCGACCGTCAGTGCGGGCAGCAGCGCCAACTCCTGGTGGACGACCTGAATCCCGGCGCGCAACGCCGCCGCGGCATTTCCGGGCCGATGTTCGGCCCCGCCGAGCGTCATCCGCCCGGAGTCCGGATGCTCCAGGCCCGCAAGGCATTTCACCAGCGTGGACTTGCCCGCCCCGTTCTCGCCGATCAATACGTGAATCTCGCCGGCGCGCACGCTCAGGTCCACACCGTCGAGCGCGGTGACGCCCGGATAACGTTTGGTCAGGCCGGTGACCTCGAGTATCGCCCCGGCTGCTGCTTCGGGATTCATTGTGCTCCAACTACTCTCGGGATGTGCCGGATGGCGTCGCCGAGATCGACGCCATCCGGCACGTGTCCGCGCCGGGCCCCTCACGCCCCGGCGGTGACCACATTCATCCGGGTCTTCTGCCAACCGGTGACGGCCTGGCCTGAGATCAGCTTCATGGCGACGTCGATGCCGTCACCCGCCTGCTCGGACCCGTACTGGTCGAGCGTGGCCAGCATCGGCCCGTTCTGCAGGAACGGCTTCACCGCCGGAATATTGTCGATGGATACAACTTTCACGTTCGCGGAGCGTTCCTGGATCACCTTGATCACGCCCAGCGCCATGGAGTCGTTGGAGGCCAGGACGCCCTGGATATCCGGATGCGCGGTGAGCATATTGCCGAATACCGTGTACGCCTCATCGGTTTCCCAGTGCGCGGTCTTGGAGTCGAGCAGGGTCAGCTTCGCCTCGGCGACGGTGTCGTTGAAACCGTTCTTGCGCTGTAATGCGTTGTCCGCGCCCGGATTGCCCTCCAGGATGACGACCTTCCCGCCCGGCACGGCCTTGGCCAGCACATCGCCGACCTGTTTGGCGCCCGCGCGATTGTCCGGCCCCACCAGCGGAATATCCACTCCGGCGGCCGACAGCGCCCCCGGGTCCAGTGCCACATCGATATTGACGACCTTGATCCCGGCCTTGCTCGCCTTGACCACCGACTGCACCAGCGCCTTGGAGTCGGCCGGTGCGATCACGATGGCCTGCACGCGCTGGGTGATGCACTTGTCGACCAGTGCGATCTGCCCGTCCACATCGGTCTCGTTCTGAATGCCCGCGGTCCGCAGATCCAGCGTGCCGAGTTGGTCGACGTGATCCTTCGCGCCCTTCTGCATCTGCTGGAAGTACTCGTTGGCGAGCGACTTCATGATCAGGCAGACGGTCGGCTTGCCGTTCGCGCCGGTCGCCGGTCCCGATGCGGTGTCCTCGGTACCGCAGGCGCCCAGTGCCGCGGTGGCGGCGGCGATGGCGACGGCGAGCACTGTCCTTGTGCCTCTGTGCATGTCGGATTTACCTCTCTTGGTGGAGCCGGTCTTCGGCAGAGATCGCCGAATCACCGCCGAGCGGGTCCGGGCAGCCGCAGGAGCCGCGCGGGACCAGGGTGGTGCCATGGCTGATCCGGGTCGGCGGTAACCCCGGATCGGCCATCTTCGCCAGCAGCCATTCGACCGCCGAACGTCCCAGCCGTTCGAAGGGCTGTCGCATGGTGGTGAGCGCGGGCACGGTGTACGCGCTGCCCTCGATACCGTCGAAGGCGCAGATCGCCAGGTCCTGCGGCACCCGAAGTCCCAATTCGGCTGCGGCGCGCAGGACTCCGAGGGCTTGTTCGTCACTGGCGACGAACAGCGCCTCGGGCCGGTCGGGTCCGGCGAGCAGGGCGCGGCCCGCGCGATAACCGTCCGCGCGGCCGAAGGCGGCATGCACCAGCAGGCCGTCGCCGGGGCGCTGTCCGGCATCGGTGAGTGCGCGCCGCCACCCGGCCACCCGGTCGACCGTCGGATGGATGCCTTCCAGGCCCGCGATACAGCCGATCCGCGAGAGCCCGTGCGCCAGCAGATGTTCGGTGGCCTGATAGGCCCCGCCCTCATTGTCGACCAGCACATGCGCGGCCCCGGGTAGGTCGAGCTCGCGATCGAGCACCAACTGCGGCACGGTCGTGCCCGAGAGTTCCGCGACCCAGCTCCCGGCCCCGTGCGCCGGGGCGACGAGGAGCCCGTCCACCTGCCGGTCGATGAGTATCCGAATGTAGGTGGCCTCGCGCTCGTCATTGTCCATCGCGTTGCCGAGCAACAGGGTGTATCCCGCCTCGAAGGCGACATCCTCGATGGCCCTGGCCAATTCGGCGAAGAACGGATTCGAGTTGTCCGGGACCACCAGCCCCAATGTCATGGTTCGCGAGGTCTTGAGCGATCGCGCCACCGCATTGGGCCGGTATCCGAGTTCCTTGATGGCGGCCACGATTCGCGCCCGCGTCGCCGGCGCCACCCCGCGCGGCCCGTCATTGAGCACATAGCTGACCATGGCCTCCGACGTGCCCGCCAGTCGCGCCACATCTCGCCGTGTGACCATGATCAACCCCGATCAACTCGTGTTGATTGAGGAGTATGCAGCGAAAACCGTCCGGCCGGAGCGGTTTCGAAAAAACGTTTAAGCAAGCGCGGCCGAAGCGCTACGAATTGGCCTGAGCGCCCAGGAAGTTCAGCAGGATCTGCGCGTCGTCGCCGTAGTCGAGGTGGGCGTTCGAGGCGTAGAAGTTGGCCATGGCCACACCCTGGCGGCTCAGTTGGACGAGATCGTCGACCGCATCGGGACCGCTGATGCTCAGCAGGGTCTGCGCGGCTACCCGCAGATCACCCCGGACCGCGGTGGCGAAGGGGCCGATCACCGAACTCGCCAGACTCACGGCAGTGGGGGCCAGTGCCGCCACCTCGGCGGCGGCGGCCAGCGGATCATTGCGGGTCAGGGATTCGACCGCGCGCCAGAGGGTTTCCTGTACCTGGCCGACAGTCGCGGCGATGCCCAGGATATCGATGCCGGTGAGGGCGTCGGCGATGACGCTCAGGGCGGAGGTGAATCCCGAGGGGTCCACGGCGCCCGCGGCGCGCACGACCGAGGCGATGAGCGAGAGATCGACACCGGCGGCGGCCTGCACCATGGGCGCCAGCGCGAGATTCAGATTGGTCGCGATCGCGTGGGCGGTACGGATATCGCCGGTCTGGATGGTGTTCGGCAGATCGGTGAGATCGCCCAGAATGGTGGGCAGATTCGCGGCGGTCGCGGCCCAGCCCGCGCCCATCTTCACGATCTGCTCGATGAGCGTGCTCGGATCGGTGCTGGCCGGGACCAGTGCGGCGATCGGTGCGGGATCACCGCTGAGCACCCGGCCCAATGCGGCCAGGAACGGGGAGGAACCGGCATTGATCGAGCAATACAGGTCCCCGTCGGCGCAGAGGGTGCGCACGCGATCGGTGAGTGCGCCGAAATCCTGGCTCCGCGGGCCGGCGATACCGTGACCGGGTTGCGGATTGCCCAGGGAGAGGGTGGTGTTCGGATCGCGATGCGGATCGGCGAGCAGGCCGACGGCGAGGACGCGCTCGGGGCCGATCGGCCCTTGGCCATTGCCGATCTCGGTGGCGAAATCGCCGATGCCGTCCGCGCCCTGGCTGTATCCGGCCAGCAGCACGCGCGTCGAGGCGCAGAGGCCCCCGACCATGGTGCGCAATCGGGATTCGAGGGTGCTCAGCGATTCCGCGTAGGTGAGTCCCTGATCGAAAGCGCTTGCGGCATAGGGGGTGTAGCGCACGGTGATATCGGCGCCGAATTGTCGTCGCAGACCGTCGCCGATGGGTCTGAGCATGCCCACCGGGACCGTCGGATCCGCATCGGAGTGCGTCTCCCAGGTGCCCGGCGCGAGAATCGCGGTGTAGGGCGTGCAGGGCGCGCTGCCGCGGCCCTGCGCCTGCGCGCCGCCGACCGCCACGGTGCCGACCAGGACGGCCACCGCGACCGAGATCGCCCCACCCGAGGCCGCCAGCCTGCTCATTGTCCAATCCCTCTGTCGCCGATGGAGTTTCGAACGGGTGCTACCGCCCGTCGGATAGTCCTGGCCAATTGTCGATCATCGGCCGCCGGCTCCGCAGGGTTTTCAGACACATAGCCGTTTCAGATGCTTGGACACGGGGAACGGCATCGCGCCCGAACCCGGCCGCGCGCTCAGTGCGGGCGCAGCACCACCAGACCGGGAGTGCTCGCGACGTACTCGGTGAGCGGAGTGTCGACCACCTGATAGGCGGCCAGCGAGGTCGCATTGCGGAACACCGGACCGTGCGGCGTGGCGACGAAGATACCCACGTGGGTCACATCGAGCCCGGGCTGATCGGCATAGGCGGCAAGGTAATCGCCGGTGTGCAGCTGGGAGATCACCGCATTGTCGACCGCGTTGGCGGGGATGTAGGTGATGTCGCGGTCCACCGCGGGCAGGCCGGCAAGATAGGAGGACCCGTCGGCCTTGGTATTGAGCCGCTTGGGCACCGTGACGGCCGCGGGGGTGAGCGAGCCGGTGATGTCCCGGGCCGCGGTGCGCGGGGTGGCCGCCCAATCGGTGAAGAAATGCTTGCGATGCAGGAAGTCCACGGTGCCGTTGGTGTACCGCGTCTCGGCCAGAGCGGCGATGAAGCTCGCGCGGTCGGTCGACCGGGAGGCCGCTTCGACGTAGTCCAGGAAGGTGAAGCAATCCACCCGTCGCAGATCGACGATCAACTCCTCCGGCACGGTCGCCGACCCGACCAGCATGTTCGCCCCGTAGGGCGTGCCGAGCAGCCGCGCCGAGATCTGATCGATCAACTCGCCCTTGCCCGCGCTCCCGGCGGCCATTCGGGCCCCGAGCAGCTCATCGATCTTGGTCGCGGTGGTGTCGTCGATCGCGAGGGTCGCGGGCGCGGCGAACGCGGTGCCCCCGGAGAGTCCGACCCCGGCCAGGGTGAGCAGGACGAGCAGTATGCGAGCGATGATGCGCAATGTCGCCTCCACGAAATGGCCGATCGGTGCATGGGTTCGGCTACCACCGTAGCGGGCGGCGGACCGGTCAGGAATCGAGAAGCGCCCGATACCCGCTCCGACCTAGCGTTATCGCCATGTGCAGCATTCATTTACAGGGTCCGCGATTCCGGGCCGATTCCGGGCCGAAGACGAGTGTCGCGGTCATCGGCACCGGGCGGGTCGGGCGGGCGGTGGGGTTCGCGCTCGCGCGGTCGGGGCACCGCGTGGTCTATGGCTCGCGGACGCCGGGACGGGACAGTTTCGGCATCGGCGATGCCGTCATCGGCGGAGATGTCGTACTGGTGGCGATTCCGCCCCGGGCCGTCGCGGATTTCGCCCGGGACCATGCGGCGGCGATGGCGGGCAAGCTGGTCCTGGACGCCACCAATGATGTGCTCGGCACACCCGCGAATGCCGCCGCCACCTTCGCCGAATTCGCGCCCGAGGCCCGGTACGTGCGGGCGTTCAACAGTCTCGGCGCGGAGATATTCGAGAATCCGGTGGTGGACGGCGCACCGGCGGATCTGTTCTTCTCCGCTGCCGAGGCCGATCGGGCGCAGGTCGAGGAGCTGATCACCGCTGCCGGGCTCCGGCCGATCTATGTCGGCCCCGACAACCATGACCTCGTCGACGGGGTGATGCGCCTGTGGCTCAACCTGGCCATGGCCCGAAACTTCGGCCGGGACCTGGCATTTCGAGTGGTAACCCGCTGACCAGCGGCAATCCTCGCCAGGCATGCACGCGGCGGCCCGCCGAACATAATGCATCATGGGTATTTTCAGGCCGACCTGTCCGGTGGGTGCACTGGAACGGCTCTGGGTCGAGGAGATGATGGGCTGGTGCGCAGCGCAATTCGGTCCGCGCACGCTGCGCGCGCCCGTCGTGTTGCCGACCGGCGATTTCTTCCCGGACCCGTATTCCGGGACGAAACCGCAGGTCCGCGCCCTGGTCGACACCGTCGGCGGCCATATGGGCGTCAATCCGGATCGCCTTGTGGTGGAGGTGAATTCGGGCGACGACGCGCTACCCGAGGGCGTGGCCTTCCTGGAGGGCGCCACCCACGGCGAGGCCGGGCACTACCGGGTGGAGCACGGCCGCGCGGTGATCTCGCTCGATATGGGGCGACTGCGCTCCCAGGTCACCCTGATCGCCGCGATCGCCCATGAACTCGCGCACGAACGACTACTGGGTGAGCGGCGCATCGACCCCGACCGGCACGACGGTGAGCAGCTGACCGACCTCGCCACCGTCTACCTCGGCCTCGGTATCTTCAATGCCAATGCCGCACTCCAGTTCTCGCAGAATCAGCGCGGCTGGCGGTCATCCCGACTGGGCTATCTGTCCCAGCCCATGTACGGATACGCGCTCGCCTGCTGGGCCGTCATGCGCGGTGACCCCGCACCGGCGTGGGCCGGGCACCTGGACACCAACCCGCGCGTCTACATGAAACAGAGCCTGCGCTACCTGCGCGCCAATCCCGATTCCCTGCCCGAATGGCGGGCCACCACCCGGGACTCCTGAGCACCACTCATCGAGACCCATTGGGCCACTTGGGTGATGATGGTCGAGTGCTGAATATCTTCGACGCGGAATTCGCGCGCGCCCCGTGGCCGGTGCTGCGTTCACTGCGCGAGGCCGGGGGCGCGCATCGGGTGGCGACCCCCGACGGTCCACCCGCCTGGCTGATCACCCGATACGCGGATGTGCGGGCCGGACTCCTGGATGAGCGGCTGTCGGTCAATCTGCGCTACAGCGGGGGCGGCGATTACGCGGGCTTCGCCGTCCCGGCCCCGCTGGACGTCTTCCAGTCCGCCGCACCGGAGCGCTTGGCGCGGCTGCGCGGTCTGGTCGTCGGTGAGCTGCGGCTGGCGGGGGACTGGGCCGATCGGGCCGCGATGTTGATCGGCAAGAGCCTGGCCGAGTTGGACGGGGTGACGGAGTTCGATTTCGTCGAGCGGGTGGCCCTGCCGCTCCCGGCGGTCATTCTCGGTGAACTACTGGGATTGCCGGAGTCCGAACGCGATGCACTCGCCGCCTGGGCGCACGCCACCCTGGCACCCGATGCCAGCCCCCGAGCGCGCGACACGCTCGGCGGCATGCAGCGCATCATCGCCGCCGTTGTCGAACGCGGCCGGGACGGCGCCGACGACACCATGCTCGGCCGCCTGGTACGCGCCGGAATCAGCGGTAGCGCAGTGGATTCCGGTGAACTGCCGGGGCTGCTGTTCTACCTGCTGTTCGTCTGGTATGAGGTGCTGATGGATCTGCTCGCCGGTGCGGTCCTGACCTTCTCGGGCCGACCCGACCAGCTCGCGGCCATGCTCGCCGCAGCGGATCGCACCGTCGCGGTGGACGAACTGCTGCGCTATCTGTCCCCGCAGGTCCTGGCCGCTCCCCGGTTCGCGGTCACCGATCTGGAGATCGCCGGACAGCGGATCGAGGCCGGGCAGACCGTGCTGTTCTGCCTGGCCGCCGCCGATCACGATCCCGAACGCTTCACCGGCCCGGCCGAACCCGACGGTGCGCTGGAATTGGATGTGCGGCGCAGCCCCAATCCGCATGTGGCACTGGGGTATGGCGCACACGCCTGCGTCGGTGTCGGACTGTTGCGCCCGGTGCTGGCCGCGATGCTGGGCGAGCTCTACGGCCGCTGGCCGAATCTGCGTGCGGCCGTTGCCGATTCCGAGGTGCCGTGGCGTTCGGGTTTCCGGCATCGCGGTCCGCTCACCCTGCCGGTGCGCCCGCGGGGAATCCGGTGAATGGGGCGAACATCTTCGGTCGCCCCATCCTGACTTCGCGGTCCGAGACCTGAACGGCCGATGTCCTCCCCTTCGGGGACAGCGGTTTCCGGGTACCGTCGCGAAGTAGGGACGAGTATATGATCAGGATCACCGCGACTGTCAACTGCAGGAGACAAGATCAGAATGGTTGCCGCACAACAGCATCCGTTCACCAGCGCGCTCAATGCGCTGATCGCCGGTATGCATCCGCCCGTGACCAGGGACGGCCGCGAAGTGGAGATCACCCACCGGGCGCTGGCCGAGCGCATTCACAGCACCACCGGAGCCTGTCTTTCGGCGAACTATCTGTGGAAACTGCGCACCGGCCAGACCGTGAACCCCTCCTTCGAAACCCTGGAGGCCCTGCGCGGCTACTTCGGTCTGGACAGTCTTGATCCGCTCACCAATCCCGAACTCGCGGTGGCGCGCGCCCGGGAACTCGCATTGGTCAACGCGCTCAAGGGAACCGCCGACAATCCCGCACTGGAACTCGTCCTGCGTGACGGCCTGGCGCACGGTACCGTGCGGGCCGAGACCGTGGCCGCCATGCTCGATGTGCTGCGGCGGCTCGAGGCCGAGCACAACGGGGAAGACTTGTGAGCGATGCGGATCGCGGTCTGGGAGGGTTCGGGGAATGAGCGTCCGATGATGGAGCATCGACGGCTGCGACGGGAGCTGCGCGCACTGGGCCTGCCGGGGCGCTTCACGGTGGCCGAATTGGCCGAGGCGCTGGCCCGGCGTCGCGGCCGGCCGCTGCGATTGCGTCCGGAGCCGTTCGCCGTGGCCGGACTCTCCGGCGGTCTGCTGGTGACCCGCGATATCGATTTCCTGGCGTACCAGAGCAATACCAGCGAACTGCATCAGGATCACATCGTCTGCCACGAGTTCGGACATCTGCTCGCCGGGCACGAACCCGTTACGGTGACCGGTCAGGACGCGCTGCGCCTGCTTGCGCCGAATATCGACCCCGCCGTGGTGCGGCGCATGCTGGGCCGCAGCTGTTCGGCCGAGCAGCAGGAGCAGGAGGCCGAGTACATCGCGGATCTGCTGATGGCACACCACATCACGCGCTGGACCCCGCGCGCCGAATGGGTGCTGCCCGCGAACGCCCCCGCCGATATCCGCAGTCTGCTGGATACGCTCGGACCCGGAATCGACTGATCGCGTGCACTTCGCCCTGATCTACGGCAGCGTCGGCATGCTCGCCGTCCTGGTATTCGGCTGGCGGCTGCTGCTCGCCCTGCGCGGCACCCGGTTCGCCGCACGCTGGGCGGTCGCGGTCGCCATCGCCTGCGCGGCACTGGGTTTCGAGGCGGCGGTACCGCAGGTCTACGAGTGGATCGGCCGGGTCAGCGGCAGTCCGAACCTGGCCACCCTGATCGTCTATTCGGCCATCACCACCGCGACCCTGGCGCAGCTGGTCTGGACGACCTACCTGGTCGCGCCGCATGCCGACGACGACCCCGGGGCCGCCGCGCCGAAATCGCCCGCGACCCTCGCGAACTCGACCGTGACTGGGCCGAATATCGACGGCCGCATAGTGATACTGATCAATCTGGTCATCGTGCTGGTGCTGATCGCGCTCTTCTTCGCCGCACCGGTGCACGACCGAGCGCATGCGACCGACTTCGACTACCACTACGCGACCGTCCCGCTGGTGGACCTGTTTCTCGGCATCTATCTGTGCGCCTACACGCTGGCCCTGCTGCGCATTGTGCTGCTGTGCCGCACCTGGATCCCTCATGTGCGCGAACAGCCTTGGCTGCGAAGGGGTTTGGTACTACTGGTTACGGGCTCGGTGATCGCGATCGGTTACAGCATCGGCAAGACCGCCGCCCTGGCCGGGTCCTGGGCGGGCTATTCGCCGCGCACCCTGAATATGGAGATCGCGCCCGCCTTCGCCAGTGCGGGCGCGGCCATCATGCTGCTCGGCTACCTGTGCCCCTCCCTGCTGCCGCAGGCGATCGCCGCCGTCCAGCGGGCCCGCGCACTGCCCCGGCTGCGCCCGCTCTGGCTGGCGTTGCGCGCGGCGGTGCCCGAGAGAGGCGCCGCCGCGCCAGTGGCCCGGCGCATGACCCGCGACCGGCTGTACCGCCGCGTCATCGAGATCCGGGACGCGCTGCTGCTGTTGCAACCCCATCTCGGCCCCGAAATCACCGCGGAGGCAGTGCAAGTCGTCGATCGGCTGCGGGTTCCCGTCGCCGACCGCGAGGCGGCCGTCGAAGCGGCGCGGATCGCTCTCGCGCTGCGCGCACACCGCGCCGGGGCCATCCCGATCGATCGCGGAGAAATTTTTCGCAGGCCCGCCCGGCCCACCTTTATCGGCGAACTCACCTGGCTGGGAGCGGTTTCCAGCGCATACCGCAGGTATTTTGCGGCCGATGACGAGGTATCGGACACCACCCGAGCCTGACGAAATCGCTTGTTACCGCTATCCTTTCCGGTGCGGGCGTGGTGTTCGATATCCCCTTCATCGAACACCACGACCGTCCAAATCCAGTGGCCCGCAATATCTTACGAAATCGGCAGGTCGTACAGGAGCACTCCCGGCCGCTCCGCCCGCCGGAAACCGCCTGTGCAATGGACCGATCGCACCCCGATTCTTTGGAATTCGGGGCCGGGCACGCTCGAGGGCGTCGCGCGCGATTGTCTCGCCGCCCCCGATCCACGCGTCGATCTGAGCGCCATCGCGGGAACCTGCCGTCCCTGATCCGGCGTCTCGGGCCGCCGCCGTATCGAGTGGCCGAGTTCCCGCCCCCTGCCCGACAGTCCGGCGAAACCTGCCGTTAGCCCGGGACTGCCATGCTTCGCCGCGCCACCGCCCGCGCCGCCCCCCATCGCGTCGCGGGCGGTGGCGGCAAACGGTGGTTCCCCGCGGTGCGACGGGCATGGCGGCACAGTAGGAATAGGGCTCGAACGTGCGTTTTCGCTGGACTTCGCGCGGCGCGGCGGCGGTCGCCGCGGGTGCCGCGGCAGTAACTTCGCAAGGCATGGCAATCACTGTGCGCGGCGCGGCGGTATTGCTGGCCGTCGGCGTCCTAGCCCTGCTCCCGGTCTCGAAGCCCTTCTCGTCCACGGCCGCCGCCGAACCCGAAACGGCTGAATCGGACGGTTCGCACATTGTGAACATCCACACCGACGATGTCCGGCACTGGGTCATCACCGTCTACTCCGCCGCCATGGACAGCGAATTCACCGTCGAGGTGCAGCGCCCATCGGATACCTCGGTGCCCCGACCCGTGCTGTATCTGCTGAGCGGCGGCAGCGGCGGCAAGGGCCCCGGCTCCTGGGACCGGCAGACCCATGCCACCGATTTTCTCGCCGACAAACAGGTCAATGTGGTGCAGCCCATCGGCGGCGCGGCCTCCTACTACGCCGACTGGCGTTCCCCCGATCCGCGCCTGGGCGTGGTGAAGTGGAAGACGTACCTCACCGAGGAGCTACCCCTGCTGATCGATCGGGCGCTGGGGTCGAACGGCCGCAATGCTATTGCGGGAGTATCGATGTCGGGTACTTCGGTGCTGCAACTCCCCATTGCCCGACCCGGTCTGTACCGGGCGGTCGCGGCCTACAGCGGTTGTGCGCAGATCGCCGATCCGCTCGGCCAGGCGTATGTGCGCCTCACTGTCGCCTACAGCGCGGGTGATGCCGGCAATATGTACGGCCCGCCCGGCGATCCCATGTGGGCCGCCAATGATCCCTACCTGCACGCGGAAGCCCTGCGCGGCCTGGACCTCTACCTCTCCAGCGGTAACGGCCTCCCCGGCCCCTACGACAAATCGGGCGGCCGCGGTCTGGTCGGCGCAGGTATCGGCGCACTCGCCAACCAGGTGCTGGTCGGCGGCGTCATCGAAGCCGCCACCGACCAGTGCACCCGCACCATGGCCGCCCGCCTGGCGGAGCTGAACATCCCCGCCACCGTCAACCTGCGCCCCTACGGCACCCACTCCTGGGGCTACTGGGATGACGAACTGGCCGCCTCCTGGCCCACCCTCGCCCACGGTCTCGGCTTGTGATCGGCCCCGCCGGTATCAGTCGGCGGATTCGAAGTTCTCCGGGTCGGCCGCGAACGTCTTCTGCATCTTGCGTGAGATCCATTGTCCGGCAGTCGATATGCCCGACGGGTCCGGTGCTGCCGACGCGGTGGAATCGGCGATCGGATGGAGTGGGGCATCGTGATTCGGGAGATAGAAGAACGGGATCGACAGCCGGGAAGCGTCGGATCCGGCGGCCGGGTTGACGACCCGGTGCAGGGTGGAGCGCCAGCGGCCCGCGGTCCAGAGCGCGGTCAGGTCACCGATATTGACGATGAAGCCGCCGGGAATCATTGGTACGTCCCGCCATTCGCCGGACGGCAGTCGAATCTGCAGACCGCCGATATCGGTGTCCTGATGGAGAATCGTCAGGGTGCCCCAGTCGGTGTGCGCGCCGCGGCGGAGCTGTCCCGGAAGCGGGGGCACCCGCTGGGGGTAGTAGTAATTGACGGTGACCGAGGACACGTGGCGGTCGAATTTGTCGTCGAAGAAGTCTTCGTCGAGTCCCAGAGCCAGCGCGAACAGGCGCATGAGGTCCGCCGACAGATCGGTGAGGGCGCGCATGTACGCCCGCCAGGTCGACTCGAAGCCGGTGGGGCGGCTCGGCCAGATATTGGCCAATTTCCATGAGGCCCAATAGTTCCCGAGCCGATCGCGCTCATCCTGGCTCAGGTCTCCGGTGACATGGGCCGAGAAGACCTCGCACAGGTCGGGCGGGGTCTTCCGGTCCAGGCTGTGCGCGGTGGAGCCGCCCGCGCGCCGAAATCCGGAGACGCCGGGACGGTGGGCCACCAGGTCCTTCTCGGTATCGGGCAGGAGGAAGAATTCACGGGTGGTGGCGCACATCCGGGTGACGAGTTCGGCCGGGATCCCATGCCCGGTGATACCGAAGAAGCCGGAGGTTTCGCAGGCGCGATGGATGGCGTCGGCGATGATTCGCCTGCCGGATTCGGTGTTCCGGTCGGTCAGATCGATGATCGGGACGAAACTCGCTGTCCGCGTGGTGGCGTGCTCTGTCATGATCCGCTCCTACTGTGCATCGGCGAGGTCGGTTGTGGTGCTGGTGATTTCGGTGTTGGACGGGGGCGTGCGACGCATCAGGAGTGGTACCCCGATCGCGCCGATCAGGGCGACCGTGCCGCTGACCGCCAGGGTGAGGCGGACGCCCGCGACGGGGGTGTCCGGGTGGGTGAAAAGGCCACCGAGAGTGGCGATTCCGAGTGCGAAGGTAAGTTGCTGTGCGGTGTTCAGCGCACCGGTCGCCATTCCGGCGCGCTCCCACGGGACCGCGGCGACCGCGGCCGAGCTCAGGGTTGCCGTCGCGAGTCCGACGCCCGCGCCGACCAATACGAAGCCGGGGATCAGTGCGGGCCAGCTCGCATCGCCGTGCACCAGCAGCGCGCCGACCACCCCGCCCACTCCGACGGCGGCCAACCCCGTGCCGATGATCCGGGCGGGCCGATCACCGTGCAGGTATTTGCCGAGCACACCCGAGACCAGAAATGCCATGAGAGACAGCGGAAGTCCGACCGCGCCCGCGGCGATCGGGCTCAGGCCGAGCACCGACTGCATCCAGATCTGGGTGTACATCAGCGCGGCGAACGCGGCGAAATACAGCACCGCACCGGCGGTCAGCACACCCGCGAATGCCCGGTCGCGCAGCAGTGCGAGATCGAGAATCGGTTGCCGCGAACGCTTTTCGACTGTTACAAAGGCGATCAGCGCGGCGGCCGAAGCGGGCAGCAGACACCAGGTGACGGCATCGGACCAGCCGTGCTCATTGGCGCGAATGAGCGCGTAGGTGGCCAGGGCGGCGCTCGCGGTGAACAGCGCCATCCCCGCCACATCGATCCGATTGCGCTGTGCGCGTTCGTCTTCGGCGATCACCCACAGGCACAGTGCGATGGCGAGCACGCTGAACGGCAGATTGACGAAGAAGATCCAGCGCCAGGACGCGATCTCGGTGAGCAGCCCGCCGACAATCGGGCCGATGGCCGAGGACGCCCCCGCCACCGCACCCCACATGCCGTACGCGGTACCCCGATCACGCCCGGCGTAGGCCGCGTTCAACAGCGCGAAGGTGGTGCAGGACATGGTCGCCGCACCCACCCCCTGCACAATCCGAGCGGCAATGAGCACCTGGGGATTCGGGGCCAGCCCGCAGACCAGCGAGGCCGTCGCGAACAGCGCCAGCCCGGCCAGGTAGGTGCGCCGATGCCCGGCCAGATCGGCGAGGGAGCCCGCGCCCAGCATGAGCGCGGCCATGGCCAGGGCATACCCGTCGACGACCCATTGCAATGCGCCGAAGGACGCGCCCAGATCGGTGCGCATATCGGGTAGTGCGACGTTCACGATGGTGACGTCGATCAGCAGCATGAAGGTGCCCAGGCACACCGTCAGCAACGGTAACCATTTACGCAATGCCGTTGTCCTCTCGAAGCGAAGATGAGGCGTCGAGTATCGAAAGCGAGACCGCGATCGGTCGCCTGCAAACGGCTCCGGCGTAGATTTCTTCCCGTGGCCGCCGCTCCGACGCAAGGAACCTCCATGCTGGATCTCCTGGATACGCAGATCATCCACAGGCTGCAATTGGAGCCGCGCCGCCCGTTCGCCCATATCGCCGCCGAACTGGAGGTCGCGGAGCAGACCGTCGCACGTCGCTACCGGCGTTTACGGCGTGAGGGCATAGTCCGGGTGATCGGTGCGGTCGATCCTCGCGCGCTCGGGGAGAACGACTGGATCATTCGCCTGCACTGTCGTCCCGACGGTGCGCTCGCGGTCGCCGAGGCGCTGGCCGAACGGGATGACGCGGCCTGGATCAGCATTGCCGCCGCGGGCGCGGAGATCATCTTCTCGTTGCACCCGCGCAGCGAACAGGACCGAGATGACCTGCTGGTACAGCGATTACAGCGCAGCGCACCCGTCCACGACATCACCGCCGCCATGATCCTGCATCGTTTCGTACGCCGCGACGTCATCGACTGGCGCGGCAGGCAATTCATCGCGGGCAGCGAATCAGTTTCCGGTGCAGGCGATTACGTCGATTCCGAACTGCGAATACGCGATGCGGACCGCACCCTGCTGGATCTGCTGGCCCGCGACGGCCGCACCAGCTACACGGTCCTGTCCAGGGCGACGGGCATGAGTATCGGCCGCGTGACCCGCCGGATAGCCGCCCTGCAGGCGGGCGGCATCCTCTACTTCGACCTCGATATCGCCCCCGCCGCACTGGGTTCCGGCACCGCCGCCTTCCTCTGGCTGCGCGTGGCCCCGGCCCAGCTGGAGTCCGTCGGCCGCGCCCTGTCCGAACACGACGAAACCACCTATGCCGCAGCGATATCCGGCACCTTCAATCTTTTCACCGTACTCATCGCACCTGATACGAATGCCCTCTACCGCTATGTGACCACCAAGATGTCCACCCTGGACGGCATCCACAGCTTCGAACTCTCCCCGGTGCTGCGCCGCCTGAAACAGGCCGGTTCCCGCACCACGGGCGGGAAACTGGCCCATCCCAATCCCCTTGCGCCGCGACCGGCGAAGGGCGTCAGCCGAGGGCGCTGATCCATTCGGCCGCCCGGCGTCCCGAGAGCAGTGCCCCGTGCACGGTGGTGGCGTCGGTGTCGTGCGTGGCCTCACCGGCGAAGAAGACCCGATCGGCGATGGGCGCGGCGAGGATATCGCGATCACCCGGTACGGCGTCGACACCCGGGTACGAGTACGAGCCGCGCGCGAACGGATCGGTGGACCAGCGGGTTATCCTGTAGCCCAGCGGTTCCGGGATATTCGCGCCGTACATGCGGCGCAGTGACGCCATACCCTCGGCAACCGTGGCCGTGTCATCGAGGGCTTCGATCCGGCGCGCCACCGAACCGCCGCGCAGGGCGACGATGACCGGAACGCCGCTGACCTTCTGCAATGGGAACCAGCCGGTGGCCGAGGTGCGGTCCGGGCCGAATTCCATGATCCAGTCCGCGTCGTCCCAGAACTGGCGATCGAAGCGCAGATACAGCTTGTTGTAGACGCCCATACCCAGGGCGCGGATGGCATGGCGTTTGGCATCGGGCAGTGGCGGATCGAAGGTGATGGCATCGGCCTTCAGGACGCCCAGCGGTACGGTGACCAGCACTCGATTCGCCTGGAACACACCGCGATCGGTCTCGACGCGCACGCCGGTGGGGGAGTGGGCGATACGGCTCACGATATGGCGCAGTCGTACGTCCAGACCGTCCGCCAGGCGGGTGGTGAGCTGGTCGTAGCCGCCGGGGAACACCTCTTCGTCACCGCTGTGGATCTCATCGGTGCCCATCACCCACAGGGCGACCTGTTCGGCGTCCGCGCCGGAGTCGTCCTGGGCGAACATGCGCATGAGGCGGCGCATGCGCTCGGCCGAATCACCGGTCAGCGGCACCTGGTCCAATGCCAGCTCGGTACCGGCCGCCATCGAACGCTGGGCGAATTCCGGTTGTGCCGCAAGGTTTTCCATGACGGTTTCGACGGCGTCGAGATCGGCCTCGAACTGCCGCAGCGCTGCCGGATCCAGCCGCCGCCCGCCGCTGTACGCGGTGATGACGTCCTGATTGAGCACCACCGTGGGCAGCGCGAACTCATCGCGCAGTTCGGTGAGGGGATTGTCGTCGATGCCGTGAATCCAGGACGCGCCCAGATCCACCGGTGCGTCAGGCCAGCCGCGATCGGTCCAGAGCCGTCCGCCCACGCGATCGCGGGCCTCCAGCACGGTGACCTGATGACCCGCTCGGGTCAGATCGCGGGCCGCGGTGAGTCCGGCCATTCCGGCCCCGATCACCAGCACTGTCGACACGACATATTCCTTCCGGTACATACTCAACTCATCTGGGACAACTTTGTACCAAAAGTATCGGACATGTATCCAGAATGGCAATGACTCGAGTCACTCGACGGGGCTGGTCAGCGGGGTGCGCCCGATCCGCTCAACATCATGGAGATCAGGAATTCCGGTGCCTGACGTGCGCCCATCTGTTCGTCCAGGACCAGATACCAGGTGGTCTCGGCCAAACCGAAGAGGGTGAAGGAGAGCCAGCGCGCGGGCAGATCGGCCCGCAGCACGCCCTCGCGCTGACCGCGCGCGAAGAAGTCGTCCAGTCGATGAATCAAATCGTCTGCGCGCGTGGTGTATTCGGGCTGGCGCAGCAGATGCGGCTCCACCGACAGCACCCCCCAGAACTGGGCCAGCGGCAGAAATCCCGCGGTCAGGGTGCTCAGCGCGGTTTCGAAGGGCGTATCGCCCAGTTCGGCGGCGTCGAGCGCGGCCGCGGCGGCCGCGTGCACCTGCTCCGACAGTGCGGTCACCAAAGCGTCGCGGGTCGGGAACAGCCGGGTCAGCGTGGTCCGGCTGACCCCGGCGGCCTGCGCGATCACCTGCATGGACGCGCCGCGATCCCGGGCCAGCACGGGCGTCGCGGCGGCCAGAATCTGCTCTCTCATTGCCGACACCCGCTCATCCTAGGGTGACAGCGGTGTCCCACCCGGTACGCATGTGCCCCGTATCGGACATTTCGGGTTCAGTTCGCCTGGTTCGCGTAATCCAGCGGGAGCTTGCTCGGCGGCCGGTCGATCACGGTGTCGTCTTCGGGGGACCGCGATTCCAGGAACGTGATCAAACCGGTCGAGGCGACCAGGGTGAGCGGATAGGTCGGCCCGGCATCACGCGCGGCCGCGATCGCGTCGAGGTCGTCCTCGTAGCGTTCGAGGGTGATCTCGGGAAAGTCCAGCATCCACTGCGGATAGCAGATGGTGGTGTGCACCCGCCGCTCGCTCAACCAGGCGATGACCACCGTGGTGGTGCCGGTCGGCTCCACCCAGGCCAGTTTGTACAGATCGCCGTCCAACTGCACGATCTTCGCGCTCTGATGGGTCGACCAGCGCCCGAACATCGGCCCGATCAGGCAGCGGAAGGCCACCGTCGTCGAATCACGCACGTAGAGTTCGTATTTCCAGCCGTTCTCATAGGCATAGATCAGATGTTTGCCGATCAGTCCGGTCAGATCACCGGCCGGTGACGGCGGCGAAGCGGCGGCGGAACGCTCTGCGGTCATCGACATCCTCTCCAATGAGCCTGCGATACATGTGCAAATGCTATTACCGACACTCTGTCATGAATCCGCGCGGGGCACGGGCACCGCGCGCCCTGTGACCTCGATCGGAGTGCTGCACACAAGCGATGAACCCCGGGCATGGCGACCCACCGGCGGGCGGCACTCTCAGTATCGTGCGGTCGCTGCTGCCCTCGCTGATCCCGAGTGAGCAGCGGGTGGCGGCGCAGTTCGTCGAACGCCCCGACCAGGTGGCGCTGCTGTCGGCCGCGGATGTGGCGACCCGGGCCGGGACCTCGCCCGACTGGGCAGCGGCGAATTGGCCGCGCTCGCCGCACTTCTCGTCGCGGACGAGGCGGCATGACAGCGTCGGCGCACCACCCGACAGCCTTATTCCCTTGCACGCGCGACGAATTCGCGCATCAACCCGTGATCCTTGATCCCGCGACTGGACTCCACGCCGCTGGAGACGTCCACGCCCCAGGGCCGCGCCGCGGCGATGGCCTCTCGGACATTCGCCGGTGACAGCCCGCCCGCCAGCAGCCACTGCCCGGTCGGGCGGGTGCGCTCGAGTCCGGTGAGATCCCAGCGGTCGCCCGACCCGGCGACGGGGGAGTCCAGCAGCAGCCACTCCTCGCCGTAGGCGCCGGTGCGCACATCGGTCTCGGCGGTGAGCGAGGTCGCGCGCAGCAGGCGCACGCCGGCCAGTTCCTCGAAGGCCGCCCGCGGGTAATCGCCGTGCAGTTGCAGTGCGTCCACCCCGGCGGCGCGAGCCAGCGCACCGGCCTCGGCCGCCGAAATACCGTGCACCACACCGACGGACAGGATCCGCGGCGGCACGCCCGCGAGCAGTGCGCGCACCGCCCCGACCGAGATCTGCCGCGGGCTCGCGGTGAAGACGAAGCCGACCGCATCGGCCCCCGCCGCCACGGCGGTCGCCACATCCTCCTCGGTCCGCAGACCGCACAGCTTCACGAACATGAATCGACCCTAGGCGACACCGCTCCGGGTCAATGCACCTGGCGGTCGGTGTCACCCCAGTACCGCTCGCGTAGTTCGCGTTTGAGGATCTTGCCGGTGCCCGAGACCGGCATGGCCTCGACCAGTTCGATACTGCGCGGGGCCTTGTACCCGGCGATCAGGGTCTTGGCGTGGGTGCGGATCTCCTCGGCGGTCACCGTCATACCGGGGTGGCAGAGGATGAGCGCGTGCACGCGCTCACCCCACTCCTGATCGGGGACGCCGATCACCGCGCAGGTCGCGACGGCGGGATGGGCGGCCACGGCATTCTCGACCTCGGCGGAGTACACGTTCTCACCACCGCTGACGATCATGTCCTTGAGGCGGTCCACCACGAAGAGGTAGCCGTTCTCATCCATATAGCCGCCGTCGCCGGTGTGCATCCAGCCGCCGCGCAGCGCCTCGGCGGTCTCCTCGGGTTTGTTCCAATACCCCCGCATCACATGGTCGCCGCGCGCGACGATCTCGCCGACGGTGCCGCGCGGCACCTCATTGCCCTCGGGATCCACCACCCGCACCTCCGAATGCGGTGCCGGCCGCCCGGCCGAGCGCAGGAGCCCTGCCGCATGATCGGCGGGGCCGAGAAGTGTTGCCACGGGCGATAATTCGGTCATTCCATAGGCCTGGGTGAAGCCCGCGTTCGGAAAGAGTTTCATGGCGCGCTCGAGCACCGCCTGGGCGATCGGCGAGGCGCCGTAGACGATGCACGCCAGACTGCTCAGGTCGTAGCCTGCGGCGTCGGGGTGATCGACGAGCAGCTGGATCATGATCGGCACCAGCAGCGAATCGGTGACCCGATGTTCCTGGATCGCGCGCAGGGTGGCCACCGGATCGAACGACGGGATGAACACGTGCGAGCCGCCGAGTGTGACCTCGGTGAGCCATCCGCACATATCGGCGAGGTGGAACATGGGTGCGACGTGCAGGTAGGAGCCGCCCGGGGTGAACAGATCGCCGGTCGCCAGCGACCCCATGGCGGAGGCGAAAAGGTTTGCGTGGGTGAGCATCACGCCCTTGGGAAAGCCGGTGGTGCCACCGGTGTAGAAGATCCCGGCCAGCTCGTCGCCGCCGCGCCGCGCATCCTCGATCGGCGCGCCGGTGGCGATCAACTCCTCGTACGAGAGCGTGCCCTGCGGCGCCGGACCGTCGCCGCAGTGGATGACGGTGGTCAGGTCCGGATACTGTTCCCGGATCGCGGGCAGCATGGCCGCGAAGACCTGATCGACCAGCAGCACCTTCGTGCCGGAATCGGCAAGGCTGTAAGCGATTTCGGCCGGACTCCAGCGAATGTTGACCGGATTGAGCACCGCGTCCGCCCACGGCACCGCGAGCAGATATTCGCTGAATCGATCCGAGTTCAGCGCCAGCATCGCCACTCGGTCGCCTTTGGCCACCCCGAGCGCGCGCAGCGCTCCGGCGAATCGAGCGACCCGGTCCGCGGCCTCGGCGAAGGTTCTGGTGCGAGTGCCGTCGACGGTCATGACGCGGTCGGGATTCAGCTGGACGGCGCGGTGCAGGCCCCGGGTGAGGTGCATCGTCGTATACCTCCGAAACTTCACTCGATGTGAATCGCCAATACCGTAACACCGGTCACAGAAAGCTAGGTATTGCAATGGAAATACCAGTGCGCTTCACTAAGTGAACAGTCACTAGTCGTCAGTGAGGACGCCATGAGTAGACGCGTTGTCGTCGCGGGGGTCGGGATGATCCCGTTCACCACCCCCAGCAAAACCCAGCCGTACGACGTCATGGGCGAGACCGCCGCCCGCAAGGCCATCGCCGATGCCGGTATCGACTACGAACGTGTCCAGCAGGCTTACGCCGGATACGTCTACGGCGACTCGACCGCCGGTCAAGCGGCGCTCTACGGCCTCGGCCGGACCGGCATCCCGGTGGTCAATGTGAACAACAACTGCTCGACCGGATCGACCGCGCTCTGGCTCGCCCGCCAGGCCGTCGAGACCGGCGCGGCCGAATGCGTCATCGCCGTCGGGTTCGAGCAGATGATGCGCGGTGCGCTCGGTTCCCTGTGGAATGACCGGCCCACCCCGTTCGGCCGATTCGACCAGGCCACCAAAGCATTACAGGGTTGGGATGACCAAGCGCCCATGGCCGCACAGTATTTCGGCGGCGCGGGTCAGGCCTACGCCGACAAGTACGGTATGGATCCGAAGGTGTTCGCGCGGATCGCGGTCAAGGCGCGTCGGCACGCGGCCAATAATCCGTACGCGGTATTCCGCGATCCGGTGACCGTCGAGCAGGTGCTGGAATCGCCGCGAATCTTCGGCCCGCTGACCCGATTGCAGTGCTGTCCGCCCACCTGCGGCGCGGCCGCGGCGGTGCTGGTCAGCGAGGAGTTCGCGCGCGCCAACGGCATCGACGTCACCGTCGCCATCAAGGCGCAGGCCATGACCACCGACTATCCCTCCACCTTCAGCGGCGATATGACCCGGGTGGTCGGCTACGACATGGCTCAGGCCGCCGCCGATCAGGTGTACGAGGCGGCCGGGGTGAGCCCGGGCGATATTCGCGTGGTGGAGCTGCACGACTGCTTCACCACCAATGAACTGCTCACCTATGAGGGACTGCGGCTCACGCCCGAGGGCACCGCGGAGAAGTTCATCGCCGACGGTGACAACACCTACGGCGGCAAGGTGGTCACCAACCCGTCCGGCGGTCTGCTCTCCAAGGGACATCCTTTGGGCGCAACGGGTTTGGCGCAATGCGCCGAGCTGGTGTGGCAGCTGCGCGGACAGGCCGACGCCCGTCAGGTGGAGGGCGTCACGCTGGCGCTGCAACACAATATCGGTCTCGGCGGCGCGGCCGTGGTGACCCTGTACGAGAAGGTGAGCTGAATGGCAATCGACCCCGCCATTGTCGGAAAGGAGCTGCCCGCGACGACATCGACCGTCGAAGCCGGGCGGCTGCGCATATTCGCCAAGGCCATCGGTGAGACCGATCCGATCTACACCGATGCCGAGGCCGCGAAAGCCGCGGGGCACCCGGATATTCCGGCCCCGCCGACCTTCCTGTTCAGTATCGAACTCGAACAGCCCGACGCCTTCGCCGATCTCGCCGAAGCGGGGGTGGATCTGCGCTTCGTGCTGCACGGCGAACAGTCCTTCACCTATCACTCGCTCGCCTATCCGGGCGATGTGCTCACCGCGACCCCGCGCATCACCGATGTGTACAGCAAGAAGGGCGGGGCGCTGGAGTTCATCGTCAAGGAGACCGCGGTGACCCGGCCCGACGGCTCGCCCGTCGCCGACCTGAAGGCGGTCATCGTGGTACGCAATCCGGGAGTGGGCCGATGAGCACACCGACCGCCGTCGCAGTGGGAACCGAATTGCCGCCCTTGCGGATTCGGCCCATCTCGCGCACCACCCTGGCCCTGTTCGCCGGAGCGTCGGGAGACCACAATCCGATTCACATCGACAGCGATTTCGCCAAGTCGGCCGGGGTCGGCGACGTCTTCGCGCACGGCATGCTCTCCATGGCCTATCTGGGCCGATTGCTCACCAATTGGGTTCCGCAGCAGTCGATCCGGTCGTATCGGGTGCGCTTCGCCGCCATCACCCCCGTACACGGGGAACCCACCGCCACCGGCAAGGTCGTCGCCATCGACGAGGTGGACGGTGAGCGGCGCGCCACCCTCGAACTCCTGGTCACCCTCGCCGACGGCACTGTCACACTGACCGGTGACGCTGTCATCGCGCTCTGATTACACCGTCGCCGCACACTGAAAGGAAATATTCCCATGGGAACTCTGGATGGCAAGGTCGCCATTGTCTCGGGCTCCGGCCGCGGCATCGGCCGGGAGATCGCGCTGAAACTCGCCTCCGAAGGCGCGAAGGTGGTGGTCAACGATCTCGACGCCGAACCGGCCAAGGAGACCCTTGCTGCCATCGAAGCCGCGGGCGGACAGGCGGTTTCGTGTGTCGGCAGCGTCACCGAGGAGGGCTTCGCCGAGCGCTTCGTGCAGACCGCCGTCGATGAGTTCGGCGGGTTGGACATCATTATCAACAATGCCGGATACACCTGGGATTCGGTCATCCAGAAGATGACCGATGAGCAGTGGGACGCCATTCTCGATGTGCACCTCAAGGCCCCGTTCCGGATTCTGCGCGCCGCCCAGCCGGTCATCTCGGCCGCGGTGAAGAAGGCGCGCGAGGCGGGCGAGCCGGTGCCGTGCCGCAAGGTCGTCAATATCTCCTCGCTGGCGGGCACGGGAGGCAATGCGGGACAGGCCAACTACTCCTCGGGCAAGGCCGGCATTCTCGGCCTGACCCGGACCATTGCCAAGGAGTGGGGCCGCTACAACGTCACCGTCAACGCGGTCGCGTTCGGCGTCATCAAGACCCGGCTCACCGAGGCTCCGGCGGGCAGCGGCGGCACCATCGATATGCAGGGCAAGGAGATCAAGGTCGGGGTGAACCCGAATCTGCTCTCGGCCATGGAGCAGATGATCCCGCTCGGCCGCTCCGGCACGCCCGCCGAGGCCGCCGGTGCGGTCTACCTGCTGTGCCTGCCCGAATCCGATTACGTCAGCGCGCAGACCCTCATCTGCGGCGGCGGCTTCAATATGTAGGACGAGTCGTCGTTCGCGCCGGTGGGCGGATGCGGTAGACATTGGGCAGCCGACCGCCCCACCGGCGGCGCGCCGTATGAGGAGAACAGATGGTGAGCGGGCCGGAGAGGCAGACGCTGCCCGGCCCGGTCCGCGGGACCAGGCCGGCGAATCGGCGCGAGCTGATCGTGCTGGCCGCGAGCGATCTGTTCTATCGCAAGGGGTACGCCACGGTCGGCATGGGGGAGGTGGCCGAGGCGGTCGCCATCGGGCCCTCCGCGCTGTATCGGCACTTTCGTGGCAAACAGGACATGCTGGCGACGGTGGTGGCCGAGGCGCTGGCCACGGTGGAGGCCACGCTCGAGGCGGCCGACTCCGCCGATGTCGGGGCGCGGCTGGCGGCGGCCGCACTGGCGCATCGCCGGATCGGGGTGCTGTGGCGGCGCGAGGCCCGGCATCTGTCCGTCGGCAATCGCGCCGAATTGCGCGCGGCTACTCGGCGGATCATCGCGCGGCTCACCGCATTGGTGCGCGAACGCCGCCCCGCCCTGACCGCCGACGAGGCGGATCTGCTCGCCCGGTGCGCGCTGGCCGTCGTCAATAGTGTTTCCTTCCATGGTCTTTCGCTGCCGGAACCCGGATTCACCACTTTGCTGGGCGAACTCGTCCGCACCACCATCGACGCACCGATCACGCTGCCCGCGCCGAGCGCGCCGGTCACACGCGGGGGTGCGCTCTCGACTCGATCGCGGCGCGAGGCGATTCTGACCGAGGCCACAAAGCTGTTCGCCCGCAACGGATTCGCTGCGGTGGGGATCGAGGATATCGGCGCGGCAGTCGGTATCGCGGGACCCAGCGTGTACAACCACTTCACCACCAAGGCCGAGATTCTCACCGCCGCGGTGCTCCGCGGGGACGAATGGCTGCGAATAGATATGAACCGCGCCTTCGCCCGGGCCGCCGATCCCCGCGACGGCCTGCATCGCCTGCTGCGCAGCTATCGCGTCTTCACCTTCGAGAATCCCGATCTGGTGCAGATCCTGCTCTCCGAGGCGATGCATCTGCCCGAACCCGATCGTCAGCGCGGTCGCGCCGCCCAGCACGCGTACATCGCCGAATGGGTGCACCTGGCGGTGGAGGTGCATCCGGAGTGGGATCCGATCACCGCGCGGCTGCGCGTTCAGGCCGCCCAAACCCTGTGCAATGAAATTGCTTTGACCGCGCAGCTCGCCACCCGACCCGGTATCGAGGAGCCCCTGCTGGTCATCGGCGACGAACTGCTCGGCATCACCGCGCACGACTGATATTTGGGCACTGTGCCGGGTGCCCGGGCCTGATTGTCACGGGATTCCCCGTGGTGGGCGCGGGGATTCGTTGGCCGCGTGCAGGACATGAACACAGTTGTTCGGCGTGCTCGGCTCCCGGCGGGGTGCTGCCGGCGGTCGCAGTCACCACGGCGGGCGTCACCACCGGGGTGGCCGTCGCGGAGTCCGAGCCGGTGAGCGCGGCCTCGGATCGGCAGGTCCAGCGCCTACTGGGAAACCTACTTTCCGCTCCGCGTGGTCACCGATATCGCCGCGGGCTACGGCGGCGTCCGCAGCGGTGACCGCGCCGCCCTCCGCTACGACGGCATGAGCCGCCTGAAACCGAATTTCGTAGCCTGGGCGGGCGACAGCCCCGTCCCACCGGCCACCGGCACCCCCGCCCTCGCCACCGTCGTCACCCTCCCCGGCTACAACCACGTCGACACCATCCGCGCCGCCCTCACCCAGAACGACGGCCAACCCGACCACAGCGCCTGGCAATTGGCCCTGTTCCTCCGCAGCCTGCGCTGACCTGCGCCGCACTTCTTTCGAGCGGTGAATTTCCCGGTGTGCGATGATCGGCTGCTCTAATTTCCGTACGGCAGTCGAGGAGTCCGAAGATCGAGCGGCATGAGATCGAAGCCTTTCTGGTCTTGGCGGAGGAACTGCATTTTCGGCGGACCTCCGCGCGGTTGGAGCTCTCGCCGGGGCGGGTCAGTCAGATGATCCAGAAGTTGGAGCGGCGCGTCGGGGCGCCGCTGTTCGAGCGGACCAGTCGGCGGGTCGTGCTCACCGCCACCGGGCGACAGCTGCGGGACGAGTTGCGCCCGGCCTATGCGCAGTTGCAGTCGGCGATCGAACGGGCGATCGAATCCGGACAGGGCGTCAGCTCCACGCTGCGCATCGGGTACTCCACGCCGTGGGTGGCCGATCTGCTCGGGCTCGCGGCGCGGGCGTTCGGTCTGCGCCATCCCGACTGCCGGATCGAATTCCACGAGATCCAACTCTGCGATCCGCTCGGCAGATTGCGGTCCGGGCAGTTCGATCTCCAGGTCAGCGAATTCCCCCTCGACGAACCGGATCTCACGGCAGGCCCGGTCATCTTCTCCGAACCCCGCGCGCTCATGGTGCCCGCGGGGCACCGGTTCGCGCGCCGGGAGAGTGTCTCGCTGGAGGATCTCGCGGAGGCTCCGCTGGTATCGCTGCGCGGCGATATCCCGCTGTACTGGTTGAACTTCCACCTCCCCACCCGAACTCCTTCGGGCCGGGAGATTCCACCGGGGCCGTTCGCCACCTACTGGACGGAGATACCGTCGCATGTGGTGGCCGGACGCGGGGTCTCCCCGGTGGCGCTGCGCGGCAGTCGGTATCACGACCGGCCCGGCATCGTGTTCATCCCGTTCCATGATGCGCCGCCCATCGAGTACGGGCTGATCTGGCCCACCGAACGGAACTCCGCCGGGGTGCGAGACTTCGTCGACACCCTACTCGAAACCGCTGCGGCGCAACATGATACGGAATCGATCGGCGGGCAGCCGGTCAATCGACGGTGAGGACGATCTTCGCCGCGACACGTCCGCTCTGCCCCAGTCGATCCGCTTCGGCGGCCTTTTCGAACGGCATCACCGTATCGATCTGTGGGCGCGGGCGGCCCGATTCGACCAGCGCCGCGATCTCCCGCATACCCGCACCGGCCGCTTCGACGATCAGGAAGGTGCGCTCCGACAGCCGCTGACCTGCGACGTGACATACGCCACGGGTGCCGGGTAAGGTTATGCACTGCTGATTCTTGGAGCACGTCGGCTTGCACTCGACCGGTTCGCCTGGAGGATGCACGTGACTTCTGCACTCGATTGTTCGGGAATCGATCACGGCAAGCTGCTCGATGTGGATCCATTGGACCGGGCGCTGTGGCCCGACGGCGCGGAGCGGGCCTATCGGATTCTGTACTCCGCGCCCAATTTCTCCGGTGACATGCGAGCGGTCAGCGGCTCGGTCTTCGTGCCGAGGCCGTCCGCCACGCCCGCTCCGCTACTGACCTGGGCGCATTGCACCGTGGGGATCAATGAGCACAACGCCCCCTCCCGGGTGGGCTTGATCCCCGAGGAGCGTGCGCACCTCTCGCATTGGCTGCGGGCCGGATTCGTCGTCGCGGCAACCGATTACGAGGGATTGGGCACCGATGAACCGCACCCCTACCTCGATGGTGAGGCCATCGCCGACGACATCATCGATATCGCCCTGGCCGTGCACGAGATGGATCTCGATATCGACAATCGCACCGTCATCGGCGGATTCTCACAGGGCGGGCACGGCTCGTTGTTCGCCGCGGCGCTGTGCACCGCCTACGCCCCGGAATTGGAGCTGCTGGGGACGGTCTCACTGGCTCCGCCGGTTCGATTCCTGGAATTCGTGCGATCCAATACCGAGGACGGCGCGCAACCCGTGCACGCGCTGGTGCCGACGATTCTCGCCGGACTCCACACCCGCAGACCGGAATTCGAGCCGGGGGACCGGCTGAGCCCGATCGGGCGCGAACTGCTCGACGCCGCGCGGACCCGATCCATGGGCGAACTCGACGCGCTCTGCTCGGCCACGACCAATGACGGCGCGGGCATCACCGGAATCGCCGAGTGGCAACCGCTGATCGATGCCCTGGAATCGACCAGCCCGCCCGCGACGAAGTACGACCGGCCGATCTACCTGTGCGCGGGCGGCGCGGACCCGGTCTTCACCGCGGCGCAGGGCCGGGAATTCGCCGAGGCCCTCGTCGACTGCGGCACCGACATCACCTTCCGCGATTTCGAATCCCTGGACCACATCGGACTGCTGGAACCGGCCGCCCGCGAGGCCACCCGGTGGGCCGCGGACCTGAACACCGTCCGCCGCGCCGATACCGCCCAGCAGGTCCCCGCGGGTGACGGCGACGTCCGCTTCCGAGTACTCGACGCGACCGGCAACGGCCGGATCGGACCGGACGATTTCCGCGCCCACGCCCTGCGATTGATTCAGAGTTTCGGACGGCCGCTCGGCGATCCGGTCGCCGTCCGCGTCCGCGAGGGCTACGAGCAGTTGGCACGACAACTGATTGAGTTCTACGACCTCGACGGGGACGGCACCATCGATCTGCGCGAATTCCTCGCCGGTGGTGTCGGCCGCGGCTCGGCGCAGGTCGCCGCGGGCGCGGGCGAACTCGTGAGCGCGGTGATGACACTGATCGACGAGAGCGGCACTCGGATAACTCGCACCCAATTCCACGCCGTGACAAGCGGACTCGGAATCGGCGAGGACGAATCCGACACGATTTTCGACCTCACCGATACCGATGGCAACGGTTCGATCGACGAGGCCGAACTCGCGCGCAGCGTCGTCGATTTCCTGGTCGGCCAGGACCATGGATCCCCGGGCTACTGGTTGTTCGGTCGATTGAACTAGCGATGCCCCGCCGTCTGACGAGTGCGGACATCCTCGATCCGGGGTTGTGCCCGAAGGAAACCCGGCGTGGGTACCGAATTCGATTCCGCAGCTCCGGCCGGACGACCTCGGGTTCGGTCTACCTGCCCCATCGCACCGAGCGGGCGGCCGGACTGACCCTGTTGACCTGGGCGCATTGTTTCGTCGGGCTCGATCGGCAGCACGCACCGTCGATCCGCGGACTACCCGGGGTGGAGCGCGCCCACCTGTCCGCGTGGCTGGCGAACGGCTGCGCGGTGGCGGCCGCCGACTATCGGGGCTTGGACGGTTCCGGTATCAACCCGTTCCCCTTCGCCGAGGAGGCCGCCCAGGACGTCATTGAAATCTGTGCTGCCGCACGAGAACTCGATGCCGGGATCGGCGATTCCGTTGTCGCGGCGGGATTCTGCCAGGGTGCGGATACCGTCATCCGGGCGGCGGCGGTCGCGCCGTTCGCCGACTTCGACCTGGATTACCGGGGAACCATCGCCCTGTCCCCGCCGGACTATCTCTCGTATTTCACCGCGGTAACCCAGGATTCGGACTTCCCGGCCGACGCCCTGATCTTCGCGCTGCTGGCGGGCATGCGCTCCCAGGATCCCTCCTTCCGACCGCAAGAGTTCCTGCCCGCGACGGGTTCGGAGTTCCTGACAGCAGCCGAATCCCTCTCGGTCCCCGGCATGCGCCAACTGCTGGCCCCCTACACCGTCGGCGATCTCGGCCTCCACAACCTGACCCGCCACCCCCGGGTGGCCGCGGCGCTTCGGCACTGCGGCGAAATCCCCGAGCCGACCAAGGGACCACTGCTGGTCGGCACCATCGTCGACGATCCCCTGACCCCCGAATCGACCATTCGGGGCACAATCGCCCAGCTGTCCGCGCAAGGTGCCGAAGTCCTGCACAGGTCTTATGCGGGAAGACATCTCGACATCCTGTCGCTCGCCGCCGACGACGCCATCGGCTGGGCACGCCAGTCGGCGAACCGGTCGGACCCCATCGGCCGCCCCTTGTAGACCTCTGTCGCTGACCCGCGTACGCATTGGGCACGATCCCCGAGCGCATTCACCGACGGCAGAACCTTATATTTGTTGTGCTGCAACGTAATCCGATGATTACGGACTGGGTTGCGGTAGGTCGACGTGGCAGTCTCCCACCTTCGGATTCATCCCGACATAGTTGAGCGGCCAGGCGGCGATGGTTGCCGTGCTCGCGCAGTTGGTGGGCGCGCTGGCGTAGTAATGTCGCTGCCCGCCGGCCACCGCGCCGACGATCAACCATACGGACACCAGCAGGGTGATGAGACCGGCTAAGTTCGAACGGCGTCCGCCGCGCATCCGCCTGCCCTCATAGGCTCTCATTACTGGTCCCCATTCTCCGGGGTCGGCTGCTCGAGCCAATCGCGCCGGCTCGGGTGGGTGCGGATATGTCGTGAGCCACGAACCAGCCGCTGTTCTCACATACGGCCGTGCGCGGTTTCGCCAAGACGGCGAACTATCGCGGTCCGCAACTACTCGCAACCGCGCGGAGCCGCAGTGCCTTACTGCGGGGAATGTCCCGAATCCCGTTGTTGCGCAATCAATTACCTGTCATCGCGCAGGTTGCGATCGCCTCGGACCGGGTTTCCGGCTCCGGCCGGGGGGAGCCGACCCGAACAGAAACCCGCGCGGACCGCGCGGGCCTCTTGCGTACCGCGGAGCCGGTCAGTGCTCCGGGTCTTGTGGATCGTGCTGATCCAGGGCGTGCCGCAGGGTGGTGTTGAGGGCGTGGGCCTCGGCGAGCTGGTCCTCCAGGATCACGATCCGGCATGCGCCCTCGAGGGAGTTACCGGCGTCGATCAGCTCGCGCACGCGCGCGGCGATCCGCAGTTGATACCGCGAGTAGCGGCGATGCCCGCCCGCCGAGCGCTGCGGGGTCAACAGGCGTGCGGCATCGAGGGACCGCAGGAATGCCTGGGTCACCCCGAGAATTTCCGCGGCCCGGCCCATGCTGTAGGCGGGGAAGTCCTCGTCATCTAGTTTGTCGGGCCCACCGGAGTCGCCGACGGGTGTGGTATCTGGTTGCTGCACAGCACCTCTCAGGGTTGGGCACGACGGCAAGCCCCGGCGCGAGTGCGCCGGGGCCTGGGATCCACGTATACGGAAGGGAACGACTCATCGGCCCCTGCGGGCCGATGCGGTATCTCGCACCGAAGGCTTGTCCGGGTGCAAGACGGGAATCGGACTACTCAGTGGCCACCTCCATGCGTGTCGGGTACTGCCTGTCAACGAAGGTCCTCATCGTGCGGTACGCCATCCCCTCCGGCGGCGGTCCGGCTACGGGGGGGTCTGCCGGATTCTCGTCAGCGCCGGAGGGGACGGGGGTATTTCCTACCAGGCAGCTCACCTGCCCAGTTACTCGATCTCTCGCTGATGCGAGAGCTAAGTTACACAGTGCATCCGTCATTGTCTACATTTTCCGCTACACATTTTTCCGAACCGTCGAACGGCTGACCGGACGACATCGCTCCAGAAAATCTGCACTCCAAGATGTAGACAATCAGAATCGATCGTCGTACTATCTCTCTCGTTCGGAGAGTAAGAAGTGGCAAGGCCGTGGCAGATCCCGAACGGGCCGCGGCAGCAGAACCGGAAAATCGCACGACACGCCGGAAGTCGCCACAGCGACCCGCCGGCGAAACCGCACCGAGATGTGGGTGCGGGCAGCGACCTACGAGCCGGGAGGTGTTCAACGAGTACCCACCTACGCACTGTGCGGCCGTGTCGGCAAGTTCGGACACGGTGTCAGCCACCGGCCTCACCGGCCGGAAATCGAAAACGACATTGAATCCGTCCCTTGACGATCAATTTCAGGCCCCGGCGCCCACAGCGCCGGGGCCTGAAATCGTTTCGCCTCACCGGCTGTGTTCTCGCCCGGGGGCAGCCGGAGACTGGAAAGCCGCCAGGGACGCGGTGCGTTGAATGCGTTAGCCGCCAAGCCGACCGGCCTGCTGATGTCGAGGCCCTCGGCGAGGAACTGACACCATCCGCCGGAACGTGGAGCAGTCGCTGGGTGAGCGGAGCGCGGCATACATTCACCGGGCCATCCGCGGCCGGCGTGTGCTCGAAGCCGCCGGCCGGGCCACGCTCTTCGCAAACAGGAAGCGGTGGGCGTGGCTAGCCGGCACAGCTCTGCTGTCGGTCGCGAAGATCGTCGAGAACATGGAGCTCGGGCACAACATCAGCCATGGACAGCGGGATTGGATGAACGACCCGGAGATCCACTCCACCACCTGGGGGTGGGACATGGTCGGGTCGTGTGCGCGGTGGAAGCGCGCCCACAACTATGCCCACCACACCTATACCAAATGTGCTGGGCCGTGACGAGGATCTGTGATTCGGTATTCTGCGGATGACCCGCGACGAGCCGTGGCGCCCAATCCATCTGATTCAACCGGTGGCCAACCTCGTCCACGCGGTCACCTTCGAGTGGGGCATCGCCCGGCACGACCTCGACGCGGCGCAGGCACCCACCGGCGAGTCGGGGCCGCCGCTGCGGTCGGAGCCGAACAGGGCGTTCGCACACAAGATCGGGCGGCAGGTGGCGAAGGATTCGTGATTTACCCGATGCTCACCGGGCGCGGATGGAAGCAGAAGCAGACCCTGAAGGCGAACCTCACCGCGAACCTGATTCGCAATCGGTGGGCATATGCGGTGATCTTCTGCGGCCACTTCCCCGACGGTGCCCAGAAGTTCACCGACGAGCACTTCGCCGGCGAAACCCGCGTGGGGTGGTATCTACGAAAGATGCCGAGCAGCGCCAACTTTCACGCGGGCTCGGCGATGGCGTTCCTGGCGCTGCGCGCGGCTAAGCGGACCCTGCGGAACCAGCAGCGGGTCGAGCCGTGAGCACCCCCCGTTCCGATCGCGAACGGGAGCAAGCCGGCACAGCAGGTGGCAGCGATGCGCGGGTGAGCGGATCCGCCCGAAAAAGCAAGGAACCCACGCAGTAGCGCGGGTTCCTGTTTTCTCGTCTGCTTACTAGATGGCGCGGACGCTCTGGGCCTGCGGGCCCTTCTGCCCCTGGCCAACCTCGAACTCGACGCGCTGGCCCTCATCAAGGGACTTGTAGCCGGAGCCGGAAATCTCGGAGTAATGGACGAACACATCGGGGCCGCCCGCGTCCTGGGCGATGAATCCGAAGCCCTTTTCGCCGTTGAACCACTTCACACTGCCTTGCGACATACTTTTTTGTGACTTCCTGTAGGAGCCGGGTGATCATTGCAAAAACCCGTACTCGATCACCAGTATGCCACACACCCTCCTCCGTGCAATGCGGGCGGGCGGGGGACAGTTCTTCGACGAGGGCCCCGGTGCCGCGCAAAGGGCGGCACCGGGGCCCGGTGGAAACGACCGTAACCCACTTGAAGGGGGTGAATCGGTGGGTTTGCCCGCCGGGAAGACGGAGACGGGCGATCGAACGGTCGCGTACTTACTACCTTGTGTTACCTCGTACTCGACAGCTTACGGACCCTGCTTCGGTCCAATCGTCGTCCCTTACTCACGGGCAGTTCGTTATCTCCCGTGCCCTCGCGGATGTTTCCCTCACTTGCTACGACCAAGAAACTACCGAAGCGATCGATATATGTCTAGATCCGCCACTACAGATTTTTGGTCGGCGATTCGGCGGGTCCGGAGCCATCCGTGGGTGGGGATGCATCGAACTACAGCCGGTCTCGCAAACCATTTCCGGAGCGATCCGGATTCGTCCCAGTCCGGCGGGCCGTGAATCCGCTCCCGCTGGGCCGGATCAACCGGCCGATCACGATGCGGGGAAGACAGTCTTGTCGGGCATCGGCCGGGGTATCGGGGCGGTGCCGGCGCCCTGGGCCGCGCTCGATGGCGACCGGCCGCTCACCTGACATGTCAGGGCCTCCTCGGCGTGCAGAGCGATCACGGTATCGAGTGCGCTGCCAGCCATCGCTTCGGGGAGCAGGACATCCATGCGGGCGGTGCGCGTGTCCGTCGCGGTCATCGTGTCCCCGCGTTGGTAGTTGAAAGCCGGCAATGTGCGCACCGGCAGAAGGCCGTTCGATGCCCCCAAAAATCTCTACTGTCGGGTGTAGACAATCCCGGCGCGCGGTTGTACTGTCTCTCTCGTTCGGAAGTTAAGAAGTTGTGATTCCGT